>NZ_JBEZNG010000002.1:0-648818 GCF_040653035.1 Streptomyces malaysiensis subsp. malaysiensis
CTCGGCATGGGCCAGCATCCCGCGGTCCTCGAAGCCGTGAAGGACGCGGTCGACAAGTACGGTGCCGGCGCCGGCGGCTCACGCAACATCGGCGGCACCAACCACCACCACGTGCTGCTGGAGAACGAGCTCGCCGCGCTCCACGGCAAGGACGACGCCCTGCTGTTCACCTCCGGCTACACCGCCAACGACGGCGCGCTGTCCGTCATCGCCGGCCGCATGGAGGGGTGCATCGTCTTCTCCGACGCCCTCAACCACGCCTCCATCATCGACGGCCTGCGCCACAGCCGCGCCCAGAAGCAGATCTTCCGCCACAACGACCCCGCTCACCTGGAAGAGCTGATAGCGGCGGCCGACCCGGACGCCCCCAAGCTCATCGTCGCCGAGTCCGTGTACTCGATGAACGGCGACATCGCCCCGCTGGCCGAACTCTCCGACATCGCCAAGCGCCACGGAGCGATGACCTACCTCGACGAGGTGCACGCGGTGGGCATGTACGGCCCGCAGGGCGCCGGCATCGCCGCCCAGGAGGGCATCGCCGACGACTTCACCGTCATCATGGGCACCCTGGCCAAGGGCTTCGGCACCACCGGCGGCTACATCGCCGGCCCCGCCGAAATCATCGAGGCGGTGCGCATGTTCTCCCGCTCCTTCATCTTCACCACCGCCCTGCCGCCCGCCCTGGCCGCCGGCGCCACCGCCGCCGTACGCCATCTGCGCACCTCCGAGGCCGAGCGGGAACAGCTGTGGTCCAACGCGCAGCTGATGCACCGGCTGCTGAACGAGCGTGGCATTCCCTTCATCTCGGACCAGACACACATCGTCTCCGTCCTGGTACGGGACGAGGCCGTGTGCAAGCGGATGTCCACGCTGCTGCTCGACCAGCACGGAATCTACGTACAAGCGATCAACGCACCGAGCGTGCGGGTCGGGGAGGAGATCCTGCGGGTCGCCCCCGGAGCCGTACACACCGCCGACGACGTACACGGATTCGTCGACGCCCTGGACCAGGTCTGGAAGGAAACAGGCCACCCCCGCATGCCGGCGACCCAGGCCGCTCCAGCCCACTGATCTCGGTCACCGAACTCCTCATTCTTGGTGCGATTACCCGGGCCGAACTCGTGAAGTCCATCAGCCCGTGACAGTTCTTGATGGCCGCGGTACGACTTCGTCACGCGGTACGTTCCCCTGTTCCAGCCGCCCGTTCCAGGACGTCGGCGTCTCCGCTGGTATTCCTGCCTGTCCCCCGCTCGGCGAGCCATTCGGTGATGTGGCCGGCCGTGGTGGGGGCGTGCTGGTTGACGAGGGTGAAGTGGTTGCCCACGACGGTCACGGTGGTGGCCATGTGGGGGAGGTCCGTCTGCCAGCCGTGCGGCACCGGGTCCGTCCCGTCCGGTGCGGGAAGGGGGTCCGAGGCGCGGAGGAGCAGGGTCGGAAACGGGGTGGGCGCGGGGGTCCAGGTGTGCAGGAGCTGTTCCATCCAGGCGTAGGCGGACAAGTCCGTGGCGGTGTAGCCGTCGGCGAGGTGTTCGCGTTCGTACAGGGCGTGCCACAGCTGGGGTTGGAGCCCCTGGGCGGCCGGGGATTCCAGGATGTAGGTGTCCACGAGGACGACGGCCCGCACGGGCGTGCCGCGCTCGGCGAGGCGCCGGGCGGTCTCGTGGGCGAGGATGCCGCCGGACGAGGTGCCCAGGAGGACCACCGGGTCGGCGGGGTCGCCGTCGGTGCTCGTCTCTACGGCGTGGACGAGCCCTTCGACGAGTGTTTCCCGGGTGGCGGGCAGGGTCGCCTCGGTGCCGAAACCGGGGGGCGTCAGACAGGTGATGGCCCAGTCGCCGGGAAGCGCCCCGGCGAGTGTGAAGTAGGTGTGGGGTCCGGTCAGCGGCACGATGGGGGCCACGCAGATCAGGCGGGTGCCCGGGGTGTCGGCGGTGAGCCGGTCCACCGTGGGCGGGAGGGGCTCGGTGTTCTTGGGCCGGAGCGCGGCGAGGTCGAGGAGCAGGGTTCCGGCCTCGTTCATCCGGCCCGTCCGCACGGCGTGGCGGTGCAGGCGGACGACCAGGTCGGTCGTGGCGACGCCGTCAGCGCCGCCGGTGCCGCTGTCCTCCTTCGCCGACGGCGAGGCGAGGTGGTCGACGAGGTGGTCGGCAAGTTGGGCCGGGGTGGGGTGGGTCAGGACGACGGTGCTGGGCAGTGCCGTGCCCATCGCCGTGGCAAGCCGGTTGCGCAGGTCGATGGCGGCGAGCGAGTCCATGCCGTGGTCGCGGAAGGCCGAGTGCTCGTCGACCGCCTGCCCGGACGCGTGGCCGAGGGCCGCCGCGGCCTCGCTGCGCACCAGCTCGACGAGGACGTGCCGCCGCTCCTCGGCCGGAAGGCCCCGCAGCCGTGCGGTGAACTCGCCGTCGTCGCCCGTGGTTACGGGCTCGTCGAGGCTCCGTGCCTCCGGCAGCTCACTGAAGAACGGGATGGGAGCGGCCGGGGTGACGAAGGGGAGGTGGCGTTCCCAGTCGATGTCGGCGACCGTCAGCGCGGTCTCGTCCTCGTACAGCGCCTGGGCGAGCCCGGTCAGGGCCAGGTCGCTGTCGAGGAAGGACACCCCGGTTCGCACGAGGTACTCGCGCTCCTGCTCGCTCATCCGGTCGCGCGCCTCCTCCCACGGGGTGAAGGAGATCGCCGTCGCGCGGGCGCCCCGTCCGCGGCGCCGTGACGCCAGCGCTTCCAGATACGCGTCGGCCGCCGCCTGTGCCGCGTGGTGGCCGATGCCCCAGACTCCGGCCACCGAGGTGAACAGCACGAAGGCGTCCAGGCCGGTGTCGTCGAGCAGTTCGTCGAGGTGCGCGGCGCCTGCCACCTTCGCGTGCACCGCCTGGGCGAGGGAGGTGAGGCTCGCCGTCTCGAGCGGCTCCAGGTCCCTCGTCCCCACGGTGTGTACCACGGCGCGCACGGGACGGCCGTCCGCCGAGAGCCGGTCGAGCACCGCGGCCACGGCGTCCCGGTCGGTCAGATCGCAGGGCATCACCTCGGCGGTCGTCCCGTGGGCGGTCAGCTCCGCCACCAGTTCGGCCGCACCCGGTGCCGCGGGGCCATGTCGGCTCGTCAACACCAGGTGCTCGGCGCCCTGTTGGGCCAGCCATCGGGCGGCTCGGCTGCCCAGCGTCCCGGTGCCGCCCGTCACCAGGGTCGTGCCGCCTGGGCTCCAGGCGCCGGGCGAGTCGGCTCGTGCCGGTGCCCTCACCAGACGCCTGACGAGGACACCGGAGGAGCGCACCGCCGCCTGCTCCTCCCCCGGGCCCGCCGAGAGCAGTGCGGCGAGCCGCCTGACCGCCTCGGGGTCGAGCCGCTCCGGGAGGTCGATCAGCCCGCCTCGTAGCGAAGGTGCCTCCAGCGCCACGGTCCGTCCGAGCCCGAGGACCATCGCCTGCCGGGGGTTACGGACCGGGTCGGCGGGGCCGGTCGAGACCGCGCCGCGGGTCACCGTCCACAGCGGCACCTCGGCCCCGGCCGCCATCAGCGCCTGGAGGAGCGAGGCGGTCAGCGCCACGCCGGTGGGCAGCGCGGGTTCGCCACCGGCCGCCTCCTCGGCCGTCGCGAGCAGCGACAGCACTCCGGCCGCGCGGTCCAGACCGGCCTCGCTGAGCCGTGCCGCCACCACCTCGGGGTCGGTGCAGCTCTCGTCGAGGACCACACGGCGCGCTCGGGCGCCGTATGCGGTCAGCGCGGTCGGCACCTCCGCGTCGCCGTCCCCGTCCGTGGTGAGGACCAGCCAGGTTCCGGTGAGCGCGGGGTCGACGGGGACACGCAGCGGTGTCCACACCGTCCGGTAGCGCCGCGCGCTGGTCAGCGCGTGCTCGTCCTGTCGCCTGTGCCACGCCGACAGCGCCGGGAGCACCGAGTCGAGCGCGCCCTTGCTCTCCGCTTCGAGGCCGATCAGCGTGGCGACGGCGGCGGCGTCCCCCTGGTCCACGGCATCCCACAGCGGCTCGTCGGCCACCGCGGTCGTGCCGGGCCCCGAGGCGGGCGGGGCGATCCAGTACGACTCGTGCTGGAACGCGTAGGTGGGCAGGTCCACCGTGTGGCCGCCGGGGAGGACCGTGCTCCAGTCGACGGGCACGCCATGGGCGTACGCCTCCCCCAGCGAGCGCAGAACACGGTCCCATCCGCCGTCGTCCCTGCGCAGAGTGCCCAGGGTGACCGCCGGGCTGTTCGCGTTCTCGATGATCTCGCCGGTGCCGACCGCGAGCACCGGATGCGGGCCGACCTCGATCATGAAGCCGTGTCCCTCGCGTACGAGACCCGTCATCGTCTCGGCGAAGGACACGGTCTCCCGCAGGTTCCGGCACCAGTAGCGGGCATCCAGCTCCTCGGTGTCCAGACGGCCCCCGGTGACCGTGGAGTGGAACGGCACCGTCGACGGGCGGGGCCGCACCGGCGCCAGCAACTCCATCAGTTCGGCCTCGATCTCGTCGATGTGCGCCGAGTGGGCGGCGAAGTCCACCCCGGGCAACCGCCAGCGCATGATCCCGGCGGCGGACAGGGCGCGCTCGACCTCGGCAAGAGCGGCCGGATCACCGGAAAGGGTCACCGTCTTCGGCCCGTTGACCGCCGCGATGGACACCGCGTCGGACGTCCCGTCCAGCAGTTCCCGCACCCGCTCCGGCGGTGCCATCACCGACATCATCGCGCCGCGCCCGGACAGGCGCTCGTGGATGAGCCGGCTGCGCAGCGCCACCACGCGGGCGCCGTCGTTCAGCGACAGACCGCCACTGACACAGGCGGCGGCCACCTCGCCCTGCGAGTGGCCGACCACGGCGGCCGGCTCGACACCCCATGAGCGCCAGAGAGCGGCGAGGGAGACCATGACCGTCCACAGCACGGGCTGGAGCACATCAGGCCGCCGCTCGATCGGCGGAGCGCCGGGCGCACCGCGCAGCACAGCGGACGGCAACCAGTCGAGATACGGGGCCAGGGCCGCCTCGCAGTCGGCGACGCGGGCGGCGAAGACGGACGAGACATCGAGCAGTTCGGCCGCCATTCCCGGCCAGGCCCCGTCCTGTCCGGGGAAGACGAAGACCACCGTGCCGCGTTCGGCCGCCGTCCCCCGTACCGCACCGGCGGTCGAGGTGCCCTCGGCCAGGGCCGCCAGGCTCCCGCGCAGCGCCGCCCGGTCGCCGCCGACCAGCACAGCCCGGTGCTCGAACGCGGCACGGGTCATGGCCAGCGAATACCCGATGTCCTCGGGCCGCTGCCCGGGATGGCCGTCCAGGTGTGCGAGCAGTTTCGCGGCCTGGGCGCGCAGCGCACCGGCCGACTTGGCCGCCAGCGGCCACGCCACCGGCCCGTCCGGCGCGGCATCCGCGAGCGGGGGCCGGTCGGCGGCCGGCGGGGCCTGTTCCAGCACGGCGTGGGCGTTGGTCCCGCTCATGCCGAACGCCGACACCGCGGCCCGTCGCGGACGGCCCAGTTCGGGCCAGGGGGCAGCCTCGGTCAGCAGCCTGACCGCGCCCGAGTCCCAGTCGATCCGGGAGGACGGTTCGGCGGCGTGCAGCGTCTTCGGCAGCCGGCCGTGCCGCAGCGCCATCACCATCTTGATGACACCCGCGACACCGGCGGCCACCTGGGTGTGCCCGATGTTGGACTTGACCGAGCCGAGCAGCAGCGGCGGATTGCCGCCCCGGTCCTGGCCGTAGGTGGCCATCAGCGCGTGCGCTTCGATCGGATCGCCCAGCGCGGTGCCGGTTCCATGGGCCTCGACCGCGTCGATGTCGGACGCCGAAAGCCCGCTGTTGGCGAGCGCCTGCCGGATGACCCGCCGCTGCGCCGGACCGCTCGGCGCGGTCAGCCCGTTGGAGGCGCCGTCGGAGTTCACCGCCGACCCGCGGACGACCGCGAGCACCCGGTGGCCGTGCCGGACCGCGTCCGACAGCCGCTCCAGCACCAGGAGGCCGGCGCCTTCGGCGATGCCCATGCCGTCCGCCGACTCGGCGAACGCCTTGCACCGCCCGTCCGGTGCCATGACCCGGTGCCTGCTCAGCGAGACGAGGGTGTCCGGGCCGGACAGCACCGTCGCGCCACCTGCGAGGGCCAGGGTGCTCTCCCCCGAGCGCAGCGACTGGCACGCCATGTGCAACGCGACCAGGGAGGCCGAGCAGGCCGTGTCCACCGTCACGGCCGGACCGCTGAAGTCGAACAGATAGGAGAGACGGCCGGACAGCACGCTGGGGAGCGTGCCGGTGAGCTGGTACCCGTCGGAGTCCGCCGACGCCCCCGCGCCGTACTGCTGGGCCGTCGCCGCGACGAAGGTGCCCGTCGTACTGCCCCGCAGGGATGTGGGGTCGACCCCGGCGCGTTCGAACGCCTCCCAGGCGAGTTCCAGCAGCATCCGCTGCTGCGGGTCCATCGAGACCGCCTCGCGCGGGGAGATGCCGAAGAACGCCGCGTCGAACTCGGCCACGCCATCCAGAAAGCCCCCCGCCGCCGAGTAGGTCGTGCCCGTGCGCTCCGGGTCGGGGTGGTACACACTCGGGCCCCAGCCTCGGTCGGCGGGCAGTGGGCAGATGGCGTCCGTGCCCTCGGCCAGCAGCTCCCACAACTCCTCGGGCGAGCGAACCCCGCCGGGGAAACGGCAGCTCATGCCGATGATCGCGATCGGCTCGGCAGCGGTCGCCCCGGCCGCCGGGCCACCCGCCGTGATCGGGGCCGGCCCGGCGCTCTCCCGCCGCTCACCCGCCGCACCGCCCAACTCGGTCCACAGATGGGCGGCCAGGGTTTCCGGGGTCGGATGGTCGTAGATCAGCGTCGAGGGCAGGCTCAGGCCCGTTCGTGTCCGCAGGCCGTTCCGCAGCTGACCGGCGGTCAGTGAGTCGAAACCCATGTCCTTGAACGTGCGCCCGGCCTCGACCGCCGCCGAACTCGTGTGTCCGAGCACCGCCATCACCTGCTCACGCACCCACCGCAGCAGGGTGACACGGGCCTGGTCGGCCGTCAGCCCGGCCAGCGGGTCGAGGCCGCCGCCGGTGGCGATGGCGACAGCGGCGGTGCGACGGGCGGGTCGGGCGGGGACCAGGCCGCGGAGGGCGGCGGGCACGGTGTCACGCGCCCGCAGGGCGGCCCGGTCGACCTGTGCGGCGACGACGAACGGCTCGCCCACCGCGGCCGCGATGTCGAACCAGGACAGCCCCTGGTCGACGGAGAACTCCGCCATCCCGCCCCCGGTGATCCTCCGCATCTCCACGGCGCTCAGCGAAGCGGTCATGCCCCCGATGTCCTGCCGCCATGGCCCCCAGCCGATGGACAGGCCCGCGAGCCCCTCGGCGGTCCGCCGCTGCGCCAGCGCGTCCAGGAACGCGTTCGCCGCGGTGTATCCGGCCTGCCCCGCGTTGCCGAGCACACCGAACACCGACGAGAACACCACGAACGCGGTCAGGCCGCGGTCCCGCGTCAGTTCGTGCAGATGCCACGCCGCGTCCAGCTTTGGGCGGAACACCGTGTCCAGCCGGTCCGGGGTGAGCGCCTGCACCAGTCCGTCGTCGAGCACACCTGCGGTGTGCACCACACCGGTCAGCGGATGCTCGGCCGGGAACGACGCCAGTAGGGCCGCCACGGCCGCACGGTCGGAGACGTCGCAGGCGGCGACGGTCACCCGCGCGCCCTGTCCGGTCAGCTCGGCCACCAGTTCATCGGCGCCCTCGGTGTCGGCGCCCCGACGCCCGGCCAGCACCAGATGACGCACCCCGTGCGCGGTGACCAGGTGCCGGGCGAACATCGCGCCAAGACTGCCGAGACCACCGGTGACCAGCACAGTGCCCTCGCCACCCCACACCGGGCCCGGCGCCGCCGGGTCCGGGACGTCGGCCGGGGCATCCGCCGGGAACAGCCGGGGCATCAGCAACTCACCTGCGCGCAGGGCGAGTTCGGGCTCACCACAGTCCAGCACCGCGCGCAGGGTCGCCGGGTCGGTCGGCACCGGATGCCCACCGCCCCTGCCGTCGGCCTCGTCCTCGCCGTCCGTGGCTTCCAGGTCGAGCAGCACGAACCGGCCCGGGGTCTCCCGCTGAGCCGAACGCACCAGTCCCCACACCGACGCCGCCACCACATCGGGGGCCGTGCCGGGGGTGGTGGCCACCGCTCCACGGGTCATGAACACCAGCCGGGAGGGACGGCCGCCGCCGTCCCCGCCGGCCTCGTCCGCGTCTCCCGCCCCGGCTGCGTCATCGAGGTGTTGCCGCAGCGTGTCGAGCACGGACGCGGTGACGGTACGGACCGCCTCCGGCACCGGTACGCCCGTCGGCACGGTGACCGGCACCAGCACCGCGTCCCCGATCGCGACACGGTCGTGACCGGCGCTGTCCGGCACCCGGGCGGGCAGCCAGCCCAGGCGCAGAAGCGGCGGCTCGGCCGTGGCCCCCGTGGTGGGGACGGCCTGCGGGCGCAGCGTCAGCGTGCGTACCGAGAGCACCGGATCACCCGCGGCGTCCGCCGCGGTCAACGTGACCGTGTCATCGCGCGTCCTGCGCAGCCGCACCCGCAGCACCGACGCGCCCACGGCGTGCAGAAGCACCCCCGACCACGACGACGCCTCGGACCGGGTGGGCGCGGACCATCCGCCGTCCGGGCCATCGGGACCGGTCAGCGCCACGATGTGCAGCGCCGTCTCCAGCAGCGCGGGGTGCAGACGGTAGGCGTCCGCGTCCGCGTCGGCGTGCTCGGGGAGGACGACCTCGGCCAGCACCTCGTCACCGGCCGTCCAGACCGCCCGAACACCACGGGACGCCGGTCCGTGGGCGAGTCCGGCAGCGAGCCACCGCTCGTGGAAGCCGTCCGGGTCGACCGGTACGGCATCCGCGGGCGGCCACACCCGTCCGGCGTCGGCGTCGGGGGCGGGGTCGGCCGTGGGCGTACCCGGCGCGAGGACGCCGGTGGCGTGCCGCGTCCATGGCGCCTCCGGTGTGCCGACCGGCCGTGAGTGGATGCCCAGGGTGCGCCGACCGCCGTCGCCGGGGGCGCCGAGCGATACCTGGACGCGCACACCGCGCTCGCCCTGCCCGGACAGCACCAGCGGTGCGGCCACGGTGAGTTCCTCGACCAGACCGCAGCCGACCTCGTCGCCCGCCCGTACCGCCAGCTCCACGAAGCCGGCCCCGGGGAAGGTGGTGTGTCCGGCCACCACATGGTCGGCCAGCCACGGTTGCGCCGTCACCGACAGCTGTCCGGTGCAGAGCAGACCACCGTTCTCGGGCAGTTCCACGACCGCGCCGAGCAGCGGGTGCGCCATACGGTCAAGCCCCGCCGAGACCACGTCGGCCGCCGGGGGCGCGGCGGGCGCGGTCCAGAACCGGTCCCGCTGGAACGCGTAGGTGGGCAGCGCGACGCGGCGGGCGTCGGTCCCGGCGAACAGTTCGGCCCACCGGACCGGTACGCCCCGCACATACAGCCGGGCGGCCGCCGTCACCGCCGTGGACTCCTCGCCGCGCTCCCTGTCCAGCAGGGGCACCACCGCCACGTGCGCCACGTCGGTGAGGACGTCCTCGGCCAGTACGGACAGCGTCGCGTCCGGGCCCAGTTCGAGGAAGGTGCGGGCGCCGGCCGCGGCCGCGGCGCCGACCGCGTCGGCGAACCGCACGGTCCGGCTGACGTGCTCCACCCAGTAGTCGCGGCCGCGGATGTGCTCCGCGTCGATCCGTTCACCGGTGACGGTCGAGACGATCGGGATGCGCGGCTCGCCGAAGGACAGGCCCTCGACGACCGCGCGGAAGTCGTCCAGCATGGGCGCCATCAACGGGGAGTGGAACGCGTGGCCGACCCGCAGCCGGGTGGTCTTGCGGCCGTCCGCCGCGAACCGGTCCGCTATCGCCTCGACCGCGTCGGCGTCCCCGGACACCACCACCGACTGGGGGCCGTTGACCGCGGCGAGTCCCCACCGGTCCCCGGAGTTGGCGAGCAGCGGCGCCACCTCGTCCTCGGTGGCCCGCAGGGCGACCATGGCGCCACCCTCCGGCAGCCTCTGCATCAGCCGTCCGCGTGCGGCGACGAGCCGGCACGCGTCGGACAGCGACAGCACTCCGGCCACATGTGCCGCGGCGATCTCCCCGACGGAGTGTCCGATCAGCAGATCCGGTGCCGCGCCCCACGACTCCACCAGCCGGTACAGGGCCACTTCCAGGGCGAACAGCGCGGGTTGGGCATACTCGGTGCGGTCCAGCGTTTCCGCGTCGTCGCCGAACACCGCTTCGCGCAACGGCCGCTCCAGTTCCCCGTCCAGCAGCGCGCAGACCTCGTTCCACGCCGCCGCGAACACCGGGAACCGGGCGTGCAGTTCACGGCCCATGCCCAGTCGCTGCGCGCCCTGTCCGGCGAACAGCAGCGCCACCGGGCCTGGGTCGCCCACGGCCGTGCCCCGCGCCACCGTCACGGGGCGCCGGTCGCCGTTCCCCGTGGTGTCCGCCGCGGCCAGGAGGACCGCTCGGTGCTCCAGCTCGGAGCGTGTGGTCGCCAGCGAGTAGCCGATGTCCGGCGCCGTCGCGCCGGTGTCGGCCACGAACGCGGCCAGCCGGTCGAGTTGGGCGTCCAGCGCCGCCTCGGTGCGGGCCGACACCGGCCACGGCGCCACTTCGGGCACGGTCCGCGCTCGCGGGGCGGCCGGTGCACGACCGGCGGAGTCATCGGGCCGGTCCCGCGGGGGCTGTTCGACGATCACATGCGCGTTGGTGCCACTGATCCCGAACGACGACACACCCGCGCGGCGGGGCCGCCCGGCCGGTGGCCACGGAACGGACCCGGTGAGCAGTTCCACCGCCCCGGCCGACCAGTCCACCTGTGACGACGGCGCGTCCACGTGCAACGTGCGCGGCAGCACACCGTGGTGCATGGCCAGGATCATCTTGATGACGCCCGCGACACCGGCGGCGGCCTGTGCGTGTCCGATGTTGGACTTGAGCGACCCCAGCAGCAGCGGACGGTCCGCGTCGCGGCCCTGCCCGTAGGTGGCCAGCAGCGCCTGGGCCTCGATCGGGTCGCCCAGCCGGGTACCGGTGCCGTGTCCCTCCACGGCGTCCACGTCCGAGGGGACCAGGCCCGCGCCGGCCAGGGCCTGGCCGATCACCTGCCGTTGCGCGATTCCACTGGGCGCGGTCAGGCCGTTCGACGCCCCGTCCGAGTTGACCGCGGAACCGCGCAGTACCGCCAGTACCCGGTGGCCGCCGCGGAGCGCGTCCGAGAGCCGTTCCAGGACCAGTACGCCCACGCCCTCGGACCAGCCCGTGCCGTCCGCTCCCTCCGCGTACGCCTTGCAGCGGCCGTCGGGCGACAGGCCGCCCTGCCGGGCGAACTCCGCGAAGATGCCCGGTTCCGACATGACGGTGACCCCGCCGGCCAGCGCCAGGGAGCACTCGCCACCGCGCAGCGCCTGCGCGGCCAGGTGGAGCGCCACCAGCGACGAGGAGCACGCCGTGTCCACGGTCAGCGTGGGCCCGTGCAGCCCCAGGGCGTAGGCGATCCGGCCGGACAGGACGCTCGGCGAGGTGCCGGTGAGCAGATACCCCTCCGCGGAGCCGGCGCTGTCCTGGAGCCTGGGGCCGTAGTCCTGGGCCATCGCGCCCATGAACACCCCGGTCCGGCTGCCGTGCAGGGACGACGGGGCGATCTCGGCCCGTTCCACCGCCTCCCAGCTGGCCTCCAGCGCCAGCCGCTGCTGCGGATCCATGGCCTCGGCCTCGCGCGGCGAGATCCCGAACAGCGCCGCGTCGAACCGGTCCGCGTCGTACAGGAACCCGCCCGGTCTGCCGGTCTCCGTGATCTCGGGCGCCCACCCCCGGCCGGTTGGCATGTCGGAGACGGCATCGACTTCGCCCGACACCAAGTCCCACAGCTCCTCGGGCGAGTTCACCCCGCCCGGGTAGCGGCAGGCCATGCCCACGATGACCACCGGATCATCCGCCGGGGCGTCCACCGGGACGGCGCTGGGTGCCGTCGGCGTACCGGCGGTGACCGGGCCGGTGAGGCCGGCGGCCAGATGGTTCGCGCACCGATCCGGTGTGGAGTGGTCGAACAGCACGGTGTTGGGTATCCGCAGTCCGGTGGCGGCCTTCAGCCGGGCGACCAGTTCCACGGTCATCGCCGAGTCGAAGCCCAACTCCCGGAAGGACAGCACCGGATTCACCTGCTCGGCGGAGGTGAAGCCCAGCACCACCGCTGCCTCCGCGCGCACCAGGCGTCCCAGGCCGGCGCGGGTCCACGACGCGTCGGACGCCACGCGCTCCGGGCCCGGCTCGGACTCCGGCTCCGGCTCCGGGCGGGCGGTGTGTCCGGGCACGGCCGCCGGAGCGGCCGTGGCGGTGTCCCTCGCCGTGGCACCGCCGGCGAGCTCCGGGAGCCAGTAGCGCTCCCGCTGGAATCCGTACGTCGGCAGGGCCACCCGCCGGGCACCGGTCCCGGCGAACGCCCGCGACCAGTCGACCGCCACCCCGCGGACGTACACCTCCGCCAGACAGGTCAGGAACCGGTCCGCCCCGCCCACATCCCGGCGCAGCGTGCCGACGGCGACCGCCCGGACATCGGCCTCGTCGATGACATCCTGCACCCCGGCGGTCAGCACCGGATGGGTGCTGACCTCGACGAAGACCCGGTGGTCCTGTCCGAGCAGCGCCCGTACGGCCGGTTCGAAGCCGACGGTCTGCCGCAGATTGCGATACCAATACCCGGCGTCCATACCGGTGGTGTCCAGCCACTCGCCGGTCACCGTGGAGAAGAACGGCACCTCGGCCCGGCGCGGGCTGAGGCCCTCCAGCTCGGCCGACATCTCCTCGCGCAGCTGCTCCACCTGCGCCGAGTGCGAGGCGTAGTCGATGGCGACCCGCCGCGCCCGCACATCCGCGCCGGTCAGCTCCTCGAACAGCTCGTCCAGCGCGTCCAGTTCACCGGAGACCACCACCGAGCCGGGCCCGTTCAGCGCCGCGACCGACACCCGGCCGTCCCAGCGGCGCAGCCATGCCTCGACCTCGGCCAGGGGCAGCGGCACCGACAGCATGCCGCCCGACCCCGCCAGACGGCGTGCGATGGTCTGGCCGCGCAGCGCCACCACCCGGGCCGCGTCCTCCAGGGACAGCGCACCGGACACGCACGCCGCCGCGATCTCCCCCTGGGAATGTCCCACCACCGCGTCCGGAACCACCCCGTGTGCCTGCCACACCGCCGCGAGGGAGACCATCACCGCCCAGGAGGCGGGTTGGACCACATCCACCCGTTCCAGCGACGGCGCGCCCGGGGCCTGTCGCAGCACCTCCGGCAGCGACCAGTCCACATGGGGCGCGAGCGCGGCGGCGCACTCGGCCAGCCGCTCGGCGAACACCGGGGACTGCGCCATCAGCCGGACACCCATGCCCGCCCACTGCGAACCCTGCCCGGGGAAGACGAACACCGTCTTGCCCTCGACATCGGCGACTCCGCGCACCACGCCCGGCGCGGACTCACCGTCGGCCAGCGCCGTCAGCGCGTCCGGGGCACCCGGCCGGTCCGGCGCGAGGACGACGGCGCGGTGACGGAACGCGGTCCGGGTGGTGGCCAGGGAGAAGCCCAAGTCCACCGGGTCGAGCCGGTGGTTGTCCGCAAGATGGGAGGCGAGGCGGACGGCCTGTGTGCGCAGCGCGTCCCGAGTGCGGCCCGACAGCGGCCACGGCACGGCGCCACCCGCCATGAGGGCGCTGTCCGCCATGCCGGCGCGCCCGTCCGTGTCCGCGCCCGCGGGTACGCCTGTGGGGGCCGGTTCGGCGGCGGACACGATCACATGGCAGTTGGTGCCGCCCATGCCGAAGGACGACACTCCGGCCAGGGCCCGGCCGTCGCGGTAGGGCCAGGGGCGGGTCGAGGTGGCCACTTCCAGGCGCCACTCGTCGAAGCGGATGGCGGGGTTGGGGAGTTCATGGTTCAGGCTCGCCGGCAACTCGCCGTTCCGCAGCGACAGCACGACCTTGAGAAGGCCGACGATGCCCGCGGCGCCCTCCAGATGCCCCACGTTCGTCTTCGCCGAACCGACCAGCAGCGGGTTGTCGGCGGCACGACCCGCCCCGTACACCGCGCCGAGCGCCGCCGCCTCCACCGGATCGCCCACCCTGGTACCGGTGCCATGCAGTTCCACGTACTGGACCGCGGTCGGATCGACCCCGGCGCTCCGGCACGCCGCTCGCAGAACCGTCTCCTGCCCCTCCGGATCGGGGGTGGTCAGGCCCTCGCCGGGGCCGTCGTTGCCCACCGCGCTGCCCTCGATGACACAGTAGATCTCATCCCCGTCGGCCAACGCCCTCGCCAGGGGCTTGAGCAGCACCATTCCCGCGCCCTCGCCACGCACATAGCCGCCCGCGCGCTCGTCGAAGACGAAGCAGCGGCCGTCCGGTGACAGGGCGCCGAACAGGGAGGCCGCCGCCGCGCTGTCCGGTGCCAGGTTGAGCTGCACACCGCCGGCCAGGGCCATGGCAGACTCCCCGCGCCGCAGGCTCTCGCACGCCAGGTGCACCGCCACCAGCGCGGACGACTGCCCGGTGTCCACCACCAGGCTCGGCCCCCGGAGCCCGAGGAAGTAGGAGACCCGGTTCGCGATCACGCTCCGGTTCAGACCGGTCAGGGTGTGATGTCCGATCGCCGCCGGTCCCCTGCGGCGGTCCAATACCCCGTAGTCGTCCGCGGTCACACCGATGAACACGCCGGTGCCGCCGCCGCGTACCGCGTCCGGGAGTATGCCCGCGTCCTCCAGGACCTCCCAGCCAAGCTCCAGCGCGAGACGCTGCTGTGGGTCCATCGCCCTCGCCTCGCGCGGCGAGATCCCGAAGAACTCCGCGTCGAAACGGTCGACTTCGTCCACGAAGGCGCCCCAGCCGGCCCCATCGGAGCCCGCTGCCACGTCCTCGTCACTCCACCGGCCCGGTGGTACCGGCGACACGGCGCTCACCGCGCCGGTCAGCAGCCGCCAGAACCGCCCGGGGTCCGCCGCGGACGGCAACCGGCAGGACACTCCCACCACCGCGATGGCAGTGTCCGTCTCGTGGAGTCCCTGGGCGGACATGGACTCGGCTCCGCTCACGGCACCGCTCCCCAACTCATCGTCTTCGCAGGCTTGGCAGGAGAGCGGGTGCTGACGCACGCCCGGTCTCCAATAATCCGTTGACACCGGACTGTCGTTCGAGTCGCGATCAACAATGCGCGATGATACATGGGAGGTCAGCTGACATTCCTCATATATCAAGGTGCGTGTCGCCACTCTCCATTCGGGGCCGTTCGCCGCCCTTTTCCACCGTCATCGGCGCAGGACATGCCAGTGCCGTCACCAAACACGAAGGAAGGCCACAAAAACGGCTACTAGGAACTCCCCTGGACCTCCGGTGTTCGGGAACTCCGACGATCGCTTATGGTAGGGCCAGGTCGGCCGAAAAGAGCCGCCCGGGGGAATCCCACGGCGCGTCGACGAGACACTGTCGTGACAACACATAACTTGAGGGTGAAGGAAATGCGGCCCAGGATCGATCCGCAGGACGCGGACGACTTCGCCGTCACACCGGCCGGCCAGGTCTACGCCCAGGAGATCAAGGAGTCACTGAACGGGATCCTCGCGGACCGGCCGCCACCAAACGTCCACCGGACCATCGCGAACCATCCGACACTGCTGCCCGCGATGCAGCCGCTGTTGACGCATGTGGCCGGTGACATCCTCCCGCCACGCGAACGCGAGATCGTGATCCTGCGGACGGCATGGCGCTCGCAGGCCCCATACATCTGGGCGCACCACCACGCCGCGGGACTCTTCGTCGGGCTGAGCGAGACCGAGATCGCCCGGGTCGCCTCGGAGGACGCCACCGACTGGGCGCCCTTCGAAGCCGTCCTCCTCCAGGCGGTCGACGAGCTCCACACCCAGTCGGCCCTCTCGGACGACACATGGAAGCAGCTCGCCGAGCGCTACAGCGAGGAGCAGATCCTCGAACTGCTGGCTCTCGCCGGAGTCTACAAAACCCTGGCGTTCATCCTGAACTCGTGCCTGGTCTCGGTCGACAGCTGGATGGAGCGCCCCGCACTGCTGCCGGCGGACCCGGGGCGGACGGCCTCGGGCCGGCATGCGCGCCGACGCGATTCACTCGCGGGGCCGGGCGCCGATACCTGGAACCGGCGCATCGTGTTGCAGACCGACACCGGGCTCTCCCAGCTCACACCGACGGCGGCCCACCAGGACCCGCCGCTTCACGAGATCCTCGTGCGCTATCCGGACCTGCTGTCCACGGCGGTGAACGGCCGCCACGAGGTCAACTCGCCGCTCCTGCTCATCCGCAGGAACTCCACGGACATCATGCCGGACACGGACGGCTACTCCTTCAGCGCCACCCATCTGTTCGCCGATTCCCGGGGCATTCCGATTCTCGTCGAAGTGGTGGAACCACACGACACCTGGAACGCGCACAGCGCCCTGGCGAAAATACTCGACTACGCGGGCAGCGGGGCACGGCACTGGCCGCTCCATATCCTCCAGCGATCACTGGAGTACACCGCGCAATTGCAGAACAGCACCGGGGAGAGTTTGCTGGCGGAGATGGGCTATACGGTCGACGAGGGCTCGTTCCTGCGTACCCTCGAATCGAATCTGGCCCTGGGCAGGCTCCGGATGGTCATTGTGGCCAGCCATTTCCCGCCCGAATTCAACTTGGCCCTCAGATTTCTCGGCCAACAACTCCGCTCCGCCGAGGTGTACGGCGTCGAACTGCGCCGCTACTCCGACGGGGCCCACGCGGCGTTCATACCGAGGGTGGTCACCTGAGCGTCGTCCTCCCGTGGCCCCCGTGCGCGGCGGGGGCCACGGGGTCCATGACGACTCGGCGCCGCCGTGATTCGGGGCCGCCGTCCCGGTGAACCGCTCACTCCCCCAGCGGCCGCGATTTCTTACGGATCAGGGTGATGCCGTCCGCCATGGGGACCAGGGACATCTCCACCCGCGGATCGTCCCGGACCAGCGTGTTGAACGCGCGGATCGCGGCAGTGTCGGCGTCCTGCGCGTCGGGGTCCACGACCTTGCCGAAGAACAGGGTGTTGTCGACCACGATCAGCCCGCGCTCACCGAGGAGAGCCAGCGCTGTCTCGTAGTAGTCCGGGTATCCCTGCTTGTCGGCGTCGATGAACACGAAGTCGAAGGTCCCCGGGCCCTCTTCCGCAAGGAGGGTCTTGAGGGTTTCGGTCGCGTCACCGATCCGAAGGTCGATCTTGCCTTCGACGCCCGCCCTGGCCCAGTAGTCCGCGCCGATCCCCGGCCACCGGTGGGTGATGTCGCAAGTGACCAGCCGTCCGCCGGGCACGAGCGCACGGGCCAGGCACAGGGTGCTGTACCCGGTGAACGTGCCGACCTCCAGGATCCTGCGAGCCGGGGTGAGACCGGCCAGCAGCGTCAGCAGCTGGCCCTCCTCGGGCATGACCTGCATCGCGCTGCCCGCGGGAAGCTCCGCCGTCGTCTCCCGTAGCTGCCGCAGAATCCCGTCCTCGCGCAGGGAGGACTCCCGGATGTACTCCGAGAGCGCGGCCGGGAGACCTACCTGATTCGCCATGCGTCATCCATTTTCTCTGGTGTTCTCTCGTCGTCGCTTCTGGTCTTCTCCGACCTTGGCGGGCCTTGGCCGGTCTTTCTCTCCAGTCCTCGCTCAAACCCCCCGCAGGCTGACGGCGTGCAGCTTCATCGTGGGTGGCGGGGCGGAGGGCTCCGGGGTCAGATGCAGCCGGTGGATGTCCTCCTGCTCGGGCGCGGGCAGTCCGGCCCGGCAGTCGCACGGCTCGTCGGTGAAACCGGCGAAACGGTAGGCGATGTCCATCATCCGGTTGCGCTCGGTCCGGCGGAAGTCGGCGACCAGATGGACGCCCGCGTGGGCTGCCTGGTCGGTGAGCCAGCCGAGGATCGCCGAACCTGCGCCGAACGACACCACCCGGCACGACGTGGCCAGCAGCTTCAGATGCCAGGCGCGCGGGTGCTTCTCCAGCAGCTCCAGGCCGATCGCACCGTGGGGCCCGAACCGGTCGTTGAGCTTGGTGACCAGTACCTCATGGCGTGGATCGGCCAGCAGTCCACGCAAATCGGTGAGCGAGTAGTGCACCCCCGTGGCGTTCATCTGGCTGGTGCGCAGCGTCAGCTCCTCCACCCGGGACAGGTCCTCCTCGGTGGCGCGTTCGATGCGCATCACGAGTTCCAGGGAACGCAGGAAGTCATCACTCGGCCCCTGGAAATCCGCCTCGGCCGCCTTCCGCTGGAATCCGGCCTGGTACATCTCCCGGCGGCGGCGCGCGTCCACTGTCACCCTCGCCGGACTGAACTCCGGCAGGGCGGCGAGCTCGGGCAACCGCTCGGCGGCGTAGCAGCGGACCTCCGGGAGATGGAACTGGACTTCCGCCCGCTCCGCAGGCGTGTCATCGACGAAGGCGATCGTGGAGAGCGCGAAGTTGAGTTCGGCCGCGATCTCCCGCACCGAATCGGACTTCGGTCCCCAGCCGATGCGCGGAAGAACGAAGTACTCGGCGACGCCCAGCTCCTCCAACTGCTTCCACGCCTGGTCGTGGTCGTTCTTGCTGGCGACCGACTGGAGGATGCCGCGGCTGTCCAGTTCGGCGATCAAGTCGCGGATCGGGGCGGGGAGCGTCACCACGCCGTCCTCCAGCAACGTGCCCTGCCACAGGGTGTTGTCGAGGTCCCACACCAGACACTTCACGATCGAGGTCTGTTCAGCCACGGCTCTTCCTTGTCTCATGTCGCCGTCTCGTGGCGCCGCTTCATATCGCCATCTCGTGGCGCCGTCTCAAAGTGTCGTCTGTGGCGCCGTCTCAAAGCCCCGGCATCGACACCGCGTGGTCGGCGAGGATCAGCTGGCAGATCTCCGTACTGCCCTCGATTAGCTCCATGAGCTTCGCATCGCGGTAGGCGCGCTCGACCACATGGCCCTCGTGCGCGGCCGCCGAGCCCAGGACCTGCACCGCCGCCGCGGCACCCTGCGCGGCTTGGAGAGCGCCCACCTGCTTGGCGAGGACGGTGGCGACCACCATCTCGGGAGAGCCGTCGTCCCAGCACCGGCTGGCGTGTTCACACACCCGGGTGGCGATCTGCTCGGCGGTCAGCAGGTTCGCCAGGTGGCGGCCGACGAGCTGGTGGCCGGCGAGCGGCTTGCCGAACTGCTTTCGGGTGCGGGCGTGTTCGCGGGCGGCGTCCAGACAGGCCCGGAGGATGCCCACACAGCCCCAGGCGACCGAGATCCGCCCGTATGCCAGCGCGGTGGTCACCAGGAGCATCAAGGGCTGTCCGCCGCCGAGTACCGCACTGGCGGGCAACCGCACATCGTCGAGTCGTACATCCGCGTGGCCCGCCGCCCGGCAGCCGGACGGCTGCGGGACCCTGCTGACGGTGACACCCGGAGCCGACGCGGGCACCACGACGGCGGCCGCCCCGGAGCCATACCGTCCCACGACCACGATCATGTCGGCGTAGTGAGCGGCGGTGGTCCACACCTTCTGCCCCCGGACGGTAACGGTGTCACCGTCCGGTTCGATGGTCGTGGTCATCGCCGACAGATCGCTACCCGCCTCCGCCTCGCTGAACGCGACGGCGGCGAGCTTGCCACCGGCCAGTTGTGGCAGGTATTCGGCGTGCTGTAGCGGGCTGCCCAGGCGCTGGATGGTCCAGGCGGCCATGCCCTGCGAGGTCATCACGCTCCGCAGCGAGCTGCACCGACTGCCGACGTACGCGGTGAACTCGCCGTTCGCCGCGCTGCTCGTCCCCAGCCCGCCGAAGGTCTCCGGCACCCCCGCGCACAGCAGGCCACGGGTGGCCAGCGTGCGCAGCACATCATCGGGGATCAGCCCCGCACGGTCCCATTCCGCGGCCCGGTCCCCGACGAGGTCGTCGATGAGCTCCCGGGCCCCGGTGAGCGTCTCGGTCTCAGGCATCGGCGGGCTGCTCGACCCCGCGCAACCGTGCCACCAAAGCGGTCATGGCCTGGACGGTACGGAAGTTGTCCCGCTTGAGGTCGTCTCCCAGGATCTGCACGGAGAATGCCTGTTCCAGATGGACGACGAGTTCCATCGCGAACATCGACGACACCAGTCCGGATGCGAAGAGATCCTCATCGGCGGGCACTTCCGCCTTCACCCGGCCCGATACGAACTGCGTGATCGCCTGCTCGATCCCCTCGGCGGTGACCGCCTGGTCCATACTCACGAAAGCACCTTTCCATAGTCGTAGAACCCGCGCCCCGTCTTACGCCCCAGATCACCGCGGCGTACCTTCTCCATGAGCAGTTCACAGGGCTCGAAGGTGGGATTCCCGGTCCGCTCGGCCAGCAGCCGAAGAGCGTCCGCGAGATTGTCGAGTCCGATCAGATCGGCGGTACGCAGCGGACCGGTCGGATGGCCGAGGCAGCCGTGCATCAGCCGGTCCACGGCCTCGACGCTCGCCGTGCCCTCGGCCACGACCCTCGCCGCTTCATTGATCATGGGATGCAGCAGCCTGCTGGTGACGAATCCCGGCGCGTCGCGCACGACGACCGTCTTCTTCCCCAGCCTCTCCAGGACGGACAGGATCGCGGCCATGGCATCGTCGCCGGTCTGCGGGCCGCGAATCACCTCCACCATCTCGATGAGATAGGCGGGATTCATGAAGTGCACCCCGGCCAGTTCCGCGGGCCGCTGCACCGACTTCGCCAGTTCGGCGATGGGAATACCCGAAGTGTTGGTGATGAGCGGGACCCCGGCGGGGACCGTGCTCGAGATGTCCGCCATGACCCGCGCCTTGAGCGAGGCGTCCTCGGTGATCGCCTCGATCACCACGGCGGCATCCGCGACATCGCTGGTGGACTGCGTCGTGGTCAGCGTTCCGGGGGCCGGGGAGCCGGGGAAGGCGCCCATGAACTGCCCGTGCCGCAGCTGCTGGGTGATTTCCGCCCGGGCGTTCCCGAGCACCTCTTCCGAGACGTCGACCAGCACGACGTGCACCCCACGGCCCAGCGCCAGTGCGGTGATACTCCGCCCCATGACCCCCGCGCCGACAACCGCGATCGTGTCCGATGGGGTATGCCCCATCACCCGCCTCCAATCGTCATTCAGGATGAGCGCGCCCTCCTGAGGCACGCAACAGGCGAATGCCATATATGGATGACAGGCCCTCGTCGCAATGGCTTGTTTCGCGGGAAACGGTAGGCCAGAGCTGGGCCGATACGGAAATTGACGAGAGCTTCCTAGGGAGATTCTTAGTGTTCTTCGCAAGGTGGAGGTCGCGAGGAACGTACACGGCTGTCTTTCCATCGCCCTTGCAGGTCAGAGCTTGATCAACGATCTCCGCGCCCCGCCCCGGGCCATCTGACCGCCCCGGGCGCGTCGGGCAGCGCGCCAGCAGCACGGCCGCCACTGAGGACAGCCGTCAGGCGGTGGGACACGGGCCGCCGCCGACGGCACATCGCGGCGAACCCCCGCCGCCCCGAAGCCGGCTGGCGGTGGCCCGTGACCTTCATAGGGCGCCGTCAGGTCCAGGCTCGGGCCATACGAATGCCGCGGCCGTGTACGCCTTGCCGATCGCCACCTCGGCGGGCGAGAACGGAGTTCCGTCCATCCGGGCGAAGGCGAGCGGCAGCGGCACGCGCCCCGGTGCCGTCCGGCTCGTTGGCGGCTTCAGGCCGGTTCCTGCTGGAGGGCGAGTGCATCGGTCTGGAGCGCGGCGAGATCGACGCAGCCGGCGGTGGCCAGGCCAAGGAGGACGTCGAGCTCCTTGCGGTCGAAGGGGGCGCCCTCGGCGGTGCCCTGGACCTCGACGAAGCGCCCGTCGCCGGTGCAGACGACGTTCATGCCGGTCTCGGCGCGGACGTCTTCCTCGTAGCAGAGGTCGAGGAGCGGGGTGCGGTCGACGATGCCGACGCTGATCGCGGCCCGCGTTCGATGGTGACGGGACGCAACTGTGCGAGAGTTCGACCGTCGATGCGAGGCATGGCGGTGAGTCTATCCGCGGGCGGGGTCCTGGGGTTCCTGCGTACGGGAGTTGGCCCGATCTGTGGGGTAGGACCGGCGGTCGGTTACCCCGCGCTGCGTTGTACGGCTCTGCACGCGCCGACGTCAGTCTGGGCCTAGACTTGCCCGGTGCCCAAGGACTCCTCCCCCAACCTCGTCGTAGTCGGCTTCGACCCCGCATGGACCGTTCGGGGCAAGACCCTCACCACCGATATGTACGACCTGCTCAAGCCGCTCGCGCTGCACGTCGAACACATCGGCAGTACGGCAGTGCCCGGCATGGCCGCGAAACCCGTCTTCGACCTCCAGGCCGGTGTCCGCGACCTCCAGGAGGCACAACACGCGTTCGCCCCGCTGCTGGCCGACCGCGGTTTCGAACTCACGCCGTACCGCCAGGACCATGTCCCGGCCGGCAGCGACGACGATCCCGCCCACTGGACGAAGCGGCTGTGGACCCGGCGTAGCCCTCGGGAGCCGGATGTCAATTTCCACGTGCGGGTGGCCGGCTCACCCAATGAACGGCTTGCTCTTCTCTTCCGCGACTGGCTTCGGGCTCACCCGGCCGCGGTTCCGGCCTACGCACGCTTCAAGCAGGTGCTGGCCGGGGCCGTGCCCGACCTCGCGACCTACGCTGATGTCAAGGACCCTGTCGTCGACTTGGTCATCGCCGTTGCCGAACCCTGGGCCCGGGCCACGGGTTGGCGGGTGGCTGACGCACTGACGCCCCGGACCTCTGCACAGCACACCTGAGGCCGAATGCCCCGACCGGCTCGGCGCTCCGGGCCGGGTATGTGCGTCCCCGGGCCGTGAGCCGCGTGGTTGTGCTGCGGCAGCGTGGTCGGGAGCCCCTAGGCGTTGGCGTTCCGGGGTGTGTCCGTACGGGCGATCCAGGCGACCCACTGCGAGACCGCGTTGGTGGCGTAGCAGCCGGGGGGCAGGAAGAGGGCGATCTCGCAGGCGTACCGTCCTGGTGTGTCGCTGTCCTCGCTCGTGCGGTCCACCCGGATACGGGTCTGTACGACCGTCCGGCGCAGTCCCTGGGTGCACCGGATCGCCGCGTTCGACCAGCGGTAGCGCTCGTAGGGTAATGACGTCGCGTGCCGCAGCAGGGCCAGTACGTCGTCTCTGTGTGTCGTGAAGACATAGGGAAGCCCCTCCCGGAGGGTCTCGTCCAGCGGGTGGTGGCTGACCTTCTTCACCAGTGCGGCGAGTTGGCCGTTCCATACCCACGAGGCTCGCGCACACAGGTAAAAGGCCCGGACCCGGGGGTCGATCCGGTCGAAGAACCGCGCGGCAGGTCCGGTGAAGCGCCGGGCGTGGTCTGCTTCCGGGGACTGGGACTCCCGAACCAGGGCGAGGGCCGTTCCGTAGTCCTCTTCGAGCAGGGCGCCGCCGATCTGATGGGTGGTCCGGGGGCCGCCGGCCACGCCGAACCGCTGGACATCGTAATAGTTGACGAAGAACAGGTTCTCGGCTCGCTCGCCAAGTGCGCCGAGGGTGGTTGCGAACCCGCTGCTCAGACCGCGCACGGTGATTCTGAAGGCGTTGCCCTCCAACTGCCCGGCGCGCAGGTTCAGATGGCCGTATCCGTGGGTGGTGAGTGTCATCGTGCGCGCACCGGAGGCGTGCCGGGCGTTGAACTCGGTGATGGCATCACGGGGCAATCTCCCCCGGCAGGCTATGTGCTGCTCGGTGACGGCGTCCTCGTCCTTCAGTCCCGCCGTCGACAGGTCGGAGGCGGAGACGCCGCAGAGGGCGGCTATGCACTCGAGCGCCTCGAAGGTGGTGTATCCGCGCTTTCGCAGCCGCAGGTACTGGTAAGGGGCGTCTGGATCGTCCTGAGCGGGTAGGACGATGCTTTCCTGGACCACGAAGTCGGTGTCGTGGGCCTTGAGGACGGGGTACTCCACGTTCACTCCGTTCCTTCCGTTCGGGCGGATTTCCCCGGTCCGGGGCGGTCCGGGGGTGCGGTGCGGGCCGGCGGGGGTTCCGGTGGGAGCGCGGAGCCACGCAGGAGGGACGCGGCCGTGGCCGCCAGACACAGACAGAAAAGGGCGACCAGCGCCGTCTGGTAGCGGCCGGCGAGAGCTTCCGGCGAGCCGTTTAGGTCGAGGGCGGAGAGGGTGGTGCCCCGGCCTTCTCCGGACTGTCCGTGTCCCGTCACCAGCGTCAGGGTCAGGACCGTACTGATCAGATAGCCGGTGTTCTGGAGCAGGGAGCGGACGCCGTTGGCGATGCCGCGTCGGTACGCGGGTACCAGCGACAAGAGCGCGTCGGTGTTCGGCACCCCGAACAGACCGGCACCGGCGCCCGTCAGGAACAGGCCCAGCCCGGTAAGTCCGGCTGGTGCGGGCGGGCCGAGCGCCAGTGCCAGCAGAGCGATGCCCAGTGCGGATGTCGCTGTGCCCGCGCTGGCCAGCGTCCGCGCCGGACAGCGGGTGGACAGGTGCCCCGCCAGCGGAGAGGTGAGCATGGAACCGACGGCCATGAGCATCACCTGGAAACCCGCGGACAGGGCGTCCAGATGCTCAAGCGTTTGCAGGTACAGGGACATCACCAGCACGACCGAGAAGTACGACGTCGCCGTCAGGAAGGCTGCCAGCAGCGCCATCGTGCGGCGCCGGTCGCGGAAGAGCCAGGAGTCCAACAGGGGGTAGCGGCGACGGCTCTGGACGAGGGGGAAGACGAGGAAGGCGGCCAGGGACACCGTCGCGCTCAGGACGACGGTGCCACTGGTCCAGCCTCGCGGGCCGCTCTCGGTGAGGGCCAGTGCTCCGCCTCCCAGGAACAGGACCGACAGCAGGGCGCCCGCCAGGTCGAACCTCTCCGAGGGGCCGGAGTTACGGTCCGGACGGAGGATGTGGGCCGCCCGGCCGAGGGCGACCAGACCTGTCGCTCCGCTGACCCAGAAGATTCCTGACCAGCCCCAGAGGTTCGTCACGGCCCCGCCCAGCAGGGGCCCGGCCGCTTGGGTGGCTGAGATGAGCGTCGCGTTGACACCGAGGGCCCTGGGCAGTCGCTCGGGCGGGAACGAGTCCGCGAGCAGTGCCGTGGTGTTGGCGACGATGGCCGACGACCCCACTCCCTGAAGTATCCGGCCGAGAATCAGGAACCGGGTATCCGGGGCGAGGGCGCAGCAGACGCTGGCTGCGGCGAACACGGCGACACCTGTGAGATAGAGGCGCCGCCGTCCGAACAGGTCCGCGAGACGGCCCCAGACCAGCAGCAGGACGGTGCCGGCCAGCAGGTAGCCGAGAACGATCCAGCCGGCCTGCGCGGCGGAGGCTTGGAAGTGCCGGATGATGCCGGGCAGCGCCACGTCGAGGCCGCTGGTGTTGAGGCCGGTGAGCAGGGCGGTGACCGAGGTCACCGAGATCACACGGCGGCCGTAGCGGCGGCTGTGCGCCGGATCCTCGGCCGGGGCCGTGAATACGGTGTCATGGGTGCGGCTCAAGGAATGAGGCCCTGCTTCGTGGTCATGGGGGTGTTCCACCGTCCGGAGAGGTGACGGCGTGCCGGCCGCGCCCTGTGCGGGGTTCTTCCCGGGAGGCCGCCCCGGGCTTTCCCCCATCCGCGCCGTATTGTCGCGCTTGGCTGCCCGGCGGTCACTTGTGCGCGCCCGGCGCCGGACGGCCCGCAGTGGTGTCGGCCGCGGGGTCGACGAAGTGCAGCAGGAGGGTGCGCCGGTCCTGTGAGGCGTCGGCGGAGACCGGGGTGACGCAGTGCCAGGACTGGCCGGAGCGGACCAGCAGGACCGAGGAGCCCTGATGCGGCGTGATCTCGGCCCTTACGTCGTCGGGCGCGGGCGACCCGAGGATACGCAGTGTCCCCTGCCAGTTCGCCGGCCACTGGGAGTTGAAGTACCAGAGCTGGGTGACCACCTTGTCGGGCCGGTCGGTGTGCGGCGAGATCCAGTAGCCGGGGCCATAACGGACGGCCCGAGCCTCGATGAAGCAGCCCTCCAGCCGGCAGCCGGTCGCCTCGGCCACCGCCGCGCGGTATTCGGATGAGGCCAGTTCGTCGACGAGACGCCGCCACAGGGGGGAGAGGGCGAAGCGGCTGCCGGCGACCGGACGTCCCTGGGCGATCAGCGGCAGGTTGCGCGTGCGGTAGGTCTTTCCCGTTTCGCGGTCGGTCCGTTCGGTCAGCCGGAAACCTCGGGTCGGGAACTCCGTCTCCAGCCTGTGTGCGGTTCGCCCCTGGGCACCGCGCAGGGTGTCGGGCAGTTCCGCCCAGCGATAGGGCCGCTCGGTGAGCTCCGCCCGGCGTAGGGCGGGCAGGTCGAGCACCGGGTCGTAGCCGTCGGACCAGAGCGTGTCTGTGGGCCGCGGGCCGTCGGTCATCGTGGTTCGCCTCCTTACTCCTGGGAGCCCGGTGGATCCGCGGGTGCGGCGGTGGTTCCGGGGGTGATGCGCGCGCCGAGGGAGCGGAGTTTGTCCGGGAGCCCGGCATAGCCGCGGGCCAGATGCTCCACGCCGAACAGCCGGTGTGAGGTGCCGACGGCCAGGGCCGCGAGCAGTAGCGTGGCGGTGGCGCGCAGGTCCGTCCCCCGCAGAGGTCCTGGCGCCTGGTGCAAAGGGCCGGGATGGATGTGCAGTTCCTGCCCGTGCACAGCCAGCCTGGCGCCCATGGAGCGCAACCCGTGGACATAGCCGAACCGCCCCGACCAGACGGTCTCGACCAGTGTCGAGGGCCCGGAGGCTGCCAGCAGGAGCAGCGCGAAGAGCGGTTGGGCGTCGCTGTAGACGAGATGGGAGGCGGCGACGACCCGATCGGGTGCGAGCGGCCCCGCGGCCGGCCGGATGCGCAGCAGATCGCCGTCCCAGGTGAGCGGGACCCCGATCCGCCGCAGGTGGCGCAGTTCCGGGGCGAGCCCGTCCCGTACCACTTCGGGGCGCGTCAGCCGCAGGGTCAGTTCCCGGCCGAGTAGCACGCTCGCCGTGGCGAAGGTGATGACCTCCAGCAGATCGGAGGGCAGGACGACTGAGGCGGTGCCGATGGGGCCGTCCGCGCCCTGGATCTCGATGGTGTTCGGTGTCATGTCCACAGCTACTCCGGCCTGTGCCAGCACCCGAACGAGTTCCTGGACGTCGGGCTTGGGATAGGGGTGCCTCAGGACGGTGGTGCCGCGAGCGGTGGCCGCGGCCAGCAGCGCGGTCTTGGTGGCCCCCGAGTAGTGGGGGCCGGTGGGCAGCCCGTGGTGGGGGTCGGGAGCTGAGAAGTCAGCGAGGTCGATCACGGCGCCGCGCAGGCCCCGTGGGGCTGTCGCGATCAGCCCGGCGCCGTCCGTGCGACAGATGGCCCCGAAGCGCTCCAGCACCTGGGCGATGTGCTCCACCGGCCGGCCGCCCCCGCGCCCTCCACCGATGCGGCAGCCGCCGTGAGCCCCCGAGTCCACCCGCCCGTTCCGGGCCAGCAGGACGGGCAGCAGATACGCGCCGCCGTGCACTTGGGCCGACAGGTCGGGCGGGACGCGATGGCCGGTCAGAGGGGCCGCGTCGATACGTATCCGCTCCGCGTCCTCGTCGACGTCCACGCGTGCGCCGAGAAACCGCAGCATGCACGCCAGTGCCTGACGGTCGGCCAAGTCCGGGGCGCTGTGCAGATGCCAGGGTTCCTCCGACAGGCCGGCCGCCGCCATGCAGACCACCATGAGGTGCTTGAACCCGGACATCCGCAGCTCGCCGGAGATCGGTGGTCCGGCCTCGATGTCCCAGTAGGGGACGTGGCCGGCCGGGGCGCGGGTGGGTGGGACGGGTATGGCGGTGTCGCGCGCCATGTGCTCATCGGGGGACACGGAGGGGGTCAGCCGAGGTTCCACATCTCCACCTGACACGTCAGTCGGAACTGCGGGGCATGGGCGGCCACCGGGGCGACCGCGTGCCAGGAGCGCTCGGACCGGGCGAAGACCACTGAGCGCCCGCCGCCGGGTATGACAGTGGCGTAAGGGCTGATGGACAGGTCGGGGCCGGTCCGTACCTCGAACTGGCCGCCGTGCTCGCGCCTCCAGTCATCGTTGAGGTAGATGACATGGGTGGCGCGCTTGCCGGGCTTGTCGGTGTGCGCGGAGATGCGGTCCCCGCCCCGGAAGACGAAGAGACCGATGTCCATCATCGTGTCGGTGACATCGATGCCGATGGTCCGATTCACCCAGTCGCGGTAGGCGTCCGACTGGAGGCGTGAGACCAGTTCGTGCCACTTCTCGCCCACCTTCGCCATACCGGGTTCGTGTGCGCCGCGGTGGATCAGAGGGAGGACCGCCATCCGGTAGGTCTTGTCGCCGTCGCCGGTGCGCTCGGCGGGGTGGAGGTCCTGAGGAGCGGGCAGCTGCTCGCGCAGGATCCGGGCGGTCGGCTCCGGGATGACGGAGTGGGCCACGGCCCACCGGTACGGTTCGTCGTGCCGTTCCACTGGCGCGTTCAGGTCCAGCAAGAGCACGTCCTCTCTGTCAGCGGTGGGCAGGTCTGTCAGTGATGGGCAGGAGGGGATACCGGGGCGGGCTCCTCGGGGGGCTGTGGCGCGCGTGCCCCGTAGGAGACTTCGGGGGTGCCCTCGGAACCGGGTGCGCGGCTGCGGAGGATCTGAACCTCGGTGAACGCCTGCCGCTGTCCGGTCGCGATGTCCCAGACGATCCCGGCCACCCGGACGGGGTCCATCATGGCGCCGAAGTCCAGGTCGAGTCCCGTGTGGAAGTCCGGTACCGCCAGGCCGCCGGGGTTGATCAGGGTGATCCGGTTCTCGGGGTGCGCGGCGCGCATCTCGGGTACCAGGTTGCGCACCAGGGTGGCTTGTGCCGCCTTCAGCCCGCAGTACAGCGACTCCCGCTCGCGTCGTTTCCAGGAGGACGAGGACGCGATCGTGATCAGGTGGACGGGCCCCGCGGTCCTGGCCAGCAGCCGCCGCAGGAAGAGCACCGGGCCGGTGAACAGCAGCCGGGTCAGCTGCTCCACCTCGCACTCGGTGGTTTCCACCAGTGGCTTCTTCAAGAACGCTCCGGCCACCCAGAGCACGTAGCAGGGTTGCGGGACGTCGACGGAGACGGTCCGTACGCTCTGCGGATCGCAGAGGTCCAGGAACCGGGGCAGCAGGCCCTCGTCGTCGGGGAGGTGCGCGGCAGAGCGTCCGTAGACGACCGTCCGCAGTCCGCGCTCCCGCGCGGCGAGTGCCAGTGCGCGGCCCAGACCGTGGGTGCCACCGATCACCGCGGCGCCCCGGAAGGGGCCGGCGGCAGGCGGAGTGGCGGAGGACGGCGGGCTCATACAGGTCTCCTGTCGGTGGGTGTCGAGGCATGTGCGGGCGGACGCCGGCGGGATCGGAGGCCAGGGGCTTCTGCGCCCCGGAGGAAGAGGCAAGGACCTGGCCGCAGCGGCAGGTGCCGTATCGGGCGGACCGTCACGGCTTTCTGGGTGTCCCACGGCTGACCTTCTCCTTGCCTCTACCGCCGGGCGGAGGAACCGTCCTGGCGGTACGCCGCTGAGCGGCGGGGAGGACGTGCGGTGTGTCCTTGGTACTCAGGTCCGGGCCCTGGGCCCGGACCGGGATGGCCGCGGATCCGTGAGCGCGGACGCGATGGCCACCAGGTCGCCCGTGGCGGCCCCGGCGCTGATCAGCGCGGTCCGTACACTGCCGTGCCGCTGACGCAGCTCGGCGAGCCAGGTCCGCATGATCACAGCCGGTGTGTCGAGGTGTGTCAGGTAGTCCTGGCGCGTCCAGCCGTGCGCCCGCCACTTGTGCTCGAAGCGGTCGAGCAGCGGACGCAGAGCCGTACCACTGGCCGCGTAGTCCGCGACGATCATGTCGTCGGGTACTCCGGCCAGGGAGAGCAGGGCGGCGACCACCACCGCGGTGCGATCCTTGCCCAGATGGCAGCAGACCAGGAAGGGTTCGTGGGCCGTTTCGGCCAGGGTGCTGAACAGCCCGGGGATGTTGCCAGGGGCGCTGTTCATGAGAATGGCGTGGTAATAGCGTACGTATTGGCCGGGGGTCGGCCGGGGGGCATGCACGATGTCACGCGGATAGCCGGCGAGTGGAGTACGGGCCCAGCGCACACCGTGCGCGAGGAGCGCGGCCGGACCACCTGAACGCTTTGCCTCCCCCCGCGACCGGAGATCGATCACGTTGCTGAGGCCATGACGCGTGGCCAGTTCGGCGGCGGTATGCGCGTCCATCTCTCCCCCGGCCCCCGCGCGCCAGATGCGGCCGGGAACCACTCCCGGAGGTGTCACGGCGCGGAGGTTGACCCCCGTGGGCACGAGCCGTGGTACGTACGGGGAAGGCGGCGGGGACGCACTCATGGGGCGGGCGACGCGCATAACCGGGGGCGGGGGGCCAAGGCGTGTGGGATGTCCATCAGTTGAGCCCTCCAGGAGGGATGCCGGTGCCGGGGCGGGATGCGGCCGGGTGGTACGTCGGCGCGATGGATGTACACGGGAGTGACGTGGCTGTGCATCAGGGATAGAGAAAATCGCGGTTCGCGGACCGGAAGGCGCGTCGGCGGGAGAAGGCGGGTCCGGAGGGCAATGCGACGGACGCGGAGGTGGGGCGTCGCAGGAGCCGCTCGGACGCCACGTGGGCCGCCAGTTTGTGCGCCCACGTCTCGTGCCCGTCCTCGGCAGGGTGCCGTCCTTTCCACTCGGTGCCGGATGCCCGCAGCACATCGGCCATGGAGCCGTCGGCGTCGCCGAACCGGTAGAAGCGTGACCGCTCCACCATCTTCGTGCTGCCGCTGTCGGCCAAGCCGGCCCGCCCGAGGGTGTCGAAGGAGCTCTCGATGGCGTCGAAGAACAGGTACGGAATCCGGTACAGACACAGGAACGACTGGAGGGACAGCACCTGCGTGATCAGCCGGGCTCCGCACTCCTGGTCGTTCCAGGCCACCTCACGGTAGACATCGATCAGCCTCTGGAGGTCCGGATGCTGATGTGGCTGGTACGGAATGACCTGCCGGAACTCGCCGTCCACGTAGAATTCGCGGCGCATCGCCCCCGACCAGCCGATGACGATCAGCAGATGCCCCTTCTCCGCATCCTCACGATGCTCGGCCAGCCAGTCGATTGTGGTGCGTACGATCCGGTCATTGGAACCGGAGATCACCGCGTCATTGACCACACGATCGGCGTCCAGGAATTCACCGAGCCGGGCCGGCCAGGAATGATCTTCTCTATAGCGCTGGCGTACGGGGTCGGGGTCGGCATCGTCTACCAGCTCGGCACCGTAGGTCATGGAGCAGCCGTTCGCGTACAAAAGCATGACTCACCTCCAGTGCGTCATATGTACGTTACATATGGCCGACTCGGATTGAAGCACTCCGCTATCCGGGACGGCAACCACGGCCGAGTTCCGTCCAAGCCCGCCTCTCGATGCTTTGAGCCATATGCAGATATGGCCGGGCGGGGTCGTTCGTTTGCGCCGACCGTCTGACCTGGACTTTTTTCACGGCATTCTGGCCGACCGGTAAGAAATCAGTCCTTCGGTCAGGGCGGCCCGTTGTGGGCCTGGTTCAGGAGGAGTAGAACGCATCCTGTGGTTCCGGTGCCGCCACGGCAGATCATTTCCGCTCCGGCGGGTCGCACCTCCGCGACGGGAAACCTGATCTTGCGGACACTCGCCACCACACCGGCAATGCGGTCTTCTTCCCGGTCTTGCGGTGCTCGCCCTGGCCGGGGCGAGCACTGATGACCGGGCAGGAGACCGAAGGTCCGAGCCATCGACACCAGGGATTCCCTATGACTGACGTGCTGCTGATCTGGCCGCCCCACGTACCGAGCTACTTCAACGCAGGTCACCACAGCCCGCTGTACATGGTGGCCGGATATCTGCGCCGCCAGCCCGCCACAGGGCGGGTGGACACCTGCGAGGCCGGCACCTTGAGTATGAACTGGAAGGGTGTCGGAGACCTGCTCCATCAAGGCCGCTACGACGTCATCGCGGTGATGAACGATTTCGACGCAGTGGATGGCCTGGAGCGATTCATCGAGTACGCGCGGGAACTTTCCCCGGACAGCCGACTGATTACTTTCGGTCGGCTCTCCAGCCTCAACCACGGGTTTTTCCGACAGTTCGACCTGGACGCGGTCGTGCAGTCCGGGGACTACGAGTGCGGAGTCGCCGAATACGTGAACACACTCTCGCGATCCGGTCCCCCGTACATCCCCCCGGCCGGATTACCCGGCGTCGCCGTACGGCAGGGCGAGGGTTGGCTCGAACCTGTCGGTCACGGTGGCCGGCTTGATCCCGAACAGTGGATTCTCCCTGACATCGACGAGATTCCCTACCAAGACTACGATCGCTTCTACGCCAGGGACGAACACAAATTCTGCGGGATACCCTTCCGGCGTGAACTGGTTGTTCCAGCGGCCCGAGGGTGTCCGGTGGGCTGCGATTTCTGCGAAGTCCCGGAGATCTTCGGGCTGCGCGAGCGCCGGCTTCCGGTGGATGCCGTCATCGGCTACATCCGGGACAGTTACGACCGTCACCCATTCGAATACGTGGCCTTCTACGCGCCCACCTTCACCCTTGACCGGCGCTGGGTCCGGGAACTGTGCGAGCGGTTCATCGAGGGTCCGGTCTCACCGCGCTGGAAATGCGCGACCACCATCCACCACCTCGGCGAGGAACTGGTGGCGCTGATGGGCCGGGCCGGCTGTGTCCGTATCTCCGTGGGCCTGGAAACACTGGAGGCGGACGGCCAGGGCGGGCTGCCCCGGAGCAAACGCACCGAGGAGCGGAAGTTCTGTGCACTGGCCGAGTGGTGCGACGCGGCCGGAATCGAGCTGAACGCCTTCATCATCGTCGGACTCCCGGGCACCTCCGCCGAGGGCACGGCACGCACCATCGAACTGGCCCGTTCGGTCGGCGCCCGCGTCCGCCCGACCATGTACACCCCGTTCCACCAGATGACGGCCGACATGACGACACAGCAAGTGGCCCGGTTCAACCGCCAGTTGATCAGCGGTGAGGCGGCAGGCAACGCGACCGCCGACGGGAGCGCGCCACGCCCGGAGGCCGACGCCCGCTACGCCTTCCTCTTCGGCCGGGAAGACCGCCTCACCAGCGTCCACGAACGCATCCCCCAGCGAACCGCTCGGTGACCGCCCCGGAACAGGAGGCGTCCGGCCTCACCCGCGCCATGGACCTCCACGGCTTCCGCTTCCCGCTCGGCACCGAAACGCTCGGCGTGAGCTGGCAGCCCCGCGAGCGCCGCCCCGGCACTCTCAACCTCAAGAGCTGCGAACTCCAGCACCCCTGGAGTGACCGGCTGGTCGGAGACGAACTGGCCGCACTCACGCTGAGGGATACCATCGCCTACCCCTTCCAGGACCGTGTCCTGGACACGCTCTGCGCCTACCACGGCCTCGAAAGCACCAACATTCTGCTCACCGCCGGCTCCGACAACGGCATCGGCCTCGTCGTCGACGCTCTCGTCCGCCCGGTTGGACGGCTGCTCCTCCAGGAACCCGCCTTCGAGGCATGGCGCCATTACGCGGCGCTACGCCGAGTCCGTGTGACAGGAGTCCCCGGCGTCATCGGCACACCCCCCGTGGCAGACCCGAACCCCCTGCTCGACGCGCTGCGCGACGCTCCGGGCCCGTCCGTGGCGGCTGTCACCAATCCGGGCAGTCCCAGCGGGCTGCTGTTTTCGCCGTCCACCATGCGCCGGTTCGCCGAGACCGCCAGAGCTCTGGGGCATCTGTTGGTGATCGACGAGGCGTACGGCGACTTCGTCCATGTCTCCCACGCGCCACTGGTCGCGGAGTTTCCCAACGTTGTGGTGGTGCACTCCTACTCCAAGGCGTTCGCCCTGGCCGGACTGCGTATCTCCGCGCTGCTGGGCCACCCGGATCTGTGCGAACACATCGGCCGCTTCCGCTCCGAGAACGCGGTCGGCGCCCCCGGCGTCGCCCTGCTGGAACGCCTGGCGCCACAGCGCGAGCGCTGGCGGGAGATCTGGCGGGACGTCCGCGCCATCCGGCGGGACTTCGTCGACCGGATCCTGGCCGCCCACCCGGAGTGGCGCGTGCTCCAGCCCGGCGCCAACTTCGCCACATTCTGGTCGCCCGATCCCGCCACCGCGGACGCGGCACGCGACCACCTGGCCGTCCATCACGTCCGTATCCGCTCGCTGTCCGGCGTCCCCGGGTTGGGTGGTTGTTTCCGGGTGTCCCTCGCGGGCCGGCCGCAGATGCGGCGCGTCGCGCGGCTGCTCGACTCGGTGACCGACCGCCCGTCCGCCCGCCGTAACGGACTCACCGTGGAAGAGGGCCCCGCACGGTGAGGAACCGCAGGAAGCCCGGCTCAGCACCACCTCGGCCCCCGCCCGGGATCCGCCCGACGAGCCCCACAGCCATCCCATACGGCCCCAGCGACCTCGGTGTCGCGCACCACTGGAGGTGCCGCCCCATGACGCACATCCTCGGCCTGTCCTGCCGTAGTCACGACGCGGCGGTCGCCGCGATACGCGACGACGAACTGGTCTTTGCGACACACTGCGAGCGCTACAGCAGACGCAAGAACGACGCCGCGCTGTCTCCTCAGGCGTTGTCAGCGGCCCTCACCCACCTGGACCGCGTCGACGAAGTCGTCTACTACGAACGTCCCCTCCTGAAACGCACCCGGCAGCTCCGCTCCGGTCAACTGGGTCTGGCGGCCGACCGGGTCGGACTGCGCGCCTATCTGCGCCGCTTCCCACAACTGCGCGGAGCGCGGGTGCACAGCGTCGACCACCATCACTCGCACGCGGCCGGCGGCTACTACACCTCCGGCCTGCCCGAGGCCGCCGTGGTCGTCGTGGATGGCATCGGTGAGTGGAACACCATCTCGCTGTGGCGTGGACGCGGCGACCGTCTCGACCGGGTGGCCACGGTGAACTACCCCCACAGCATCGGCCTGTTGTACTCCGCCTTCACCCAGCGCGCGGGCTTCAAGCCCAACGAGGAGGAGTACATCATGATGGGCCTGGCGGCCTATGGAACACCGGACCTCGCCGAAGTCATCTGGCAGGACTTCGTCCGTCGGGCGGACTGGCCGCACTTCCGCCTCTCCCGTTCGGTGCACCGCGGCATCGCCGACTGGCGACCGGAGCTGACAGACCCAGCCACGCTTGCCGCCAGCGCCCAGGAGGTGACCGAACGGCTGCTGGACGGGTTGTTCGCCTGGGCGGCCAAGGAGACGGGGTCCCGCAACCTGGTCTTCTCCGGCGGAGTCGCTCTCAACTGCGCCTACAACACCCGCCTGGCCCGCTCCGGCCTCTTCGACACCATCTGGATCATGCCGAGCCCCGGCGACGCGGGCAGTTCGGTCGGATCGGCCCTCGCCCATCTCGGCCGACACATCCGGTGGCCGGGCCCGTATCTCGGCCACGACATCGAGCGACAGCCCGATCCGGAGGACGCCTTCAAACGGCTCATCCGGGGCGAGGTTCTGGCCCTGGCCCACGGCCGAGCGGAATTCGGCCCCCGAGCCCTCGGCAACCGCAGCTTGCTCGCCGATCCCCGTCCGGCCACCGCAAAGCGCCGGGTGAACGAGATCAAACGGCGTGAGCCCTTCAGACCGTTCGCTCCCATCGTCCTGGAAGAGCACGCCCACGCCTATTTCGACCTGCCGGTACCGACCAGTCCGTACATGCAGTTCGTCGGGACGGCATGCGACCCCGGGGCCCATCTGGCCGTATGCCACGTTGACGGCACCAGCCGGGTGCAGACCGTCAACAGGCGGCAGAATCCATTCCTCTACACCCTCCTGCGGCGCTTCAACGAGGAGACGGGCTGTCCGATGCTGCTCAACACGAGCCTCAACATCAAGGGCGAACCTCTGGTGAACACCGCCGAGGACGCCGCCCGGTTCGGGAAGCTCCATGGCATCCCCGTTCTGTGAGCCGCGGCCGGATCGACCGCCCCGGCGGGTCGTCGTACTCGGGAGTCCCGGCAGCGGCAAGACGTCCTTCTGCCACCTGCTCGCCGCCACAACCGGTCTGCCCCTCTACCACCTTGACGATTTCTACTGGTCCCCGGGCTGGTCCCGGCCGACGGAGGAAGAGTGGAACCGCCGCGTCCACGCTCTGTGCGCCCTTCCGCGGTGGATCGCCGACGGCAACTACGCCGCCACCGCGGAACCACGCGTTCACGCCGCGGATCTCGTGGTGCTCTTCGACCGCCACCCTCTGCTGTGCGCGGCGGCGCTGGCACGGCGGTGCCTGCGCCTGCGGCGTGCGGCCCGCACCCGGGCGGCGCCTCGGTGGGCACCGCGCCCTGCCGGACACGGACGCCGACGGTCGGCGGCGACCGGTCGGCCGGAGTACGTGCCACGCCTGCTCCGGGAGGCCGGCGACCCCCCGGTGCTCAGCTTGACGGCGCTGCTCCGCAAGGCCCTGCTCTTCCGACGCCGGGACATGGCCGTCATCCACGCAGCCCTGCACCGTGCCAACACCCCGGTCCACCGCTGCCGCACCCGACGCCAGGCCGCTGCCCTGCTCACCGCGCTGGCGGACCCCGGCCAACGGCCGCCATCGCCGCCCGGAGCCAACCGCCTCGCCGGGCCGCCCACCCCCCACGCGACGGCCACTCCGTTACCGAAAGCCCGGTTTCCGAACCACCTCCCGCCGGGCGGGCCGACCCCACTTGTCCCCGTCCGGCCCTGCACATGCCCGGCCGCCGCCCCCGTGACGCCCCTATGGAGGAATACATGACACTTGCGTCCATGTCGGCCCCGGATCGGCCCAACCGCCCGGAGCAGTCCCGTGGCCTCGCTGAGATCGCCGACATCGTGACCCCCTTCGCGGTACGTGCGGCGGCCACCCTGCGTCTGGCCGACCACATCGCCGCGGGACACACCCGGTTGCACGACCTGGCCGAGGCAGCCGGAGCCGACCCCCGAGCGCTCTCCCGGCTCCTGCGCTTCCTCACCTGCCGGGACATCTTCGCCGAGCCGGAACCCGGCACCTTCGCGCTCACCGAACTGGCCGCGGAACTGCTGACCGATCACCCGGCCAATCTGCGTCAGTGGCTGGACGCCGACGAAGTGGCCGGGCGGCTCGACAGCACCTTTCCCCACCTGGTGGACGCGGTCCGCTCCGGAACCTCCGTCTACGAGAAGGTCCACGGAGCCCCGTTCTGGGCGGACCTGGCCGCTTCACCCGCGCGGACCGAGTCCTTCGACCGACTGATGTCCCAGGTCTCCCAGTCCACCAAGGGAATCGGAACCGCGTACGACTGGTCGGACGTCCGCCACGTGATCGATGTCGGCGGGGGCACCGGCACCCTGCTCCGGGAAATCCTCACAGCGCACCCGCACCTGCGTGGGACAGTGGCCGACCAAGCCGCATCGGTGGCCGAGGCGCGCCACCAACTCGCCGCCCAGGGGCTCGACGAGCGGGGCGACACGGTGGTCTGCGATATGTTCGACCGCCTCCCGACCGGTGCGGACGCATGTCTCCTCTCTCGTGTCCTGGCCGACTGGGACGACGAGAGCGCGGTCCGCATTCTGCGTACCTGCGCTGCCGCCCTCCCCGACGGCGGCCGGGTGCTGATCGCCGAGCGGGTGTTCCAGGACGAGCCGGTTTCGGCCGAGGATCTTTCCGAGACCCGTCGGCTGACCTCGCACGACCTGCGCATGCTGGTCCTCCTGGGCGGCAGGAAGCGTTCAGAGTCCGATTACGCGCGCCTTGCCGGACGGGCCGGGCTCAGTCCCAGCGCGTCCGGCCGACTGCCCGGGGGCGCCACCGTGATGGATTTCCGCGTAGTGGGGAACCCCGGACAGAAGGAGGCACCTCCGCGTCGCAGCAGCGGACAGGGTGCCACACCGCCCCCCCCTGACGAGGCCGGCCGGTGGACGGGTGGCGGTGCCGTCCGGCCCTTCTGATACGCCGGTACCCGGAACGCCTCGGGACGCGTGACGGCTTCGGGACAGGCAGGGAACGATGCCTGACCGGCAGTCCGGCAGTACGCCCCGTGGCCGGGTCGCCGGACCACGGACCATGCCTTCCGTCACGCGCTCCAGGTACGCCAAAGGCCAGGTAGTTGCGGAGACCGGTGCCGGCATGAAAGTGAAGTACAAGGAGACCGCCCGCGGCGGCCTCGCCGTCAACGTCATCGAATGCTGACCCTGCGATGAGGAGGCTGCCGATCAACCTCGGCCTGCCGGAGGATGCGCCGGCCCGCGCCGAACGCACCGAGAACTGGCGAAGACAGCTGGGATCTACCGGCACCAGTCCGCTGTCAGCCAGACCAACCGCCGGACACCGCCCGGAGGAGACGGAAGTAGCGCGGCCCGACTATGGTGGACGCGCGTCCCGCCGAATGCCACAAGCGGGCCGCCATGCCGCATCTCCGGACTCGTCCGCGCGGCGCATCTGGACTCTTCGGGAGAGGCTTGGCAACTGTGACCACGCAGCGACGCAGGGTATCGCATCGTCCGCAGTCGTCGGAGCCCACTGTTATCGCCGTCAGCACAGCCGTCGAGATGGTATGCCGCCTGTATGTCGCCGCGCACGCCGTGACAGGTGACTTTGAGCAGGTACCGGCCAGTGCCGCCGGCACAGTGCCGCTCGACGACGAGACGCACGACCTGCTTCTGCGCTACTTCCAAGCCGATTACGCGGTGGGCACCGGCCTGGTTCGCATCGCGGTCACGCGGGGATGGGACACTGAAGACCGGCTCATCACCGGGGTGACAGCGATGACACCGCGAGAACTCGTCTCCGAGATCCTGGCCTCGACCACTCTGGAGCCGAAAGACCAGACCGCTACCGCCAAGCTGGTCGAGCAGGGCCTGACCGAACCGGACGCACGCCGGTCGGCGGCGTCGAAGATCGCCCGGCGAAACTCCTTCAGTCGCGCAGACGTCGAGAACGCCCTTGCCGAACCTGAGCGGGTCCACGCGGAACTGACCCATCTCCTGAGTAAGTGCCACCTCGGTGCGGCTGGCGAACAGGCAGCAGCCGAGCGCCTCGCCAACCTGGCTGAGGCCGTCAGTGAACTGATCTCTGTGGAGAGCCGGGAACGCACCCTGCTCAAGGTCACCGGCGGCTGGACCGTCAAGGACGACGCCGACCCGGTCGTCCTCGTGCCCACCGAAGCCCTGGGCTCGTTCGTGCTGCCACGGCTGCTGGACGACGGCCGAATGTTGGTGGCATTCGGCCCCTTGCGAGATCGCGACCGGCCGCTCACCCTCGCCGATGCCGCAGAGATCGCCCGAGCGCTCGGCAACGAGCAGCGGCTCGCCATCCTCCGCCACATCAGCGAGGAACCAGCCAATGGTCAGACCCTGGCACGTGCCCTCGGCCTCACCGGCGCAACCGTCCACTACCACACATCGCTGCTGCGGTCGCTCGGACTGATCACCAGCGCCCGGGACGCGCACAGCATCGTGCACTCCCTCGACTCGCACCACCTGCTCACGGCTACCGCCGCGATCGCGAACGCTGTGCTGGGCGAAGACTCGGTCACGGTGGCAACCAGTACCTGACCAGGCCGATCTCGAACAGCAGGGCGGAGACCCCTAGAGAAAAGATTAGAATGTTGTCTATTCTAAGTCCATGGCAACATTCGACCTGCCCCCACTCCCCTGCCCGCGCTCACGTCAGGCCAGCCACTGAGTACCCCTTGGGCAGCCAGCCTTCCCGCGAGCTGGGAAGAGCAGCAGACCGGGTTCCTGCCTCGTCGCGAGGAACGATTCACGGCGATCCTTGACTGCCTCGGCGCCGTGCCGGGTGAGGAGTCCACCGTGCTCGACGCTGCTTGCGGACCCGGCTCGCTCACCCAGCGCATCCTTGACACCTGCTCGCGAGCGCGCGTCATCGCTCTTGACGCGGATCCCGTACAGCCGGCTATCGACCTTCACGACGCCTTCGAGCTCCGAGGCGTCAAGACCTGGGACACCTGGTAGCAAGAGGCGCAAGACCGCCTCGAGGTGCGCGCGGAAGCAGCCGAACGACTCCCGCCGCCATGCACGTCGGCCACGACGGGATGACCGCCATGCGCCCAACTCCGCACACGTCTTGGGCCTGTCCGAGGCTCAGTTCGGCGAGGTGGCCACCACCTGGCAGCGCGCCGAACGATCGCGTGATCATGATGGTGGGCAGGGCCCATGGCGCCGCGTGACGCACGTACGACCGACGTGTCGGGAGCGGACCGAACTTTTGCGGCACGTGCCCACAACGACCTGACCACAATCTCACGGATTGGTGCCCATGCAGATCGCCGAGCTCAGGGAGAGGGTGGCAGCCGTGCTGCCGCAAATCCGGCGCGACCTGGAGGATCTCGTGCGTATCGAGTCGGTCAGCACCGACCCCGCCCGGGCCGCCGAGGTACGCCGTAGCGCGGAGGCGGTGGCCGAGTTGTTCCGCGCGGAGGGCTTCGCCGACACCCGTATCGTCAGCGCCCGGGGGGACGGCAGCGCACCCGCGGTCATCGCCCGCAAGCTCGCTCCCAAAGGCAGGCCCACCGTCCTGCTGTACGCCCACCATGACGTACAGCCCGAGAACGATCACGAGGAGTGGGACTCCCCGCCGTTCGAACCCACGGAGCGCGACGGGCGTCTTTACGGCCGCGGCGCCGCCGACGACAAGGCCGGCATCGCCGCTCACCTGGCCGCCGTCCGCGCGCTTGGCGAGGATCTCGGTGTCGGCGTGACTGTCTTCATCGAGGGCGAGGAGGAGGCCGGCAGCGAGAGCCTGCCTGATCTGCTCCGCAAGCACGCCGACATCCTGCGCTCCGACGTCATCGTGATCGCCGACAGCGCCAACTGGGACGTAGGCGCACCGGCCCTCACAACGAGTCTACGTGGCCTCGTGCGCGTGGACGTGACGGTGCGCACTCTCACCCACGGCGTGCACTCCGGCATGTGGGGCGGACCTGTGCCCGACGCCCTGATGGCGCTGGTCCGCCTGCTCGCCAGCTTGCACGACGAACGCGGTAACGTCGCCGTCGACGGTCTGCACGGCGGCCCAGCAGCTGACGTCGAGTACCCCATTGACCGGCTTCGGGCCGAATCCGGTATCGCGCCCGGGGTGGAGTTGATTGGCGACGGCTCCGTCGTAGAGCGGCTGTGGACCAAACCGTCGCTGTCCATCATCGGTCTGGACGCTCCCAAGGTCGAAGGCGCCAGCGCCACCCTGGTACCGAGCGCGTCGGCCAAGCTGTCTCTGCGGGTCGCCCCTGGGGACACCGCAGCCAACGCCCTGGATCGCCTGCGTGCCCATCTCCAGGCCCATGTTCCGTGGAGCGCCGAGCTGACCGTAACCACCCTCGACGCCATCGATCCCACCCGGATCGAGGCCACCGGACCCGCCTTCGACGCCGCGCGCCGAGCGTTCGCCGAGGCTTGGGATGGTACCGAGCCCATCGACATCGGGGTGGGCGGCTCCATCCCCTTCATCGCACAGTTCCTGCACAGCTTCCCCGAGGCGAGCGTGCTCGTGACCGGCGTCGAGGATCCTGACACCCGGGCCCATGGGGCGAACGAGGGCCTCCACCTCGCCGAGTTCGAACGGGTCTGCCTGGCCGAGACCCTGCTCTTGGTCAACCTCGCCGACCTTAGGAGCTGATCGGGTCCCGCTGTGCCACTCTCCCTCGAGGCCATCCTTGAGTGGCTCCAACGCCGTGCCGACCGACGTGTTGGTACTGCGACCGCCCCCGGCGTGACGGATGGCGTTGGGTCTGAGTTGGTGTGCTGATGTACCAGAAGTAGACCGGGATGTCGGTGGCGATGGTGAACATGCCGTGGGTGGCCATCTCCGCGCCCTGGTCCCAGGTCAGCGAGCGCACCAGGTGGCAGGGCAGCGTCTGGACGGTCGCTGTCAGGGCGTCGCGGACGTGCTCGGCGCTGCGGTCGTCGGGCGGGTGCAGGAGGATGACGTAGCGGGTGGCCCGTTCGACCACGACGCCGATGGCGGAGACACCATCCTTGCCAACGATCAGGTCGCCTTCCCAGTGGCCGGGCACGGCTCGAGCTTCCGCCTCGGCCGGCCGTTCGCTGATCCTCACCATGGGAGTGGAGAACCGCGGCTGGCGCCGCGGGGCCTGCGGGCATCGGCGCGGGACTGGGCCGCATGTGGCCGGTAGTGCCGCCGGCCCCGGGAGCCCACCCTTGTGACCTCCGGTTTTGCGGGCAACCCGCACAAGATCGGGCCCACCGTAAAGACCTGATGTCTGGGCCGGCTGACGCGTGTGTGGAACCTCGGGCGCCAGCGCTCCTCATACCGATGATCAAGGGTCGGAGGGTTGCGGGTGATTAGAAGGAAGTCTAATCTCGTGCCTCACGCACTCAGTGGAGTGATCTCCCGCGCTGTGGAGGTACACCCAGGATGACATCCTATTTTCAAGCATCGGTCCCGGCTTCCGCCGAGGCTGACGAGTCGGCAAAAGTCGACCTCACGATCCACGGTCGCCGACACCCCATACGAAACGTTGTGTCGGTGCTCCTGTGCCTGCTCGCCGTCTGGGCGGTGTACGCCATCGCGACTAATCCGAGGTTCCAGTGGGACGTGGTCGGGCAGTACATGTTCGATCACCGCATCCTTCATGGCCTCGGGATGACGCTGTTGCTGACGGTCGAGTCGTCGGCGATCGGGGTGGCTTTGGGCGTGATCATCGCTATCATGCGCCTGTCGCCGATCCCGGTTCTGTCGGTGCCCGCCTGGCTCTTCGCGGTGTTCTTCCGGGGTACGCCGCTCCTGGTCCAGATCATATTCTGGTATAACCTCGCCGCCCTTTATCCCAGTCTCTCGATTGGGATCCCCGGTCTCGCACCCTTCTTCCATGCCAACGCAAACCAGTTGATCAGTCCGCTCACAGCCGGCCTCCTCGCCTTGGGACTCAACGAAGGCGCCTACATGTCGGAAATCATCCGCGCCGGGATCATCGGAGTCGACAGGGGGCAGACCGAAGCCGGCAAGGCGTTGGGGATGCGGCCGCAACGCGTGCTGCGACGGATCGTGCTGCCCCAGGCCATGCGCATCATCATCCCACCGATGGGAAACGAGATCATCGGCCTACTCAAGGGCACGTCACTGGTGAGCGTCATCTCGGTTTCCGAACTGCTGTTCTCGGCCCAGATCATCTACTCGCAGAACCTGGAGACCATTCCGCTGCTGATCGTGGCGTCCATCTGGTACCTGGCAGCCACGACCGTCATGTCGGTAGGTCAGTACCACCTTGAGCGCCATTTTGGTCGCGGTACCGGGCACCCGGCCCCGGGCTTCCTGGAGGTATGGCGAAATGCGTTGACTCAAGCGCACGCGCGTATTCGCCCCACCGAGAGGGTCTCCTCATGAGCATGGAAGTACCCATGTCAGCCAGCCACGCCACCGATGATGACATGGTCGTCGCGCACCGCGTGCACAAGCAATTCGGCCACGTCGAGGTACTCAAAGACGTTTCGTTCACGGTACGGCGAGGCGAAGTCCTGTGCTTGATCGGGCCATCGGGATCGGGCAAGAGCACGTTGCTCAGATGCATCAACCACCTGGAGGCGCCAACCAGCGGCTGGATATCCATCAACGGTGAGTACATGGGATATCGGCGCCGGGGCCTGCATCTGCACGAGCAACGAACGGCCGACATCTGTCGCCTGCGGTCCAGGGTCGGGCTGGTGTTTCAGGCATTCAACCTGTTTCCGCACATGACAGCCCTTGCCAACATCATGGAAGCCCCCGTCGGAGTAAAAGGCGACCGCAAGCAGGACGCCGAACGACATGCCATGGAGCTGCTGGACCGCGTCGGCCTGGCCGAGAAGGCCAAGCGTCACCCCAAACAGCTGTCCGGCGGCGAGCAACAGCGCGTCGCCATCGCTCGCGCACTCGCGATGCGGCCCGACCTCATGCTCTTCGACGAGCCGACCTCCGCCCTGGATCCCGAGCTCGTCGGCGAGGTGCTCGACGTGATGCGCGACCTTGCCCGTGACGGCATGACCATGATGGTTGCCACGCATGAGATGGGATTCGCCGCCGACGTCGCCGACTCGGTCATGTTCATGGAACATGGATCGATCGTCGACGTGGGAACCCCCGACGAGATCTTGATCAACCCCCGCAACGAGCGCGCGCGACGGTTTGTCAACAACGTCAGTCGCGAGGTGGCGGAGGCCGAATCCGCGGTCCAGGCCAGGACCCCGCACAGGACGTGACGTTTCGGGGCCGCGCAGTCGCGCCGTCGCAATGAAAGGCAGGGCGACAAGCCCTTGCCATAAGTTTAGACATACATCTAATCTTGCCGCGCAACCGCGTTCTAAGCCGGTGACCGGCGCCTCAACGAACCATCCGTCGATACCACGAGGTGAACGATGAGACCAACCAAGGCCACCATCGCGCTCAAGGTCCTGGGGCTGGCAACCGTGCTGTGTGCCGGGACATTGGCGGGGTGCAGCTCAGGCAGTGGCGGTCCCGGAAACGGCACTCCCTCACCCTCATTCACCAACACCAGCTCTGGTCCCGCCAAACTCGTCCCAGCCTCCGTGCGCAAGAGCGGAAGCATCACGATCGTCACCAACGCCACCTACCCGCCGTATGGCCGCTTCGCACCCGACGGCACAACCATCGAGGGCCTCGACGTTGACACCGCCAACGCCATCGCGCCGCTGATCGCGTTGCCGGTCAAGGTGGTGAACGCCAGCTTCGACAACTTCATCCCTGGCCTCAAAGCGGGCCGCTACGACGCCGGTTTCAACGGGATCACCGACACCACCGACCGGCGAAAGACCGTCGACTTCATCAACTTCGAAAAGTTCGGCAACTACTTCCTCACCCCGACCGGCAGCAATCTGAAGATCACCTCGCTGCTGTCGGCCTGCGGGCTGAACGTAGGCGCCGAAAACGGCGACGAATCCATCAACCAATACAAGCAGATCGCACCGCAGTGCCGTGCGATCGGCAAGTCCGCGCCGAACGTGAAGGTGTACCCCTCGCAGGCTGCCGCGATCAGCGCGATGGTCAGCGAACGCGTTCAGGCAATCCTGACCGGCTCAAATGGACCAGAGCTCGTCCGGCAATCCAACGGCAAGTACAAGATCAACGGGCCCTACCTGCCGGACAGCGGCGACAAATTCAGCGTCGGCGGGCTCGCCATCGCGAAGGGATCACCCCTCGCACCGGCCCTGCTCGCCGCCATGAAGACGCTCTACACCAACGGAACTCTCGGGAAGATCTACGCCAAGTACGGGTTCAGCGCCGCCAATATCCTCATCAGCCCGACCCTGGACACCGGCAGCGGGTCGACACCTACCGCGGCGCGATCCTAGCGCCAACCGGCCCAGGCGCCCGGTCGCCCACCTCGCCATGGTGGGCGCGAAGCATCGCTCGGATGCGGGTGACGGGTGACCGCTGATTTTTGAGGCCGCAAAACCCCATCATCAGGTTGATTATCGAGAAGCGAGATGACGTGACGACCGACACATTCCATCTGGACTCTATGGCTTGCCCCCGCTGCGGCCACCAGCCCGATATTCGCGACCCGGCAAACTATCTCGGCTGCCCAAAGTGCCATGCCCAGCTGGGCATTCCGGTCAACTACGTTGTGCAATCGAAGCAGCCCAGCATCGCTGAACTGCGGTCATCTCGTGAGCGACCCGCAGGTCTTGGCATATGGCGGTGGGCGCCGCAACTGCCGGTGGGCGCCGCACAGGCGGTCTCTCTCAACGAGGGGAACACCCCGCTGATCAGCCTGCCGACGTTTGGCAGCCGGTTCGGCGCGACCAGGCTGCACATCAAGAACGAGTCGGCAAACCCCACATGGTCCCACAAGGACCGGCTGTGTGCCGCGGCGGTAACGGCCGCCAAGGCACTGGGCGCGCGAGCCGTGGTCGCGGCTTCGACCGGCAACCACGGCGCCTCTCTTGCCGCTTACGCCGCACGTGCGGGAATGCCGTGCGTGATCTCAACTTTGAACTCCGTTCCCCAAACCATGCGCGTGCTGATGGAGTCATACGGCGCGGAGGTACGGACGGTCGAGCACAGCGACGAGCGATTCGAAGCCATCGCCGCAGGTGTTCGCAATGAGGGATGGTACCCCTGCTCCAATTCCTCATCGCCACCCGTCGGCAGCTCTCCCTACGGCGTGGACGCCTACAAGACCATCGCCTACGAGCTGTGGGCACAAACAGATGGCAAACAGATCGACGCGGTGGTTATTCCCACCGGCTACGGCGATTGTCTCCGTGGTATCGCCCGAGGATTCGATGATCTCTACCGCGCCGGCGCGATAGAAAAGATTCCCCGCCTGATCGCCGCCGAGATATTCGGCAAGGTCGGACGCTCGATAAACACAGATCCCATTCATCTGGGCCCGTGGCCGACCGCGGAATCCGCGGCCTTTTCGATCGGCGGTGGTTTCACCACTTACCAAGCCGTCGACACGATAAAATCACACGGTGGCGATGCGGTTGTTGTTCCGGAGAGCTCGATCCTGGCCACACAGCTCGAGCTCGCCCGATCCGAGGGCATTTACGCGGAAGCGAGCTCGGCCGTAGCAGTCGCCGCAGCTGCGGCCGCCTACCGGGATTCGATTGTCGAGAAGGACGACTTGGTCGTCATCATATCTACATCGAGCGGACTGAAGGACCCCGCTGCAACCGCTGCCGCCATAGCAGCGATGAAGCGCGGAAACTAACGACTTGGGGAGCAATAGGGAGCGGGCTCCCTGTTGCTCCCCAAGTCGTTAGGGCTGTCCCGTGATTCCCGGTGGTCACCGTGTGGCGGCTCCGCATCGCGCCCACCGGGGATTGCGGAACAGCCATTGGCATCGGGATTCGATCGAGGAGAACTGTGACAGCATCGACAACGGCGCCTTCGACTCTTGTGACAACCGATAAGGTTATTACGTCTTTCGATCCCCCGCGCATCATGGCCGGCGCCGCGATCGGCGTCAGAGACGGATTGATCGACTGGGTTGGGCCCAACGACGCAGCACCCGCCGATCGGTACGAGCAGACCGTGCGACTCCCTGGAACCGCACTCCCGGGGCTCGTCGATGCGCATGTGCACCTGTCGTTCGACCCCGACGTCGCGGACCCGATTTCTGATGCGCTTGATTCGGATCGCGCTCGCGTGACCCAGACGATAGAGAGCAACGGTCGTCGCTTCCTGGAGCGCGGGGTGACAACCGTTCGCGATCTCGGCTCCATGCGTGGTGTGGTTCTTGAGGCAGGGAGGGGACTTGGCAAGGGAACATGGCCGGGGCCACGGATAGTGGCTGCCGATCAGCCGATCACACGACCACAAGGACACGCGTGGCGCATAGGCATACAGAGCGACTCGGCGACATCTGCCCGAGCGGCGGTGCGTGATCTCTTTGATCGTGGCGCCGGTGCAGTGAAGATCATGGTCACCGGTGGGCGGATGACAGTAGGAACCGATCCGCTGACCGTCGAATTCCCTTCCCACCTTATTGCGGCAGTCGTCGACGCCGCGCACGATGTGGGTCTGAATGTCGCGGCACACTGCCTGTCCGTCGCCGGGATCCGCGCAGCTCTGTCAGCCCAGGTTGATTCCATCGAACATGGCACGTTTATCAGCCCAAATGGTCTTGGTTGCGACGAGGAAACGGTTGAGCGTCTCGCTCAGGAGATCGCACAGAGCGGAACCTATCTCTGCCCTACGATAAATGCCGACTACCCCGGTCGGCACCCGATCCCGTTCGAGCAACGTCTACGCTGGGTCAGCGTTCTCCATCGCGTTGGAGTCAAAGTAATAGTGGGCAACGACACAGGAATTCCGGGGCTCCCTCCAGACCTGTACCCAGGTGCTCTCCGTGCGCTCGAATCAGCTGGAATGAGCTCCGCTCAAGTACTGCATTCGGCCACCGCCCTTGCATCCCAGGCCCTTGGTCTCGGCCGAGATTCCGGCACCCTGGCGCCGGGATTGGCAGCGGATCTCATCGTCGTCGAAGGTGATCCGCTGGCAGATCTACGCGCACTCTCCGCTCCCGCGCTCGTCATGGTGGGGGGCCGAACCGTCGCAGGCTCGCGGACCTGAGCGGGAGCCGTCGCTCTTGCGGGCCGCGGTCTCGTCCGCGGCAGCCTCGGCCAAGTCGGTCACGACCACAGTGGCGCCGTCGGATCACCGGATCCGCCGACCTGGTGGCCGCCACCCACGGGTGACCACATGCCTGACCGCGCGGTCCCGTGTGCGCAGCGCCGCCGCTGCCGCGACGCGCGCTGCGCACACCCTGCTCATGCCCGGACCACCGGCTCCTGCCCGAACGTGGCGTGCAAGCGCCGCGTGTGATCCACGTGGCGCTCGGCTCCGGTCAACGTGACCCTGACCGTCAGGCGCCGATCCGCGCTGGAGGCGGCCAACCGCACCTCCAGCTCGCCCGGTTCGACGACGCGCCGGCCGTCACGTCCGGTGAAGGAAGCGAGGTCGGCCGGGAGCGTGACACGGACCCGGCGGGCCTCGTCCGGCGCCAGTTCGACGCGGGTGTAGCCGACGAGGCGCTGCACCGGCTGGACGACGGAGGCAACCGGGTCATGCAGATACAACTGGACGACCTCGGTTCCGGACCGCCCGCCCGAGTTGCGGACGGTGAAGGCGAGGGTGAACTCGCCGTCCGTCGACGCCTCCTGGACATCCACGGTCAGGTCCGCCCAGTCGAACCGCGTATAGGACAGGCCGTGGCCGAAGGCGAACGCGGGGGTCGGGTCGATGTTGGACACCTCGCTGGCGTGTGCGAGCCGCGCCCCGAGGTACGTGGCCGGCTGGGAGCCCGACCCGTGCGGCACGCTGACCGGGAGACGTCCGGAGGGATTGACGCGGCCGCTGAGCACCCCGGCGATCGCGCGCGTGCCCTCCTCCCCCGGGAAGAAGGACTGCACGATCGCGGCGGACTCCTCCACGGCGCGGCCGAGGGCGTACGGCCGTCCCGCGAGCAGCACGGTGACCACGGGTGTCTCCAGGTCGAGCAGGGCGTCGAGCAGGTGCTGCTGCGCACCGGGCAGCACCAGCGCCTCGGCGTCGCATCCCTCGCCGCTGGTGCCCCGCCCGAAGAGCCCGGCGCGGTCGCCGAGCACCACCAGGGCGACATCGGCCTCGCGTGCCACCTGGGCGGCCTCACGGATGCCGGAGAGATCTCCGTCGTCGATTCCGGTGCCGCGGGCGACCGTGATCTCGGCGTCGGGGAACTCCGCGGCGAGAGTGTCGCGCAGCGTGGGCAGCTCGATGCCGAGTGGGGTCCCGGGGTGGCGGACACCGATGTGCTGAGGGAAGGAGTAGCAGCCCAGTACGGCGGTGGGCTCGTCGGCGTTGGGACCGAGCAGGGCGATGCGGCGCGGCCTCGCGAGCGGCAGGACACCGTCATTGCTCAGCAGCACGACCGCTTCCTCGGCGACCGTGCGGGCCAGCGCGCGGTTCTCCGGACCGTCCAGGTCGATCCGGCCGCGCAGGGCGGCCGGGTCGTCCAGGTCGGCCCCGTCGAGCGCGGCCGGTAGGGGGTTCCAGTCCGGGTCGAGCAGGCCGAGCATCGCCTTCTGCGTGAGTACCCGGCGCAGGGCGCGATCGACCAACGCCTCCGGTATGCGGCCGTCGGCGACGGCCTCGGTGAGGGGCTCGCCGTACGTCTTGACGTTGGGCAGTTCGACGTCGATGCCCGCGCGCAGCGCCGTGCCGGCGGCGCCGACCCAGTCGGCTGCGATGCCGTGCAGGGTCGTCAGGAAGGCGATGGCGAAGTAGTCGGCGACGACAGTACCGTCGAAGCCCCATGTGTCCCGCAGTAGCCCGGTGAGCAGATCCTCGTCGGCCGCGGAGGGCATGCCGTCGGTGTCGGTGTAGGCGTTCATCACCGACCGGGCACCGCCTTCACGGATCGCCATCTCGAAGGGAGGCAGCAGAACGTCGGCGCGTTCACGCGGGCCCACGGAGGAGGGGGCGAGGTTACGACCGGCGCGGGAGGCCGAGTAGCCGACGAAGTGCTTGAGGGTGGCGACGATCCCGGCGGACTCGAGGCCCCGCACGTATGCCGTCCCGATGGTGCCGACGAGGTACGGGTCCTCGCCGATGGTCTCCTCGACCCGGCCCCAGCGGGCGTCGCGCACAACGTCCAGGACGGGCGCGAGTCCCTGGTGGACGCCGACGGCACGCATGTCGCGGCCGATGGCAGCGCCCATGCGCCGCACCGTGTCCGGGTCGAAGGTGGCGCCCCAGGACAGCGGAACGGGGTAGGCCGTCGCCCCCCAGGCGGCGAAGCCGGCCAGACACTCGTCATGCGCGAGAGCGGGGATGCCGAACCGGTTCGTGGCGGCGATACGGGTCTGGGTGCGGGCCAGGGAGAGCGCACCCAGGGCGGGGTCGACGGGGACCGTGCCGAAGGGCCGGGTCAGCTGGCCCAGTCCGGTGGGCAGCAGGGCGTCGAGATCGACGGCCTCCTCCATGTCGTGCTGATGAGGGGCCACTTCACCGCCCTGCTCGGAGGCGCCCACCCACACTCCGTACAGCTGGGCGGTCTTCTCCTGAAGGGTCATCGCGTCGATCAGGGCGTCGACTCTCGCGGTGACGGAAACGGTGGGGTCGTTCCAGAGGGACTTTTCGGGGGTGTTCTCTACGGCCACGTTCGCGTTCACTTTCCTCCCACGCCCATCAGACCCTTGACCAGGGCGCGACGGACGAACAGGTAGACGAGCAGTGCTCGAGGCGGGGCAGATCGCGTCCAGGCGCCGGCATCGGCCCGGATCCGCTTCGCCCGCCCATCAGGGGGGCGAGGCTGCCGCTGCTTCCAGGGTTGACGCAGATCGTCCTGCCCGAGCTGGTGGATGAGGTGCCGGCCGAAGTCGGGACGTACGAGCAGCGTCGGCGCCGACACCGATCAACGGCTGAATCCGGCGGTCAGACCGCTCAGCAGCTGGCGGCGGCCGAACGCGTAAAGGATCAGTACGGGCAGTGTGGTGAGGACGACGGCGGCGAGAACGGCGGGGACATTGACCCCGTACTGGCCCTGGAACGTCCACAGCGCGAGCGGCAGGGTCCGGCGGTCAGGGCTCTGCGTGAGGACCAGCGGCAGCAGGAATCCGTTCCAGATGGTCAGTGCGTTGAAGATGGTCACGGTGAGGATGGCCGGTCGGGTGAGCGGCGCCGCCAGCCGCCATAGTGTCGTCCATTCGGTGGCGCCGTCGACCCGCATCGAGTCGAACAGTTCGTTGGGCACGTCGCGGATGAAGTTGGCGAGCACCAGCACGGACAGCGGGATGGCGAAGGCGATCGACGGGAGGATCAGCGCCAGCAGATTGTCGTACAGATGCAGTCTGATGATGATCAGGTAGACCGGGATCACCGTCGCCTGAAGCGGGATGGCCAGACCCGTGAGGAACAGCCCGTTCATCGCGCGCAGGACCCGCATGCGCCAACCACGTACGATCGCGTAGGCGGCCATGAAGGAGAACACGACCGCCGGCACCACGGCGCCCGCGGTGACCACGACGCTGTTCACGAAGTAGCGCAGGAAGTCGGACTCGATGACCAACCGGTAGTTCTCCAGCGTGGGGTCACCCGAAGGCACCAGCGGGTTGCTCGCGTAGTAGTGGCTCTGGGCCTTGAGGCTGGTGATGAGGGTCCAGTACAGGGGTACGGCGACGACGACGAGCCAGAGCCATCCGGCCAGGCCGCCGACCCAGTTGCGTCGGCGGGCCGCCTGACGGGAGGGGCGTCGCCGCTCCCGGTGGATGGCCTTCCGCGGTCGTCGCGACTCGGTCAGCGTGGTGGACATGTCAGACCCCCTCGAGTTGGCTCGCACCGGCGTCCCGGCCCCCGAGCCGGCGCAGAAGCAGGGCGAGGGTCAGACCCACCAGGACGAGGATGACCGCGATGGCGCTGGCCGGTCCCATCAGGCTGGCTTGGAATCCCCGCTTGTACATGTCCAGTGCGAGGACCCGGGTGGCGTCTCCGGGGCCGCCCTCGGTCAGGACGAAGATGAGGTCGAAGAAGGTCAGCGACCCGACCACCATCAGCGTGGACGAGGTGATGATGGTGTATTTCAGCTGAGGCAGCGTGATGCTGAAGAACTGCCGGATCCGACCTGCCCCGTCCAACTGCGCTGCTTCGTAAAGGGACTTCGGAATCTGCTGGACACCGCCCTGGTAGATCAGTGAGTGGAACGGGACGAACTGCCAGGAGACGATGAAGATGACGACCCCGAACGCGAGGCCGGGCCGCCCCAGCCAGTCCTGGCTGAGCGTCTGGATCTTCAGCCCGGCGCCGAGCCCGAAGTTGGGGTCCAGCAGGGCCTTGTACGCGATCGCGATCGCCGCGGAGCTGAGCATCAGCGGGATGAAGTACACCACGCCCAGCACCGCACGGTAGCGCTGGCGGCCGGCCATGAACGTGCCGAGCAGAATGCTCAGCGGGGTCTGAACGGCCCAGGACACGGCCATCACCAGGAACGTCACCCAGAGGGCGTGCGGCAGCCCGGGGTCGGTGAGCACCGCACGCCAGCTGGTCAGCCCCGACGGGTGGATGGCGCCGATCCCGTCCCATGTGGTGAAGCTCAGCGCGAAGACACCGACGAGCGGAAGCACGGCGAAGCCGACGAAGACCACCAGCGCCGGCGTGGCCAGCCATGGCAGGATGCTGCGCGGTGCGCGACGCGGCGGATGGCCGGTGTGCGAGCTCATTTGCCGGTGACCGCGTTGAGGTTGCGAGCGAACCGCTGCGGCGAGATGGACAGCTGGAACAACTTGACGATGTTGTCCAGCAGGGTCTCGGCGGCCGTCGGACTGAGCGCTTGGTCCCAGGACTGGCCGAACACCTTGGCCTTGCTCGCGACGTCATAGGTGAATTGCAGGAAATCGGCGCTCTTGGAGGCGGCCAGCAGCTTCTCCGTGCCCAGCCGGATCGGAACCGACCCGTTGTCGATCCACTGCTTCACCTCGTCGTCCTGGAGGACGCCTGTGGCGAAGAAGTCCTTGGCGATCTTCTTCTGCTCGGCGCTGGCCTTCGAGGAGATGGACAGGTACTGGGCGGGGTTGCCGACGGTGTCGCTCGGATCGCCCTTGCCGCCTTCAACCGGCGGGAAGGTCATATAGCCCAGCGCGCCGCTGGAGACGAAGTCCCCGCCCTCGGCCTGCTGGATGCCGTACGACCAGGAGCCGTGCAGCATCATCGCGGCCTTGCCGGTGTACAGCAGCGCCTGGTCGGCGTTGGAGTCCGCCGTGATCGAGGAGAAGCCCTTGATGAACCCATGCGCTTTGACCAGATCCTGCACCTTGGTCAGCGCGCTGATGGCGTCCGGATGGGACCAGGCGTTCTTCTCACCCTCGATGATGGCCTGGAACACCTCCGGACCGCCGATGCGGTCGAACAGGAACTCCAGCCACATCATGTTCGTCCACCGGGACTGGCCGCCGAGGGAGAACGGTGCTATGCCCTTCGCATTGAACTTGGGCACCAGCGCCATGATGTCGTCCCAGGACTGCGGTGGTTCCACGCCGACCTGGTCGAAGACCTTCTTGTTGTAGTAGAGGATGATCGGCTGCACGCTCTCGCACGGCATCGCGTAGATCGCACCGTCGACGGTTGCCGCGCCGAACGAGGACGGGAACAACCGCTTCTTGACCTCGGAGTGCTCGTCGAACCACGAGGTGAGGTCCTCGACCTGGCCCGCCTCCACATAGGTGCGCAGCGTCCCGCCTCCCCAGCCCCAGATGAGGGTGGGCGCCTGCCCGGCACCGATGGCGGTCTTGATCTTCGTCTTGTACGCGTCGTTCTGGAAGGTGGTGTCTTTGATCTGCTCCTTGGGGTGGGCCTTGTTGAACGCGTCCACCGCACCGGCTCTGACGCCTTCCTGCGGCTGACCGCTCAGGTACCAGTACGTGGCCCCGCCACCGCTCTTGCCGGGACCGGACGAGCCGCAGGCCGACAGCGCAGCGGAAACCGGCACGCCGGCGGCCAGGCCGAGGAGGGTACGCCGAGAGAGAGGGATCGCCATGTTTTTCTCCGCACTCGAGAGCCATCGGCTTCTCGTGAGCCATAGTGAAAACTTTTCGGAAAATCCGTCTTCGAGTTCCGTTCGTGCAAATTAGGTTTCGGGCTGATGCCCTGTCAAGACGTGTGCAGGCACGCTGCCGGACAGGAGACAGCCGCGTAGTATCGGGCGGGAACGGACCTTGAGAAACCTCGGCAGGGACCGAAAGTTTTTCGAAACAGGCTGATTGAGGGTGAGGGACGATGTGATGGCCGCGGCTGACACACTGTCGGCGCAGGTCATGCCGCGGCGGCGGGGCCCGGTGCCGCCGACGCCGGACCGGATCGATGCCCTCCCTGCCGGGATGATGGGGATGGGCGAGGTCACACAGTTCGGCAGCCGCCGGGTCGGCACCAGGTTCCCCGCCGTCCGGGCGGTCGGGCCCGGACGGTCCGGCCGCCCGGCGGCTCACCGCACCGGTGGACGTACAGCTGGGAGGAACCGATGCGACCGAACGCCAGGCGCACCACTTTGGCGGACATCGCCCAAGCGGCTGGGGTCTCCGTCGCGACCGTGTCCAAAGTGGTCAACGGCCGCGGCGACGTGGCGCCGCGGACCCGCGCCCGGGTACAGGAACTGCTGCATCAGCACCGCTACCTCGCGCCCGTGTTCCGCCGCACCGAGGCCATCGAAAGCCCCACCATCGAGGTGCAGTTCCAGGGCGGCCTCAAGTCGTACGTGGCCGAGGCCCTGGAAGGCATCGTCGACTCCGCAGCCGAATCGGGGGCCTCGGTGGTGGTCAGCAAGGCGTCCCGCGCCCCGCACTGGGCGCGGGACCTGGTCTCGGCCGGGCGCCACGCCGTCATCGCGGTCACCAGCGTGTACACCGCAGCGCATCTGAACGAACTGGCCCGGGCCGGGCTGCCACTGGTCGTGCTGGACCCACTGCACCTGCCGGACAGCCGGGTCAACAGCGTCGGGGCGACCAACTTCGCCGGCGGCCTGGCCGCGACCCAGCACCTGCTCTTCCTGGGCCACCGCCGCGTCGCCTATCTCGGCGGGCCGACCATGGCCGTATGCAACCAGGCACGCATGCACGGCTACCGCGCCGCCATGGAGGCGGAAGGAGCGCAGGTACCCGACGCCTACGTCCAGCCCGGAGAATTCACGTACGAGACCGGGTTGCTCGGCGCCGCGGCGCTCCTGGCCCTACCTGAGCCACCGACGGCGATCTTCGCCGGCAACGACGAGATCGCCCTCGGTGTCATCGAGACCGCCCGCGCCCGAGGTCTGCGCATCCCCGAAGACCTGAGCGTGGTCGGCTTCGACGACACAAACCTCGCCCAGATGACCTCACCGCCACTGACCACCGTGCGCCAGCCGCTACGGGAGATGGGCGGTGCCGCCCTGCGCACCGCCCTCCGACTGGCCAACGGCGAAAAGGTCGAGTCCCACCACATCGAACTCGCCACCGAACTCGTGGTGCGCGCCTCCACGGCGCCGCCCCGCGAAGAGACGTCGGCGCGGAGGTAATCGCAGGCGTAGCAACGGTGCTGCTGGCGACGCTCACCGCATTCGCCACTGCGTGTTCCGGTTCAGGACCAGGCAGGAGCGCGAAGGTTGGGAGCGCTTCCAATTTTGAGACTGTAGAGCCTTGTTCCCGCTGTGTGAAGGGCGAGTTGTACAGCGACCCTTGACAGCTTGACCAGCCCGCAACACGATACGGGCCACGCCTCATGTGCTCTCAGCGTATTGGGAGCGCTTCCAGTGGGAGCGCTCCCAATACTCACTGCCGACCTTCGGCCCCGTCATCCCTGCCGGAGAGTCGCCGGCACACGAGGGCCTCGTACCACCGCACTTCCTCAGCGCGTCGCTCGCTCGTGACCGAGAGCGTGCGACACACCCCTGCCAGGAAACCGAGGTACCGTCATGCGCCACAGACTCCGTGCCCTGCTGGCCGCGCTCTTCGCGCTGCCGCTGGCGCTCGCCATCGCGCCGTCCGCCCACGCGGCCGACCCGACCACCATGACCAACGGGTTCTACGTGGACCCCGACTCCAGCGCGAAGAGGTGGGTCGCCGCCAACCCCGGCGACGGCCGGGCGTCCGCGATCAACGCCTCCATCGCCAATACCCCGATGGCCCGCTGGTTCGGCTCCTGGAGCGGCACCATCGGCACCGCCACCGGCGCGTACGCGGGCGCTGCGGACCAGGGGGACAAACTGCCCATCCTCGTGGCCTACAACATATACAACCGCGACTACTGCGGCGGGCACTCCGCGGGCGGGGCCGCTTCGCCGTCCGCCTACGCGACCTGGATCGCCCAGTTCGCGGGCGGGATCACCAACCGTCCGGCTGTCGTCATCCTCGAACCGGACTCCCTCGGGGACTACGGTTGCATGACCCAGGCCCAGATCGACGAACGCGAGGGCATGCTCACCGATGCCCTCGCCCAGTTCAGCCGCCAGGCCCCCAACACCTGGGTCTACCTCGACGCCGGCAACCCGGGCTGGGCGGACCCGGCGACCATGGCCCAGCGCCTCCACGAAGCCGGTCTCCGACAGGCCCACGGCTTCTCCCTCAACGTCTCCAACTACTTCACCACGAACGAGAACACCGCCTACGGCAACGCCGTCAACAGCGAACTCAGCGCCCGCTACGGCTACACCAAGCCGTTCGTCGTGGACACGAGCCGCAACCGCAACGGCTCCAACAGCCAGTGGTGCAACCCCTCGGGCCGCCGCATCGGCACCCCCACCCAGCTGGGCGGAGGCGCCGAGATGCTTTTGTGGATCAAGACCCCGGGCGAGTCCGATGGCAACTGCGGCGTCGGAGCCGGCTCCTCGGCCGGACAGTTCCTCCCCGAGGCCGCCTACAAGATGATCTACGGCTACTGATCCAGGACTCCCGTGGCCTGGTTCACCCCGCCCCGTGACCGGGCCACGGGCACCGGCGGAAGGCAAACTCGTCCGCCCCCGGAACTCGCGGGACACTGTCCGGTGCCGCCGGTGCCTTCAGACGCGCAAGGCTGCCCCACAGGCGGGGAGTCGCCTTCGGACAAGGCAGACATTCGCTGAACGTTGCCCGGCGACCACCCGGCTTTCTCGGCCCGGCCCAGCCTCGCGGGACATTCCAGTGTCGCCCGCGAATCCTGCGAGAGGTATTGACGCCGTTCACCGGTCCCCTACCATCCAGGTTGCCCGATACTTCGACCCTTGTTCGATATCGCGAACACATCGCCGTTGCTCCACAGGGGCCGACCCGGTGGCCACGGAACGCTACGAACCGCACGCACCACATCGACAGTCCGGGCAGCCTCCGACGGGGCCGACCGGAACCGCTTACTCAAGAATCAAGAGGTTCTCATGCGCGGAGGAAGTTTCAACCGCAAACGTCTGTCTGTGATGCTCGGCGCCTCGGTCGCCACCCTGGCCTCGTTGGCGGCGACGCTCGTCGCCAACCCGGCTCAGGCGGCCACCAGCGCGTGTTCTCTTCCGTCGACGTACCGGTGGACATCGACGGGTGTGTTGGCGCAGCCGGCGAACGGGTGGGTCTCGCTGAAGGACTTCACCAACGTGGTGTACAACGGCAAGCATCTGGTCTACGCGTCGAACGTGTCGGGATCGTCCTACGGCTCGATGAGGTTCAGTCCCTTCACGAACTGGTCGGACATGGCGTCGACCGGCCAGACCGGGATGGGCCAGGCCGCGGTGGCACCCACGCTGTTCTACTTCGCACCCAAGAACATCTGGGTGTTGGCGTACCAGTGGGGTGCGTGGCCGTTCATCTACCGCACGTCGAGCGACCCGACCAACCCCAACGGCTGGTCCTCGCCGCAGCCGCTGTTCACCGGCAGCATCTCCGGCTCCGGCACCGGCCCGATCGACCAGACCCTGATCGGTGACGGCCAGAACATGTACCTGTTCTTCGCCGGTGACAACGGCAAGATCTACCGAGCGAACATGCCGATCGGGAACTTCCCGGGCAGCTTCGGCTCGTCGTACACGACAGTCCTGAGCGACTCGACGAACAACCTGTTCGAGGGGGTCCAGGTCTACAAGGTTCAGGACCAGAACCAGTACCTCATGATCGTTGAGGCGATCGGTGCGAATGGGCGCTACTTCCGCTCGTTCACGGCCTCCAGCCTGAGCGGTTCGTGGACCCCGCAGGCCACCAGCGAGAGCAACCCCTTCGCGGGCAAGGCCAACAGCGGCGCCACCTGGACCAACGACATCAGCCACGGTGACCTGGTCCGCAACAACCCCGACCAGACCATGACCATCGACCCCTGCAACCTACAGTTCCTCTACCAGGGCAAGTCCCCCTCCGCCGGCGGCCCCTACGACCAACTGCCCTGGCGGCCGGGCGTCCTCACCCTCCAGCGCTGATCTCGCGCTTTCCCCGGCTGGTCCGCCCGAGGCTTCATCACCAACCCGAGAAGTGCTTCCGACCTGCGACGACAGAGCTTGTCGAAAGTCCTGTTGATGGCGAGGAAAGAAGCACTTCTCAGGTGACCGAGCATCTCGGGCGCCTGGCCGCCGCCGAACGCACCCGAGGCAGCTCGGCTTACGGGTATCCGGTATTTGTACCTGGTGTCGGCGGTGGAGGGAGAGACTGTGGGTGAGGCCCGCGCTCTGACCGCCCGCGGCGCTGCGCGGCGTACCGCGCTTCTGGATGCCGCCATCGCCGTCTTGGCCGCGGGTGGCTCGGGCAGCCTGACACACCGGACCGTGGCGGCGACAGCCAAGGCGGCTCACGGAGGGCGCACCGTCGCGGACCGGATCCGCTTCACTCTGGAGGTGACCGACGCCGTGGTCGAGCAGATCCACCAACTCCTGCGCGACATGCGCGCGCGGATGGCGGGAACGCCCTTCGTGCTGGCGGGCGGAATGACTCGGGAAAGCGCCAGCGAGCTGATCGGCAGCAACGTGATCGACCTGGCGGCCCATCGCCTCCTCGGCCGGCGCCCCCGCCATGCCTCCTTCACCGACAACCCCGAACAGCATTACCGGGCGTGGAAGGCCGGCCGGAGGTGTCTGTCGAGCCGGTCCTCCTGGCACGAACCGGCGGTGGACGGCGGACACCCGGCCTGACCGCCGGGGCTCATCTGCCGAGCGTCTGGTATCGCTCCGCCAGTCGCGCCCCGCCCTCCTCCGTCAGGGAACCGTGCAGCCGCAGCCGCGAGATGCCCCCGTCGGGGTAGATGTCGATGCGGGCGTGTGTGGCGATGGCCGCCGTGCCGAGGACGAAGCGGTGGTTCGTATCGGGCTGGAGACGGGTGCGCGGCAGGACTTCGGCCCATTCCCCGTTCTCGCCGTTGCGTACCGACACCGAAGCCCACCCCGCGGCGTTCCCCTTCAGATACGCCGTGTCGATCTCGATCGCACGGATCTCGGACTGGGCGGCCAGCCGATAGCGGATCCAGTCGTGCCCCCGGTCCCGGCGGCGGCGGGTCTCCCAGCACTCGTGCATCACCCGCGCCCGGCCCGGCTGAATGGAGTTCGTGGCGGGCGAGTAGAAGAGGTTCGACGCGTCCTCCGCCTGGCCACCGTTCTCCAGGGCCACGACGTCGAAGGTGCCGAGCGCGGCGAGCCACGCGGGGTCCGGGACGACCTCACCGTAGACCCTGACGCGCGCGATGCCGCCGTCGGGGTGCTGGTTCACACGCAGGTGCGTGAAGCGCTGCTCGACGGACACGGCGAAGCCGTTGGCCGCGTGGCCGCCGACCGGAGTGCGGGGGACGAGCGTGGTCCACTTCACGTCGTCCGCAAGGAGTTCCTCCGGGGACGGGGTGCCGGGGAAGGACACGCCCTCGACCGACACGGCCTGGGGGTAGTTGCCGCGGAAGTGGGCCGTGTCGACCACGACGCCCCGCACGACGCCCGGGGCGCCGAGCCGGACCAGCGCCCAGTCGTGGTCCTCGGCCGTCGGCCACGGGTGGTCCGCCGAGGCGCCGCGGCGCCTGCGCGTCTCCCAGCCATCCATGATCTTGCCCTTGTGCCCGAAGTGCTCGGGGTCGAACTCGGGACGCTCGGGCACGAGGAGGTTCTCGCGCTGGGCGAAGAACTCGTCGTTGGCGGCGATGACTCCGGCACCCAGTTGACGGTCGGCGAGGTTGATGTGGTGGGTGAAGGGGAAGTCGGCGGTGCGGTAGTCCGCGTAGGGATCACCGCCTCCGTAGGGGTTCGCGTCGCCGGTGAAAGTCGGTATCGCCGTCACTGTGATCAGGTCTGCCTTTCGGTGTGGACCGCCGGGGGTGCGGAATGGGCATCAGGAGGGCCGGGTGAGGAGTTGGCCCTTCGGTTCGGTGAACTCGCCGTCCGCGAGGACGCGTTCGCCACGCAGCCAGGTGGATCTGACCACGCCGTACAGGGTCCTGCCGGCGTACGCCGTGACGCGGTTGCGGTGCTGGAGGGCCGCGGGGGTGACGGTGAATGTCTCGTCGGGGGCGAGCACGGCGAAGTCGGCGTCCCGGCCCGCCGCTATGGCACCCTTGCGTGCGTCCAGGCCCACCAGCCGTGCCGTAGCTGTCGACATCCAGCGGACCACGTCCTGGAGATCGTGGCCCCGCTTCCGCGCCTCGGTCCATACCGCCGACAGGCTGAGCTGGAGACCGGAGATACCGCCCCAGGCGGTGGCGAAGTCGTCGGTCTTGAGGTCGGCCGTGGACGGGGAGTGGTCGGTGACCACACAGTCGATCGTGCCGTCGGCCAGCGCCTGCCAGAGCACATCCTGGTTGGCGGCCTCGCGGATGGGCGGGCAGCACTTGAACTCGCTGGCGCCGTCCGGGACTTCCTCGGCCGTCAGGGTCAGATAGTGCGGACAGGTCTCCACCGTGATGGCCACGCCCTCCCGTCTGGCCCCGGCGATCAGCGGCAGCGCGTCGCTCGACGACAGGTGGAGCACGTGCACCCGGGCGCCATGCCGCCTCGCCTGTTCGATCAGGGTCGTGATGGCCGTGACTTCGGCGCCACGGGGGCGCGAGGCGAGGAAGTCGGCGTACTTCGGGCCGCCCTGCTGCGGAGCGGAGGCCAGATGGTGCGGGTCCTCGGCATGGACGATCAGCAGTCCGCCGAGGCGGGCGATCTCCGTCATCGACCGGTCCAGTTGCTCCCTGTCGAGTGCCGGGAACTCGTCCACGCCCGACGGCGACAGGAACGCCTTGAAGCCGAAGACGCCCGCGTCGTGCAGCGGCCGCAGGTCCTTGACGTTGTCAGGGAGCGCGCCGCCCCAGAAGCCCACGTCGACATGTGCCCTGGCTGCGGCGACCTCCCGCTTCGTACGGAGGTGGTCGACGGTCGTGGTCGGCGGGAGGGAGTTGAGGGGCATGTCGACGAGGGTGGTGATGCCGCCGGCCGCCGCTGCGCGCGTCGCGGTCCAAAAGCCCTCCCACTCGGTGCGTCCGGGGTCGTTGACGTGCACATGGGTGTCGACCAGTCCGGGCAGCAGGACATCGTCGCCGACGTCCTCCAGCCGGGCTCCGGGCGGCACCTCGGCGTCGTGCGGGAGCACGTCCACGATCCGGCCGTCGGCCACGGTGACGGACGCGGGGCGCGTGCCCTCGGGGGTGATGACGCGCGTTGAGCGCAGTACGAGCTGTACGTCGGGCAATGGACCCTCCTCTTGTGCTGGTTCTCTGTTCACGGCCGCCCTTCACCCGCCGGAGGCCAGTTGACCATGCGCTTGGGCCGCGGCGGTGCGTATGTGCGCACCTTCGAGGTGGACAGCCCGAGCCGGACGAGGGACTCGGCAATCGTCACGGCGGCACTCACTCCGTCGACGACGGGGACCCCGGTGCGTTCGGCAACGCGCTCCGTGAGGCCGGACATGCCTCCGCAGCCCAGGCAGATCACCTCCGCCCGGTCCTCCTCCACCGCGCGGGCGGCCTGTTCGACGATCGCGTCTACGGCAGCCTTCTCGTCCCGTTCCAGGTCGAGTACGGCGAGTCCGCTGGCGCGCACGGAGGCGCACCGGGCGCTCAGGCCGGCGACGTGGAGACGCTCCTCGATGAGCGGAACCGTGCGGTCGAGGCTGGTGACGACGGAGTAGGAGCGGCCGAGGAATTGGGCGGTGCTCGCGGCGGCCTCGGTGATGTCGACGACGGGCACGTCGAGCAGCTCCTGCAAGCCCTCCCGTCCGTGCTCGCCGTATCCGGCCTGGATCACGGCGTCGAACGGCTCGGTGTAGGCGCGGACTGCCTCCATCACGGCGACGGCGGCGAGGTAGCTCTCGTAGTTGCCCTCCACGGATTCCGCTCCGAAGGAGGGGGTCAGCGGGACGATCTCGGTACCGGGCGACGCCGCACCGGCCGCCTGCTCACCGATCGAGTCGGTGATGGACTGCGTGGTGTTCACGTTCACGACGAGGATGCGCATGGATCGGCTTTCTGGACGGATTCCGGTGGGCTCTGCTGACCGGTTCACTCGGCGGCGACCGCGATGGCCTCGCCGTCCACGTCCCGGATCAGGACGTTGCGGTCCGCGATGACGGCGTACAGCCCGGCGCCGAGGATGGCGCCGATGAACCAGGAGAAACCGGCCACAGCGTGGAAGGCCGGCACCAGGGCGATGACGACGGCGATCGCCGCGGAGGGCACAAAGGCCCAGACGGCCCGCGGATTGTAGCCACGGCGGTAGTGGTATTCGCCCTGCGCGTCCTCGGTATAGAGGTCGGGCACGTTCACCCGGGCCCTGCGCAGCAGCCAGTAGTCCGCCATGATCACACCGAAGAGCGGCCCGAGCAGGGCACCGAGCCCACCGAGGAAGTACTCCACCGCGATCGGGCTGTTGTAGAGGTTCCACGGCAGGATCACCAGTCCGATGACCGCGCTCACCAGGCCGGCCCGGCGGAAGTTCAGCCGCTGCGGGAAGAGGTTGACCAGTGCGTAGATCGGCGCCACGAAGTTCGCCAGCAGGTTCACCGCGATCGTCAGTGCGATGAGGGCGAGCGACGCCGCGGCCAGCAGGATCATGTTCGGGATGGTCCTGACGATGTCGGTGGGGCTGGTGATGATCTGGCCGTCGAGCTTGAACTGCGCGCCGCTGAGGACGACCACGATGACGGCGAAGAAGAGCATGTTCACCGGGATGCCGACGACGTTGCCGCGGACGATGGAACCGCGGCTCCTGGCCGACCGGGTGAAGTCGCAGAAATTCAGTACGAAGGTCCCGTAGATCACGACCCACAGCGCGGCGCCCTGGAGGACGTGCAGCCACATCGCGCCGCCGGTGAGCGGGTGGCCGTTGGACAGGGAGATCGATCCTCCCGCCCGGAAGAACATCCAGGCGGCCAGCGCGGACATGGCGATGAGGGTCGTGGGCGCGGCGAAGGCCATGTAACGCCGAATCATCTGCATGCCGTAACTCACGATGAGGACCTGAAGGAGCCAAAGGATCATGAAGGTGATCCAGCCGAGCGGCGTCTGACCGAGCACGGAGTGCGCCTCCAGGGCCCGCAGACCGGGGAACATCGCCAGCAACAGGGCATCCAGGACGGAGGAGGCGAGGTAGGTCTGGATGCCGAACCAGGCGATGGCGACGGCGCCGCGAATACCGGCCGGTATCTTCGCGCCTTTGACACCGAACGCGATGCGGCTCATGACAGGAAAGGGGACGCCCGTCTTGTGCCCCATGAACCCCGACAGGGTGAGCAGCAGGAAGAGCAGCAGGGACGCGAGCACGAAGGCCGCCAGAATGCCCCAGACGTTCAGGCCGAGCGCGAAGAGACCGATCGCGAACGCGTAGTTTCCGAGGCTGTGCACATCATTGGCCCAGAGCGTGAAGACGTTGTAGGCGCCCCAGCGGCGCCCTTCCTTCTTGGTCGGGGCGAGATCGTACGTGTAGAGACCGGAACTGGCGGTGCCATTGGTTTCCACGGACGATCGGTCATCCACAACAGGAGGCATACGGGGCTCCCGGGGCAGGGGGAAAGACGCAGTGGGTAGTTTCTGCATACCGGAAGAACACTTTCGGCATGCAGAACGTAGTTTTCACCGAGAGCACCGTCAAGAGTCCAGGCGAAATTAAACCGGGACAAGGGCAAACCGTTGTCAATCGGTCGGAACGCTTCATGCCAAGCCTGGGTGGGGCACCGACCCGGCCGGGTGGATCTGAGCGAGCCCTCCGCTGTCAGCGGTCTGTCGCCGCCCGATGCGCACGCTCGTGGCCTGCGGATATGTCGTGTATATGGCGCAGGTTGCTCACCCGTACGGGCATGCCCGCCACCGCGGAGAAGACGAGCGCGGCTTCCTGACTGCCCTGGAGGGCATACGCCGCCTCGGGTAAGCAGTCGACGACAAGCCTCAATGACTACACCGCTCAGTGGAACACCAACACGGAACGCCCGCAGACCGAGGAATGCCCATGCCGTTGAGGGCGGAGGCTTTGGCACTCTCGCGAGAGAGATCTGTCCCAATCCGGTCCGACCAGATGCTGCCCGCCGGCGGTTTGGGCGCGGGCGGGCAGCACCCTCAGCTCAGAGCCGTCGAACTCAGTTCGGCGGACAGGTCCTCGGCGGCGTTGACCAGCAGTGGCACGGCCCGGTCGATCAAGTCCTGGGTCATCCGCGGCGCGGGGCCGGAGATGGAGAAGGCGATCCTCGACGACACGTTGGGGATCTTCACGGCCACACAGCGGACACCTATCTCCTGCTCACCGTCGTCGGTGGCGTAGCCGTGCTCGCGGACCCAGGCCAGCTGGTCCTGGAAGGTCTGCGGGTCGGTGATGGTGTGCTCGGTGTGCTCCGCCATACCGGTACGCCGCAGCAGCGCCCGGACATCGGCCTCGGAGTGGTCGGCGAGCAGCGCCTTGCCGACGGCCGTGCAGTGCGGCGAGACCCGGCGACCAACCTCGGTGAACATGCGCATCGAGTGCAAGCCCGGCGTCTGCGCGACGTAGACGATCTGATCGCCGTCGAGCATGGCGAGGTTGGCGGTCTCGCCGAGGAAGTCGACGAGTCTCGCCAGGTGGGGCATGGCCCAGGTGGACAGCATCCGGCCGGCGCTCTCGCCGAGCCGGATCAGCCGCGGCGCGAGCACGTACTCCCGGGACGCCTCCTGGCGTACGTAGCCGAGGTCGACCAGGGTCCGGACCAGCCGGTGGATGGTGGGCAGCGGCAGGCCGGACGCCTCGGCCAGCCGGGACAGGCTGGCCGAGCCGCCCTGGTCGGCCAGCGCCTCGAGCAGTTCGAAGGTGCGCACGATCGACTGGACGCCGCCAGATCGCGCCGGAGATGACTCCTCGGGGCTCTGCGTTTTTCGCATGGCGAAAGCATACTTCCTCAGTTTGGGCCGCCGCGGGGACTTCGACCAGCTCGTGCGGGCGAAGTTCGCCGGGGGCAACGGGCCCAGCACCCGGCATCCGGGATCGACCCCTCAGGCCGCCTGACATCCGCCGAGCCCCAGGCGGCGCGGGGCCCCGGACTTTCGCATGACGGAAGTGCGCACGCTCCCGGGTGACTCGCGGCCAGGTGGCTCACATCCGGAGGCCCTGAGAGCCCTTGACTTCTGCAATACGGAAGTTAGGCTCCGCAATATGGAAATCAAGGTTGGCCGTAAGACGACGCCCCCGACTCCCGGCTACTCGATCACCATGCGTGTCGAGGCTCCCCCGGAGTCCGCGATGGCTTCGGCGATCGCCGAAGCCATCGGGGAGGCGGGCGGGGCACTCACCGCGCTCCACGTCGCCGAGCGTCGGGCCGACCGCATGGTCGTCGATGCCACCTGCGATGCCCGAGACGCGGACCACGCGGAGCAGATCGGCAAGGCCGTGGCCGCCGTCCCCGGGGTCACCGTCCTCGAGGTCAGCGATCGGACGTTCCTGGTCCACCTCGGGGGGAAGCTGGAGGTGACGCCGAAGGTCCAGCTCAAGCACCGCGACGACCTCTCCCGCGCGTACACCCCCGGCGTGGCGCGGGTCTGCACGGCGATCGCCGAGAACCCGGCCGACGCCCGCCGCCTGACGATCAAGCGGAACACCGTCGCCGTGGTCACCGACGGCTCGGCCGTGCTCGGACTGGGCAATATCGGCCCTGAGGCCGCGCTCCCCGTCATGGAGGGCAAGGCCGCGCTGTTCAAGCAGTTCGCGGACGTCGACGCTTGGCCGGTCTGCCTCGACACCCAGGACACCGACGAGATCGTCTCCGTCGTCAAGGCCCTGGCGCCGGTGTACGGCGGGATCAACCTGGAGGACATCTCCGCGCCGCGCTGCTTCGAGATCGAGGCCCGGCTGCGCGAGGCCCTGGACATCCCGGTCTTCCATGACGACCAGCACGGCACCGCCATCGTGGTCCTGGCCGCCCTCACCAACGCCCTGCGCGTGGTGGGCAAGCGCATCGAGGACATCACGATCGTGGTCTCCGGTGTCGGCGCGGCCGGCCATGCGATCATCCGGCTGCTGCACAAGCAGGGCGTCGGGGAGATCATCGGCTGCGACCGGCGCGGCGTCCTCGACCCCGAGCAGGCGGGGATGGACGACTTCCGGCGGTGGATCGCCGACAACACCAACCGCTCCGGCCGTCGTGGCACGCTCAGGGAGGCGCTGGGCGGCGCCGACGTGTTCATCGGAGTCTCCGCGCCGAACCTCCTCACGGAGGAGGACATCGCGGCGATGGACGAGGGCGCGATCGTGTTCGCCCTGGCCAATCCGGACCCGGAGGTCGATCCGGCCGCCGCCGGCCGGCACGCCGCGGTGGTCGCCACCGGGCGGTCCGACTACCCCAACCAGATCAACAATGTGCTGGCCTTCCCCGGCTTCTTCCGCGGACTGCTCGACGCGGGCGTCTCGGACATCACCGGCGAGATGATGACCGCCGCGGCCCGGGCCATCGCCGCCGCCGTGCCCCCGCGGCAGCTGTCGGCCGACTCCATCATCCCGAGCGTCTTCGACGCCTCGGTCGCCCCGGCCGTCGCCGCAGCCGTCCGTGAGGCCGCCGCCGCGCACACCACCGCGCAGGACCAGGACCCGGACCGCGCCGAGCTCCCAGGAGAAAACAATGCCTGATATCGAGGTGACCGGAGCCCACGTCGAGGGGGCCGAGCCAATCCTGACACCGCAGGCGCTGGACTTCGTGGCTGGTCTACAGCGCCGCTTCGGCGCGCGGCGCGAGGAGCTGCTGGTGGCGCGCACCGCGCGGCGCGAGGAGATCTCCCGCACCGGCCGGCTGGACTTCCTCCCCGAGACCGCGGAGATCCGCGCGGCCGAGTGGAAGGTCGCCGAGACGCCTGCCGCCCTGCTCGACCGCCGGGTGGAGATCACCGGTCCCACCGACCGCAAGATGACCGTCAACGCCCTCAACTCAGGCGCGCAGGTCTGGTTGGCGGACTTCGAGGACGCCACCGCTCCGACCTGGTCGAACCTCGTCCAGGGCCAGGCGAACCTGATCGACGCCTTCGAGCGCCGGATCGACTTCACCTCACCCGAGGGCAAGGAGTACCGCCTGCGGCCGGACGCGGAGCTCCCCACCGTCGTGGTCGGCTGGCACTTGGAGGAGCGCCACGTGCAGACCTGCCACCGCCGCGGCGCCCACGCCATCGGCGGCATGGCCGCGTTCATCCCCTCGCGCCGCGACCCCGCGGTCAATGAGGCGGCTCTGGCCAAGGTCGCGGCGGACAAGAACCGCGAGGCCGGTGACGGCTTCGACGGCTCCTGGGTGGCCCACCCCGACCTGGTGCCGGTCTGCCGGACCGCCTTCGACTCCGTTCTCGGCGACCGGCCGAACCAGAAGGACCGGCCCGTCGAGAGCGTCGAGATCACCGCCGAGCAGCTGCTCGACGTCGCCGGCACCGAGGGCGCCCGCACCGAGCGCGGGCTGCACAGCGCCATCGCGGTCGGCCTGCGATACATCGAGGCGTGGCTGCGCGGCCACGGCGCGGTCGGCATCTTCAACCTCATGGAGGACGTTGCCACCGCCGAGATCTCCCGCTCGCAGATCTGGCAGTGGGTGCACAACGACGTCGTGCTGGAGGGCGGCGAGAAGGTCACCGCCGAACTGGTGCGCCGCCTCGTCTCCGAAGAGCTGTCCGGTCTGCGCGAGTCGCTGGGCGACGCCGCGTACGACGCCGGCCGCTGGCAGCAGGCCGGCGCGCTGTTCGAGCAGGTCGCCCTCGACGGCGATTTCGCCGACTTCCTCACCGTGCCCGGCTATGCCCTGCTGGACTGACCGGCCGCTTTCGCGACCGATCGGCCACCGCGCCCCGCTCATGTCCGGCCTCCCCCGCCCGACGACGACTTTTCGTCTCAGGGCAACTCAGAGAGAAGGTCCCCATGGCTCACATGTTTCTGAACGGCCAGGCGATGGAGGGTGGCCCGTTCCACCACCACCTCCAGGGCGCCCCGTTGGTGCAGAAGACCCGTACCGCTCCCGGCTACCGCTTCTTCTCCATCCGGGAGACCTGCCCGGGTCTGCTCCCGGACACCTCCGTCGACACAGCCGTCGAGGGCGAGGTGTACGACGTGCCCATGGAGGTGCTGCGTGACGAGTTGCTGCCAACCGAGCCGGCCGAGCTGGAGTTCGGCATCATCAAGCTCGACGACGGCTCTGCCTGCTTCTCGATGATCCTTCGCCGGGGCGAGCTGGAGCGGGACCTCCACAAGGAGATCACCGAGTTCGGCGGGTGGCGCGCCTACCTGAAGGCACTCGGCCGCGAGGCCTGATCCGGGGTTCGCGGGAGCCGACGGCGATCCACGCGGGTGCGGCGCGTCGTCCCAACGCCCGTGGGCGTCCCCGAGCGATACCCGAGGGGCATCCGAGGCACTCCTCGGCACCTTTGCCTCCATCAGGGGCATTTCGCGCAGGGAATCTCTTGACAACAGCCGGATCCACAGGCAGACATTCCATAACGTAGAATCCTTCTTCCAGAAAGCGGAAATGAAGATGCATCACCTTCGGTATGAGGTCAACCTGTCCATCCTCTTCACCGAACTCCCGCTGCTGGAGCGTCCGGCCGCGGCGAAGGCCGCCGGGTTCGACGCGGTCGAGTTCTGGTGGCCGTTCGCCGAGGCTGTGCCGTCCGACCGGGACATCGACGCGTTCGTCGATTCCGTGCGTAACGCGGGCGTCCAGCTCGTAGGGCTCAACTTCTTCGCCGGCGACATGGCCGGCGGCGACCGCGGCCTGGTGTCGTGGCCCGCCCGGTCCACCGAGTTCGGTGACAACATCGACGTCACTCTCGGGATCGGCGAGCAGCTCGGCTGCAAGGCATTCAACGCCCTGTACGGCAACCGGGTGGAGGGCGTCGTCCCCAAGGCGCAGGATGACCTCGCCACGGAGAATCTGGCCCTCGCGGCCAGGGCCGCGCAGCGGACCGGCGCCACGGTCCTGGTCGAGTCGGTCAGCGGCGCTCCGGCCTACCCGCTGCTCACCGCGGCGGACTCGATCGCCGTCATCGACCGGGTCGAGCGCGAGAGCGGCGTGGACAACGTCCGCTTCCTCGCCGACCTGTTCCACCTGACCGTCAACGGCGACGACGTCGACGCCGTGATCGCGGCGCACGCCGCCCGCATCGGCCACGTGCAGATCGCGGACGCGCCGGGACGCGGCGAGCCGGGCTCCGGGCAGATCGGCCTGGAGGGCCGGCTCGCCCGGCTGGAAGCCTTCGGCTACCGCGGCTGGGTGGGTCTGGAGTACAAGCCGACCGTCGCCTCGGCCGACAGCTTCGACTGGCTTCCCCGGGAGCGCCGCGCAGGCTGAACGGCCCCTTGAAGATCCGGTCCGCCCGCAGAACATCGACCAAGGAGAAGCGTTGAACACCACCCCCCGGAAGATCGCCTTCATCGGCCTCGGCATCATGGGCGGCCCGATGGCCGCCAACCTCGTCAAGGCCGGCCACACCGTCACCGGCTACAACCGCAGCCGGCCCGCCATCGACAAGCTCGTCGCCGCCGGCGGCAGGGGCGCGGGCAGCGTCGCCGAGGCTGTCGCCGACGCCGAGGTCGTCATCACGATGGTCCCCGCCGACCCGCAGGTCGAGGAGGTCGTCCTCGGTGAGGGCGGTGTCCTGGAGCACGTGAAGCCGGGCACGCTCGTCATCGACATGAGCAGCATCACCCCGCAGACCTCCATCAAGGTCGCCGCCGCCGCCAAGGAGAAGGGCGTGCGGACCTTGGACGCCCCCGTCTCCGGTGGCGAGGCCGGCGCGATCGAGGCCGTCCTGTCCATCATGGTCGGTGGCGAGGCGGACGACTTCGCCGACGCCAAGCCGGTTTTCGACGCCATGGGCACCACGGTCATCCACGTCGGTCCGACCGGCGCCGGCCAGACCGTGAAGGCCGCCAACCAGCTCATCGTCGCGGTGAACATCCAGGTCGTGGCCGAGGCCGTGGTCTTCCTGGAGAACGCGGGCGTCGACCTGCCGGTCGCGCTGGACGTCCTCGCGGGGGGTCTGGCCGGTTCGACCGTGCTGAACCGCAAGAAGGCCAACATGGTCAACCGCGAGTTCGCTCCGGGCTTCCGGATCGACCTGCACCACAAGGACATGGGCATCGTGACCGCCGCCGCCCGCGCCGTCGAGGCGCCGCTGCCGGTCGGTTCGCTGGCCGCCCAGCTCGTCGCCTCGGCCCGCGCCAACGGCGACGGCTCGCTCGACCACTCCGCATTGCTCCGAGGTGTCGAGCGCCTCGCCGGACGAGAGGTGAACTGACATGGCGCGTATGACAGCGGCCCAGGCCGCGGTGGAGATCCTCAAGCGTGAGGGCGTCACCCATGTGTTCGGGCTGCCCGGCGCGGCGATCAACCCGTTCTACGCCGCGATGCGGACCAACGGCGGTCTGACCCACGTCCTGGCCCGGCACGTCGAGGGTGCTTCGCATATGGCGGAGGGCTACACCCGTGCCAAGGCCGGCCACATCGGCGTCTGCGTCGGCACCAGCGGCCCAGCCGGCACCGACATGATCACCGGCCTGTACTCGGCCGCCGCGGACTCGATCCCGATTCTGTGCATCACCGGCCAGGCGCCGGTGTCCAAGCTGCACAAGGAGGACTTCCAGGCCGTCGACATCGCCTCGATCGCCAAGCCGCTGACGAAGGCGGCGACCACCGTCCTCGAGGCCGCCCAGGTCCCCGGTGTCTTCCAGCAGGCATTCCACCTGATGCGTTCCGGCCGTCCCGGCCCGGTGCTCATCGACCTGCCGATCGACGTCCAGATGACGGAGATCGAGTTCGACATCGACACCTATGAGCCGCTGCCGGTCTACAAGCCGGCCGCGACCCGGGCGCAGATCGAGAAGGCCCTGGACATGCTCCAGGCCGCCGAGAAGCCTCTGATCATCTCCGGTGGCGGTGTCATCAACGCGGACGCCTCCGGCCTGCTGGTCGAGTTCGCCGAGCTGACCGGTGTGCCGGTCGTCCCCACCCTCATGGGCTGGGGCACGATCCCGGACGACCACGAGCTGATGGCCGGCATGGTCGGTCTCCAGACCTCGCACCGCTATGGCAACGCGACGCTGCTGGAGTCGGACTTCGTCCTGGGTATCGGCAACCGCTGGGCCAACCGCCACACCGGCGCGATCGACAAGTACACCGAGGGCCGTACGTTCGTCCACGTCGACATCGAGCCGACCCAGCTCGGCCGCGTGTTCGCGCCGGACTTCGGCATCGCCTCGGACGCCAAGGCCGCCTTGGAGCTCTTCGTGCAGGTCGCGAAGGAACGCAAGGAGGCCGGGGTCCTCAAGGACCGTTCCGAGTGGGCGGCCGGCTGCCAGGAGCGCAAGGGCCGGCTGCTGCGCAAGACCGACTTCGACAACGTGCCGGTCAAGCCGCAGCGGGTCTACCAGGAGATGAACAAGGCATTCGGCCGTGACACCCGCTATGTCACGACCATCGGTCTGTCACAGATCCAGGCCGCGCAGATGCTGCACGTCTACGGACCGCGCAACTGGATCAACGCCGGACAGGCAGGCCCGCTGGGCTGGACCCTGCCGGCCGCCCTCGGCGTCGCCACGGCCGACCCCGAGGGCCAGGTCGTCGCGCTCTCCGGCGACTACGACTTCCAGTTCATGATCGAGGAACTGGCTGTCGGCGCGCAGTTCAACATCCCCTACATCCACGTCGTCGTGAACAACGCGTACCTGGGCCTGATCCGCCAGGCGCAGCGTGCCTTCGACATGGACTACCACGTCCAGCTGTCCTTCGAGAACGTCAACGCTCCCGAGGTCAACGGCTACGGCGTGGACCACGTTAAGGTCGCCGAGGGGCTGGGCTGCAAGGCGATCCGGGTCTACGACCCGAACGAGCTCGGTGCCGCGTTCGACCAGGCCAAGAAGCTCATAACCGATTACCGCGTCCCGGTGGTCGTCGAGGTCGTCCTGGAGCGCGTCACCAACGTCTCCATGGGCGGCGTCGGCCTCGACTCGATCAACGAGTTCGAGCCGGTCGCCCTCCAAGCCTCGGACGCGCCCACGGCGGTGCTCAACACGCTCGACTGACCGGCCCGCGCCCTCAGTTGACGTAGCGTCGAAAGACTCCTCCCGGCGGCGTGACCAAATCCGGTCGTGCCGGCGCCGCCGGGAGGCCCTCCCCCTTTCTCACCTCGTCATTCTTCGTTTCGAACCGCTCCGAGCAGCTTCCCGGAGCCGGATCTCCCGGAAGTGAGATCGTGCAGATGATCCAACCGGCCCCCGCCGGCGGCCATGTCGTCATCGCGTCGGACAAGTTCAAGGGCTCGCTGACCGCCGTCGAGGTCGCCGACCACGTCTCGGCGGGCCTGCGCGCAGCGATCCCGACCCTGCCGATCCGCACCGTCCCCATCGCTGACGGCGGCGAGGGCACCCTCCAGGCGGCCCTGTCCGCCGGCTTCCTCCGCGTCGACGTCACCGCCGCAGGACCCACCGGGGAACCGGTGCAGGCCGCGGTCGCGGTCAAGGACCGTACGGCGGTTGTGGAGCTGGCGCAGGCGTCAGGGCTGCGCCTCCTGCCCGACGGCAGACCGGACGCCCTGAACGCGTCCAGCTACGGCACCGGGCAGCTGATCCGGGCCGCGCTGGACGGCGGGTGCAGTCGCATCGTCCTCGGGCTGGGCGGCAGCGCCTGCACCGACGGTGGCGCGGGCCTCGTGCAGGCCCTCGGAGGGGCCTTGCTCGACAGCTCCGGGACCGAACTGCCGCGCGGCGGGGCGGCTCTGACCAGGCTGCACACCATCGACCTGAGCTCCCTGGACCCGCGCCTGCGCCGGGCGGAGGTCATCATGGCCTGCGACGTCGACAATCCGCTGCTCGGCCCGCTGGGCGCCGCCGCCGTGTACGGCCCGCAGAAGGGCGCCACGGCGGAGGACGTCGAGGTGCTGGACGCAGCCCTGGCTCACTGGGCCGAGGCCACCGCCGCGGTGGTGGGCGGCGAGCATGCCCGGCGGCCCGGCGCGGGAGCCGCCGGCGGCGTCGGCTTCGCTGCCATGGCCTTCCTCGGCGTCCAGCCGAGCGCGGGCATCGACATCCTCATGGATCTGCTCGGCTTCCGCCACGAGTTGGCCGGAGCCCGGCTGGTGATCACCGGCGAGGGATCGCTGGACGCGCAGAGCCTGCACGGCAAGGCACCCGTCGGCGTGGCCGCCGCGGCTGGCGCCCAGGGAGTCCCGGTGGTCGCGGTCGCCGGCCGCACCGAGCTGTCCGCCGAGCAACTGCGCGGCGCGGGTATCCAGACCGCCTACGCCCTCACCGACATCGAATCCGACCCCGCACGCTGCATACGCGACGCCGGTGCACTGCTCGAACAACGCGCCGCCGCGATCGCTGTGGACTGGCTGATCGACCCGCCCTCGGCCGCCGGCCCCCACCCGGACGATCACGCTGACCACCTGGAGAAGTTCCCCTCCGATGCATGATGCCACCGCTCACCACGGTCGGGCGGACGAGGGCCCGGGGATGCGGATCGGCGAAGCCGCCGCGGCCTCCAGGACGACGCCTCGTGCACTCCGGTTCTACGAGCGGCGCGGCCTGCTGCCCCCGCTGCGGCGCTCCGCATCCGGCCAGCGTGAGTACGGGCCGCAATCCGCACCCCACGCCTTCGCGGCGCAGAGCACCGCCCGGTCGTCGCCGTCGCCCTGGCCGAGGGTGAGGTTCTCCCGCGCGGTCACCTGCCAACGGGCGGTGTCCTGCGACAGCATCGCCAGCCATGACCACAGCTGCTCGGGATCAGCAGTGGCGAGGCCCGCCTCGTCCCACATCACGGAGCCCTGGGCAGGGGCGTAGAGCCCGGCGAGGAGTTTGGCCAGCGTCGACCTGCCCGAGCCGTTCGCACCCACCATCGCCAGGACCTCCCCGCGCCAGGACCACCTCGGTCTGTAACGGATCGCTCGTCCTCGCCGCGGCCGGGCTGCTTGACGGCTATCGCTCGGCCACGCACTGGGCCGCTCGCGGCCATCTGGCACAGTTGGGTGTCGAGGTGTCGACGGAACGCGTGTGCATAGATCGGAACACGATATCCGGCGGCGGTGTGACCGCGGGCATCGACTTCGGGCTCACGATCGTTGCGCACGTCTTCGGTGATGATGTCGCGAGATTCTGTCAGCTGGCCGCGGAATACGACCCGAAGCCGCCGTTCGACGCGGGTAATCCCGAAAAAGCGGGTCGAAGTCGTCGCCGTCCGCGTAGGGGACGCCCAGACTTTCCGCAAGCACACGAGCCGCCGTTGTTAGAGCTCGTGGCCACGGCCTTGTCAGGGCATGTCACCCGGTAGCGCTTCAGGATGCAACAGGTCGCTACGCGGCCGTTGTTCGCCTTCGTGCGGCCGGGGAGCCGGGCCGTCGGAACCGGCCGGATACTCCTGCATCGAGACGAGGTCCCTCTCCCATGCGCTCAGGACGGGTGTCAGGACCCGCCATGCCTGCTCGGCTTCGTCACCACGGATGGAAAGCGCCGGATCCCCCCTCATGACATCCAGGAGGAGCTGGCCATAGGCGGGTAGGTCGGGCGGTTCCATCCGTGCGGTCAGCGAGAGCGGGGTGAAGGCTCGGGCGCGGGAGCCGATGCCCATCATGTCGAGGGTCAAACCTTCTGGCTCCAGTCCGAAGCGCAGCACATTGGGCAGGGCCTCTCCCTCATGGCCGAAGGGCAGATGGGGAACGGAGCGGAAGCGCACCATGACCTCCTTGCGGTCCTGTCCGAGCGCCTTGCCGCTGCGCAGCCGGAACGTCGTCCCGGACCAGCGCCAGCTGTCCAGTTCCAGTTCGACCTCGGCGAAGGTCTCCGTGTGCCGCCGGGGATCCACGCCCTCCTCGTCAGCGTACGCGGGGATGGCGCGGTCGCCGATGCGGCCGGACAAGTAGCGTGCGCGGCGGGTGCGGTGCGCGACGTCGTAGTCGGTGAGGGGCCGCACGGACCGCAGCACGTCGACTTTCCGGTCGCGCAGGTCCCGCTCGCCAAGGGTGATCGGGGGTTCCATGGCCACCAGGCACAGCAACTGCAACAGATGGTTCTGCACCATGTCCTTCAGTGCGCCGACGCGGTCGTAGTAGCCGGCCCGGCCTTCCAGGGCGAGGGTCTCGTCCCAGATGATCTCCACTTCCGCGATGTGGGTGCTGTTCCAGAGGGGCTCCAGCACCCGGTTGGCGAGCCGGCTCCCGAGCACGTTCTGGACGGTCGTCATGGCCAGGAAGTGGTCGACCCGGAACACCGCCTGCTCGGGTACGAGACCAGCGAGCAGCGAGTTCAGTTCCCGCGCGCTCGCCAAGTCTTCGCCGAACGGCTTCTCCAGCACGATCCGGCTGCCCGTCGGCAGGCCCGCGTCGTACAGGGCGGTGACCACGTGCGGGAAGAGGGCCGGAGGAAGGGCGAGGTATGCGGCGATCGGGTCGTCTCCGGCGACGACCGCGGCGACGTCCCCGGGGTTGGTGACGTCGGCCTGCCGGTAGTGGGCCGAGGCCGCCACGGCCCTCCTGGCGTCGGCGGGACAGAAGCTGCCGTGGCGGTCGAGCCGGTCGGCGATCCAGCCGCGGTATTGGTCGCTGTCCCAATCCTCCCTGCTCGCGCCGATCAGCTGGAAGCCGTCGCGGAGGCAGCCCGCGGCCCGCAGGGCGGCCAGGGCCGGCAGGAGGTAGCGAGCGGCGAGGTCTCCCGTCGCGCCGAAGATGGCGAGCCGATCGATCATGTCCGGGCGCCTGTCTTCGCACGGGCGAGGTTCACGCCGCTGGCGATGATCCCGATATGGCTGAACGCCTGGGGGAAGTTGCCCATGAACTCCCCGGAGGTGGCGTCGATCTGTTCCGGCAGCAGTCCGAGCGGACTCGTACGGGCACACAGCGAGGCGTACAGCTCTTCGGCCTCATCGAGTCGGCCCTGGGCGGTCAGGTTGTCGGCCAGCCAGAAGCTGCACAGCATGAAGGCGCCTTCGTCGCCGGACAAGCCGTCGGACGACTCCCGGTGCAGGTAGCGGTAGAGCAGGCCGTCACCGGCCGACAGGCGCTTGGCGATGGCCGTGGTGGTTGCGGCCATCCGCGGGTGGTCGGCCGGCAGCACCTGGCGCAGCGGGAGTGCGAGCAGGCTCGCGTCCAGCACGCCGCCGCCGTCCAGGTGTGCGCTCAGCGTCTGCGTGTCCTCGTCCCAGGACTCCTCCAGGATGACCCGGCGCAGCCGGTCGGCCGAGGCCCGCCAAGCCGTGGTGCGCCCGGGCAGGTTCAGCCGCTCGCTGATGGTCGCGGCTCGGTCCAGGGCCACCTGGCACATTCCGGCCGAGTACGTGAACGCCCGGCCCTCGCTGCGCACCTCCCAGATCCCCTGGTCTGGCTGACGCCACGCCTGCTCCGCAGTGTCGGCCAGCCCCGCCAGGCGTACCCACAGCGCGGGCTGTACCTGGCTGGCCGTGCGCAGCCACTGGTCGGTGCGCAATGCGGGAAATCCGGAGATGACGGCTCTGTATCTTGAGCGGTTCCTGAACTACGGCCTCACACGGGCTGAACTTGGGTCGGGCCGACCGATCATCGGAATCGCTCAGACAGGTAACGATCTGGTTCCCTGTAATCAGCACCATCGCACCCTCGCCGACCGGATCAAGGCCGGGGTCCGCGACGGTGGCGGCATTCCGTTCGAGTTCCCCGTCCATCCGTTGCAGGAGACCGGAAAGCGCCCCACCGCGGCGCTGGACCGCAACCTCGCTTATCTCGGACTGGTCGAGGTGCTCTACGGTTATCCACTTGACGGAGTGGTTCTGACGACAGGCTGCGACAAGACCACGCCCGCCTGCCTGACCGCGGCGGCGACAGTGAACATTCCGGCGATCGTCTTGTCCGGGGGACCTATGCTCAACGGCTATCACAACGGCGTGCGGACGGGCTCGGGGCTGGTGATCTGGCAGTCGAAGCGGCTACTCGCCAGCGGGCAGATCGACTACGACGAATACATGTCACGGGTGACCGCCTCCGCGCCCAGTATCGGGCACTGCAACACGATGGGCACCGCGCTGTCGATGAACAGTCTGGCCGAGGCGCTCGGAATGTCCCTGCCCGGCTGCGCGGCGATCCCGGCCCCCTACAGCGAGCGGGCGCAAATGGCCTACGACACAGGCCGCCGGGCGGTGACCATAGTGCGAGAGGACCTGACCCCCCGCAAGATCATGACCCGGCAGGCCTTCGAGAACTCGATCGTTGTCGCATCGGCCATCGCAGCTTCGACCAACGCACCCATCCATATCAACGCCATCGCACGTCACGTCGGGGTGGACCTGTCCAACCAGGACTGGCAGCCGGTCGGACACGACATTCCAGTGCTGGTGAACCTCGCTCCCGCAGGGGAGTTCCTCGGCGAGGACTTCCACCGCGCCGGCGGTGTACCGGCGGTCATGTGGGCGCTGCTGGAAGCGGGGCACCTGCACGGTGACGCCGCAACCGTCTCGGGTCGTACGGTGGCCGAGAACCTGGAGGATGTCCCGCCCGCCGACCCGATGGTCATCCGCCCCTTCCACGATCCCGTCACCGCGGAAGGCGGACTGCTTGTCATGACCGGGAACCTGTTCGACTCCGCGGTCATGAAAACGTCGGTCATCACCGACAGCTTTCGGGCCCGCGGCCTGCCACACTCCGACGATCCGTCGGTATTCGACTTTCGCGCCATTGTCTTCGACGGGCCCGAGGACTACCACTCTCGCATCGAAGACCCAGAGCTGGACATCGACCAGGACTGCCTCCTCGTCATCCGCTACACCGGGCCCGTCGGATATCCAGGCTCGGCCGAGGTCGTGAACATGGAGCTTCCCGCGGAGCTGATCCAGCGAGGCATCACCGCGCTGCCTGCGCTCGGTGACGGCCGGCAGAGCGGCACGTCGGATGCACCGTCCATCCTCAACGCCAGCCCCGAGGCCGCGGTCGGCGGCAACCTTGCCATCCTGCGCACCGGCGACCGGATCCGCGTCGACCTGGACAACGCACGCGTCGACGTCCTCCTGCCCGATGAGGAGATCGCCGCGCGGTTGGCCGACTACACACCCCCGGCGCTGGAGCACCAGACACCGTGGCAGGAGATCTACCGTTCCACCGTCGGCCAACTGGACAGCGGGGGCTGCCTGGAGCTTGCCGTGTCGTACCAGGATCTCGTTCACACCAAGGGAATTCCTCGTGACTCGCACTGACTCGAGCGAAGCGATCCTCATCGCCGACTTCGACTTCGGTGATGTGGACATCGAACGCGCCATCATCGAAGGCGCCGGACTCCAGCTCCTTGCCGCGCAGTGCAAGAGTGAGGACGAGGTGATCGAGGCGGGACGAGAGACCGTCGGCATCCTGACCCAGTACGCGCGTGTCGGTTCCCGCGCCATCGACGCATTGACCCGCTGCCGGGTGATCGCTCGCTACGGCACTGGCGTGGACATCGTCGATGTCGACGCCGCGACCCGACGCGGAATCCAGGTCACGGCCGCACCGAACGAATGGTGTGCCGAAGAGGTCGCCGATCATGCCGTCGCGCTCTGGCTCGCGGCCGCCCGCAAAATCTGCCAGTACGACCGGGCGACCCGACAGGGCGAATGGCACTGGAAGACCGGAAGGCCCATCCACAGACTCCGGGGACAGGTACTGGGCCTGCTGTCTTTCGGCTCCATCGCACGGCTCATCGCCGAACGCGCGAAAGCGTTCGGCGTCGAGGTCTGGGCATATGACCCGTTTCTCGACCAGCCTGAGATCCGGGCATACCAGGTCCGACCGATGTCCTTCGACGACTTGGTGGAAAATGCCGACTACGTGGTGGTCCAAACGCCGCTCACCCCACAGACACACCACACCTTCGACCGTGCGACGCTCCGCCGGATGAAGCCGAGCGCCATCCTCATCAACACCGCACGCGGTCCCATCGTGGAAGATGCGGCGATCCACCAGGCCCTCGACGAAGGATGGATCGCCGGCGCGGCGCTGGACGACATCGAGGAGGAACCCGCGAAACAGCGTGGATGGCGCCCGAGCAACCCCCTCCTCAGGCTGCCCAACGCGATCGTCACGCCTCACGCCGCCTACTACTCCGAGGAAGCCGTCAGGACGGTACGGACCATCGCCGCTGAAGAGGCCGTGCGCATTCTGTCCGGGCAACCGGCACGATTCCCGGTCAATGAGCTAGCGGGCTCCCACCCGCACCAGCGCGCCTCTCCCCCTGACGGGTCCTGACCACCGTGGGTACGGCTACGTGAATCCCGACATTACTTGTTGGTGGGCGGCGGTCAGCAGGTCGCGGTAATCGATCCAGGTATCGCTGCGTCTACCGCCCCGCTTGTGATCGACGTTCCACTTGGCCCAGTGGGGTCAGCGGCAGGCCACTCTTCACGCGCGGTCAGCTCAGCCCCGAGCTGACCTCGCGGCCGCCGCGTCAACGCGGCAGGCGAATTCGGTGACGTCGAAGCCGCCGCTGGCGGCAGAACTGTAGGAGCGTTCTTCGGTGTAGTCGGCGCGCTTCGGATGCGGACGACGTGGCGGCCGGATGGGGTCCGGTTCACGCTGGGGCGTGGGGTTCACATCTGGACAACGACTTTGCCCTTGGCGTGGCCCTGTTCCAGGTAGGCGAAGGCGTCGGGGATCTGCTCGAAGGGGAAGGCGCGGTCGGTCACCGTCGTGAGGGTGCCCGTGTCGACCAGTTCGGACAGTACGTCGAGGTCGTCTCCGCTGGGGTGCATGAACATGTACCGGTAGCCGACGCCGCGGCGCCGGGCCGCGCGGCGGATCTTGGCGCTGGCCGCCGTCAGCGCGGCGGTCACCAGGGGGCCGGCGCCTATGTCGCGGGCGGTCGTCGCATCGGGGATGCCGGCGATGGAGACGGTTTTGGCGCCGGGCTTGAGGATGGCGAAGCTGTCGATCAGGTCCTGGCCGCCGGTCAGGTCGAACGCTCCGTCGAAGTCGTGCAGGATGTCCACGAACTTGTGCGTCCGGTAGTCGATCACTCTCTCGGCCCCGAGGGAGCGGACCAGGTCCTCGCCGCGGGGCGAGGCAGTGGTGGTCACCTTCGCGCCGAGCCAGACGGCGAGCTGGATGGCGAGGGTGCCGACGCCGCCGGCGCCGCCGGAGATGAAGACCTTGTCACCGGTCTTGACGGCCAGTTCGTCGCGCAGCGCTTGCAGGGCGGTCAGCCCGGCGAGCGGGAGCCCGGCCGCATCGGTGAACTCCAGGGACGTGGGCATCTTCGCCACAAAGGTCTCGTCGACGACGGCATAGGGGGCATACGCGCCGAGCTTTTGCTTGTCGACCCTGGTGAACACCCGGTCCCCGACGGCGAGACGTGTGACGCCCGGGCCGGTCTCCTCGACCACACCGGCCAGTTCGCTGCCCGCCACCCTGGGGAGGTCGAGGTGGGTGAGCATCCGCATCTTGCCCTGGCGGACCTTGTAGTCGACGGGGTTGAGGCCCGCCGCGTACACGCGGATGAGCACTTCGCCCGCGCCCGGCGTGGGCTGGGGGACGTCGCGCAATTCCATCGCGTTCGTGTCTCCGTAGCGGGTGAGAACGTATGCCTGCATGGGAGTTACCTGCTTTCGCCGTTGCGCGTGTTCCGGCACCGTCGCGCGGTCACGCCGAGATGCGCGTGGACCGCGGCTCGGACCCGGTCGGCTACGACCTCGGGGGTGGAGGTGTCGAATTTGGCGTCGAGGTGGAGGAAGGCGAGGCCGTGCACCAGGGCCCAGACGGCGGTGGCCAGCCCTTCGAGGTCGGCCTCTTGGTCCGAACAGGTGCCGCTCCCGGGGAAAGCGCGTCGAACGAGGGCGTGGACGTACGCCGAGACGGCGGCGGTCGCCGCGGCCCGTTCGGCGTTGCCCGGGTCGCAGGGCTCGCAGAACATGGCCCGGAACAGGGCCGGATGCGCGAGGGCGAACCGCACATAGGCCACGGCGACGCCCGCGAGGTCCTCCGGCGTCGCGGGCGCGGGATGCGCCTCGGCGAGGCGCTCCGCGAGCTCGCGATACCCCTGCGCGGCGACCGCGGAGACCAACGCCTCCCGATCGGGGAAATGCCGATACGGAGCGGTGGCCGACACACCGGCCCGCCGGGCCACCGCGCGCAGCGAGAGCCCGCCGCCGCTGTCCTCCTCCAGCAGCTCGCGCGCCGCACGCAGACAAGCGACCCGCAGGTCGCCGTGGTGGTACGAGCCGCCCGCCCTCGTCATGACACTCACTTCAAGTTTGCACTGCTTACATCCACAACATAGTCGATGTAAGCAGTGTGCACATTGAGTCGGTGCCGAACAGGTGCATCGGCCCTGAACCGGGGAAGCAGTCATCGCCCCGAGACAGGGGCGGCTCGTCCACTGATGAGCGGGACGGCCGTTCCCCGTACAACCGCGCTTGAGTCGCCCGCGGACGTGCATCTGCCTTGAGAGCCAAGAGACTGTGCCCCGGATCACATCACTGACCAAATGACCAATCCGATCAGTCATGCCATCCTGAGTCTATGAGCATGGACAGGCGAACGATGCGGCAGCGAGCACCGGCGGTGGGGTTGTGAGTACAGCCAATCGGAAGGCTCCGAAGGAGCAGCGCATCTTGGATGCCGCCCGAGAACTCCTTCTCCGTCATGGACCGCGAGGTTTTGCCATAGCCGATATTGCCGCCCTCGCCGGTGTAGGCAAGGGAACGGTCTACCTCTATTGGGAATCGAAAGAGAGCCTCATCATCGACCTTTACGCCAGGGATGCGATGGCGATGCTCGAGACCGTCCATACCTCCGTTGCGGCAGACGCGAACATCATCGTCCCGCACAGCTTCCTTCCCCTGATGCGGCGCACAGTTCGTAAACACCCGTTCATTGTTGCCATGCAAACCCAGGATTCTGAACTGCTTGGCTGGTTCAAGGAACACCCTGACATCCGGAGGATCAGAAGCACGATCGGCCCGGTCCCACTGCTCGTGAAAAGCATCCCAATTCTGCGTGAGCATGGCTTGATACGAACCGACCTATCCGCAGGAACGCAGATCTACGCGCTGCTCGCGATGGTCGAGGGGATGTTTCACATGGACGCGAACGATCCCGTTGTCGATCCTCGCCAATTTGGCGTGGAAGACTCAGATGTAATGCTTTCTGATGTCTCGCGAGTTTTGCTCGAGCCGTCCACGCCAGTTGATTCCCGTGCAGTGGAATCGGCTGCTTCAACTGCACTGATGACTTTTGATCACGCGCGCTCGGAGTTTCTTCGCGAAATTTATCCCGATGCAAAAATCGGAAGGAAATAATGACCATGACCACTCCTGCGGACAGGCGTTTCACCGCCGGGCGCGCCCTCATCTCTCTGGCAGCCCTCACAACAGCCGTCGGCCCCTACATTGCAGACTGGAATAAAACCCATATCTACAACCCCACCTGGCCTCCTCATGCCAAGTTCCACAATGCTCAGACAATGAGCACGGGAGTCGCTCTCGGTACACTTACCATTTATAACATCTGGAAGTCGAACGGGAATGCGGAGCATAATCTCAAGAACGGCGCTGCGGCCGCCAGTATGTATTGGCTCACGCAGATTTCTGCCCTTGCCTATCCTGGCACCAGCGCGGCCAACGACTGCGAGGGAGAAGAGACCGACTGTGGACACGAAAAGGAGAGGAAATTCCCGCAGGCGGTCGTTGCCCTGCCCTCCCTGTGCGCCGTTGCTCTGGGATATCTCTTGGAAAGGCGGCGTCTCAAGCACCTTTGATGTAGCCGCGGGAGGGCAGCCCTGACCGGTGAGCCGGCACCGTCGCGTGGCCGTGTGCTGCGACTGCGGCGCTTCTCTTCCCGTCTTTCTCTTCAGCCGACGGCGACGTGCGGCGGGTTTTCCAATTGATCGGCCACTGTGGTCCAGGTTTCGACGAACGATCCGTAGGCGGTCTTGATCTCGACCCCGACGGGCAGTTCCGGGCATTCGTTCTCGCCGTTGGTGCCCCAGTTCACCCAGCCTGACTGGCGTCGCTGGACGACCTGGAATGCCCCTGATGCCTGAGAGGTCCACCAGACCATCGCCCGGCGGTACCGGGGGTGGTACTCGACGGTCTTGGTCGCCGGTCCGGCGAAGATCGTCTCGTCCGCCAGCGTGGACACGTCGACGCCGTCGCGGGCGAACGTCCAGGGCCGGTCGTTCAGGTCGGCCCGGACATGGGACGCCGCCCTGACCTGGCCGAGGCACTTTCCGATGTCGGCATCGGGCAGGGCACCTTCCCAGGTGCTGAACAGCCGCCAGTACAGATCCCAGTGCGCGGAGTCGAAATCACCGGTGAGCAGCGACTTGAACGTCTCGAACTTCTCGGTGGCCGATATTCCGGAGGCCAGCAGTTTGCCGACCATGGTCTTCAACTCCTCGGCGTAGGGGTCACCGGCGCGGTAGCGCGTCCCGTCGTATGCCTCGAAGCGGGTGAAGACGATGTCGCCGGCGCCGCTTTCGAACTCGTCACCCACGGTGATCTTGTTGCTTACGGAGCGTCCGTTGATCACCGCCTGGAAGTCGTCGACTCGGTAGCTGCGGGTGAAGTACGGCGTGCCGTGGGTGAATCGCCAGTCGATGGAGAAGGTCTTCCCCCGGAGCTCTTCGAGCAGGCCGTCGGGGACGGTGCCGTGCATCCGGTAGTGGTGCAGGACCGGTCCCTGCTCGACCACCTCGATATCGACGGTGGTGTGCTCGGGCGGGTTGATGAGTCCGTTCTCCGGGGTGAAGAACGGCCCGTAGAAGCCGCCGATGGCGTTGTTGCCCGAGGGCAGGAGGTCCACACCCTCGGCCACGGCGCCGAAGTGACGTAGTCCCCATTTGGAGGCGCCGGTGCCCTGGGCGGTCCCGGTGCACATCTCCAGGTCGAAGTAGCCGGTGTCCAGGCGGACGAACGCGTCTGGTTCCTGGGGTTCGCGTGTCCGGATGCCGTCGCCGGCACTCTGAGCCGGTCCGGCCAGGGTGAGCTCGACCCGCTGCTCGAACGAGACGACGGCGACAAAGGTGGTGCGCCCCGGGGTGGCCGGGGCGGTCAGCCGTTGGCAGAGCACCTCCTCGCCGGTGTCGGTGCGGGCGGTCCACAGGTCTCCTTCGAGCGCGGCGTCGACGGTGAACGTCAGGGGTTCGCTGACGCGGCGGCCCGGCAGAGGGTCGGTGATGACGACGACGGGCAGAGCCACGGTCGCTCCTCTCGCTGTGTGGGGCGGTGGCTTGGGCCGGGGAGAGTACTCAGCTCCGCTGCGTGGTGGCGGTCGCGGCGCCGGCCGCCGATGGGCGGCGCAGTCGCAGCGGGTGCCGCTTGAGGCTGTCGATGGCCACCGCGAGGATGATGACGACGCCCTTGATCAGCAGCTGGGTGAAGAACTGGACGTTCATCAGAATGAGTCCCGTGCTCAGCACACCGAGGATGACCGAGCCGACCAGGGTGCCGACGAGGCGCCCGCGCCCGCCCATGAGACTGGTCCCGCCGAGAACGACCGCGGCGATCGCGTCGAGTTCGTAGCTGGTGCCGGCGGTGGGCTGGGCGGAGACCACGCGCGCGGCGAAGATGACGCCCGCCAGGCCGGCGCAGGCACCGGCGATGGCATACACCGATGTGGTGACCCGCCGCACGTTGATGCCGGCGAGGCGGGCGGCCTCCGCGTTGCCTCCGACGGCGTAGACATGCTTGCCGTAGCGGGTGCGTTCGAGGGTGAACCAGGCGACGAGGTAGACGATCACCATGATCACCACGGGCACGGGGATCCCGGCGATGTAGCCGTTGCCGAGGTCACGGAAGTTCAGGACGTTGGAGACGACCGGCTGACCGTCGGTCATCGTATAGCCCAGGCCGCGCAGGAAGGTCATCGTGCCGAGCGTCACGATGAACGCGGCGAGGGAGAGGTATGCGATCAGCAGGCCGTTGACGACACCGGCGGCGGCGCCGACGAGCACACCGACGACGACAGCGACCGGCGAGGGCAGGCCGGAGGTGGCGGTGAGTACCGCGACGATGCCGGAGACGGCCACGATCGAGCCGACGGAGAGATCGATCCCGGCGGTGAGGATCACGAAGGTCATACCCGCCGCGAGGATGGCATTGATGGAGATCGACCGGGCGATGTTGAGCAGATTGTCGACAGTGGCGAAGTTGGGGGCGATGGCCGCCATCAGGGCGGTGAGCACGACAAGGACGACGAGGATGCCCACCCGGTCCCACCAGTAGGCGAAGTCGAAGCCCGACGAGGTCACCGGCCCGCGCCGCGATTCGGCGGTGGACTCCGGTTTCACCTGGAGCCGAGGGCTGGGAGAGTGGTCACTCATTGTCTTCTCCATGGGCGTGCGCCACCGTCCCGGTGGCGTGGAACATCACGTCTTCCTCAGTGGCATGGCGTGAGGGGAGTTCGTGCACGATCTGCCCGGCGCGCATCACGAGGATGCGGTCGCTGATGCCGATCGCCTCGGGCAGGTCGGAGGAGATGACCAGAATTGCCTTGCCGACAGCGGCCAGCTCGTTGATGACTTCGTAGATCTCGCTCTTGGCTCCGACGTCGACGCCGCGGGTAGGCTCGTCGAGGATGAGGACGTCGCATGTGCGCATCAGCCAGCGCGCGAGGACGGCCTTTTGCTGGTTGCCGCCGGACAGGGCCTTGGCCGGGAGGCGCAGCGCGCTATGGCGCAGTCGCAGCCGGTGCATCTGGTCCTCGACGGCGCCGCGGATCCGTTCGCGCTTGAGGACACCGGCATGGACGTGGCCCGCCAGCGAACTCACCGCGATGTTGTCCTCCACCGAGTGGTCGAGGAAGAGCGCCTGTTTCTTGCGGTCTTCGGGGACCATGGCGATTCCTGCCGCCATCGCCCGGGCGGGGCTGGTGGCGGTGGCCGGTCTGCCATGGACGGTGACGGTGCCTCCGGAGGGCTTGTCCGCGCCGAAGATCAGCCGGGCCACTTCGGTCCGGCCGGCACCGATCAGCCCCGCCAGGCACACGACTTCACCGGCCCGGACCTGGAGGCTGACCGGACCCGTGCCGTCAGCGCCGCGCAGCCCCTGGACGTCCAGGACGACGTCGCCCGCGCAGCGTGAATCGCGGTGGTAGAGGTCGTCCAGCGGGCGGCCCACCATCATCCGCACCACGTCCGGCGGGCTGATCCGGTCCTTCTCCCGCGTGCCGATGAAGGTGCCGTCGCGAAAGACGGTGACCCGATCGGCGAGCTGCCAGACCTCTTCCATGCGGTGGCTGATGTAGATGAGTCCGGTGCCCGCGGCGCGCATCTCGCCGATGAGGCCGTACAGATGGAGCGCCTCGGCGCGTGAGAGGGCCGCGGTCGGCTCGTCGAGCACAAGGATCCGGGCGCTCTCACTGACCGCCCGGGCGATCTCCACCATCTGTTGCCTACCCACGCTGAGCTCGCCCAGTTCGCGGCGCGGGTCGATGTCCGCACCGATGCGGGCCAGCTTCTGCCGGGCCGAGGCCAGCATCGCACGCCGGTCGAGCGCTCCGTACCGGTTGCGCGGTTCGCGGCCGAGCGCGAGGTTCTCGGCGACGGTCATGGCCGGAACGGTGTTGAGCTCCTGGTGGATGATGGCGATGCCGTGGGCGGCGGCGTCGGCGGGCGAGCGGATCTCTATCTCCTGGCCGTCCAGCAGGATGCGTCCGGCGTCCCGCTGTACATTGCCCGCGAGGATCTTCATCAGGGTGGACTTCCCGGCGCCGTTCTCCCCCATCAGGGCATGGACCTCACCCGCACGGAGGTCGAAGTCCACCCCGTCCAGGGCCCGGGTGGGGCCGAAGCTCTTCGCCACGGCCGCGAGACGGAGCAGGGGCTGGGGCTGGGGCTGGGGCTGGGGCTGGGGCTGGGGCTGGGGACGCGACATTGTCATGGGTACGCCTTCCGGTGGTCAGGCGGTGACGGGCGGCTGTTCTCGAGTGCCCGCACCATGTGGCCGTCGGTCTCTCACCAGCCCTTGTAGTGGGCGACGTTGTCCCGGGTGACCAGCTCACTGGGGATGAGGATCGTGGTTTCCTTCGGCGGCTTGTTGCGGACGATGTCCTGGGCGACCTGCACGGCACGCCGAACCATCTCGGCCGGGTTCTGTGTGGCGGTGCCGATGTACGGCGACCTGGCACGCTTGAGCTCGGCCACCCCCTCCGGACTCCCGTCAACCCCGGTGACCTTCACCCGACCGGTCTTGTGGGCCTGGGTGACCGCGAGGACCGCACCGAGGGCCGAGGGGTCGTTCATTCCGAAGATGCCCTGCACGTTGGGGGTGGCGGTGAGCATGTCGGTGGTGACGGCCAGGCCCGACGCACGGTCGTTCTTGGAGGACTGGTGCCCCACGACCTTGATCCCGGGGTACTGCTTCATGGCCTTCTTACAGCCGGTGATGCGGTCGCGGATCGTCTGGATCGGTGTGCCGTCGACTATCAGGACGTTGCCCTTGCCTCCGATCTCCTTGAACAGATAGTCGCAGGATCTCTCACCGGCCTGCACGGCGTCCGTCATGATCACAGCGTCGGCGCTCTTGGCGGGAGTGTCGACGGCGATGACAACGATGCCCGCCCGCTTGGCGCGTTCGATCGCCGGCTGTATGCCGTTCCCGTCGACGGCGCTGACGATGATCAGGTTCACACCCTGCTGAATGAAGGTGTCGATCTGGTTGTTCTGGTTGGCCAGGTCGAGCTGGGCATCCTGGGTGTTCTCGGTGGCACCGATCTTGGCGGCGGCCTGCTTGGCACCCTTGTCCATGGCCGAGAAGAACGGGTTGGACATGTCCTGGACCATCAGACCGATCTTCTTGATCTTCTCAGGCTTGCCCTGGGCCCGGTTGTCGCCGGAGGTGCAGCCGGCCAGGCTCAGCGCCACCAGGGCGGCCGAAGCGACGATGACGTGTTTGCTGGTGATCGACTTCATGCTGTGCGTTCCTTCGGGTGCTCGTCTGCGGCCCAAGAGGGCAGACGTGTGGCTGTGCGGATGACGGTCGCGTCGATGTGGAACCGGAGGATTGGTGAGCGTGCCGGGTTCACCGGCGGGGCTGTTCGGGGCGCGTGGTCCGGCTGCGGTGCGCTGCGCGGGTCAGCAGCCGCAGGACTTCCTGATGATGAGGTCGGCCGTCATCTCCTGGCGGTGCTCGGGTCGATAGACGGGTGTGGTCGCCTTGCCCAGGCGTTCGGCCTCCACCTGCTCGTCGATGATCCCGGTGAGGATCTGTGCGGCCAGCACGCCGATGGTCTCGCTGTCCTCGTTCAGCACGGTCAGTGGAGAGTCCAGCAGCGGGGCCCAGGGGAATTCGTCGAAGGCCACGATCGCGACCTCGTCGGGTACCTTGACCGCCCGGTCCTGGAGGACGCGCAGGGCACCGTGCACCATCGGGTTGTTGCCGGCGATGATGACGCGCGGCAGGGTACGGCCGGGGGTGTCCAGGTAGCGGCTCAGCGTGCTGTAGGCCGACGCCGTGTCGTTCTCACTCTCCAGCACCTCCAGCGTGGCGCCGTAGGCGGATGCCGCCTCACACAGCCCGCGCTCACGCTGTGCGCGGGTCGACCAGCGCGCCGGATAGGCCAGGAACAGCCAGTCGGTGTAGCCGTGGCCGGCCAGATGGGCACCGACCTTCATACTGGCGCCGATGTTGTCCGTGGTGATGCTCGGCACCCGGTCCGCGCCCTCGGGTGGCGCCGAGTCCACGAAGACCACGGGGATATCCCACTTCTCCAGCAACTGAATGCTCCGCCGGCTCAGGGTGAGCGTCGCGATCACCCCGGCGGTCCGTGACTGGATCAGGTCGTGCACCAAGGAATCCTCCACCGCGCGGGTGTAGACGCCCTCCGCGGCGACATCGGCCACGATCGCGGCACGGTCCGAGAGACGCAGGGTGCGCTGGATCCCGGTCATCAAGTCCAGGTAGTAGTAGTTGGAGGTGCTGGCGGTGATGACGGCGACCGAGCTGCGTGTGTTCCGCCGCAGTTCCTGGGCGGCCCGGTTCGGCACGTACCCCAGGTCGCGGGCGGCCTTCAGCACCCGTTCCCTGCTGGCTGTCGACACTCCGTCGCGGTTGCTCAGCGCACGCGAGACCGTGTAGACAGACAAACCGGTAGCACGACTGACATCGCGCAATGTGGGCTTCTTTGTCACTTCTGGCACCGCTCTACTAAACGATTAGGATGATCGCCGCGCGCTGTCACCAGCCTGCCCTAAACGATTAGGCGTGACCGTATGTCGCCCCCCTCGGCACGTCAAGAGTTCACTCAGGGATTCGCGGACCCACGTGGTCGCAGCACCACCCGTGCCGAAGACTTCCCCCGCCCGGGCACAGACCCGGGCGGACGCCGGCGCCGGAGTTCTCGCACGGGCGGCGATCGACACCGCCGGTGGCACCGCCACAGCGGGAACGGACGGCCCGGGCGGCACCCGCCGCTGCCGCCCATGCCGGGTGACCCCGGCTGCGGGGGCCACGGCGAAGCCGGCCACTCCAGGTAGCGGCCTCATCCGTAGTAGGGGCGCTATCGAGTGACGGACGCTCCCGGTAATGCGCAGGTCACCACGGTCAGCGTGCGGTTCGACGCTGCTGTGCGCCCGGAATGGTGGCCGCGCGGGTGATGGCGACAATGGCCACGTCGTCGTTGATGCGTCCGCCGACGTGCTGAAGCAGGTCGGCTTGGAGGTAGCGCACCAGGGACTGGGCAGTGCTGCCTTTCCAGGCAGCAAGGCGAGCGGGGAGCGGGTAGAAAGTGCCGGTGGAGTCGCGGGCCTCGGTGACGCCGTCGGTGTAGAGCAGCAGAAGATCGCCGTCTTCGAAATAGAACATCCCGGCCGTGAAGTCACATTCCGACACCATGTCGAGTCCGAGCGGCGGTGCGGGGTCGGTGGTTTCGAGCATGGTGATCTCGGTGCCATGAACGAGAAGGGGCGGCGGGTGGCCACAATTCACCATTCCGGCGACACAGCTTTCGTCGTAGACGTCCAGCACCAGGGCGGTGACGAAGGACTCCCAGGTCTCCTGGGAGTCCTCGCCGGAGTGGATCCAATTCCAGTAAACCGCGTTGCCCAGGTGGGCGGCCACACCGGGCAGCGAGAGATTGCAGTATGCGGACCCGCGGAAGGCACCGATCAGCACTGAGGCGTCCCCCACAGCGGACAGTCCCTTGCCGCGGACGTCCCCGATGACCAGCCGCGTCGCGCCCTCAACACGTACGGCCGCGTATAGATCACCGCCAATCTGCGCCTCCTCCTGAGCCGCGTGGTAAACGGAGGCGATGCACAGTGGTCCGACCCGGCCGGGAAGCGGGCGCAGCAGCACCTCCTGGGCCGCCACCGCTACCGAGCGCACCAGGCTCAGCCGGCGCAGATGCCGGTCGGTCGCATAGCGCAGGACCGTCACCAGCGCCGAGATCACCACCAGTGCGCCGAGCTGTACCTGATGGGGCGAGGTCATCACACCGCCCTGCACATGGCTGAGCAACACCTGGGCCGCGACGGCGAGCGCGCCGATCATGGCGGTCTCCCCTGGGCCCGCGAACGACGCGGCGATCGCGGGTGCCGCGACCAGGAAGGGGCCGAACGGGATGGTCGCGGGAGTGTTGATGTCGACCAGTGTGATCGCCACAATGAGGCCCACGGGAACAGCAAGCAGCAACGGACTCGACCACTGTGGCCTGATAGAACGAGCCGGGTCGTACCGAAGACGCATATCTCCTGCATACACCCGACACCACCGGTTACGCGGGGCGACAACCCCGCCATGGCTTCCGTAGCCTCCGAGAGATTCGCTCCCGTTCGCTACTTGATTGCTGACTTCAATAAAGGCCGTATTCGCCCGCTCCCGGACAGTCCGCCCCCCAGCGGGAAGTGTCCGTTGCCCCCGGACAAGGGGGCTCGTCGTTGCGCCGGACCATGGTCGTACGGCCTGCCTCACATCGATTTTCGGTCCGATCGCGAAGCGCCCCGGTACAGGCACGATGGCGACGCTACGATCGTCTGGTTTATGACGTGGGGTCCGTGATGTGCCGCCTGGAACGGGCGGCGGGCGGAAGGGGGAGGCATGACGGAGCAGGTGGAGCGACCGACGGATTTACGAACAGGGGCGACCGGGGTCGAGGTGGTGGCCTTCGATCCGCAGGCACGGGTGTGGGTGACGGAGGCGGAGGTGAGCGCCGGGCGGACCGGCCTGGTGCATGTGCCGCGCCTGGAGGGCTCGTTACGCGCGGACGAGACGTTGCTCAGCGACGATGGAGATGACTTCGGACATATCGTGCACCACATCCCGGGAGGCGTGCTACGGACCGGTTCCGTCGAGGAGATCGCGGCGATGATCCGGTTCTGCAACGCCTACCGCATCGAGGTGGCCGCCCGCGGCCAGGGGCACGGGACGTACGGACAGGCGCAGGTGGACGGCGGGCTGGTGATCGAAACCGAGCCGCTGAACGGGATCGGGCCCGTGGAGGCCGGGCAGGTCACGGTGGGGGCCGGGGCCGTGTGGAGTGCGGTGGTACGCGAGACGCTACAGCAGGGGCTGACGCCCCCGATCTTCACCGACTATCTGGAGCTGTCGGTGGGCGGCACCCTGTCGGTCGGCGGACTCGGTGGCCAGGCATGCCGGTTCGGTGCCCAGGTGGACAACGTCATCGCGCTGGATGTCGTCACCGGGGCCGGGGACCTGGTCAGCTGCTCGCCCACCCAGCGGCCGGACCTGTTCCACGCGGTGCTCGCCGGCCTCGGCCAGTGCGCGGTCATCGTCTCGGCGACGCTGCGGCTGGTCACCGCCCCCCAGACCGTATGGCACTACCAGCTGTCGTACCTGGATCTCGAGACATTCCTCGCCGATCAGCGGCGGCTTGCCGAAGACGAGCGGTACGCGTATGTCGAGGGGTGGGTCGAGGCGAACGACGAGGGCGCATACACCAATTGCGTGCTGGAGTTCGCCGTCTACGGACCGCCCGCCGGGTCCGAGCCTGACGACGCCGAGTGGCTGCGCGGCCTGCGGCACGACCGGTCCCACCGTGTCACCGCCGAGTCGATGCCGTACTTCACATTCCTCAACCGTCTCGCCGAGGGCGTGAAAAAGCTCAAGCACATCGGCGTCTGGGACTGGGCCCACCCCTGGCTCAACCTGATACTGCCTGGCGACCGCGCCGCCGAGTTGTCCCGCACCCTGCTCGATGAGCTGGCCGGACAGGAGATCGGCGGCCTGGTGCTGCTCTACCCACTGGCACGCCGCCACCTGCGCGCCCCGCTGCTGCGGGTCCCGGACGATCCGGTGCCGTATCTGCTGGCCGTCCTGTGGGCGCTCGACCCAAAGGACCAAACGACGATAACCGCTCGGGTGGCCGCCAACCACGCCACGTACGAGCGGGTCCGCGCAGCCGGCGCCACCCAGTACCCCGTGGGGTCCATCCCGATGACCGCCGACGACTGGCGCGGCCACTACCGCGAGGCGTGGGAAGAGTTCGCCGCCGCCAAGCGCCGCTACGACCCGCATCTCCTGCTCGCCCCGGGTCAGCACATCTTCACCACCTGAGCACGCCCGCCCATCCTTGGGCGCACCGCCATGCTGGATTGCAGCCACCGGCAACCTGACGATCCCGGCCTCCGTCGGCTGCGGCATCCGATGGAGGCTGGTGGTCACACCTCCGCAAGTCCTTTGGACCGCGCAGGCGGTCTCGTCCCGCGTGGGCCGGCCTACCAAGGCACGGAGCGGGCCGCAGCGAAGCCGCTGGTAACCGCTGCTGTGCGGCGCGCCGGTCCATTGCGGGGCATAGTCTTTGTGGAAGCGGTGGCCGATCACGGCCTTGATCCTCGACAGCGTCCGGCGCTGGTTGTCGGCCGTGCGCGACCCGACCCTCGCTGGTCCCGATCGGACGCTGACCCGTACCTCATGGCAATGGCGGCCCGCGAGGATCAAGCTCTCTCAACAGCTACGACAACGCGAATTCAACCCCGATAACTCCTGATGTATTCGCTATTCGATAAATGGCAGGAATATACATCTATAATAGGAATAGAACCGACCAGGTTGCGGAGGAGCAGCGCAAGATGAAGTCCTCTACCGCTTACGCCGACGTTGGGTTCTCCTCGTTCGACGACATTGTGACGGCCATGCTCGACGCGCAAGGCATCGTGCTGCGCTGGTCCCGCGCAGCGGCCGAGCTGCTCGACCGAACAGCCGAGGAGGTCTGCGGCAACCCGGTCGGGCATCTGCTCGCCGACTCCTCCGAGTGCCGGGCCGAGCCCATGGTGAACGGAATGCCGACGGCGGGACGGGCCCTGCTGCGGCATCGCTCCGGCGCCGTCGTCGAAGTCTCCTTCCGGATTTATCCGCTGGAGAACTGCTCTGATTTCCTCATGCTGGCCGTCCCCACTCCCTGCCGGACCGACACCGCCAAGTGGCAGCGCTCCCGCCACGACCTGGAGTTGCGCCACCAAGCCTCGGCCACCATCGGCCGCTCCCTCGATGTGCAGCGCACTGCCCAGGACCTGGCCGACGTCCTCGTCCCTGCCCTGGGCGACCTCGCGTGGGTCAACCTGGCCGAGTCCGTGCTCGGTGGCGACGAGCCCCCCAAGTTCCTCGGCGGTGGAGAGCTGCATTTGCGTCGGGCCGCCGTGGCCTCGGCCGCCGGGCCCTGGCCCGCCGCTCTGCTCCAGCCGGGGGCGCCGGTCCCTCCGTTCGGGGACTGGCCCGGCCTGCGAGCCCTCCAACGCGGTGAGACCATCCTTTTGCGCGACCGGGCCGGCATAAACGATGGGCTTTCGCGCGCCTTCCCGGATGCATTCTCGTTGCTTGTGCCTGAGCACGCGCATTCGATGGTGGCTTCTCCCCTGTTCGCCCGCGGCTTCCTGCTCGGCACAGTTGTGGTCTGGCGCACGAAGTGGGCCGAGCCCTTCACCGACCTGGACGCCGGTCTGCTGGCGGATATAGCCTCCGCTGCCTCGCTGAGCGTGGACAACGCCCGGCGCTACACCCGCGAGCACCGCGCGGCCGTCGCCCTGCAACAGCGCCTGCTCCCTCGTGCCACCACCGACACTCCGGCATCCGTGACATCAGGCTTCTACCTGCCCGCCAGTGGCGGTGCCGACATCAGCGGAGACTGGTTCGACGTCATCCTCCTGCCTTCGCTGCGGATCGCCTTCGTTGTCGGCGACGTCATCGGCCACGGGCTGCCGGCCACCGCAACCATGGGCCGCCTTCGCACCGCCGTCCAGACCCTGGCCGATCTGGAGCTGGGACCCGAGGAACTGCTCACCCATCTCGACGATCTTGTCGCCCGGCTGGCCGCCGAGGCCGACACTGCTCACCAGGACACCGTTGGCGCCACTTGTCTGTACGCCGTCTACGACCCCATCGCCTGCCAATGTGCGCTCGCCAGCGCCGGCCATCCGCCCCCCATTCTCCTCCAGCCCGACGGCACCGGTAGCCCCGTCGCGCTCTCCCCCGGCCCTCCCCTCGGCGTCGGCGGTATGCCTTTCGAGACCACCACCATCGGCCTGGACCCCGGCAGCGTCCTCGCCCTGTACACCGATGGCCTGCTCGACTGCCACGAGCACGACATCGACACCGGAATCCAGCAGCTGACCGATCGCCTCGCCTCGCTCATCCACCCCGGCCACCCCCTGGACGCTATCGGTCGTACCGTTCTGGCCGACGTCGCCCCACGGCCTCGCGACGACATTGCCCTGCTTCTCGCCAGCACCCGAGCTCTGCCAAGGGACGCCACGGCCAGTTGGGAGTTCCCCGCCGATCCCGCCGTCGTCGCCCGCGCTCGGAACGCAACCTCACACCAACTCAGCGCCTGGGGCCTCGAAGAAGCGTCCTTCACTGTCGAACTCGTCGTCAGCGAATTGGTCACCAACGCCATCCGCTACGCCGGCGGCCCCATCGGGCTCCGGCTCATTCGCGACGCGACACTCATCTGCGAAGTTACCGATCCCAGCAACACCCAGCCGCGGTTGCGCCGCGCCCGCACCACCGACGAAGGCGGCCGTGGACTGTTCCTCGTCGCCCAGTTCGCCACGCGCTGGGGCTGCCGCTACGGCCAATCCGGAAAGACCATATGGGCCGAGCAACCGCTCCCTGAAGTTCCCCCGGTGGGCTGAACAGGTGAAGGCCGGGGCGTGTGAGCCTGGCGAGAGCACCGAACAGTGGATACGCGCAGCCCGCGCTGAACGCACCGACCGGCTCCTCGCTATTGGTGAACGACGCCTGCGTGCGGTCCTGCGGCAGCGACAGCTTTGGGAGGGCCCTCACCCGGCCACACCGGCCCGGGCGGGAGGGGTCCCGGCCGGGGAGGGGTTTCATGGGGCCATGATGCGTAGAACGTCATCCAGCGCTGTCCTCGCCGTTGTTGTCGCTGCCGTGTTCGTGGCTCTCACGTCGTGTTCCTCGGATTCTTCGGACGGGCCCTCCGCCGAGGGCCGGCCCAGCGGGTCCAGCTCCGGTTCACCGGTGTCCGACCCCGCACCGACTCCCCCGGAGACGGCCACGCCGTCGCCCTCGCCGACCGGGCCGTGCGCCGATGGGACGTGCGAGATCGAGGTCGCCGTGGGGGATGTCGTGACAGTGCCGGCGACGTACGGCCTCGGGCGGATCAAGGTGACGGCGATTACTGGCGGCGAAGTCGACATGGTCGCGCGGCTGACGGGGTCGGGCTACAGCGTTTCAGGTTGTTCCGGTGGCGGCGGCGTGTCATCGGAGGGCGGAGGCGGCGTCGGGCTGAGCTGCGGTGAGGGACCGGCCGCGACCATCAACGACGCCATGAGTCTGAAGGTCCTCAAGATCCACGACACCACCGCCGTCCTCCGTATCAAACCCGCCGGGTGACGTACTCGTGCGCCGTCGCGAGGCGGGCTCGCATCATCTCGATACGCAGATCCATAACTGCGGTGACGGTGTGCGCGAGCTCGGAGCTGCCGCCCGCGGCGTAGAGCGATGGGCACCGCACCCGCACCAGCCACAACTGCCGCCCCACCGCCTCCGGCCGCACCGCACCGCACCGGCCACCCGAACTCCCGCCTCGTTCCGCAGCCGCGTGTACCGGCGCGCCACTGTCTGGTCCGAAATCCCCAGCAGCAGCCCGCATTCCCCGAGGCCATCCCCCCTGAGGTTCAGTCGGGCAGCTCGTTCAGAACCAGCCCCAATGCGGCCGCCAGGTCGATCGTCCGGCGCGGTGTTGGGCACTGCCTGGCCAGGCTGGTTTGGTCGAGGCGGCCGTTACGGGCTTGGAAGAGAACCTTCGCGGCAGGATGCTGGCGCAGTTCGTTCGGGGTGAGTTCGCTGGCGACTCGATGCGCTGTGGCGACCAGAGTGGGAAATGCCGACTTCAGACCCGCGGCCCACTCTTGGAGCGCCTCCAGCCACCGGTGTGCCGCTGGGTCAGATGTTGAAGAGAACCGCTCTATCGCATGAGCCAGCTCCGGCCAAGTGGAGTCATGCCAAGGCTTGGTCTTCAGGACGGGCAACTGCCACTGGCGCTTGATGGTCGACCAGTGGTCCCCGTGCGCCTTCACCGAGTGGACCGTGAACCCTGGGACACATAGTGCGGTCAGGTTCCAGCCGTGGCAGGCACCGGTGTCGAGACCGAAAATCCTGCCGTCGCGGATCATCGGTTCCCGGCCGGTTACGTGATGGCCGAACACCACCGGCTTGGTATCGGTGTAGTGCTGATGCCAATAGCTGTCCGGGAACAGTGCCGTGAGCTCTCGTTCACCCCTCGTCGAGCCACAGAGGATCTCCTCCCTCTGGTGCGACAGCGGGACTCCGGACAGCATCGCGGCGTGGACAACACGGACGTGCTCGTTCTCCAAGTAGTACGGCAGAGCCCGCATCCATTCGACCGTTTCGGCGTAGTGGTCGCCGAGCTGCAAGCGCGTGATCTCCTGCGCGTAGGAGAAGATCTCGCGCACGTGCTTTCGCTCATGGTTGCCCATGACCACGACCGAGTTCGGACGTTCACGGAAAAGCCTGACCACAGCACCGGGCGCTGGACCTCGGTCGACCAGATCACCGACGCTGACCAGCAGGTCGTCCGGTTGGATGTCGACTTCATCAAGCAGTTCGAGCAGCTCGTCGAAGCAGCCATGGATGTCGCCGATGATGATCGTACGCCGCATGCGGGCGATCTTAGGATGGCAGCGGTTCGGCCTTCAGGGAATTTTGCGCGGCAAGGCGGTTCCTTGGTTGAAGGCCGCCACGCACGCTCGCAGAACAGCTCGATCGTCCGCCCTGTGAGGTGCCCGCCGGAAGCACCTGCGCCACCCGCGGCGGCAAGGACGGTATACGGCCTGACCAGCTCTTGGACACTTCCTTTGCTGCTGAGGGCCCTGGAGCCGGTCGATGCTGGTGCTGAGCAGAAGGCACGTTCAGTCCTCTCGCGGGCAGCTCCCGTCTTGGGGAGAGGGCCGGTCGCCAAACCTCACTGCCCCCCACCGTGACCCCGCCGACGTCTAACCCCACGGAGTCACCCTCGACTTCGTCGCCACCCGCGGCGGCGCCCACCGCCTCCGACTGCGCGTCCACGAACGCGGGGTTGTCGGCGCCCGTGATCGGTCCGAGGAGCATGACGCCCGCGTTGGCCACCACGGTGTCGAGGCGGCCGTACGTCTCGACGGTGCGGGCGACGGAGGCGTGGGCCTGTCCTTCGTCCGTGATGTCGGCGCCCACGGCCAGAGCGTGGCCACCGGTGCCTTCGATCTTTTCGACGAGTGCGTCGAGACGGTCGGCCCGACGGGCCACGACGGTCACACGTGCACCGAGAGCGGCCACCGCGAGCGCGGCGCCCTCGCCGATTCCGCTACTGGCCCCGGTGACCAGGGCGACTGTGCCGGCGCCGCCGATCTCCTGGTGGTCCGCCGACAGAGCCGGGGCCATCCGCAGAGGTGACGGCCGTCAAAGCCGCCACAGGCTGACGCATCACTCGTGACCACGCTGTGCACCGCGGTCGCGGCCGCGCCGCGTGCGTCTCGTACCCGCGCCGTGCGGCGTCCCGCCCGGTCCCCCCGCGCCGCCGGATCCGGCGTCTTCTCACCACCCACGGGGATGACCGGGCGGCGGGGCCTACTCGAAGTCGCAACCCGGATTGGGGGCGTCCTGCGACAGCGGGGCGCCGTGCGGAAGGACGTACAGCACGTCGAGGACGACATCGGTCTTGCCGAGGTTGCGGCCGAGGTGCACGTGGTTCGCGCCCGAAGGCTCCGTGAGGGTGCTGCCGGCCCCGTACACGCCGTCGGAATCGCAGTCCGAGTCGAAGTGGCTCAGCGTGCCGTGCTGAACGAGGCCGTAGAGGATGCCGTCGTGGTAGTGCCAGCCCGTGCTCTGGCCCGGGGGGACGGTGATCTGGCGGAGGACGTAGTCCTTTCCACCCACCGTGGTCTGGGCGATGATCGTGCCCGACACACCCGGACCGGCGGGGGTGGCGAACGCCGTGCCGGCGCCGAGGGACAGACCGACGACGGCAGCCATCGTCGTTCCCAGCCGCAGCAGGTTGTTGCGCAATGTGGTCATACCTTTCGAGTCATATCTTTCGAGGCTCTGGCGAGGTCGCGGAACCAACGAGAAAGACAGAACGTTCATTCTTTTTCGTAGTGTGTAGGAAGAGGGCTCCGACGTCAATACCCAACGTTCTACTGAGAGTTCGGCGGCTCCATGGGGCCGACCGACGCGGGGAACCGCTTTCCAGTCGTGCTGCTTCCAGGCGTCGAGCAGCGCGCGCATGCGGTCCAGCTCGACGCCCTGGGCCGCGTCAGTTTCGGACTCCGGAAGCCGGGTGAGGTCGAGACGCTGCGTCGTTTCATGGGCCGCGACCGCGAGATCGCACAGTTCCGGGCCGCGGCGGCCACGCCGGGAGTGCTCTGTGTGCACGGGCCCGGTGGCGTCGGCAAGAGCGCGCTGCTCGACGTGCTGGCCGATGCCGCCGAGCGGGAAGGCATTTTCACCGTCCGGGTCGACTGCCGGGACATGCCGGCCCTGCCGGACGCGCTGCCCGACACCGACCTGCACCGCCGGTTCGCCGCAGGGATGCTCCTCCGCATCCGTGCGACACCGAACGAGCACCAGCGGCTGAAAATGGTCGCGGACTCGACCGTGCCCGGTGCCGCCAGGTCGCGGGTCCCGGCATGCACCGTATGCTGCTCGCGCATTGAGCGGCCGGACGGGTCGGCCCCGATCCACCGCGCCGAGGCGGACACCGGCGTGCGGATCGTGACTGTGCGGCCCTCCCCTTCACCGACACGCTCACGCAGGCCGGTGCGCGGGATGCCACCGCGATGGCTACGGCGCGCGCACGCTGCCGTCGACGGCGAGACCCGCCTGCGTTCAGCCGTCCGCAGCCTCACGGGACAGGCTAACCAGGGCTCGCGCCAGCTCCGTGCTGGTGGAAAGGGTGTCGCGAGGCAGTGGCTGCGTGGCGAGCACGCCCTCGTGCAGGATGAGGAGCCGGGTGGCGAGGGTGGCGGGGTCCGAGCAATGGGCCGCGGCCGCGAGTTGCTCGAACAGGTTCAGCAACCAGAGCTTCTGGTTCTCGGCGATGCGGTACGCGGGGTGTGACGGGTTCGGGAGTTCGGCCAGGGCGTTGATGAACGCGCATCCGCGGGTATTCGTCGCACTCCAGGTCCGCAGTGCTTCGAAGGGTGCGGTGACGACCTCGGCAGGGTCGTCGCAGGCGTCGATCGCGGCACGGACGAGTGACCGCCAGCGCTGGTCGCGCTCCGCGAGGTAGCTCGCCACGAGGCGGTCCTTGGAACCGAACTGGTTGTACAGGGTCCGCTTGGTCGTCCCGGCACGTTCCGCGATCAGGTCCACTCCCACAGCTGTGATTCCCCGGCTGTAGAACAGGTCCTCGGCAGCCGCCACGATGCGGCGTCCGGCCGGTGTGATGGACCGCGGGTCCGGCATCGAGCACCCCTTCACTGATCGGTGTAACGTGAGGTGAAGTTCACCGATCAGTATACCCTCTGAGGAGATGCACCCGATGACCGTGTCACAGACCATGCGCGCGATGATGATCGTGCGGCACGGAGGACTCGAGGTCCTCCAGTCGGCAGAGGTGGCCGTTCCGACCCCGCAGCCGGGTGAGGTACTGGTCCAGGTCAGCGCGGTGGCGTTGAACAACACCGACCTGTGGACCCGGCAGGGCGCCTACGGCCGGCCCGGGGACGCGAGCGCCCTGTCGGGCTGGCGGGGCCCCATCGACTTCCCACGCGTCCAGGGCGCCGACGTGGCCGGCCAGGTCGTCGCTGCCGGCACCGACAGCGACGGGGACCTCGTCGGTCGCAGAGTGGTCGTCGACCCGGCGATCTACGACTCCGACCGGCCCGACGCGAACCCGGTGGGCCTGATGGGGAGCGAGCGCGACGGCGGTTACGCCGAGTATGTGACCGCACCCGTGGAGCGCGTGCACGACATGACGGAATCCACGCTCACCGACGATCAGCTCGCGTCGTTGCCGACCGCCTACGGCACGGCACTGGGCATGATCGAGCGGGGCCGGTTGCGGGAAGGAGAGACGGTCCTGGTCTCAGGAGCGTCCGGCGGCGTCGGCCTCGCACTGGTGCAGATCGCCCGGGCGCGCGGCGCGAGGGTGCTCGCCATCAGCAGCGGTTCGAAGATCGAGTCGGTGCGCGAGGCAGGCGCACACGAGGTCGTCGACCGCGCGCAGGACATCGCCGGGCAGATCCGCGCCGCCGCCCCCGAGGGCATCGATGTCGCACTTGACGTCGTGGCCGGAGACCTGGTGGGTGAGGGCCTGCCCCTCCTGCGCGAAGGGGGCCGATGGGTGATCGCCGGCGCGCTGGGCGGACATCGCGTCGCCTTCGACGTACGCCGTCTCTATCTGCACAACGCGCAGGTGATCGGCTCCGCGATGCACACACCCGCGCACTTCGGCCTCCTCATGGACCTGGCCCGGCGTGCCGAGATCCAGCCCGTCATCGCCGCGACGTTCCCGCTCGGCGAGGCCGCCCGGGCACAGGAGGAACTCGCCCGCAGGAATCACGTGGGAAAGATCGTCCTGCATCCCTGACCCTCGATCCACGTGTGTCACGAACGCCGAGAGGAGCCTGATGTAGAAGGAGCTTCTTGAAGCGGTGCTGTGCAAGAGATGCGGGTTGGCCCCTCGGAATCGGCCCGCGGAGGCAGATTCCGAACCGCCAGCTGAGGTGACTCGTCCCGGTCCGTCCTGCCACCGTGCCGGGCGGCCGGGGCACAAGCCTCCTCAAGCTACGTGTCCGATCTCGCAATGGACTGAGAAACCCCAGCCCACAGAGAGCCATGGAGCGTCACCGCCGCCAACTCCCAGAACTGACGGGTTCGACGGGGAGGTGAGGCCGTCGGAGCGTTGGGGGGTCCCCGACGGTCGGACAGTGGGCCGGGTGCCTGGCTTCGGTAGGATTCTGGTTCATTCCCGGCCCGTATGTCGCCTCCCTGACGGCCCCGGGCGGCACGGTGGCACTCGGCCGGTCAGCGAAGGAGCGGCACCAGCACGATGGTGATGAAATCCAGGCAGAAGTGCATCACGATCGGTGCCACAAGACTTCGGCGCCATAGATAGACGATGGCGAAGACCACGCCGGTCACCCCGACGGTCAGCACCCCCGCGCTGCCTTCGTAGCCGTGGCCGATGGAAAAGACCACCGACGACAGCAGCACGGCTCCGGCACGGCTTCGGAGCAGGCGCGTGAACCGCAGCAAGAGATACCCACGGAAAATCGTCTCTTCGGCGACCGCGACCACTGCCACGAGGACCACGGCGAGCAGCAGTGTGCCGAACCGGGGTGCGGGCACCAGGCCCGTGGGGAGTGTCCGTGGTCCGGACAGGTGCGCGGTTCGAAGGGCGGCGTTCAGCGCTGTTACGCCGATCAGCACCGGCACCGAGAGAACGACCCCCAGGATGATCTCCCGCCCGACGGTGCGGCGGACCCAGCCGATGGCCGCGACGGACTGCCGGGCGCGGGCCAGCAGAAGCAGGATCAGGGCAACCAGACCCGCATCGCGCAGGATCGTCGTGGCGGCGACCAAGGGGAACGGCAAGGCGCCCTGACCGACCGCGAGAAACGACAACGCCATCGACGGCAGGATGAGCAGCAGGAAGACGGCCGTCTCGGCAAGCTCCTGACGGCGGGTCAGGCCCTTGACGGACGGCTCATCCTGCATACGGGCTCCCCGTGTACGCATCCCGGCCCGGCGAAGATCTCTTCGAGCACGCTGTGATGGTCGTGCGGCCCCGCAGGATGACCGCTCAACCTAGTCTGGCACCGAACCACCGCTGTCGCCTCCGCGGACCGGTCACGGCCCCGAGGGCGAAGGAGGCAGGCCCCGCTCGCCGGGGTTCGGCCTGGCACACCCCGTCGAGCGACGGCAGGATGGCCGGTGGATCGTGAACCGGGCTACGGAGCGGGCAGAGCCGGTGGTCTCGTCCGTGGCGGAGGCGGTCGACGGTGGCTCGTGGACGCTTGCGGTGATGCCGCGCTGCTCACTCGGGTCGTGACCAATCTGGTGGCCGCTGGTTGGGGCGCAGTCCCGCCGGTACGCCGCAGGAGATGGCGGTGGACGCACTGCTCCCGCTCGTACGCGCGGTGTCCGGTACCGCGCCCCGCCGTGCGGTCGTGATCACGGACCTGCCGTCCGGCTCGTACGAGACGTCCGCGGAACACTGCTCCCAGACAGTGGTGCGGTTCATGAAGGAGGCCGGCGCGCACGCGGTGAAGCTGGAGGCTGGGGAAGAAATGCTGCCGTAGGTGGAGCTGCTGACCCGCTCCGGGATCCCGGTCATAGCGCACATCGGTTCACCCCGCAGTCCGAGCACAGCCCCCGGCGGCTACCGGGTGTGGGGTCGGGGTGGGGACGCGAAGCGGCCGGTGCCCGCGACGACGGCACTGGAGGCGGCTGGCGACGTCGAGGCCGTCGAGAGCAAGGTTCACCCAGCCGACGTCGTAGTCCGACAGCGCGTCGACGACGAGGAGGAGTTCCTCCGGCTGCCACAGTGCCAGGGTGTGTATCGAGTCGTGATCAATACATCTAGTGGCGCAACAGCCAACGCCAGCGGGGCTGTTCGAGCACGACCGACGTCGCGGCCAGCGCGGTCGCGACGACCGCCGCCCACGTGGGCCACGCGAACCACGGCGCCACCGCTGCGGCGGCCACTTCGAGGAGCACGAGCAGGAGCATCGCCGCGCCGGGGATAGCCACCGGCGGGTCGAAGGGGCGGTCGCCGGGTGTCCCGACGACGGCCGGCAGTCCGATCAGCAGGACCAGCGCGGCGATCGCGACCACCCAGTCAATCCGGTGCAGCGCCCATGGGGCGGCCGTCCAGCCGATCAGTTCGGTCAGGAACCGCAGCCCGGAGGCGGCGTTGGTGCGGTTCGGGGAGTCGGCGGCCTGGGTCATGGTCCCTCCCCGGCATGGAGCGGTGCGGTGTCGGGCCCGCTGATGGCGGCCTCTGCGCGCATACCGTTGATGAGCATGTCGATGACGAACCGGTAGCTGTCGGCGGGGTCGCGCTCCATCTGGAAGGCATCGGCGCTTTCGAGGCCGGCGAAGCCGTGGATGACGGTGCGCAGGGCGCGGACCGCGTCGATGGCGCGCTCGTCGGTCAGCCCGAAGCCGGCGACCGCGTCGAACAGGATCTGCACCGATTCGTGGGCCACGGCCTGGTATTCCTCGTCTTCGGGGCGCGGGGCGCGGACGCTGGCGGCGTACCGGCCGGGGTGGTCGAGGGCCCACTTCCGGTACGTCTCGGCGATCGCGCGGACCGCGTCCGGACCGGACCGGCCGACGGCGGCCCGGGTCAGGATGGCGCCGATGTCGCGGACGGCCTGGAGGCCGATGCCCCGCTGGAGGGCGTCCAGCGAATCGACGTGCTTGTACAGCGACGGTGTCCGCACGCCGACCCGCTCGGCCAGCAGGCCCATGGTCAGGCCGGCGAAGCCGACCTCGTCGGCGAGTTCGGACGCGGCCGCGATGACCGTGGCCCGGTCGAGTCCGGCCCTAGGCACGGGCCGTCTCCAGGAACGAGCGCACCAGGCCGACCACTGCCGAGGGGAACTGGACGTGCGGGTAGTGGCCGGCCCCCGGGAGCATCTCGAGCCGACCGACGCCCTCCGGCAGCGCGGCCACGATGGCCTCGCCCTCGGCCTTCGGGTCACCCCAGTCGGGATCGAGGGTGCCCATGACGACCAGGACCGGGCAGTGCACGTTGCCGAGTTGGGCTCCGGCGTCGGCGGCGCTGTTCATCTGCTTCTGTAGGGCCTTCATGCGACCCGGCTCGTGCAGCATCGCGTCGATGCGCTCGAGGCTCGCGACCCAGTCCGCCGGGCGCGGTTCCGGGGTCGCGATCTCCAGGTATTTCCGCCACTGCTTGTGGCTGCCGAGCATCGCGACGCCCGAGATCGCCGTCGCACCCTTGCGGTAGCGGGACAGGCCCAGGGCGCTCAGCGAGTACTCCACCTTGCGGGTGAACGGCGCCAGTTCGACGACGGCGCTCACGAGTGCCGGCGCCTTGGCAGCGGCGATCGTCGCGGCTCCGCCGGAGATGGAGTGGCCGACCAGCACCGCGGGACCGCCGAGGTGCCGGATCAGTGCGATCAGGTCGCCGGCGATGTCGGTGCGCGTGTACGACGGCCACGTCGCGGTCGACTCGCCGCTCCCCCGCAGGTCCACGGCCGCGACCCGGTAACCGGCGGCCGCCAGCTCCGGGACCATGAACCGATAGGCGTCACGGCTCTGGCCGATCCCGTGCGCAAGCACCATCAGTGGTCCGGAGCCGGTCACCTCGTAGGCGAGGGTGCCGCCTTCCACGTTCAGGAACTCAGTCATGTCGACCTCCGTAGCTAATTTCGATAGCTAAAAAGCTACTCCGATTAGCCGAAGCGGTCAAGGTCGGTGCGTGGGAATCCATGGCAAGCCCGGTGGGTGGGAGTCGACGTTTCCGGCGTGTGCGCGGGCCGACGAAGCCGGTGTCGACCGGGGCCGGTTGTCGTCCGGGCAGCAGGAGGGTGTTGGCGTCGGCGAAGGGCCGCTGCCATCACAACAGCCGGGACGGCAGAGGCGGAGTGGACGGCTGTGGGCTCATGCGGCGGGCCGATGGACGCGGATCAAGGTCTGCTGGCCGTTGGCGACTGGCTTGCGGGCGCCGTCGGCCTGGACGCCGTAGACCTCCCATTGGCAGACGGTCAGGGTGCGTCCGGGCTTGCGGACGGTGCCGATCGCTTCGAGGTGGTCGTCAGCGGCGGGCGCGAGGAGGTTGATCTTGTACTCGACGGTGAGGACCTCGGAGCCCTCGTCGAACAGGGTGAGCGGAGCGTAGCGGTCGGCGCTGTCGGCGATGGTGCCGGGACCGGTCCCCGGCCGGCCATGTCACCCTGCCCGCTCGGTCGCAGTGACAGGGACCGGGACCGGGACGGGAGGCAGGGCACGATGGCCGGTTGGTGGTTTTTCGCCCTCGGCCTCGCGTTCGCGGCCGGGTTCGCGCTGGGCGGTGGCTGGGTCTGGGGCGTTGCCGCTGTCGGTCTGCTGATCGCCCTGATGGTGCTGCGTCGGCACCGGTATCTGCTCGGCTCGGTGCGGGTCCTCCGCGCCCATCTGCGCCGCCACGGCGGCAGCGCCGCGAACCTGCGGATCCGCTGGGTGCGGATCGTGGACATCGCAGGGCTCGACGCGCGGCGCCGCCGACAGTCCGATTGCACGTTCGACGCCATCGGCGGGGTTCCGCTCACCGTGCTCGCCCGGCTGGCCCGGCGGCGACTGGTGGCGATCGACGACGGCGACCAGCTGACCCTCTGGCAGCGCCGACTGGGCCGCTACCACGAAGTCGCTCAACTACGCCCGCACACACTGCGCGTCCAGCACGAGGACCGCGATCTCCTGCGGCAGTCCCGCTCGTTCCTCGCAGAGTGGGCGCACGAGCCGATCCGCGAGTTCTCGCCCTACTCCGTCATCGCAGACTTCGGCAACCGGCGGACCGTCAGCTTCCAGGTGCACTACGGTCCGACGGCCCCGCGCCGCGGACCAGGAGTCCGCGGACCAGGAGTCCGGTGACCGAGGCGAGGGTCACGAGCACAATTCGCGCAACACTGCCCACTCTCCGCGTCGTCCTCGCCTTTGCTCGCCGAGCTTCACGGCCCGGTACGAGGTGACGCAGCATGGCTCGGTGCCCTCGCTCGACGCGGTGACCAGCAGGTGGTCGCCCTGCTGCACGGCGAACCGGTGCACCGCGGTGACCAGCATCTCGTCGCCGCGGCACGGGCTGAGCGCCAGCGGTTGTGCCCTTGTTCGCGACCTTGTCCGTCCCGCCCGAGGCGGTCGTCGAGCGCGCGCCCTCCTCGGTGTCACCGCCGCTGTTGGCCTGCTCCGCGCCGCCCCTTGCCGCTCCCGTTGGACACGGACCGGCTCTACGCCCAACCGGCGGCGTTGTCGCCGCCACGGGGCCCGGTCGGGTTCACGATCGACCGTCGTCTGCCGTCCGCGCGTAACGCGGCAGCGGCCACCCCAGCGGCAGAGCGACCCACTTGGGCCCGCACCGCAAAGCCTCTCGTCCGCCCGGACGGAAGCACCCGGCCGATCGGACCTGAGGCATGGCCGGTCAGGCGACGCGGAGCCGGAAAACGCGCACTAGCGTCCTCCTCAGCAGGTAACACCACGGAGAGGGAAGCAGGATGGATCAGCGGATGTCCGACCGCAACGCCGGTGTGACCACCGAGTTCGAGAGGGACGTCGTCAAGCTGTTACTGGAGGCGATGCGCGCGGTGGACAAGCAGGAACGCGACGACGCCGGTACGGAAAGCGTGCTGTATGCGCTCGTGTCGGGTGACTGGGCCGCGGGTTCCGCGATCGCACCCGGGATGAGGGCCGCCGGCTCGCTCGGCGGTTCGATCGGGTGCCGGGGGACATCCGTGTGGGTCAGCGACGACGCGGGTGACGGTGTGGTGGGAAGCCCGGACGACGAGCGCGAGATCGACGCCTTCTGGCGGGTGGTCCGGCAGGAGGAGGCCAAGAGGCTGCGCTGGAAGAACCGGAAGAAGAAGGAAGAGCAGAAAAGTCTTGAACTCCCGCCGATGACCGGTGCGTTGCGGACCTGTCTGCGCAAGGCGCTGGAAGCCGCACGGGAGGAGGGCACCGTTTCCGTGCGCGTCCGCCATGTGGCGCGCGCGCTGGTCGAGCTGCCCGATACGCGTGCCCGCGAGGCCATGGCGGTGAAGAAGCTGGACGTCTCGGCTGTCCCAAGGGCGCTCGACGCGTTGCGGGAGAGCGACGAAGCGCCGGAGCCCACCGCGGTGTTGGTGCTGCGCAAGGCGGGGACGTTCGGCAAGAGCGGTAATCCGCTGACCCGGAAGTTCACCGCCTGGATATTCGGGGGCGGTGCCGGATTCGGCTCCGCGGTCGTGGGCGTGGTGCACTCGGAGGCACAACGGAAGGCCGTGCGGCGCGGGGCGTCGGAGGTGGAACCTGTCGATGTGCTGCTGAGTATTCTGGCGTTGGAGCGGTCGTTGACCGTCGCGGGGCGTGAGCTGCCCGAGAAGCTGACGGCGGCGAACCGGGGGGCGGAACTCCTGCGCCGGCACGGCGTACGGCAGGATGCTGTCACCCGGGTACTGCTTCCCACCACCGGGGTCGCGGAGGGGGAGCCCCCGGAGGTCGGCGACACCGGCGACTCCGGCCGGCGGCTCCTGCACGTCACGGAGCTCACCGCCTCCGCCCAGGGCTCGTCCACAGTCGGCACGACCCATCTGCTGGCCGCGCTGCTGGACGAGAAGGGGACGGACGCGGAATCCGCGGCGGAGATCGAGCGTGTGCTGACCGAGTGCGGGGCGGACGTCGCCGGGCTGCGGGCGGAGCCGGAGCTCCGGGTCCCGGGCGGAGCGGCCCAGGCATCCTGAGGCCGCGGTGGTCCGCCAACACGTGTGACCAGAACAGCGGTTGAGAACGGCATCCACACCACACGGAGGAAACCATGAGCCCGGCAGTTCGACTGTGGAGTCGGGCGCGCCGCGAGGCCACCGCGATCCGGGAGGCGGTGCGCACCGCGCCCCGGCGGACGGTCGTCACCGAGTCCGTACTCGCCGGCCTGGTCCTGCTGTGCTCGCTGGCGCCGGTTCCGCTGGTTCCGCCCGCCCACCCGGTGTCGGTGGCCCTCCTGGGGGTGTGGGCGGCGCTGCTCGTGCCCGCGCGGCGGATGTACCCGACCCTCACGGTGCTGTGCTGCGTGCCGTTGATCGCCGGGGACAACGTGTGGGCGATGGTGGTGGTGCCGTGCGTCGTGTGGTCCGCCGTGCGCCGCATCACCCCCGCACGGCGCGCCTGGGCAGTGGTCGGGGCGAGCGCTGCCGGTGCCGTGCTCCTGTCGATTGCCGCCCAATCCCTCAGCGGACTCCCGAAGATGCCGTACCTGGCCGTCGGCGCCGGCGTGGCCGCGCTGTTCATCCTGCTGCCCGCACTGTCCGGCATGATGCTGGGGCGTCGCCGCCCGCTGACGAGGCTGCTGCGGGAACGCAACGCCTACCTCGAACAGGCCCGCTTGCTCACCGACGAGACGGCCCGCATGGAGGAACGGGCGCGCATCGCCTCCGAGATGCACGATCTGCTCGGCCATCGCATCCTCCTCATCTCCGTGCACGCCGGAGCCCTCCAGCTCGCCGCCGAACGACAAGCGCCCCCGCTGGCCTCCCAGGCCGAACTCCTGCACACCACCGCCGGAACGGCCATGGATGAACTGCGCGGCATCCTCGGCGTCCTCCGTCACCCGTCCGGCGAGAACATCGGCGAGCGGGGGACCCACGAGTCCCTCTCGGCCCTGGTCGAGGATGCCCGGAGCGCTGGGGCCGACGCCGAACTGCACTGGAACGCGACCGCGGAGACGGGCGCGGACGCCCGCGCCCGTCAGGCCGTCCACCGTGTCACCCGCGAAGGACTCACCAACGCACTGAAGCACGCACCCGGCGCGCCTGTCCGTGTGACGTTCCACGACGAAGGGGAAACGGTGGTGATCACCGTCGTCAACGATGCCCCGCCGGTGCCCCGTCAGCCAGGGGACGGGAACCGCAGTGGACTCATCGGCCTCCAGGAAAGGATCAGCCTGCTCGGGGGCGCTCTCCACGCCGGACCGCGCCCGGAGGGCGGCTTCATCCTCTCCGCGCGGATACCCCACCGGCCCGACTCCCCGCCTGTGTACGCCACTTCGCCCGGGTCGGTGTCCGGCGGGGCGGGCTCCCGACCACCGCTGTCCACGGAGGTCCTCACGTGGCCCCGCCTCCTGGGCGGCGGGTGCGTGGCGATACTGGTGTTGCTGCCGACGGTCGGCACCACCATCGCCCTGCTGATCATGGCGGTCCTACACTGAACCGATGATCCGAGTCCTGATCGCCGACGACGAGGCGCTGATGCGCGCCGGGATCCGGCTGATCCTGGAGACCGACGACGAGGTCCGTATCGTGGCCGAGGCACAGAACGCCCGTGAGGCCGTCGAAGCCTGCCGCGCCCACCCCGTCGACGTCGCCCTCCTCGACGTCCGCATGCCCGGGGACGGCATCACCGCCGTCGCCGATATCACCCGGCATTCGTCCCGCACCCGGGTGGTGATGCTGACGGCCTTCGGCGAGGAATCGACCGTCACCAGCGCCCTGCGCGCCGGGGCCCACGGCTACCTCCTCAAGGACACCGGCCCTCGCGACCTCATCGACGCCGTACGCCGCGCCGCCGCCGGAGAACCCGTCCTCGCCCCGGAGGTCACCCGCCAACTCGTCGACTTCCGGACCCGGCTGAGCCACGGCATTGACGCCGCGTCACGTCGGATCGCGGACCTGACACCGGCCGAACGGGACGTCCTCCGGCTGCTGGGCACCGGCCTCTCCAACGCCGAGATCGCCGCACAGCTCCATTTGAGCTCCAGCACGGTCAAGTCCCACATCAGCAGCATCCTCACCCGCACCGACTGCACCAACCGGGTCCAGGCGGCGGTGCTGGCGCAGGAGGCGGGGCTGCTCGACTGACGCCCGAGCGGGCCGCACAGCCGCGCACCTTCCGCCACGGGAGTCGCCCGGAACGCTCCGGAACTGACCCGTTGCGCGACCGGCGTTGCAGGCGACGACCGAGGATTCCTCAACGGGGTTGCTCACTCACACAGCGGTTCGGCTGGTTCGGCGCGAATTCCCCGGAGCAATAACGCGGCAAGGCGCCGCACGTCGGTGAGCGGATCGCGTGAGGACGCTGAGACCGCGCTGGCCGCGCGTAGCACGATTCCCACGTCACCGACCGTCAGATCTGCCCGCACGACCTTCGCCTGGCGTGCCCGTGCGACGAGTAGTTCGAGGCTGCGCGCGTTCGCGGCGCGCTCGGCGGCGAAGAGCGTCCGGGTGGACTCCGAGCCAAGCAGAGTGGCATTGAAGCCGCGATCGAGTGCCTGACGACCACAGATCTCATGGACGACTGTCGTGAGGCCTCGCCATGGGTCTGGGTCCTCCACCGCCGCTGCCATGGTCGCCGAGCACGCTGTTACCTGCTCGGTGAAAGCCGCTGTGATCAGGTCCTCACGAGTCGGGTAGTGGCGGTAGACCGTGGCGATACCGAGGCCGGCTCGTCTGGCGATCTCCCGCATCGCCACCTCAAGGCCCTGCGCGGCGAAGGTCTCACGGGCCACCCGCGCGAGGCGTTCTCGGTTGTCACGGGCGTCGGAGCGGATGTTCCGAGTCGATCTAGCTGACATGTCTACCACTTAACCGTAAACGGGCGTGCTGTTCCACTCCCTTCTATACCGTCGCCGCTAACGGCCAGCGAGCCGTCGGATCGGAGAGAGGAATCGCCATGTTCGCCGTGCAGTACCTTCGTTTCGGAGGCCCCGACGTACTGGAGGTGGGGCAGATCGACCAGCCCCATCCCGGGCCGGGAGAAGTTCGGATCGCCGTGCGTGCCTCCGGCATTACAGGCGCCGACGCTATCCTCCGGTCCGGTGGTCTGCGCCCAGATCTCAAATTCCCCCATATTCCGGGTGTCGACGCAGCCGGAGTCGTCGATGAGATCGGGCTCGGAGTCACTGGCGTCGCCATTGGTGACGAGGTATTCGGTGCGGTGGACGTCATGCTTCTCGGCGGGGCAGCCGCCGAGTTCGCCGTTCTCCAGTTCTGGGCCCCCAAACCGCCGACGTGGAGCTGGGCCGAGGCCGGCGGCGCCGCAACGAGCGTCGAGACCGCAACCCGGGCGCTCGACGCGCTGGGCATCGGTCCCGGGTCCACGCTGCTCATCGAGGGCGCGTCAGGGGCCGTGGGCAGCGTCGCCGTCCAACTGGCGGTGGCGCGCGGTGTCCGGGTCGTCGGCACTGGGTCCCCACAAAACCAGGACTTGATTGCGGAGCTGGGCGGCGTCCCGACCACGTACGGTCCGGGGCTCCCGGTACGGGTGGCGAAGCTAGCACCCGACGGGGTCGATGCCGCCCTGGATGTCGCGGGGGCCGGATCGCTCCCCGATCTGCTGACGATCACTGGTGACGCTGCCAAGGTTCTCACCATCGCCGATTTCACTGCCCCCGATCACGGCGTCCGGTTGTCCTACAGCGGCTCGGGCCAGCCCGACGGCCGACACGGCCTTTCCACAGCAGCCCGTCTCGCGGCCGAGGGGCGTCTGCGGATCATCGTCCGGGACACGTTCGGCTTCGGCCGCGCCGCCGAGGCCCACGCCCGAGCCGAGGACAGGCGCGGTTCGGGCAAAGTCGTCCTGACCGTGTCCTGACCGGGCGACAGAGCCGAGAATTACCTTTGTTGTCCAGGTTCTTGAACAGAGAATGAGCCTGAGCGCATTCGGGAACTTGGACTCGCTCAGGACCTATGCGCAGTCACGCGTCGACGATGTGGGCGACATACTCGATTCCCAACGGGCATTCTCACCCCTAGCGTCGACCGGACGGCATGGCTCCTCAAGCACCTCGATTACTTGGCCGAACGCCGAGTGGCCCGATCTGAAAGTGTGACCGTGCAGGTTTCTACGGTCCGGCGCAGCTTCCTTCACCACTCGGATTCGAAGCGGCCGGAATCGTGGAGGACGTCGGCACGGGGGTGACCGCGTTCGAGCGCGGGGACGCCGTCACCGTCCTGCCGAGTGTACGGCCGCTCAGATTCGGGACCTACGGAGAGACGATCCTGGTGCCGGACGTCGCGGTTGTGGCGCAACCGCCCGAACTCTCGGCTGTCGAGGCCGCGGCGTTGTGGGTCGCCCACCTCACGGCGTACGCCCCACTGGTCGAGATCGCCGAAGTCGGCCCCGGGGATGTCGTCCTGATCAATGCGGCATCCAGCAGCGTCGGGCTGGCAGCCATATCGATCGTCCGGAGGCTGAACGCGACTCCGGTGGCACTCACCCGCACGCGGCGAAAAGCAGACCTGCTGCGGCTGGGGGCCGAGGCGGTGATCGTCACTGACGAGGAGGACGTGGTCGGGAGGACCCACGCGCTGACCGCCGGGGCAGGCGCCCGGGTCGCGTTCGACGCCGTTGCGGGACCGGCGCTGACCACACTGCTTCACGCTCTGGCACCGGGCGGGATCGTCGTCCAGTACGGCCTGTTGTCGCAGGAACCCATGCTGTTCCCCCTCGACGTGTCCGCACGAAAGCTCACGATCACGGGCTATGGGCTGGATCTGGCGACCGACACCGAGCTTCGCCGTCGTGCGTACCGGTTCGTGAAGGACGGTGTGGCCGCAGGCGCATTCCGGCCTGTCGTCGCCGACACGTTCCCACTCTCCGCCACGGCAGAAGCACATGCGGTCCTGGAACGCAACACGCATGTCGGCAAGATCGTCCTAATTCCTTGACGCAGTAGGACGGTCGCTCGGCTGATGCGCGACCTGGGTCCGGAGGGCGCCCGCCGCGGCAGGAAGATCCGCACCACCATCCGCGACGATGGGCACAGCCGGGCGAGAAGCACTACGCCGACCAGGCAACGGCCGAACCAGTGAACCTGAAACCACGTCAACCCACCCTGACCAGCTAATCAGCCACACCCGCACAGCGGGGGAACCTCAAACTCGGCACCGCGGAGTGGGTTGACTGGTTCAACAACCAGCGCCTCCACAGTGCGATCCGTGACACCCCACCCCGAGCGGTTCAATTCAGCCCTGAGCCGTATTCAAGACTCGGAAGACTGGCGCAGGGCGGCGATACCTGTCAGAAAGATGTCGACGCCGGCGAGGAATTGCTCGCGATCGTCGTGCTCGCGCAGTCGCGTCGCTGCCGCGTGGACGAACGGGTACCGGCTGGGGTTCACTTGCGCCCATTGCGCGGCAGCGGTGTCCAGGAAAGTTGCTCGGTCCGTGTCGCTGTCGGCGAGGTGCCGGGCGTTCGCGGCGTTCTGCACGGCGACGCCGAGGACGTAGTTCATGAGCGTGCCGGCCGCGTCGAAGCGCGATCGTTCGGGGATGGCCAGTGCGTCCAGCAGTCTGGCGATGCTCTCGTAGAAGTCCAGCAGAGCGGGTCGCCACGGCTGCCGGGAGAGTTCTGCCCCGACCCAGGGGTGTGCGTCGATCGCGTCGAACAGGCCCAGAGCAAGGTGGCGCAGGGTCTCCCGCGGGTCCGTATCCATGCCGGCGCCGGACAGTACGCGGGTGATGATGTCGTCGGTGGCGGCCGCGAGCAGGTCGCTCTTGTCCGCGACATGGTGGTAGATCGCTCCGTAGCCGGTGCTGAGGCGAACGGTGAGCGCGCGCAGAGTCAACGCGCTCTCGCCCCGGCTGTCCAGAAGCTCGATCGCGGTCTGGATGATCAGCTCTCTGGACAGACTGTCCGTGCGCCGCGGGGCCCGCTGGGATCGCGTCGCGGTTTTCTTCCTCATGGTCCTCATCATCGCATGAATGGATCGCCACTCCAACGTCGTGCTAGCTTGTTGGAGCGACGATCCAATCAGGATCGGTCCTGCGAGTTCGGGAGGAAACCCATGACGACACCGGTCACGATCGTCGGAGCAGGTCTGGGCGGCCTGACGCTGTCCCGGGTGCTGCACGTGCACGGCATCCCGTCCACGGTCTACGAGGCGGATTCCTCCCCGTCGACACGCACGCAGGGCGGTCTGCTCGACATCCGCGACTACAACGGCCAGCCGGCGCTTCAGACGGCGGGCCTGACCGAGGAGTTCCGCAAGATCATCCTGGCGGGACGCCAGGCGATGCGGCTCCTGGACCGGGAGGGGAACGTACTGCTGGACGTGCCCGACGACGGTACGGGTGGCGAACCCGAGGTGCAGCGCGGCGAACTGCGGCAGATGCTGCTCGACTCGCTCCCGGCCGGCACCGTCCGGTGGGGCCACAAGGTCAGCGGCGTCCGCGCCCTCGGCGACGGCCGCCATGAGGTGGCCTTCGCCAACGGCACTGCCGCCACCACGAGCCTGCTGGTCGGCGCCGACGGCGCCTGGTCCCGAGTCCGGCCACTGCTTTCCGGAGCGACACCCGAGTACACCGGCGTCTCGTTCATCGAGACCCACCTGTTCGAAGGCGACAACCGGCATCCGACCAGCGCGAAAACCGTCGGCGGCGGAACGATGATGGCGCTCGAGCCGGGGAAGGGGATACTGGCTCACCGAGAGCGCGGCGGGAACCTCCACACCTGGGTGATTCTCGCCAGGCCGCAGGACTGGTTCACCGGCATCGATTTCACCGACCCCGCCGCGGCCACCGCACAGATCGCACGCGAGTTCGACGGCTGGGCGCCGGAACTCACCGCGCTGATCACCGACGGCGAGACCGCGCCGATCCTGCGCAACATCCACACCCTGCCCGTCGAGCACCAGTGGGACCGGACACCGGGGGTGACCCTGCTCGGCGACGCCGCACACCTCGCGGCCCCCAACGGCGAAGGCGCCAACCTGGCCCTGTACGACGGCGCCGAGCTGGGCAAGGCCATCGCCGCGCACCCCGACGACATCGAGACCGCGCTCACCGAATACGAGCGGGCCATGTTCGTGCGCAGCGTCGCGGCCAACGCCGGGGCCCCCGATCTTCACGTGATGTTGGGCGAGGGCGCACCCCACAACCTGATCAACGCCCACGCCGGGAACTGATCAGCGCAGGGCGACGACACCGGTCAGGAAGATTCGGCCAGGGCCCTGGCCCGGCGCCGGGTGCGGCGCCGGTCCGGTGAAGGTTGTCGGGGGCACTCCACCCGGCGGGGTCGGGCCGTCGGCCCTCCGGACCGTCACTGCACTGTCGTCGGCTCCGGTGCGTTGTGGGCCCGGCGGTAGGCCACCGGGGACAGGCCCAGGTGGGTGTGGAACTGTTTGCGCAGGGCGACCGGGTCGCCGAAGCCGCAGGCGGCGGCAATCCGTGCGACGGGCAGGTCGGTGGACTCCAGGAGCAGGCGCGCGTGTGCCAGCCGGCGCTGGGCCAGCCACTTGAGTGGGCTGATGCCTGCTTCGCTCCGGAACCGGCGGGTGAAGGTGCGTACGCTCATGTGCGCGTGCCGTGCCATGTCCTCCAGCGTGATCGGTTCCGCCAGCCGTTTCAGTGCCCACTGCCGGGTTGCGGAGGTGGACCGGTCGGTGTCTCGGGGGACCAGGTGCTCGATGAACTGGGCCTGCCCGCCCTCGCGCCACGGGGCCGCCACACACCGGCGTGCCGCGGCCGCCGCGATGGCCGCTCCGTGATCCCGGCGCACCAGGTGAAGGCACATGTCGATGCCCGCGGCCCCGCCTGCGGACGTCAGAATGCGCCCGTTGTCGACGAACAGCACGTTCGGATCGACCTCGACGTCGGGGAACAGCTCCGCGAAGGTGTCGCACAGCGCCCAGTGGGTGGTGGCTCGCAGGCCATCCAGCAGGCCGGCTGCCGCGAGGAGAAAGGCCGAGGTGCACAGGCTCACGATGCGGGTCCGCGGCCGTATCCGATCCAGCGTCGCGGCCAGGTCGCCCGGCAGCGTCCCCGTGGCCAGCAGGTGCTTACCGGGCTCCTGAGTGGCAATCACCACGGTGTCCGCGGTCTTCAGTACGGACTCGTCGTGGTCGACGAGGATCCGGAAGTCCTCGTGCGTACGGACCGTACGGCCTCCGGGCGAGAAGGTGCTCACAGAGTAGAGACGGGTCCCGTCGGAGGTACACGCCTCGTTGAACACCCGGGCCGGGATGCCCAGATCCAGCGGCAGGACCCCGTCGAGAGCGAGGACGGCAACATGATGCGGCATGGCCGGAATGGTACGACAGGTGTCCCTCAGGCCACTCACCCGCCGCCGCGAGCACCCGCCAGAGTGGATCTCGCCGGGCCACGGTCCGGCACGAGAACCCACGAAACGGATATGAGCGAGGAAGCATGAGCGAGCACACCATGCGTGCTGTCACCATCAGGGAATTCGGCGGGCCCGAGGTGCTGACCGCCGAGCGGGTCGCCCGGCCCGAGCCGCTGCCGACCGAGGTGCTGGTGCGTGTGCACGCCGCCGGGATCAACCCGGTGGACTGGAAGACCCGTGCGGGCCAGGGAATGGCCGGGTTGCAGACGCTGCCGATGATCCTGGGCTGGGACGTCTCCGGCGTCGTCGAGGAGGTCGGCTTCGGCGTCACCACGCTCGCGCCCGGTGACGAGGTCTATGGCATGCCCTGGTTCCCCAGGGCCGCCGGTGCCTACGCCGAGTTCGTTACGGCGCCCTCCCGCCACTTCGCCCGCAAGCCGGCCTCGGTCGGTCACGTCGAGGCCGCGAGCCTGCCTCTCGCCGCGCTCACCGCGTGGCAGGCATTGGTCGACACCGCCGGTGTGAAGGCCGGGCAGCGCGTCCTCGTGCACGCGGCGGCCGGCGGCGTCGGGCACCTGGCGGTGCAGTTCGCCAGGCACCTCGGCGCCGAGGTGGTGGCGACCGCCCGCGAACCCCGGCACGCCTGGCTCAAGGAACTGGGGGCGGACGAGGTCATCGACTACACCCGGCAGCCGTTCGAGGACGTCACCGGCGACATCGACATCGTCATCGACTTGATCGGCGCCCTGGACGACACCGACGCACGTTCCGTGTCGGTGACTCGTCCCGGCGGCCTGGTCGTCGCGATTCCCGGCGGTGTTTCGGAGCGTCTTGCCACCGTGGCCGCGCAAGCCGGGGTGCGCACCAGCCCGTTTCTGGTGGAGCCGGACGCCACCGCCCTGCACACGATCGCCGGTCTGGTCGACTCCGGCACGGTCCGGGTCGAGGTGGAGCGCACCTTCGCACTGGAAGAGGCCGCGGAGGCCCACCGCCTGGGCGAGACCAACCGCACCCGCGGAAAGCTCGTTCTCACCGTCAACTGACCCTCGCACCTGCCCCGGAGCAGCACCATGTACTACGAAATCCGCCACTACCAGACCCAGCCCGGACGCCGCGAGGAGTGGGTCCGATACATGGAAGAGGTGATCATCCCGTTCCAGACCGCGCAGGGTATGAACGTGACCGCCTCCTTCATCGACGACCAGGACGAGGACGGCTACGTGTGGATGCGCCGGTTCGAGGACGAGTCGGACAGCGACGCCCTGTACGCGGCCGTCTACCAGCACAACCGGTGGAAGAACGAGATCGGTCCGATCGTCAACAGCCTGCTGATCCCCGAGAAGACGGTCGTCACCCGCGTGAGTCCCACCGCGGCCTCTCCACTGCGCTGAACCCGCGCCTACGAGAGTTCGACCACCACCGCGCCACCGCACAGCCGCAAGGAAAGTTGCCCATGAGCACTGATACGCCTGAAAAAACGGTTCCAGCCTCTTCGATCACCCAGGTGGCTGCCCGCGCACTCATCGAGGAGGTGCGCGCCGCCGCCATCCGGATCGGCTTCACGGCAGCTGTCGCCGTCACCGACCAGGGCGGGCATTTGAAGGCATTCGACCGCGCCGACGATGCGCCCTTCCTCACCGCCGAAGTCGCCGTGGACAAGGCGTGGACCGCGGTGTCGTTCCACACCCCGACCCATGTGTGGAACGACTACCTGGCCAACCAGCGCATCGCGCCGCTGGGCGGCCACCCGCGTGTGATGGCCGTGGGCGGCGGCTACCCGATCATCGACAACGGCCAGTGCGTCGGGGGTCTCGGGATCTCCGGTGGCAGCTACGAGCAGGATATGCAGGCTGCCGAGGAGGCCCTGACCACACTCGGGTTCGAGTTGCCCACTCGCTGACCGGACTCAACACATGCCGTCTGCCCTCGCACCGTCGAGGGCAGACGGGTTGCGTTCATCTCCGCCGCATCCGTTCGACCCAAGCCTTGCGGATGCCTCGGCCTCGGCCTCACTGACGGCGGCGCGTGGCCGGATACAGCCACCAGCCGCATCAGACATCGGTGGTGGCGACAGGACAGGCCCGCAGTGGTGCGTCGTATGTCGTGTCGAACTGCCGGCCCCAAACGGCCTTCTCGTCCCGTCGCGGTCGCGTCGGGACGAGACATCGGGCGGGCGGGCGATCAGTGGCCGTACGCTTCCAGCAGCCGCAGCCACACCTCGCTGACGGTGGGAAACGCCGGAACCGCGTGCCACAGCCGGTCGAGGGGCACCTCACCGACCACCGCGATCGTCGCGGCGTGCAGCAGTTCCGCCACATCGGGACCCACGAGCGTGAAGCCGACGATCACCTTGCGGTCCTCGTCGACGACCATGCGGGCCTGCCCCCGGTATCCGTCGGCGTGCAGGGCCGATCCCGCGACGGCACCCAGGTCGTAGTCGACGACGCGGATCCGGAACCCGGCGGTCTCGGCCGCGGCCGCGGTCAGTCCCACCGACGCGATCTCCGGTTCGGTGAAGACCACTTGAGGCACCGCACGCTCGTCGGCCGTGGCCACGTGGCGGCCCCACGGGCTGTCGTCGACCGCCTCGCCCTTGGCACGCGCCACGATGACATCACCCACCGCACGGGCCTGGTACTTGCCCTGGTGGGTCAGCAGCACGCGCCGGTTGACATCACCGGCGGCGTACAGCCACCCGCCGGCCAGCGGCGCCCCGTCATCTCCGACCACCCGCAGCGTGTCGTCCACCGCGAGCCAGGCACCCGGCGTCAGACCGACGGTGCCGAGCCCCATGTTCTGGGTGTTCGGCGCGCGGCCGATCGCGACGAGGACCTCGTCGGCTTCGACGTCCTCACCGGTGGTGAGCGTGATGTGCACCGTACCGTCGCCGTCGCGCTTCACGGTCCCGGCCTCCGCGCCGAGGAGCACCGAGACACCGGCTTCCCGCAACGACTCGGTGACCCGTTCTCCGGCGAACGGCTCCGCGAGCGGCAGGACACCGTCGCGGGCCAGCATCGTCACGGACGATCCCAGGGCGGCGAACGCCGTCGCCATCTCCGACGCCACGACACCGCCGCCGATGACGGCGAGCCGACCCGGTATCGCACTCGCGGCGGCGGCTTCCCGGCTGCTCCACGGCTCCGCCTCGCGCAGACCGGGGATGTCCGGCAGCAGCGCGGCGCTGCCCGTCGCCACCACGACCGCATGCCGCGCGGTCAGGGACGTCGCGACACCTGCCTCATCGGTGACCTCGACGACCCGGTCGGGACGGATCCGCCCCTGGCCCCGGTACAGCGTGATCCCGGCCGAGTCGAGCCAGGACACCTGCCCGTCGTCCTTCCAGTGCGAGGAGAAGGAGTCACGACGGCGGAGCACGGCCGTGACGTCCAGGTCACCGGTCACCGCCTCACGCGATCCCGGCACGTGCCGGGCCGCCCGAAGCGCGGCCGTGCTCCGCAGCAGCGCCTTGGTCGGCATGCAGGCCCAGTAGGAGCACTCGCCACCGACCAGGTCCCGCTCGACGATGGCGGCACTCAGCCCGCCCTGCGCCACCCGGTCGGCGACGTTCTCCCCGACCGGACCCGCACCGATCACGATGACGTCATACGTGTGGTCGTCCATGTCAGTCTTCCTTGGCGGCGCGGCCCAGACGCAGGGCCGAGATGAGGAAGAAGACGCCACCCGGGATGGCGTAGCCGATCGCGCTGGTGAGCGTGGGCTTGTCCGCGCCGGCCGACGCGACGAACGACGCACCGGCCAGGACCGAGATACCGCCGCTGAGGATCATCGGCCACTGGCCACCCATCTTGCGACGGGGAACGGCCACGATCAGCTGGACCAGCCCGGACACGATCGCCCAGGCTCCCCACACCCGCAGCACCGCCGGAATGCCGGACGCGGAGGCGATGCCCACGCCGACGGCCGCGACAAAGCTGACCGCCATGTTCACGTAGAGCAGCACCGGCGATCGAGTGGTGCGCGACGCGTTCGCGTCGACGACGGCCGCACCCACGTCGAACAGCGGATACAGCACCAGCAGCACGATCGCGACCGGGGTGAGCTCCTTGGCCATGGTGAACATCACGAGGGCCCAGACGATGGCGAACCCGAACCGGACGAAGTACAGCTGCCGCAGGGCAGAAGCCGTCCCGGTGGTACCGGACGGAGCAGCAATGGTGGTCACGTTGATCCTTTCGATGGATATGCGAAGGAGAAAGAAGTTCAGGGCTTCCCGCGGTCGGCGTTCACGATCGGGCCCGCCGTATGTCTCCCGGACCGGCGCGATCGCCCGGTCCTGTCGGTGCCGGGGCGGGTGACGGACCGGGCCACCGCCGAACGCGATGAGCCGCTGGACGCCCGTCTCTGCGAGACTGAACGTTCTGTTTCGTAGCCTGGCAAGAAACGTCGCACCTTGTCAAGACCGAACGTTCTACACCTAGAATGACGGCATGGTGCGCAGCGAATCCGAAAGCAGGCCGTCCGAAGCCCGGTCCCGGCTGCTCAAGACGGCCATCCGGGTGTTCTACGCGGAAGGGATCCACGCCGTCGGCGTCGACCGCATCGTCGCGGAAGCGCAGGTGACACGGGCCACCTTCTACCGCCACTTCCCCAGCAAGGAAAGCCTCGTCGTCGCCTACCTGAACGAGGCCGACCGCGCCATTCGCGGCCAGGCCGACGCGGCCGTCGCCGCGGGGCTCCCGGCCGCCGACACCATCCGGACCATCAGCGCGTCCATCGCCGAGGGCATCCGGTCCCCCGGCTTCCGAGGGTGTGCCTTCCTCAACGCCGTCGCCGAGTACCCCGACCCCGATCACCCGGTACACCAGGCCGTCCTCGCGCACCGCCAGTGGTTCCTCGACACCATCACCGGACTTCTGGCCAAGATTCGAGAGCAGCCCGCGGAACCCGCCGCCCGCCATTTCGTGATGATGCGCGATGGCGCGATGGCCGCCGGCTGCCTCTTCGACCCAGCACTGGTATGCGAGACCTTCCTACGTGGAGTCGAAGGACTCCTCAAAGCCCACGCCGCGCCCTCCTACACCGAGCCGGCCGACATGTGAGTCCGGTATCACGCCGTGCGGTGCCGACAACCGCGGTCGGTTTCACCGGGTGTCGCGGGCAGCATCCTCGATCATGTGCGTGACCACGCCGGGGCGACTGATCATCACGGCGTGGGAGGCGTTGACCTCCTCGGTGTGCGAACCGGCTCGCTTGGACATGAAACGCTGGACGTCGGGAGCGATCGCGTGGTCCTGACGGGTGATCAGGCTCCAGGAGGGGATGGTGCGGAACGCCTCCTCAACGCCGGCGTCGGAGACCGCTTTGGTGTTGGCGGGCCGCTGGACCGCTGCCAGATTGGCGGCTGTGGTCTCGTCGACATCGCCGGCGAAGACCTCCCGGAAGTGGGCCGGGTCGATGGACACGTCCGTACCGCCCGGGATGGCGGTCGAGATGAGCGGGATGGGCGGTGAGGACTTGGCGGCCAGATCACCCACCGTCTCACCCTTCGCGGGGATGAAGCCGGCGATGTAGACCAGGGCCTTCACATCGGGGTCCGAAGCGGCGGAGTTGGTGATCACGGCACCGCCGTAGGAATGGCCGACCAGCACCACGGGGCCGTCGATCGTGGAGAGGTAACTGGAAACGTAGGCAGTGTCGCTGGTGAGCCCCCGCAGCGGATTGGCGATGGCTCGCACCGGATAGCCGTCCTTGCGCAGTCGCTCCATCACCGACGACCAGCTGGAGGAATCCGCCCACGCTCCATGGACGAGGACGACGGTCGGCTTCGGGGAAGCGGATGCGGCAGAGGACCCGTCGTCGGTCGCCAGCGCCATGCCCGGAGCGGTGGTCGCACCGAGCAGAAGGAGGGCGCCGGCAGCAAGTGCGACGCGACGGGGGGTGCGAATTCGCATGACGTGGCCTTTCGGTTCGACTGTTGCTTCGAGGTGCGGAGGTGCTGCTTCGAGGTGCGGAGGGCCCCCTGCCCCACGTGGGCCCGGACGCCGCCGCCTCGCCCGGCACGGACACATGCGCACAGCGAGAGAGAACGTTCGGTCCCGTCATTACATAGGCTCGACGAACGCCATGTCAATACCGAACGTTCTACCTCGGGCGTTTGTTAGGCTCGCAGGATGAGCCCTACTCCAGAAGGTGGCAGCACCTCCGAAGCACGAGCACGGCTGCTCAGCACGGCAACCAGAATTTTCTACGCGGAAGGAATCCACTCCGTCGGCATCGACCGGATCACCGTGGAGGCGAAGGTGACCCGGGCGACTCTGTACCGACACTTCACGGGCAAGGAAGACCTCGTCCTCGCCTACCTCGACCAGGCCGACCAAGGAATCCGAGGACAGGTCGCCGCCGCCCAGGCAAGCAGCGAGTCAGCCGTCGGCAAGGTCCAGGCCGTCGCCGAATCCATCACCCAGGGCATCCTCTCCCCCGGTTTCCGCGGCTGTGCCTTCCTCAACGCGGCGGCCGAATACCCCGATCCCGCCCACCCGATCCACCAATTCATCCTGGCCCACCGCCAGTGGTTCCTGAACACCATCACGGACCTGCTGGCACAGACCAGCGACGCGCCCGCCGCCCCGGCAGCCCGGCACCTCGTGATGCTCAGGGACGGTGCCATGGCCGCCGGTTGCCTCTTCGACCCCGAACTGGTCTCCGAAACCTTTCTGCAAGGCGTCGCAGGACTCCTCCTCGCACGCACCGGCACAGCAACCGCAACCGCAACCGCGGCAGACACGTCCCCCTCCCTCACCAACACCACAGTCCAGGCAACCTGACCCCTGCCATCTGCGCTGTCACGCGATGGCGTTGGCGTTGTCGGCGACCCAAGCCCGGAAGGGCCGGGCCGGCTTGCCGGTCAGGGTCTGGACGTCACCGCTGGGGACGAGTACTGCCGCGCCGGGGCCCATGGTCTCCAGCACGGAGGTGGTGACGAAGTCCGGGGTGCCTTGCGGAAACGCCACCGTGGCCGCCTCGGCCTGGCTGATCTCCTGCACGGTGTACGAGCGGTGCAGTGTCTCGTTGATGATGGCGACCTGGTCGCGCACGGACAGGCGCTGCGGCCCGGTGATCGAGTATGCCCCGGGCTTCGGGTCGGTGGCGGTGAGTACGGCGACGGCCGCGGCGGCGATGTCGGCCGGGTCGACCACCGGGAGCTTCACGTCCGCGTTCGGGGCGCGCACGACACTGTCGGCGGCGCCGGCGACCCACATCAGGATGTTGTAGTCGAACCCGGCTGCCCGCAGCGACGTCGAGGGCACACCGGCCCGCATGAGGGCCTGCTCCCCCGCCTGGTGGCGGGCGGTGATGATGTTCGCCGGGCCGGAGGGCAGTTCGGTGACCGCGGTGAAGGAGGAGAGCAGCACGGTGTGTCCCAGCCCGGCCTCGGCGGCAGCGTCGGCGAAGACGGCCCCGTTGTCGTCGGCCATGTTGAGGAACGCCCGGTCGGTGCCGTCCAAGGCTCGGCGCACGGCGGAGGCGTCGGTCAGGTCACCCTCGACGATCGTGATGTCGGCGGGCAGGTCGGCCTTGGACGGGTCACGGATCAGGGCCACGAGCTGGTGACCGCTGCCGGAGAGCTGTCGGGCGACAAGGCCGCCGACGGTTCCGGTGGCGCCGGTGACGAGGATCTTCATCAGGTTCTTCCCTCTACTCGGTTGGCTCGGTGCGATGAGCTCGCCCCACCACGGTGCGACGGCACGCACCGGTCCGGGAGAGACCCGCGAAGACAGGTATCGGCAGTCCCTCCCTGTCCACGCCCGAGGGGCTCATACTCGAATGCATGGACAAGAAGGAGCTCGCGGGCTTCCTGCGGCGCCGCCGCGAGCTGCTGACCCCCGCCGACGTGGGCCTTCCCACAGGCGCACGCCGACGGACCCCGGGGCTGCGTCGACACGAGGTCGCCCAGCTCGCGGGGATGTCCCCGGACTACTACATCCGGCTGGAGCAGGCTCGCGGTCCGCAGCCGTCACCGCAGATGCTCACCGCGCTCTCCCGAGCGCTGCGGCTGGGTATCGACGAACGCGACCACCTGTTCCACCTGGCCGGTCACCACTCTCCACCCGCCTTCGCCGCCGACGACCATGTCAGCCCGGGCCTGCTGCGACTGCTGGACGCACTCACGGAACTGCCTGCCCAGGTCGTCTCCGACCTGGGTGAGGTCCTCGCGCAGAACAGGATGGCGGTCGCACTGCTCGGCGAGCAGACCGCATACACCGGGCTCGCCCGGAGCTTCATCTACCGATGGTTCACCCAGTCGGCCACCCGGGCGCTCTACCCAGCTGAGGACCACGAACACCAGAGCCGGGTTCAGGTCGCCGACCTGCGTGCCGCGGTCGCGCTACGTCCCCGGGACCCGCAGGCCGCGAAGCTGGTGGGCGCCCTGCGCGCCGCCAGCAGCGAGTTCGACGATCTGTGGGAGCGCCATGACGTCGCCGTACGCCGCAGCGACCGCAAGCGCATCGTCCATCCCGCCGTCGGCATCGTCTCCATCGACTGCGAAGTACTCGCCACCGCCCGGCAGGACCAGCGGCTGCTCGTCTTCACCCCCCGCCCGGGCAGCGATGCCGTGGGACAGCTCGAACTGCTGCGCGTCATAGGACACCAGAATCTCACCGCCCCGGATCCGTCAGCCACACCGCCTGATCCGATCCCTCACAGCGGCGACCAGCGGTAGCTCCGACGGCCCGGCACCGTCACCCGCCTTGCGAACACCGCCTGTTCCGGATGGCCCAGCCAGCGCGATGGTGAGAACGAGGGTGCGCGGCGCGCGCCTCGCGTCCGGGGTTCCGCGCACGAAGGAGTTTCCCGTGACCGATATATCGCGTGCCGGCACCGACGCCGGCAAACCTCACCCCGCTCGCGTCTACGACTGGTTGCTGGGCGGGAAGGACAACTACGCCGTCGACCAGAAGGTCGGCGAGGCGCTGCCCGAGGAGACTCGTGGCAACGCGGTCCGGAACCGGGCGTTCATGCACCGCGCCATCGCCTGGCTGGCGAAGAACGGCGGCGACCAGTTCCTCGACATCGGCTCCGGCCATCCCCACCGCACCCAACCTGCACCAGACCGTGCAGGCGATAGCGCCAGCCGCCCGGATCGTCTACGTGGACAACGACTCGATTGTCCTGCGTCACGCGGAAGCGCGGCTGACCAGCACCCCGGAGGGGGTGACCGAGTTCCTCCACGCGGATGTGCGGCTTCCACGTCGGCGTCGCCAGGGTCCCCTGAGCGGTCATGGCCCACCGGTCTTGTCGGCGGTAGTGGAACTTCCCGCCGTTCGCGGGGAGCGCGCGGCTACAACCGTTGCGCGGTGGTTGGGGAAGACCGGCGGGGTGAGGCCGACGGCCGTGGGGCCATCCGCGCCCTCCCCCACCTTTCGCAGTTCGGCGAGATCGCGTGGATCGTCCTGGTCGAAGGCGCGGGCGGCCGGCTTTTCCAGCTCGGTCGTTTACGGCCGATGAGTTGACACCGTGGACTTGACGATACGACCGTCCTTCACGATCACCGCGAGACGTGACGGGTCGCGCAGTACGGCTATGTCCTCAAGTGGGTCGCCGTCGACGAGGAGAAGGTCGGCCCGCTTGTCCGGCTCGACGGTTCCGATCTCGTGATCGAGGCCGAGCAGTTCGGCGTTGGTGCGGGTGCTGGCGATGATGGCGCCGTACGCGCCGAGGACTTCCGCCTTGAGCTCGAGCTCACGCGCCTTGGTGGTCGAGGCGTCGCCGAGGAGATCGGAGCCCGAGGCTATCTTCACCCCGTTGCGCAGTGCGATCTCCAGGGCCTCGTAGCCGCGGTCCCGGGCGAGACGCACCTTTCTCATGCTCCGCTCGGGGACGCCATGCTCGACCCCCTCCTCGTAGAGGTGCTGGTAGACGGCCATGGTGGGTACGAGGAAGGTCCCGGCCTCGGCCATGAGCTTCGCGGTCTCGTCGTCGATGAGGTTGCCGTGCTCGATCGATCGGACGCCCGCGTCCACGCAGTTGCGGATGGCCTCCGGGGCGATGGCGTGTGCCATGACGTAGGTGCCGGCGGACCGGGCGGCGGTGACTGCCGCGCGCAGCTCCTCCGGGGTGTACTGGACCGCTTCGAGGTCGTCGGTGGGCGACATCGCGCCGCCGCTTGCCATGACCTTGATGTGGTCGGCTCCGCGGCGGAGCTGCTCGCGGGCGTACTTCAGTACCTCGTCGGGGCCGTCGCAGACCTGCATGACGTACCCGATCTCGGGGCAACAGGACAGCGGCTCACCGACCTCGGCCATCCGCCGGAAGTCGCCGTGGCCTCCGGTCTGGGACAACGGGCGGTTGGCCACCAGCACCCGGGGCCCTTCGATGAGCCCCTGCTCGACCGCCGCCTTGAAGCCCCAGTCGGCGCCGCCGGCGTCCCGGACCGTGGTGAAGCCCTCCTGCAACGTCCGGGTGATGATCTGCGCGACCTTCACCGAGGCCAGGCTCGTAGGGTAGTTGCGGTGCTGTTCCAGCACATTGACATCTATGGCGCCAAGGTGCACGTGGGTGTCGATGAGGCCGGGCATCAAGGTGCGTCCCCTGCCGTCGACGGTGTGCTCAGCCGTGCCGGCCGGTGTCTTCCCGCCGATGGTGATCTCACGGATGAGCCCCCCTTCGACAAGGACGCAGGCCCCCTCGGCCGGCTCACCGACGCAGTCGACGAGGGTGACGTCTTTGAACAGGACCGACGTACTCATGTGGCTCCTTCGGATGGCGAGGTCTCAGAGGTCAGGGAGACGAGTCGGGGTGGGCAAGGGCCCGGGGTCATGCTCGTCGCACGCCGTCGCCGAGCACGGGGACGGCGGTTTCCGGCGTGCTGGTCGGCTCGTCCGTGAGCGATCGCTTCGAGGTCTCCGGAAGCGCCCTGGCACACAGCAGTGCCACGATCGACATGACGAGCAGGTACAGGGCGGGCGAAAGGTTGTTGCCGGTCTTCGAGATCAGGAAGGTCGCCACGAACGGTGCGGTGCCTCCGAAGAGTGTGTAGGCGACGTTGTAGGTGATGGCCGACGCCGTGTAGCGCACGCGGGCCGGAAACAGTTCCGAGAGGAGTACGGCGGTGACGACGTTGCACATGACCGTGCCCAGCGCGAGCAGCCACTGGCCGCCGATGATCCGCGGGAGCGAGTTCCCTCCTGCCAGCGCGAAGGCCGGCAGCACCAGCACGGCGAGCAGGAGGCAGGAGATGGTCATGGTCGCCCGGCGTCCCACGCGGTCGGAGAAGCGGCCGAACACCGGTGCCAGCGCGGCCGCGAACAGAAGAGCGATGACGCTGGAGAGCAGCGCGGTCGAGCGGCTCACATGCGCTACGGCCTGGAGATACGTCGACATGTAGGAGGTGAACGTGTAGAAGGAAAGCGCCGTCACACTGATGAAGCCGCCGAGCTTGAGCATCGCCCCGGCCTGCGGGCCAAGCGCTCTCCAGGTTTGGAGCGGCGCCCTCTCGTGTTGCTCCTCGATGGCATGGAAGGCCGGGGTCTCCTCGAGCCGCGACCGGATGTAGAACCCGAACAGGCCGAGCGGCGCGGCGACGAGGAAGGGGATCCGCCACCCCCAGGACGACATCGATTCCGCGGACAGCGACGCGGACAGCGCGAACGACAAGAGTGCGGCGAGGGCGAAGGACAGGAAGGTGCTGACCGGGAGGAAGCTGGAGTAGCGCCCCTTGCGGTCGGGGGGACAGTGTTCGAGGACATACGCGCAGGCGCCGGCGTATTCGCCGCCGGCGGAGAAGCCCTGCACCGAGCGGGCGGCGCAGAGCAGGACCGTCGCCGCGATGCCCACCGTGTGGTAGGAGGGCAGCAGACCGATGACCGTGGTGGATCCCGCCATCATCAGGATCGTCACCGCCAGCGTGCGTCTACGCCCGATACGATCGCCGATGAGGCCGAAGACCATGCCGCCCAGAGGGCGGAGCGCGAAGGCCACCGCGAAGACGGCGAAGGTTTGCAGAAGAGCCGCGGTGGAGTCGCCGCTCGGAAAGAACTGCTCTGCGAGGATGGTCGCCAGGAAGCCGTAGACCGCGAAGTCGAACCATTCGACGAGGTTGCCGATGGCGGCAGCGAAGATCACCTTCTTGAGGGTCCGTATGTCCTGCTGGGTGTGCGGAGCTGTTGCTGCCATGACGTATCGCCTCTCTTCGAGGATTGCGCTGAGAGATCGTGGTGCCCGGGAGATGACGGAGGAATGAGGGATACGGGGGGAGAACAGGGGGAGAGAAAGAGAATGGGCGAGCCGCCGGTGCGCGGGAAGCGCGGGTCAGGTCTCGTCGACCGTGAAGAGACAGTGTTCCGCGCCCGCGGCGCGGCAGCGTATCTCGCGTGACCGGACGCCGGTGGCGTCGCGGGGCCGGACGTGGTCCACCGCACCCTCCAGCCAGCCGGCGAACATGTAGCAAGCACTCCGCTGCGGGCCGACGGCTCGCGCGGCGAGAGCCGAATCGTCGAGCCGCACCCTCGCGCGGCCGCGGTCCAGGTCCAGTTCCTCGATCGTGAAGCGGCCCCAGCCGCGGCGGCTCATGTGCTCCAGGTAGTGGCGTACGACCGCGGCGCCCTTGAGACCGTGCCTCGCCGCCTGGTGGGCACACCACTGCTGGGCCGAGTGGTAGCCGGGCGCCCGGAACAGCGTAGTGCTCGCGTCGTACCCGATCCGCTCCTCCACGGCATGGAGGTTGTTGGTGATCAGGTGGCGCGGCACGAGGATCATGGGGAGTCCGTCGACCGACCACTGGCCGCTGACGGGATCGACCTCCACCGGGAGGGGAATCGCTTCTGACATCGCACCGCCTTCCGTCTGTATTTCGACGTTATACAGAGCCCGTGGAGGTGTGTCTATGGGTTGGACAAGGGTCCGCCGCAGTGCGGCGCCGGGGTTGGTGTGCCTTCTGCGACGGCCGGGCCGAACCGCCCTCAACCGCTTCACGACGAACGTGGGGGAACACGAACCCTGACACAATCGGGGTATGACAAGGCGGCAGCGCACCCTGATGGACCGGGCGTACCAGGAGATACGGCAGCGTTACATGACGCTCCAGCTTCGCCCTGGAGACTGGATCGACGACCTCAAAATCAGTGAAGAGATGCAGCTGAGCCGCACGCCTGTGCGGGAGGCGCTGTTCCTCCTCGCCTCCGAGGGCCTCGTGCTGGTGCGCCCCGGGGGCGGTTTCCTGGTGCGCCCGCTCGACCTCATCGACACCAGCAACCTGTTCGAGGCGCACGTGGTCGTGGCAAAGGCCGTCGCCCGGCTCGCGGCGCTCCGCGCCACCCCGGAGGACCTCAAAGAGCTCCGGGCAGCGGATGCCGCTGTTCAGCAGGCCATCCTTCGACGGGACCCCGCGGGGATCGCCGCGGACAACTCCTGTCTCCACCGCCTGGAGGCCACCGCGGCGCATAACGAGTACTTCATGCGGCTCGCCTGCCAGATCCACGACCAGGAGCAGCGCCTCGGCTACCTCGCCTTTGGCGGGACGGACGACTGGGACCAGATACACGACCACTTCGTCCTCGTCCAGAAGGACCACAGCGAGCTGATCCAGGCGTATGAGGACCGCGACCCGGACACGGCAGAAGCCATCGCGACCCGGCATGTGCAGCTGTTCCGCAAGCGCATCATGGAGTTCTTCGCGAGAAGTGACACCGACACCGTGGACCTCAGCGGAGATGTGCTGACATTCGGGAGCTGATCGGGACAGGCGTCAGCTGACGCCGCGGATCGCCGTCTCTGGCCCGCCAGGCCCGGTAGCCGCTCAAGGTCACCGCGATCGGCTTGGCCGGCGCGTCGGGCGCGGCCAAGCCCGCGGCGAGGGGCGATGAGACGGTCGTGCTCCAGCCGCTCGAGTCAGTTGTCGGTGACGAAGTCGACCACCAGGCGATTGAACTCGTCGGCGTGCTCGAGCTGGGCCCAGTGACCGCAACGGTTGATGAGGTGGGCACGGGAGTTCGGGATGTTGGCGGCGGGGCTGCTCATGAAGACGCCGCCGACGTACGCCATCGCCAGCATCGACCATGCCCTCCGGCTCGCGACGATGCTCCAGCTCGAGGGCTCGCTCAGAGTCGCCGAGGCGGCCGAGCGGCTCGGGGTCGCACAGTCAACCGCGAACCGGCTGCTCCAGATGCTCGTCTACCGCGACTTCGCGGTGCAGGACGAGACACGCGTCTACCGTGCCGGTCCGGTCCTCGAACTCGCCGCGCATTCCCTGTCCCGGACCGCGCTCCTCCGTTCCGTCGCACTGCCGCATATGCGCGGCCTCGTCGACGCCGTGGAGGAGTCGTCGCTACGACCGCGACCGGCTCCCGGCTCTGGTCGCGACACTGAACCGGGCGGCCGGCGCGATCCAAGCCGGGCTCACGCTCGCCCACCGGTGACGCCAGGGCCTCCCCCGGCGTCCGAGGAGCAATAGGCGATCGCCACCCCGGCAGTCGGCGGGCACGGGACCGGCGGCAACGACATCGAGGTCGAGCCGGACCGTCGCTGACACCTCGGGAGTATGCTCAGTGGCCGGAGGTTCAGGCATGGGTGGAGATGGGGTACCCGGGCAACCCCGCACGCGCTGACGTGGTTTCGGCTGTGACCTGTCGTCGCGTGCCGCTCGGTTCCGCGGCACGACGCGGCGACGTCCCTGGTGACGTCGCCTGATTCGCGTTTCCCCTCGGCTCATCAGCCCGCATCGGGCGTGGGATGAGTCGTGCCTGCGGCCCGAAGGGCTACTACTCCATGTTTCCTGTTGTTCTCGTCTGCCTGGCCTATGTGAGCATGGCGCTGCCAGACGGCGTGCTCGGCATCCTCTGGCCCTCCATGAGCGCCGATTTCCACCAGCCCCTGGGAGCGCTGGGGCTGCTCCTGCCGTTCGGGGTCGCCGCGGCGGTGCTGTCGAGCACCATGACCGGGCGCATTCTCACCCGCGTACACATCGGCCAGCTGTTGTCCGCAAGCACGGTCCTGTCCGTGGTCGCCCTGCTCGGCTGCGGTCTCGCGCCGTCGTTGTGGGCAGTGGTGGCGGCGACTGTCGTCCTCGGACTCGCATCGGGCGCGGTCGACTCCGGCCTCAACGCCTACGCCGCAAGCCGTTTCGGCGCCCGGCACATCACCTGGATGCACGCCTGCTACGGGCTGGGCGCCGCCATAGGACCAGCGACGGTCGGCGTCGCCCTGAGTTCCGGCATTCGGTGGCGATGGGCATACGTCATCATCGCCGCGGTGCAGATGACGCTCGCCTGCGCTTTCCTCCGAAACGGGCGGCGTTGGGCCGCCCGCCCGGACGGCCCTGTGACGACAGCGGTCCGTAGGCACGCGTCAGCCCCGGTGAGCGGCCTCGGCGGCCCAGCCGGACCACGCCGGTATGTCCTCGCGCTGAGCGCGGCAGTCTTCGCCATCCACATCGGCATCGAATCCGGCACCGGGCTGTGGGCCTACGTCTTCCTCACCACGGGCCGCGGGCTCCCGCCACAGACCGCGGGCTTGGCGGTATCGGGCTTCTGGGCATCCATGTTCATAGGCCGAGTCATCCTCGGTCCCATCGCCGAACGCGTCGGTGCGGCACGCGTCCTCTCCTGCGCCGTCGGGGGAATCGGCGGCGGCGCGGCCATGATGGCTCTGCCCGGACCGGCGGTCCTCGCCCTCGCCGGCATGCTGATCCTCGGACTCGCGGCAGCGCCGATCTTCCCCCTGCTCACCCTCACAACGGCCGGACGAGTCGGGCATGACCACGCGGACAAGACCATCGGCTTCCAGGTCGCCGCGTCCAAGATCGGTGCCGCTGTTCTCCCAGCCGGGATGGGACTGCTCATCCAGCACCTGGGCGCGACCGCCCTGGGACCTGCCGTGCTCACCCTCGCCCTCGTCATGGCAACCGGCTACGGCCTGCTCGTGCGCCTGACCACCTCCGCAGAAACACCGATCCCCCCGGAGCCCCGGCCCGGCCGGAGCACCGAGTCCTGACTGTCGGCGCGGCGCGAGGCCGCAGGGCGGCGGACGCCCCCGGCCTCGGTCGCCCCCGATCGCAACCCCCACGGTCCGGGTGAAGCCAACCGGTCCCTCAGGGAGCGCTGCTGGGAATCACGCAGTTCTTCGGCTGGGGGTGGCCGGTGGGCCAGCCCAGGCCGACGAACTTCAGCTTGCCAAGTCCTTCCCGGCCCGGATCCAGCTCGACCACCGCGACCGGTTTGTCGTATGCGTTTCCGCTGCTGGTCAGGCAGATCAGGCCGCTCGCGCCCCGCACCCGGTGCCGGGACTGGAGCAGCGGCCACTGCGCGCCGACGTCCGCACTGCTGGGCGCCGCCTCGGCGCTGCCCTCCTGCGCCTGGTGGAGCGCCTTTCCGATGGTGATGAGGCCGTCGTACACCAGCATCGTCCGGGAGTCCTCCAGGCTCGGGGTGGAGCCGAGCTTGATGTCCTCGCCGCGGGTGGTCTCGATGCGCTTCTTCAGCGTGCCCAGGGCCGCGTTGGGCTCGGTGAGGTACTGCGGGAGCTCCTCCTTGGCGGGCTCGCGGTCGTGGTGGGCGGTCCACTCCTTCTTCCATTCGGCCAGCTCGGTACGCCAGGCGTCCGGATGCGCGGGGGCGGCGTACTGCACCGTCACCTTGGCCTTGCCTCCCTCACCGCGCAGCTGTTGCCAGTCCTTCTCGGTCATGTCCTGCCGCAGCGAGGCCGCGTCGGAGCCGCTGACGATCGTGTAGTGCCGGTTCTCGCAGTCCACCTGGGCCAGTTTGAGCGCCAGGATCCGCAGATGCAGGGTGCGGCCCGCGAAGTAGATGGTGTCGGCGCCCGAGTCGCAGATGTTGTTGGCCGTCTGGGAGAACTGGTTGCCGGTCGAGCCCGGTTCGTCGATGGCCGGGGATTCGAAGGGCATCGCGGCGGGGCCGGGCGGGCCCTGCTCCTCGATGCCGCTGAACGCCTTCGCCAGCGACTCGTTGTAGCCGTCGCTGCGCTTGTCGTAGACCAGCACCGTCTTGCGGTTCTGTCGGCCCCGTTCGCCGTTGAAGTTGGCCAGCGCCTGGGCCGCGTCATGGTTGGTGGGGATCAACCGGGCCAGACCGGGGAAGCGTGGCTTCGCCGTCCCGTCCGTGCGGTCCGCGTTCGCGATCTCGTCCCCGCTGATCCGCGAGGCGAGGACCGGGACCTTGTGTTGCGTCAGCCGCTCGACCGCCTCCCGCGTGTCATCGAGGCTGAGGTTGAAGCCCGTGACCGCGCGCAGCCGGTCCTTGGACGAGTCGGCCATCCGCAGCAGGGTGTCCACGACCTTCTGCTGCTGCTTGTAGGCCCGTCCGGGGTTGGCCAGCACCAGCCGGATCTTCGGCGGCTCCCCCTCGCCCTCGTTCGCCTGCCGCTGCCCGAGATACGCGCCCTGGAGGTCGCTGCGCATCTGCCGGCGCAGCGCTGGCTTGTCCGCCTGGAGCGGCAGCATCAGCGCCACCGTGACATGCGGGCGACCGTCGATCTTCTTGTTCTCCTCGGCGATGGCCCGGGACACATCGTGGATCTCGGGCGTGCCGAAGTCGTAGCCCTCCCCGTTGACGCCTATGCACTCGCCGCCGGTCCGCTCGACCCCGTCGGCGCAGGTGTCCGGCTTCTGGACGAAGGACCAGACGAGCCAGAAGCACACCGCGACCGCCCCCACCGTCAGCAGGGCGTAGAGGATCTTCTTCCACCTGGGCATCCCCCGTTACCTCCTTCGACCCAGTTGCTCGGTACATGCGCAGCGCAGCAACGGCTGCTCGTTCGCCGCCAGATCGCTCCATTGAGTGGCCACCTTGCCGAGCTGCCCCGCCCCCTCGAACTCCATGATCGAGAGCAGGCCCAGCAGCTGGGCCAAGGTGCGGGCCGTCTCCTGACCGGTCGGCCTGGTCCGTTCCTCGCACAGCCACACCGCGTGCAGCAGCTGGTCGACGGTGCGGCGCAGCGCCGGTCCGGTCGCCACCACCAGGCCCTGGGCGCGCTCCCGCCGGGCGTCCGCACCACCCGGATACGGCGCCTGGGCGATCTCCAGCAGCTCAGCGCACCACTCGCGGGGGCGTCCGGGCAGCGTGGCGGCCAGATGGCCGGCCACATCGTCCGCACCGCCGGACACCAGATGGTGGTTCATACGGTGGGTGACGACCGAGCCGAACGCCTCTCCGCCCGGCGGTTCCCCGTCCGCCGCCTCTCGCCCGTAATGGTCCCTCAGGAGGTGGTGGTCGGCGTACCAGGCGGCGCCGCCGGGGCGCAGCCCGTACAGCCGGTGCACCAGCATCTGGCGCAGTCCGAAGTCCCCGATGAAGTGCCGTCCGCAGCTGGGCCATCCGGTGTCGGTGAGCAGCGTCGCCACCTGGTGCGCGGTCAAGCGGTTCACATGGCCCGACTGATGATGGCGCAGCAGGACGTCGGCGCATTCCTCGTCGTGTGCCACCGACAGATGAGTGAGCAGATCCAGCCACTCGTCGCGGTGCTCGGTCGGCAGCTTCACCGGCAGCTGGTCCATGAGCAGCTCCTGAAGCAGCACTTCGGCCACCGGCCGCTCCGGGGCACCGTCGCCGGGGAGCCGCAGCGGGGCCTCCAGCACGTCCCGGTCGTTGGCGTCCGGGGGCATCCGGAAGGCGGCCGCGGCGGCGGCCAGCCGGATCACCGTATGCGGCCGTCCGCCGCTCAGCCGCGCCACGGCAGCGTCGATACGCCGGCGGTTCGCGCCGCCCTCCGGCTCCACGCGCGTCTGCCTGCGCTCGGTCTCCCGGCGCAGCTGGTCCCCGGTGAGGAAGGGCATCCGCAGCAGCAGGGCCCCGCCGGCCAGCGGAGCCCGGTCCGGTCTGCCGTCCCCGGCGCGCGACCAGGCGGGCGGGCCGCCGTCGGCGGGACGGAACTCCGCCGCGGGCACCACCTCCTCCGGCGGCAGACCGCCGTACAGAAAGGCGCCGCCGTCCGCCCGGCGCGCGGTGCCCACGATCACCACACGGTCGCGCTGCCCGCCCCGGCGGTCGGTGAGCACGGCACGCAGCAGCCGTTCGCCCAGCGGCGACTCGGCGTGGTCCAGCAGCAGCCCCGGACGGCCCACCCGGCGCAGCCAGCCGGACGCCGAGGCATACGCGGCCTCGAGATCCTCGCGCAGCGCCCGGAAGAGGAAGCCCTCCGCCAGCTCCCGTGCCTCGCCGCGCGCCTGGAAGTCGGCGGCGAGATTCCGCAGCCCGTGCTGGGGCTGGCCGGCCGCGCCGGGATACCCGCCGTAGATCCGCTCCAGTTCCACCCGGCCCCGGGGCGCCAAGGACTGGAAGAGGGCATCCAGCAGCGCGTTGCTCACCGCCGCGGAGTACGGGTCGAGCGCCTGCCCCGCCAGGGCCGCCAGCAGGTTCTGGATGGACCCGGAGACCATTCCCTTCCAGAAGTCACCTGTCCGCAGACCGGGCAGACGCCGCTTCTGGGGCAGCCCCTCGTACCGTTCGATCTCCGTCGCGACCGCCGCGGGGGTGCCGTCCGCGGCTCCGGTCGCGATCACCGCCAGGCCGGCGAAGAGCCGGGGAAAGGCGAACGAGCCGCCCGTCCCCTGCCAGGTGCACAGCCGCCGGGCGATCTCGACCAGGGCCTCGGTCGCGGCCGCACGGGCGCCCGGCTCGGGCTCCGCCCGGTCCGCGTACACCGGTGAACCGCAGTCGAGGTAGACCACCGGCACTTTGGTCGCGAAGTGGTCCCGCACCGCGCGTAGCAGCCGTCCCTTGCCCATACCGGGACCGCCGGTGAGCAGCACCACCGGCAGGTCGGGGCCGTACAGCGGTCCCCGGCCGGCGCCCGATGGCGACCGCCCGAGCAGACAGGCGAAGAAACCCTCCTCGCCGAGCAGCTTCTCGAAGCCCAGGTCTTCACACACGGACTCCTCCCCCGTGGAGTGTCCCGCCCGGGATCGGGCGGATGGTGATGATGGGTCAGGAAAGAGTAATGGAAAAAATCAGCGATTCTTATGGACAAGGATAAATACCTGCGGGGAAGTTGACAGATCCGTGGCGGCCTGTCGCCGTCGGCTCGCTGTCGATACGGCCAATACGGTTCGGTGCGCCGGGCGTCTCGCGAGCGCACGGGACCACTGGTGGGTCCGGCGACCCCGCGGTAGTTCTGCACAGTCGAAGGAGTCCTCGGGGTGCCGACGAACCCGTCATCGGCACCCGCCCTTCCTGGGTTGTCCGCGTGGAGGCGGCCGGTGAGCGGGCCCAGCCGGGGGTTTCGGGCTTGACGTGGTCACGTCGGTGAGGCGGAATATCGGCGGCACGGACCTTGTTGCTCGGCATTATTGATCAACAAGGAGGAGGCCCCATGCCTGCGATCCTTCGGCCCCGCGCGCTGCGTTCCGGCGACCTTGTGGTCGTTACCGCGCCCTCGGGCCAGCTCGAGCCGGGTGAGGAACCACTGCTCGCCCGTGGTGTGGCGATACTCGAGCGGATGGGTTTCCGCGTGCGGGTCAGCCCGATGGTCAACCCGGCGCGGAATCGCTGGTGGGCGTCGGGCACTCCGGCGGAGCAGGCCGATGAACTCAATGTTTTGCTCCGGGACCCGGAGGTGCGGGCCATCGTCGCGCACACCGGTGGACAGGCGACCATCGGCTATCTCGATTTGATCGATCTGGACGCGATCCGGGCCGACCCGAAACCGATCCTCGGCTACAGCGATATCTCGCTGCTGCACATGGCGTTGCACGCCAAGACCGGCCTCGTCGGCTTCCACGCCGACATCGCCACCCACGGTTTCGGCGGCGATTGGTACACGCTGGGCGACGAGGCCCGCCGCTCCGAGCTCGTCGACCTCTACACCCGTGTGCTCACCAAGGCCGAGGCGCCGGGCGTCCTGCCGGCGATGGGGGCTTGGGAAACCTGGCGGCCGGGCCGCGCGCAGGGACCGCTGTTCGGCGGTCTGCTGAACCGCCTCGTTCTGCTCCAGGGGACACCGTTCGCGCCGGCCGCCGAACGGTTCGAGGGCGCCGTGTTGTTCTGGGAGGAGGTGCAGCGGCCGGTCTCGCGGATCTGGAACGACCTGCACACCTTGCGGCTGTCCGGTGTGCTGGACCGGATCGCGGGCATGGTGGTCGGCATCCCGACCGAGGTCACGCCCTACGAGGGTGGCGGGGAGCGCGCGGATCTACGCGACGTGGTACTCGATGTCCTGGCGCAGCGTGACATCCCGGTTCTCGCCCAGGCCGACTTCGGCCACACCTCGCCGAACCTGCCGCTGCCTCTCGGCGTCCGCGCACACGTGGACGCGGACAACCGGACGCTGTCCCTGCTCGAGTCGGCGGTCACGGAAGACTGAGTTCCCTCAGGCCCGTGGGCGCCCGCTGTCGTCCAGCGTGACGACCCCCGTTTCGGCACGGAGGACGACTCCGCCGTGACCGGGCACTCGGCCAACCCCCGGCGTCCGGCCCTGCCGACCCCGCCTCTGCCGGGGACGTGCCGCCGGAGGGCGGCTTTCGGCAGACGACGTGGGGGCCGCGGCCGGTGAGGAGCATCCTGCCAGTGCGATCGCGGTGGCTGACACAGCCGTCACGGGCCGTCATGGCTGCCACTGTTCGCGATCCCCGGTCATACTTCGCCGTTCCCCACCGGGGTGGTGACGGGAGTCTGGGGTGACCACGGGTACTCCATCGCGTGCGCCACCGACCGGGCCATCTCGGCATCCTCGAGGCGGTCCACGAGATGAAGCGCCATGTCGATCCCGGCGGACACGCCCGCGCTGGTCACAATGTGTCCGGCGTCGACCCAGCGCTGCCCGGTGCGCACATCCACGCCCGGGTACCGCGACACAAGCTCATCGAGAACACCCCAGTGAGAGGTCGCGGGGAGCCCATCGAGGAGCCCGGCCGCCGCCAAGACCAGGGAACCGTTGCAGACCGACGCCAACAGCGTGCCCCCGGCCGCCAGAGACCGCAGCCGTGACAAGTGCTCCTGGTCGGCCCGGAGGAGATCGGTTCCGGCACCACCAGGATGAACCAGGAGGTCGGGCCTCGGCCCATCATCGACCGCGCCATCGGGCGTGACCATCAAACCCATGCCGCAACGCACCGGCCGCCCGTCGATGCTCGCTGTGCGGACGACCACATCCCGCTTGGTCAACACCTGCCAGAACCGCAGCGTCTCCCACGGGCCGATCGCGTCCAACTCCTCAACACCGTCGAACAACAGCACGGTGACTCGATACCCAAGTGCGTCAGTCATGGTTTTTCGAAACATCTCCTGGCAGGACAAACGACGTGGTCCGACACGATGTCGGACCACTCGATCCTCCGGGGCCGCCACCACACCCACAAGTGGCAGAAGAGGCCGACCAGGATAGATTCCTGCCATGACCGTTCCGAGGGCATCAGGACACCCCACCCGGCCACATCGCATCGCCGTCCTCGCACTCGAGCGAGTACTGCCGATGGAAGCCGGTATGCCGTTCCACATCCTCGGCCAGCCCCAACTGCCCTACGAACTGATGCTCTGCGGCCGCGCCCCGGGCCCCGTCGAAACGCACAACGGATGGCCCCTGACCGCCACGCACGGCCTCGACACCGTCAGGACCGCGGACACCGTGATCGTGCCCGCCTTCCGCGGATTCCTCCACGGCGCACCCCACGACGCGGCAGCCGCACTACACCAGGCACACCACAACGGTGCCCGCATCGCCTCGATCTGCACCGGAGCGTTCGCACTCGCCTCCGCGGGACTGCTCGACGGGCGACGCGCAACAACACACTGGCGCCACACGGATGACCTCGCCCGCCTCTACCCGAAAGTCGAAGTCGACCCCGATGTGCTCTACGTCGACACCGGGAACGTCCTCACCTCCGCGGGCGTGGCCAGCGGCATCGACCTCTGCCTGCACCTCCTGCGCCGCGACCACGGCACGGCCGTCGCGAACGCGATAGCGCGAGAGATCGTCGCCGCACCACACCGGGAAGGCGGGCAGGCACAGTTCATCAAAAGACCGCCAACACCGTCGAACAAAACCGGCCTCGGCGCCACTCTGGAATGGGCGCTCACACACCTCGACAAACCACTGACAGTCGCCGACCTGGCCGCACACGCCCGGCTCTCCACCCGAACCTTCGCACGCAGCTTCGCTGCCGAAACCGGCACCACCCCGATGAAATGGCTCAACACCGCACGCATAGACCGAGCGCGCGAACTCCTCGAAACCACCCACGCCACCATCAGCCACATCAGCCAGACCTGCGGCCTCGGCACCCCGGCGAACTTCCGGCAGCACTTCCGCCGCACCACGGGAACCACACCCAGCGAATACCGCCAAACCTTCACCGCCACCTGACCGCCGCCCCCTCACCCCATGGATCACGGGGCCCGTACTCGGCGAACCGCGTACCTCAGGGGCATCTCACCTCACTGCACAGAGTCATGGACCGCCGCGCAGGGGAATCACCGAACGGACAAGCCTCATATGCACCGGCGTCACCCCCACCCCGCCGGAGGGCTCGACGCCGGTCAGCCTGGCAGCTCCGCCTCCACCAGGTCCGCCGCCCGCCGGGAGCCGTCCCCCGCCGCGGTTCGCTCCCGCTCCGCGGCGCACCGCGCGGCGACGGCCGGGTCGTCGGCGAGCCGCAGTACAGCGGCACGCAGCGCCTCAGCGGTGGCGTCGGCGGTGTCGAGGCACTCGGCGACACCGAGCAGGACCAGCCTGTTGGCGTTGCCGAACTGGTCGGCGGCCTGCGGCACGCAGAGCATCGGGGTGCCGGTGGCCAGGCCCTCCTGGGCGCCGCCGGCCCCGGCGTGGGTGACAAAGAGGTCGGCCTGCCGCAGCACGTCCAACTGCGGCACCCAGGAGTGCACCTCGACGTTGTCCGGCACCGTGCCCAGTTCCTGTTCGGTGACCTGCCTGCCCACCTGGAGCACCAGATGCCAGTCGGGCAGCTCACCGAAGGCGGCCGCGCAGGCGCGGTAGAAGCCGGGCTGCTTGGTGAAGTTGGAGCCGAGCGAGACCAGCGCGACCCGCTTGCCCGCGGCCGCGGCCGGGCGCCGCCAGACGCCCTGGCCCGCCCGGTCGCCCTGGCAGGCGCCGACGAAGCTGTATCGGCGGGTATCCACCCGGTCGGCATACGGCTGGAGTGCCGGGGGGATGAGGACGAGCGAACGCGGGGGGCGACCCATGAAGGTGTCCGGGTCGGTGCCCGCGAGGCCGTTCTCGGCGAGCCAGGAGTGCCAGCGCGCGTAGTAGGCACGGCCGCGCGCGGAGGACTTCAGCTCCCGCGCCAGCTGCGCGCCGATCTCCTCCTCGTACCCCTCCCAGGGCACCAGGTTGGGGGAGAACTGCACGTAGGGCACGCCCCAACGGTGCGCGAGAACCTGTGCTGCCCAGCCGGAGATGTCGCTGAGCACCAGGTCGGGGACGTCCTCTCGGTACAGCGCGGCGAGCTGCGGGAGCGCCTGCACCGCGTCTGTCAGGAACAGCTCGGAGAGGTCGAGCCGGGTCTCGCCCCACGCCTCCGGGTCGTCCCCGGCGGCGGGCAGCGTGGACTTCCACACCCTCGGCTCGGCGCCGGTGGCGCGCACCCTCTGGACGAAGTCGCCCTCGTCGGGAATGGCATAGCTGACCCGGTGGCCACGGGCGACCAGCTCCCGCACGATCCCCAGGCTCGGATTCACATGACCGTGGTGGGCGATGCTGACCATGGCGAGATGGCTCATGGTGCGAACGTTAGTTGAGACGGCGCGTGTCGACAATCATGCCCCTGCCGGGGCGCACGGGCACCATGCGGGCACCGGAGGCATAGCGGCGCCAGCTGGCTCCGGCCTCGGACTCGAGGGGGGTCGTGGTGGTGACCGAGCGCGTCGGCGCTCGTGACCGGCGAGCCACTCAAGGAAGGGTGCTTCCCGTTCGACCTGGTCCGTGACGTACTTGTGACTGCCGGGGGCAACGGTCGGCGCGGGCCCGTGGCTTGGGCAGAACCTCCACAGGGTACGGGGTACGGGGTATGGCGATCACGACTCAGGGAGCGTTCATGACCGATCTCGAATCAGTTCAGGTTGCTGACGGATTCTCCGTCTCCGTACCGCAGCTTAAGGACGCGCTTTTCTCCGAGATCCACTTCATCTACCACGAGGTATTCGTCGAACGCGATTATCTCAAACACGGTATCCGGCTCTCCGACTCCGCGCGGATCGTGGACATCGGCGCGAACGTGGGGATGTTCTCCCTGTTCGTCATGCAGGAATGCCCGGGCGCGCGGATCCTGGCCTTTGAGCCGATCCCCGCGATCCACCAGGCACTCCTGGAAAACCTGGACAGCCACGGCGCTAAGGACGTGCAAGTGGTGCGGGCAGCGCTCGGCCGACGGCCCGAGGAGCGCGTGAGGTTCACCTATTACCCCGGGCTGCCCGGGAACTCCACGCGGTATCCGGAGCAGAAGAAGCTCAATAAGGAGCTGATCGCGGAGCAGATGGGCCACGACGCGGTGGACCGCATCATGGGCGGCGTCGAGGTGGAGGCCGAGGTGCGTCGGCTGTCCGACGAGCTGCGCGACTGGGCACCCGAGGGCCCGATCGACCTGCTCAAGATCGATGTGGAGGGCGCGGAGCTGGAGGTCATGGAGGGCCTCGACGCCTCGGACTGGCAGCGGGTGCGGCAGTGCGTGATCGAGGTACAGGACCTGGACGGCCGCCTGGACGCGGTCCTCGGGGTTCTCGACGCCCAGGGTTTCACGGTGACGACGGAGAGCGCGGTCAACATTCCGGAGGTCTTGCGCGCCTCGATGGTGTACGCCACGCGCGAGCGCGCTCAGTGAGGTTGAACTCGTGGTGTCGTGTGGATGGTCAGGTGGCTGGGAGTCGAGTCCGGTCTCTGTGAGACTGCCGTCGATGAGGTCGGGGCGGTATGGGATGCCCTCCGCGCACTGTGGGAGACGGGGAACAGCCCGCCGATCAGCGTCGTGATCCGTGTGATCCGTGTTGGCGTCCATCGCCGATCCGCCCGCCCATGAGCCCGTAGGTCACGTTCCAACTCCCGCTCAGGTCAGGCGATCTGAGTCTCACCCAGCTGTGCCGTCTCATGAGGTTGGCGCCACGGCCTCCGCGGCATCGGAGTCGCAGCCCTCCTACAAGAAGTCCCGGCTACCGTCTTACACCAGTACATCGAGAACTCCCCGCGCCCTGAAAGGCGAAGCACTCCGCAAGACCAGAGGTAGCCCCTCTCGTCCCGGCCGAGACCGGGCCCCACCGGAGTTCACCCAGCACCGGGGCGGGCGAGGCCGAGGTCGTAGGCGAAGATCACGGCCTGGATGCGGTCGCGGGCGCCGATCTTGGCGAGGACGCGGCCCACGTGCGTCTTCACGGTGGACTCGGAGACGACGAAGCGGGCGGCGATCTCGCCGTTGTTCCAGCCCTTGCCGATGGCGACGAGGATCTCGCGCTCGCGGTCGGTGAGGGACGCCAGCCGCGGGTCCTCGCTCGGGTCGCTCCGGTCGGCTGGTACGTGCTGGGCGTACTCGTCCAGGATGCGGCGGGTGAGGGCCGGTGCGATGACGGCGTCGCCGCCGGCGACGGCGCGGATGCCGGCGAGGAGTTCCTCGGGGCGCGCGTCTTTCAGGAGGAAGCCGCTGGCTCCGGCCCGGAGGGCGGCGTGCGCGTATTCGTCGAGGTCGAAGGTGGTCAGTACGAGGACGCGGGAGCGGCCGCCCGACTCCACGATGCGGCGGGTGGCCTCGATGCCGTCCATACCGGGCATGCGTACGTCCATGAGGACGACGTCGGGACGCAGCTCGGCGGTCTTGCGGACGGCCTCGGCGCCGTGCGCGGCCTCGCCGACCACCTCCGTCTCGGGGATGGAGTCGAGCAGCACCCGGAAGCCGTAGCGCTGGAGCGGCTGGTCGTCCACCACGAGCACCGTGGTCATCGCGCGCCGCCCGCCTGGGGTGTCAGATCCAGGGTGGCTTCCACCGCCCATCCGCCGCCGGCCGCGGGTCCGGCGCTGACGTCGCCTCCGTAGAGCGCCGCTCGTTCTCGCATGCCCACCAGTCCGTGTCCTTCCTCGTTCCATGGTCCGGGAGGTCCGGCCGGACCGTCGTCGCGGACCCGGATGACCAGCCGGACGTCCTCGACGATGACGGACAGTTTCACCGCTGTGCCGGCGCCGGCGTGTTTCAGGGTGTTGGTGAGGGCTTCCTGGACGATGCGGTAGACGGCCAGCTGCATCCCGCGATCGAGGGCGTCCACGTCGCCGACGGTCCGGTAGACCACGTCCAGGCCGGCGGTGCGCACTCCGTCGCACAGCGTCTCGATGTCCGCGAGACCTGGCTGCGGACTGAGTTCAGGCGCCCTGACGGCCCCGTCCGACGCCTCCCGCAGAACGCCGAGTACCCGCCGTAGCTCACCGAGGGCCGTGCGACCGGTGTCGCCGATGAGGTGCAGGGCCTCTTTGCCGCGTTCGGGAGCCGCGTCGGTGGCGTACGCGCCGGCGTCGGCGAGGGTGATGATGACGGCCAGGTTGTGGCCGACGATGTCGTGCATCTCGCGGGCCACCCGGGCGCGCTCGGTGGCGGCCGCGAGTCTGCTGCGCTGGTCGCGTTCGATCTCCAGGCGGGCCGCTCGCTCCCGCAGCCCGGCGAGCTGGGCCCGCCGAGTCCTGATCATCAGGCCGACGGCGAGGGCCGCCGTCGCCGTGCTCAGCAGGAAGAACAGCGCGTCCCAGACGGACACCGCCGCCGATACGCGTGCGGCGACCAGGGCCATCCCCGTCGCCATGATCGCGCAGGCCCACGGCAGCTGCCGTAGCCGCCCGTGCAGGGCGAGGCTGTAGAAAGCGACGAAGAGAGCGACGTCCGCGCGCAGCGCGGCACCCAGCGACCACTGCGCGACGAACACGGCCGCGATGGCTCCGAAGGCCACCATGGGCCGGCGCCGGCGCCACAGCAGCGGCAGCACCAGGCCCGCCTGAACGAGCAGCATGGCCGGAAGGGGAAGCCGGGTGAAGGCGAGCCGGAACCGGCGTGGGCCGTCGCCGTCCCCGGCGCCCCCGTGCAGCAGGTCCGGCAGGCAGAACATGAGGAAGACCAGCACCACCACCGCGGTGTCCAGCACCCATGGATGTGCCTGGTCCGCCTGCCGCAGCCGCTGGCCGCCACGGGAGAGCCGGGCGGCCAGCGGTCCCATGCCGCCGATGTCGCCGGCGGACGTGGTCGTCGTCAAGGAGGTCACCTGCCCATGGTGCAGGCGGTCAGACGTCGCGGCGCACCAGCCGGTACGCCGCCCCCGCCAGCGCCAGCGCCGTCCAGCCGAGGAAGACCAGCAGCCCGGCGGTGGGCGACAGGGTGGTGCTGTCATGGGTCAGGGCGAACATCGACGCGCCCGCGTTGCTCGGCAGGTAGGGGCTGATGTCGCCCCTCCAGGAGCTGGGCAGCAGGGAGACGAGCCCCGGAATCAGCATCAGAGCGCCGACGAGCACCGAGATACCGCCGGCCACCGACCGCAGCAGCGCGCCCAGCGCGGTGCCGATCACGCCGACCAGGCCGAGGTAGAGCCCGGCGCCCAGCAGGCTCCGTACGACCCCCGCGTGCGTCAGGCTCATGGCGGCGGGGGTGCCGGAGACGATGCCACTGCCGAATCCGAAGGTGATGAATGCGCCGAGGGTGCCGACCACCAGCGTGACCAGCCCGAACACGGCCGCCTTGGCCCACAGCACGGGCAGCCGACGCGGTACGGCCGCCATCGTCGAGCGGATCATGCCGGTGGAGTACTCCCCCGCCATGACCAGCACGCCGAGCACGCCCAGGGCCAGCTGGGCGAAGTTGGTACCGAAGAGGGACAGGCTCACGGCTGTCGAGTCGGCGAAGTCCGGGTCCATATGACCGGAGCCGATCCCCGACTTGTAGCGGCTTGAGGCGATCAGCCCGAAGGCGACGAGGAAGAGCAGGCCCAGGCCCAGGGTGATCCACGTGGAGCGCAGCGACCACAGCTTGGCCCACTCCGAGGACAGCACGCGCTTCCCCGTCACCCGGTAGGCGGGACGGCCTGGGCCGGCCGGGGGCGCCTCGATGGGCGCGGTCAGGGTACTCATGCCGCTCTCCCGTCGGCCGCGAGGGTGTCGATGCCGGTCGTGGAGCCGTGGTACTCCACGGCGTCTCTGGTCAGGTTCATGAACGCCTCCTCCAACGACACCGTCCGCGCACTGAGCTCGAACAGCGCGATCCCGTGCTCTGCCGCCTTCAGGCCGATCTCGCGGGCGCTCAGCCCGGTTATCTGAAGCTCCTCCGAGCCGGCACGGCCTGTGATGTCGACACCAGGACCGGCCAACACCTCCCGCAGCCGGGCCGGGTCCTGCGTGGCCACCCGCACCGTGTCGCCGCCCGCCTCGCGGACGAGGTCACCCACGGTGGTGTCGGCCAGCAGCCGGCCACGCCCCACGATGATGAGATGGTCCGCCACCAGGGCCATCTCGCTCATCAGATGGGACGAGACGAACACGGTCCGGCCCTCCTCTGCGAGTCCCTTGAGCAGATTGCGAATCCAGAGCACGCCCTCCGGGTCGAGTCCGTTGACCGGCTCGTCCAGCATCACCGTCTGCGGATCGCCCAGCAGCGCCGCCGCGATACCGAGCCGCTGCCCCATGCCGAGCGAGAAGGCACCGGCCCGCTTCTTCGCCACACTGCCGAGCCCCGCGAGGTCGATGACCTCGTCGACCCGGCGACGCGGAATCCCGTGCGTCAGCGCCAGCGCCTTCAGATGGTTGTGGGCCGAGCGGCCCGGGTGGATCGACTTCGCCTCCAGAAGGGCGCCGACTTCCTGGAGCGGTGCCGTGTGCCGGGCGTAGTGGTGGCCGTTGACCCTGACGGAGCCGCTGGTCGGCGCGTCGAGCCCGACGATCATCCGCATGGTCGTGGACTTCCCCGCGCCGTTGGGCCCCAGGAAGCCGGTCACCGTGCCCGGCCTGACGGCGAAGTCCAGCCGGTCGACCGCCGTCTTCTCGCCGTATCTCTTGGTCAGCCGCTGTGCGTCGATCATTCGCGTTTCTTCCTGTCGGAGACCGGCGCCCGTCCCTCGTCCCTGACGCCTCACCGACCACGCTAGGTTCCGATTCGCACCGGTTCGGTCGTACCGGGGATTGATCCGCACCTGGCGGGTCGTACCGCGGTACTACGGGTCCGGGGATCGATGGAACCTCCGGCGCGGTCCTGGAGAAGGAAGCACGCGCGCTGCCGGCAGGCGCGGGCCGTTCCCGCACGATACCCGGCGGGTATCGCGGCACCCGAAGAGGTCTTGGACAGCCTCCGCGGCCGGCTGGTGCACTTTTCTTCACGCAGGTGGCGCCCGGTTGGCGCGCTCCTCGTTCTTCGGAAATGGAGTTGAATGATGAAGGATCCCGGCATGCGACGACGTCGCTTCGTCGCGGCTGTGCTGGCCGGCGCGGGCGGGGCCACGGCGTTGTCCAGCACCGCTGGTTCAGCCGCTGCCCGGCCAGGATCGCCCTCCGGGCGCGCGAGTGGGCGTTGGCAGCCGCGGGCGCCGCTGCCGGTCAAGCGGGCGGAGGTAGGCACGGCCGCCCTCGCCGGGCGGCTGTTCGTCGTGGGCGGCACCGTGCAGGAGGGGGAAGCCAACCCCGTCTGGGCATCGACGGCGGTCCACAGCTACGATCCCCGACGCGATCGGTGGTCGGTCCACGCTCCCCTGCCCAAGCCGCTCACGCATGTGGGTGTGGCCGCGTCGGGCGGACTCCTGTACGCGTTCGGGGGATTCACCGACGCCGTGCACTTGAATCCGCAGCCGGACGCCTACGTCTACGACCCATGTGAAGACCGTTGGCGCCGGTTGCCGGACATGCCGACCGCCCTCGGATCCATCGCGGTCGCCGCCGTACACGGACGGCTGCATCTGATGGGCGGGCGCGATTCCCACCGCGTCGTCACACCTGAGGGGTCGCCCGTGTCACTGGGGTTCGGCACCGTGTCGGCCCACCATGTCTTCGAACCGGACACAGGCTCCTACCGCCAGGCCCCGCCGCTGCCGGGCGAGGCCCGCGATCACGCCGGCACGGCGGTGCTCGGCAGCAGCGTCCACGTCGTGGGCGGACGCGTGGAGGACGTCGGTGACAACCTCACCCGGCACGACGTCTTCGACACCCTCACCCGGCGCTGGCTGCGCGCCGCGCCTCTGCCCGTGGCCCGATCCGCGGGCGCTGCCGTCGTCATGGACGGGTGCGTCGTTTACGCGGGCGGGGAATGCCGGCCCGGCAGCAGCACCGAGACCTTCGACGACGTCACCCTCTACGACCCGCGCGTCGATCGCTGGAGGAGCCTCACCGCACTGCCGGGCAGCAGGCACGGTTTCGGCGCCGCGCACCTGGACGGCCGAGCCTATTTCGTCGGCGGCTCCCCCAGCTGCGGAGGAGGAGCCAGCACCGACACCTTCGCGCTGTCCTTGCGCCACTGACAGCAGCCGACACACCGGAACGGCCACCGCCAGGTGACCGGACAACCCACGGACGGGCCTGAAGCGTCAACACGCTATTGCTCCAGCGGCTTGGGCTGGCGGCGCGGATCCGCACGGTCCGCTACATCGGCCGGTTCCTCGGCGAGGGGCCGGTGGCCCTCGGCGCCTTCGGCCGTGACCCCGACGACGAAGGTGGAGCGCCTGTGCTCGCACAGGCGCGGTGCGGCATGGAGCGGCTCATCAGGAGCCCACGTGAGGTCTTTCGGGTGGGGTCACAGCGTGACCACGACTTTGCCGTGGACGTGGCGTCCGGCCTGGAGCGTCACCGCGTCGCGGATCTTCTCGACCGGGAAGGCCGCGGCGATGGGGACGGTGAGCTTGCCGGCGAGGATCGCGTCGGTGATCTGCTCCGGGACGTCCGTCGCCGCGTCGATGGCGCCGGTGGCGCGTACGCCGCCGGGAGGGTTGGGGCCCGCGGCGACCGTGGAGATCCGCTCGGGCGCCACGCCGAGCGCCAGCGCGGCCTCGGCCGTCTCCGTGCCGAACAGGTCGGTCGCGGCGGTCACCCCGCCTGGCGCCAGTGCCCGGACCCGGTTCGCCAGCCCGGGGCCGTAGGCCAGCGGCTCGGCGCCCAGCTGCCGCAGGAACTCGAACGTGCCCGGCGAGGCGGTGCCGATCACGGTGGCGCCGGCGAGCCTGGCGAGCTGCACGGCGAACACACCAACTCCGCCGGCCGCTCCCCCGACCAGGACGGTGTCGCCGGACCGCAGGCCGATCGCTGCCAGGGCGGCGGCAGCGGTGAGGCCGGCCACCGGAAGCGTGCTCGCCACCTCGTCGCTGATCCCCTCCGGCGTATGCCACAGCGCATCGACAGCGGGCTTGACCACCACGAAGTCCGCTACCGCCCTACCCAGGGCTCCACCGTAGACGCGGTCGCCCACGGCGAAGCCCGTGGCTCCGTCGCCGACCTCGTCGATCACGCCGGCGAGGTCGGACCCGAAGCCGGACGGCACGGTGATGCCGAATCGCGCCGCCGCCTCTGGTCGCGAGGCGATACTCCAGTCCATCGGATTCAGTCCGGCGGCCGTCACGCGCACGCGGACCTCCCCCGGGCCGGCGTGCGGCTCGGGAACCTCCCGTAGCTCCAGCACTTCGGGGCCTCCGAACGTCTCGTAGATCACAGCTCGGCCCACTGGCAGACTCCTCACAGAACGAGTGACGGGACTTGGTTCCATCACCGTAACATGAGTGACGGGACCGAGTCCCGTACACTGTGTCCATGGCTCGCTGGGAACCGAACGCGGCAGAACGGCTCGCTCACGCCGCCCTTGAGCTATTCGCCGAGCGGGGTTACGAGAACACGACGGTGATCGACATCGCGCAGCGCGCGGGACTGGGGAAGAGCACCTTCTTCCGGCACTTCCAGGACAAGCGGGAAGTGCTCTTCGGCGGTGGCACGATGAACGCACTGCTCGCCGAGGCGATCGCCGCGGCACCGGCAACCGCCGGCCCGCTCGAGGCGGTCGCTCACGCGCTGGACGCGGCCGGCGGAGAAGTCTTCACGCCCGCACGCCGTGAATTCATCGCCCGCAGACAGGCGGTGATCGCCGCCAACCCCGAGCTTCAAGAGCGTGAAGCGCTGAAGAACCTCGCCCTCATCGCATCGATGGCCGATGCGCTCAAACGGCGCGGCGTCGCCGACCTGACCGCTCGCGTGGCCGCGGAGCTCGGCGCGCTGGCCTCCACGATCGCCTTCGAACGCTGGAGCCGGACGGCCGCCGAGGACGACTTCAGCGAGATCGCACGACAAGCACTCGACGAGGTGCGAGCATCTACGGCCTTCTGCTGACGCGGTGACGGCCTTGACCAGGCTGGAGATGGCTGCTGGAGGTCGTCGCGGTTTGCCCACGGGGCCTTAGGAGATCTGGTGCGGGAAACACAACCTCCGGGCCCCGGCGAGAAGGCCGGGCGTGCCATGTGCCGGATGTGGCCACCGCATCACCCGGAGGCCTCAACTCGCCCCGGGAATCGCTGCGGTGGCCACCTGCGACGCTGATGGGCGACTCAGCGGCCGCCCAGTTGGTTACAGCCCGACCGGGTTGAGGTAGGTGCCCGGGTGGGTGGCGCCGTCCTGCTTGAGGATCTGGCCGCCAAACGGCCACTTCAGGGTGAAGTGCTCCGTCTCGTCCGGCGGGGTGACCAGGAACTTCGCCGGAACGAACTTCTCCTTCTGCGGTGTGGATCCGGCCACCGGGAGCAGGTTGACGCTGAAGCCCACCGTGTCCCCCTGTTCCAGGGTCATCTTTGTGGGCTTCTCGGAGGAGCGCGCCAGCGACCAGGTGCCGTCGGTCTTCTGGGCGCCGACCATGTCGACACCGGCGAAGCCGGACAGGGTGCAGGTGCGCCGGCTCTGGTTGGTGAACCAGATGTACGCCTGGGTCTGCTTCTCGCTCTGCTCCATCTCCGGCTTCGCGTCATCCCCCATGGCGAAGCCGGCCTTCAGGTCGGCGGTGTGACAGCGGGTCGGCGCGGCCTTGGCGGTGGCGGCCGAGGCCGGGATGGCGGTAGCGGCAGTGCCGGCGACGACGACGGCCGCAAGGGCCACGGCGGTCAGCTTGCTCTTCATGAAGTTTCGGGTTCCCCTCACATACGAATCGGCGCGCGAAGTCGGTGCGCGCCTACGCATCTGAAGATGTGCGATACCCGGGGGAGGTTCAGTGTGCCGGAGGGCCCTTTTCGGACAACCGGGCTCCCAACTGCGGCCGCGCACAAGAACTCATGCGGTACGAGCCGTCGCGGCGCCGCGGGAACGACACCGCAACGGCCCGCGACCTCCCCGGCCCCGGACGGCAGCAGGTGACAAACAGCCGAGGGCCCGACACCAGCCGGGCCCTCGGCGAAGACGAAGGAGCGAGGCTAGAGCACGGCGACGGTGAATGGCCTGTCCGCAGGGTTGCCGCCGCTGTCGCTGGTCACGATCGTGATCGTGTCCGCAGCGTTGCCGCAGTAGGCATGCGGCGCGCCGATCGCGGTGATCTCGCCCCGGTAGTTGCTGAGCGTGGCGACGATCGCCGCATCGGCCAGATCATCGCTGACGTTGAGGTCCGAAACCTTGACGCAGTACACGCCCGCGAAGGTCGTGCCAGTGCCCCGGGTGACCGATGCGACGTTCTTGGCGGCGAGGAGCGTGGCGTCCTGGGCCACCTTCGCGGCGGCGCGGGCGTACGGGGCGTCCATACCGTCGGCCGAAGCGCTGCCGGACACAGCGGCCAGGGCTGTTACGGCGCCGAGGACGAGTACGAGAACACGGCTGGTGCGGCGTGCAGAGGTACGCATTACCTGCTCCTTCTCGGCCGTAGCCGCCGTTGAGGCAGCGACCGGCCGGGATATCCGATGGGAAGGGCGGCGTCACCGCCCGAGGAGAGCAGAACAGGGCGGGGAAGTGTTCTCATCGAATGCCGGTGGAGGAACGGGCATCGACGCCCGGGGGGCGTGATCGGGCCATGAACCCAGCCTTGGATCCTCGGCCGACGTGCGCGGCCGGGCCCATCTGGAGCAGGAGGTGCTCGCCGCCGTCGGCCGCGCCGACTGCGCCGAACAGGCGGTCGCGGCGGCGCGCGGGGTGCGGGGTGCGGGGTGCGGGGTGCGGGGTGCGGCCGCGTGAGCTGTTCCGCACAGCGGCGGCGGACGTGCTCGAAAGCGCGCGGTCGGCCAGCGGGGCTGTACGGCCCATCGTGAGTTGGCCGCCGCCGACCGGCGACGGCGCCCCGGCCACCCCGCCGACGCCGCGCGTCCCGCGCGACGCGCCACCCGCGGCCGAGATACCCGGCGCGCTGCGCGACCCTCTGCGCTATCCGGCCGATGGGCTGGACGAGGACGCGACTCCCGCGAACTGGCCGCGGTCGTCCACCACTTGGGCTGCGGTCCGGGCCATGTGGGCGAGATGCTGGACGACCACCGCCGCACGACCCGCCGCGCCCGCGCCGTGACGGAACCCCTCTTCTACGGCTACGAGAGCTGACCGTCTCGCCAGGCCGGTCGAGTCCCGGCCGACCCGACCACGGCAGGGCCCGCCTGGGCCACGAGGCCGACCGAACCCCGGGCATTACACGCGGCCCTCCTTCCCGCGGCCACCCCTTCCCGTGCCGCCGCTGCCAGGCGCCCGGCACGCTCGCGCCCTCAGGCAAGCGGCTGCTGCCGCTCGAACGCGGCGACTTCCTCACCCGCGAGCCGCCCAGCTGGGATCCCGGCTCGGTGGCTTCCACACGGGTACGAGCCGGACAGCAGAAGCCCGCCCGCCGGACTTCGGTTCTCACCGGACCCGTCGCCGGGGAGCGAGCGGTGGGATCGGCTCACTGCCAGAAGCACTCTTCGACCACGAGCTGAGGGTCGGCGGTCCGCCTGGTGAATTGGTACCGCAGCCAGCCACGTCCGTGGTCGAAGTAGAGGACGTGCTGACCGCCGGGGCGGGTGGACTGGACCGGTTCCACACTCATCCCGGCCGGAAGGTCCCGGTCGGTGTCGATACCCCGAAAATACGGGTCGGCGGCGGTGATCAGTTCGGCCCGGGCGGCGTGGACCAGGGTGCGGGCGGCTGCGGGGAGAGCGTCGCGGTCTTCCTCGGCCTTCTTGGTCCAGTCCGCTTGCCAGGGCGGCCCCATGAAACCGTCGGTCACTGGCCGGGTTCCGCCTTGGCTGCCTGGCGGCGAAGGTTTCCGGCTTCCTCGATAAGGGCTTTGGCGCGGTCGTAGTCGGGCTCCCGGTCGGCCTCGTCCTCCAGACCGTGCACCTTCGCCTCCAGGCGAGGGTCGCGGGAGACGGCGTATTCGCCCCACCAGCGGGCCATGAAGGCGGGGACCGGCGCGAGGTCGTAGGCGTCGGCGATGTCGCGACGCCAGTGCCGGTCGAAGTCGACAAGGAGTTGCGGCGCGTGCTGGGCGATGGCGGCGCGGAGCGCTTTGGGCGTCCTGTCCGGCATGGGAGGCACGGCCCCTGAGCCGAGCGGCGCGGCGGTCATGAGCGGCGTTCCTTTGGTAGTGGCGGTCAGGCTACGGCCAGTGTGGGACTCGTGGTGCCCGTGGGGCCGTCAGGGGTGCTGGCGAAGGCGAGGGCGTCGCGCTGGTCGGTGGTGACCATGCGGACGTGGGTGTGGACCTCACCTCGGGCGTAGGCGTCCAGCAGGATCTCAACAAGGGCGGACATGGACCGGACCGTGTCCTTGACGCGGCGTTCGTCGGCCGCGTGCCATACGGCATCAGCGGTGAAGATGGTGCGGCCCCGCCGGTTGCGCGCCTCAGGATTCGGAGAGGTGCGCGGCAGTGTGAGGGTCCCGGCGGCGTAGTCGGTGAGGGCTCGGGACGCTACCCAGATAAGAGGTAGACCTTCGTTCTTGGCACGGTGGCCCGCGGCGTCCCATACGTCCTTGGCGATGTTCGGGGCGCGCTCCGTCTCGCCTGCTGCCGGCATGCGACGGCCCTCCTGTCGTGACACCCTCGGATCTACCTATTTGAATGGTACTACGGATCGAACCGGTAAGTCAGCGGTGCGCCGGTCAAGCCGATGGAGTCGAACGATCAGGGTCGCCGTCCAAGGGTGGACTGCGGCGTTCCGGGCCTACGGGCGACTTCATCGACTGCTTTGGACATCTCGGCCATTCGTCCGTCGGAAGTAACGAGGCAGATCCGCCAGTCGAGGGTGCGAGGGCCTCGAAACGCGGTTGAGGACGCCTGCCGCGAACACGGCATCGCCCTCGCCCGCACCGGGCCGCGGCTCTTCCACCACCGAGAACACCGCGGTCGGCGACGAGCGCGAGCTGACCGCGACACGGCCACGACCATCACACCGCTGGCGGGTGTCACCTTCGGGCTCTTCTCGGCCCAGCCCACGGAGTACGAACCCGTCACCAACAGCCATGAGGGCCACCCCAAGCCCCCATCGGGCGGGCACAAGCCGCCGTTCCACGGCGACGGACACAAGCCCCCGCCGGGTGGGCACAAGCCCCCACTGGGCTGGCACAACCCGCCGCCGGGCTGGCACAAACCCTGGCCCTACGGCGACGGACACGGAAGCTGATCGCCTTGAGCACCGCGGAGCCGCGTCCCATGCCAGGGCGTGCACCGCTGCCGCGAAGACGCCGCAGGTCATCGCAGCCCGCCACCACGCGAATTTCTGCTGCCGTGCCTGCAAGCGGGCTCAGCTTCGGTGACGCCGTCACTACGCCGAGACGGTCACGACCGGGCTCGCCTTCCTGAACAGCGAGGCGACCGATCAGGTCGTGCGGTGCCCGGCGTGGAGCGGGTCTGAACAATCCAGGGTCGGGCTGCGGGCGAAGGGCCAACGCCCGGCTCTGGATGGGCTCGGTGCCCACGGCGGGCTGCTCCGGTCCCGCCGCGCGGTCGGCTCGGTGAACATGCGGGCCATGAAAAGGAAGGGGCCGACAGGCCCGGATCCGGTAAACCGGGGCATGCCTTTGACCACTCGGCGAAGCGCCGGTGGGCTGTCGCTCCCGACGGCCCGAACGAGGTGGACGGCAGCTGCTGCCATGTGCGGCCCGACGCCGCCACGAGCACGATCGCAGCCAGCACTTCCCGGTCACCATGCCGGCTCCGACCGCCGCCTCGATGCCGGATCGGCGCCGCCGGCACCACTCGCTGGAACAGTGCGCAGGTCTGGCTCACTTCGGCGGCGGCCGCACCCGCAATATCCGAGCGCCGCCCAGCCCGGGAGACCTCAGCGACCGCCCCGCCGACCGTTCACAGCGATGGAGTCAATCGCCCGCAGAAAGGAACGTGGGCCTGCGCAGCAGCCACTGCCCGAACGTCCGACGTGGGGGCCGCACCGCGACGCGGCCGTGCGTCATCGTGCCGACCAGCTCCACGCGCAGTGTGATCGGCGTCCCGTGGTCTGGAGCCTGACGACTCTTGATCTTGCTGTGTACCAGGCTCAGGGCACCTGCATCGACCACGATGCCCGGCTTGGTGATCAGCGTCAGCCCCTTGCCCGCCATGTTCATGTCGATCTGCAAAGTGTCCTGCGTGATCACTGCCTGAGTGAAGTCGAGCGTCACCTCACACCACGCCGTGGCCAGCTCCAGCCTCCGCGGCACCACCCAGCGCCCCACGCGTTTGACCGCACCACTGTGAACCCCGTTGATCCGGAGTACGTCCTTGATCTCCGCTACGGCCGTGCCGGTCGAAACGGACACGGCCGGCAGGTCAGCGGTCAGCTCGGCCAGCGCACTGACGGTCCGCGCAGACAGGGCAGCTTCCAGGCGCTCGTCCAACTCGTCCGCGGTCAGCAGACCGTCCCCCGCCGCGATACGCAGCACATCCACCACCCGGTCCCGGTCCGCATGAGAGGCTCGCAGCTCGGGCGACGAGCCGGAGCCGGAGCGCTTCCCGGTGGGCGAAATCTCTCCCGACATGCTTCCGTCCTGGTCCTGTCGAAGCCTCTCCGCGCGACGCGGGCGGCGGCGCGAGTTGAAGGCTAACCGACACGCGAGCGTGGACCAGGGGACGCACTCCGCGTTCCAGTGCCGTCCGTACCGAATGGGCGTGGGCGCGGAGGATACTGCAAAGCCCCGCCCCGGGGCGCCACGGAGTGTGCCCGCATCCGCGGGTCGCCACCGTACGCGGTCACAAGCCAGCTTCTCGATCACCGCGGCCAGCCCCTGCCACGGGCCTCTCGCCGCGAGACCCTCCTCGAGCCCCGGGCTCTTCCAGCCGACGATGCAGCGGCTGATCGACAAGACCCTGCGCCCGAAGTCTGGATGTACTGGCGGGACACCAGCCGGGGCGGAGCGGTGTTCAACGTGCACCTGGCGGACGACCGAGGTCTCGATCTCGCGCAGGCCCGTGCCGCCGGACAGCGCATATCTCCGCACACCGAGGTCAGCTTCTTCGGGTCTTGCTACCGTCCCGGCATGAGTGTTTCCTCCGCTGGTGCCGACGGGCGCACCTCACGCGCCTCCGGCGTCCAGTCGGTCGCCCGGGCCGCGGTGTTGCTGGGCGCCGTGGTGGACAGTTCGTCGAGCGGGGTGACCCTCACCGAACTCTCCAAGATCACTGGGCTGAATGTCAGTACCGTGCACCGGCTGCTCGGCACGCTCTGCTCCGAGGGGCTGCTGTGCCGGTCCCGGGAGGGTGACCGGTTCCTGCCCGGTCCCGTTCTGCTCCGGCTGGGCCGCAGATCGCTCGCGGCCAGCGGGCTGCCGGAGGTGACGGCGATCCTCAAGGAACTGGCCGACGGCACCGGGGAGACCGCGAGCATCGGCATGCGGCGCGGTGACAATGTGCTGGTGCTGGTCTCCGTCCAATCCGAACAACCGCTGCGCTACCTGGGCGAGCCAGGGGTGTCCGTGCCGCTGGCCGGGTCGGCGATGGGCCTGGCCATGATGGCCTTCGACGCTACGCCGAGGGCGGGGCGGGCGCTGCCGCGGGGCATGACCACACAGACGTTCACCCAGGGCCGGACCGGCAGCCGCCCCGGCGATGGCGCCGATCGCGGCAGCCGGGATGCCGACTGCAACGGCCGGGGCGCCCACGACGGCCGGAGCGCCGAATGGTCTGCGGCGCCCGAGCAGTGGGCGCTGCGGGTGCGGCTGCTGGCCGCCCAGTTCCGGGGCTACGCCGTCTTCGACGGCGCCGAGGACAGCGGGCTGCGCGGGCTGGCCGCGCCCGTGGACAGCGGGTCCCCGTACGTCCAACTCGCGGTGGACATCCAAGGCCCGGCAGGACGGATGGCCGACGCCCGGCTGGACGGGCTGGGTGCCCGGGTGACAGCGGCCGCCGACAGTCTGCGCGGTCTGCCGGTCGCGCTGGCGCTGGGACAGCTCTGACGGCTTCCTCGGCTCCGGTGGCTCCGTCGACGGCAGTCGTCGGCCCGCCGCCGCGGTGAGCCCCACCCGCACCGATCCGTGAGGCTCCGGCCGGGCCGTGCCCATGGCGCATCCCGCCCGCGCACCGAGGGCGTTTGTGGCGAGCATGTTGCAGCTTCCGTACGGCATATATCGCGGATTCCCGTCCATGAGCACCGGAGCGAGCTCAACTTGCCCCGCTTCAGGCGGACATGACCTTTCCCGCAGAGCGAAAGAGCTTCGCGCATCGCGAGATGAGCGCGTTGACGGCCCTGTTCCGCTGGCCTACTGTCATCGACAGCCCGGCTGAGGAAACCGCTCGGGCACACCCGGCGATGGCCCGTACAGCGGATGGAACGGCAGGAGAGGGGGCGGTCATGGCAACAGCGGAAAGCGATGCCGCGATCGTCATATCCCGTAACCACCCCGTCTTCGACCTCCCGGAGATCGTCGCGGTGGAGCACGGGCTCTTCGACCGGGCTGGTCTCGACGTACGCCTCGCGGAGAACGCCCCGGCCCAGGAACGTGAGGCGCGCGACCCGATCGCGCGCCGCAAGGAGGCGCTCTTCGAGTCCGAGCGGGCCGACCTGTTCAATCTGTGCGAGTGGGGTGGCATCGACCGCCTGGAGCGCAACCGGCGCGGCGGTTACCTCGGGTATCTGCGCCCGGCCGTCGTCGCCCAGGCTCTGATCAGCTTCGACCCGGAGCTGAACGAACCGCATGACATGAGCGGTGTGCCCATCGGGGTCAACGAGTTCACCGGCTCCCACTACACCGCCCTGCACCTCCTCGAAGGCACCGTCCCCCGCGATCGGATCGTGCTGGAGCACACCGGGCCTCCATCGGCGCGTCTGGACGCGGCCGCCACCGGCGGCGTGCGGGCCGTGATGCTGATGGAGCCCTACCTCAGCCTCGCGCTGGAATCCGGGGCACACCTGCTGGGCTGCTACTTCTACCGCGGTGTGCAGGTGGTGGCGCCGCATCTGCCCCGTGAACGGCTCGACACCTTCATGACCGCGGTCAACGCGGCCGTCGACATCATCAACGCCGACCGCACGGCCTGGGCCGACCTCATCGTCGACGAAACCGCGGGCCGTCTCGCACCAGAGCGGCTCCGCTCCGAATATCATCGCTTCACCCATGCCACGCCCCTCACGCGGGAGCGCTTCACGGAGAGCTACGCGTGGATGAATTCCTGGCAACTCACGGACGGCCGCGGCGGCTACGACACGCTGCTCGCCCTGCGGTAGGCGAGGAGATGGTCATGGCTGACGAAATGCGGCATCCGGTGGCGCTCACCCGCCGCCACCACCTCGATCTCTGCTTCCTCGCCGGCGGTCTGTGTACCGGCGGGCGGCCCGCCGGGCTCGTCCTGACCTGAGCGAACACTCACCCCTTCCCCCGCCGTACCGGCCCGGCACGATCGCCGGTCGCCGCCTGCCGCGCCGATCGGGTGACCATTCGCACGAGGTGACCGCTGCACGGGCCCACGGCAGCCACCCCGTTCGTCGGCGCGGCCCGGTCCCGTACACCTTCGCCGCCGCCCCAACCACGCGCGTCGGGCCACTCGGTCGCCTGGCACCGTCCGTTCCTCTCCCCTTGTCTCATGTCGCTCCGAGGAGACCCTCATGCTCAGCGCCCTGCCCCGGCCGTGCCCACGCGCACCGCGCGGCCCGCTCGCCCCCGCTCTCCGCACCTCTCCCGGGGAGACTCCGCGATGACCGCCCGTCAAGTCCATGGGTCCGGAGCCATCACCGGCCGAGCGGTCCCCACCCGCCGTACGCTGCTACGTTCGGGTGGAGCGGCCCTGGCCGCCGCTGGGTTCGGGCCGCTGCTGGCGGCGTGCGGGGAATCCCAGGGCGGCGGGAGCGGCGCTGCGGCCCGGGTGGAGGACACCCAGGCCGGTACCGCGGGCGCGGTCATCAGACCGATAAGCGAGCGCCGCCATCTGCTCGGCGACCTGCGGCTCAGCTATATCGCGGGCACGGGCCCCGGCGATGTGCAGAACAAGCTGCTTTCCGGGGCACTGGACGTGGCCAGCATGGGCCCCATCGGGGCAGCGGTCTCCCTCGCCGCGGGCGCCGATGTGCTGATCTTCTCCACCAGCCTCGCCAACCACGTGCGGTGGCTGGTTCCGGAGAACAGTCCCTACCGCCGCATCGAGGACCTGCGTGGCAAGCAGATCGCCACACCGCCGAAGAACAGCGACGCCTACCGCTCCACCCAGCTCGCCTGCGCGGTGGGCGGCATCGACTTCGAGCGGGAGTACCACGCCCACCCCGGTGCCGTTCTCGCCGGGCTCTCCCTGTTCGAACGCGGTGACGTGGACGCCATCGTCACCATCGAACCCAACGCCACCCGCCTCGTCGCGAAGGGCGCACGCCAGCTCACCACCGTCACCGACCTGTGGCGGCACGGCTCCGGCTCGGACGCCGACCTCCTGCTCAACGGACAAGGAGCGAAACGCGGCTGGGTGGAACGGAACGAGCGGACCGCGGCAGCCCTGGCGGAGCTGCGTCTGAGGGCCCACCAGTACATCCACGACCGGCCGGGAATCCTCGCCGAGCTGCACCAGTACTACGGCATCCCGGCGGCCGAGAAGAAGGCCATCGCGCTGCTGCCCGAACGCCTCGTCGGGATCTATCCCACCGAGTGGGCGGGAGCGTCCTTCAGCAGCATGCGCGATCAGCTCCGCGTCGCTGCCAAGGTCGGTTTGATCAAGGCCGTGCCCGACAAGACCGTCTACCGCGACCTGGGGTGATGAGTCATGACCCACCACACCACAGCGATGGCCGAGGTCCGCCCGGCCACCGCCGCGCCGCCCCCGGGTGCCGGGTCCGGCACCCCGCCCGCGACGGCCCGCACCCGCCGGACCCTCTCCCGCCGCGTCCGGGCATTCGGCCGGGGCGCGCTGCCCGTCGCGGCATTCCTGCTGGTGCTGGTCGGCGGCTGGCAGATCGTGGCCGTTCGCAGTGGCAGCGTCCTGATACCGGATGTCCCGGCCGTCTGGTCCGCCCTGACGGACATCGTGACCCAGCCGCTGTTCTACGACTCCCTCGGCGCCACCCTGCTCCGCGTCGGCCTCGGCTTCGCGCTGGCCTTCGTCACCGCCGTCGTGGTCGGTATCGCCATGGGTCGGGTCGAGTTCGTACGGCGCTTCTTCGAACCGGCCGTGCTGATCGGCCTGACGGTGCCGGGTCTGGTGTGGGCGCTGCTGTGTGTGATCTGGTTCGGGGTCTCGCTGACCAACCCGGTGGTGGCGGTGGCGCTGTCCGCCGCTCCCGCGCTGACTCTCAGCATCTACCAGGGCACCCGCGCCACGGACTCCGCGTTGCGTGAGATGGCGCATGTGTACCGCTTCTCCGTCTGGACCAGCCTGCGCTATCTGTGGCTGCCGTCGCTGCTGCCCGCGTTGTTCTCCGGCGCCCGTCTGGGCCTGTCCCTGGCGTGGAAGGTGATCGTACTGGTGGAGATGTTCGGCATGTCGAGCGGAGTGGGCTACGAGCTCAACAACCAGTTCGCCGCGCAGAATGTGGCCGGGGTGCTCAGCTGGACGCTGCTCTTCGCGGCCGTCCTGGCGGTCCTGGAGTACGGCGTCCTCCAGAGCCTGGAACGACGGCTCGGGCGCTGGAGGAGGGCGACGGCCGTATGAACGGGGCGGAGGCGACGCAGGCCCCGGCCGCGGGCGCTCAGCCGTATGTCGTCCTCGACGGTGTCGGCAAGGTGTTCACCAGCACCCGGTCCGGCGAGCGCGAAACGGTCTTCGAGGACTTCACGCTGACGGTGCGTCAGGGTGAACTGGTGGCCGTCGTGGGGGCCTCGGGCACCGGGAAGACCACGTTGCTGCACCTGGTGGCGGGTTTGGAGGAGCCGGACTCCGGCGAGATCAGACTGGCCGACGGCACCGGTCTGCAACGGATCCGAGGCCGGAGTCCCGGTGCGGGCAGCGCCCGGCACCGGCTCGGCGTGGTCTTCCAGCAGCCTCGGCTGCTGGACTGGATCTCCATGCGCCGCAATGTCGAACTGGCCCTGACCAGTGCCGGGCTCGATCCCGCCGGTGCCGCGCGGGCGCTCGCCGACGTGGGCCTGGCGGAGTACGCGGACCGCTATCCCTCAGTGCTCTCCGGAGGCCAGCGCCAACGTGCGGCGGTCGCCCGCGCCTTCGCCGTGGAGCCCGAACTGATCCTGCTCGACGAGCCGTTCAGCGCCCTGGACCAGCTCACGGCGCGGCGGCTGCGGCTGCTGCTCCAGGAACTGTGGACGGCACGTCCGCGTACCGGCCTGCTGGTCACTCACAACCCCCTGGAAGCCGCCTTTCTCGCCGACCGGGTGATCGTCCTCGACGGTCGCCCCGCGCGGGTGCGCGCGGAGTTCACCGTCGGCCTGCCCCGGCCCCGCTCCCCGGAGGACCCACGGATCTTCGCCCGCCACAACGAGATCCTCGCCGCTCTCGGCTGACGGTCCAGCTCTGGAGCCCACCCGCGCCGACCACACCGCACATGCCACACCTCATCGACCGGAAGGAACGTGTCCTCGATGGCACCCCGGAAGAAAATCACCATGGAGACCCTTTCGCTGGTCTTCTCCCTGCCGCAGCTCGTCGCCAAGGACGAGGGCTTCTACGAGGAAGAGGGCCTGGACGTCGACTTCGTCCCCAAGGGCTATGACGCCAACGTCTCCTATCTCGACGACCACGAACTGGTCAGCTCCTTCGGCACCGTCCGCTCCAACTTCGAGAGCGGCGACGCCTCCTTGTACCGGGCCTGCGAGTGGGGCCAGATCCGGCGCTCCCACGACACCCGGATCGGCGGCCGGGTGATCGGCAAGCGAGCCGCGGTCGGCAGCCAGGCCATCCTGGTCCCGCCCGGCTCGACCGCCGTGCACCCGCAGGATCTGGCGGGTCAGGCGGTCGCGGTCAATTTCCACCACGGCTCGCACTACCTCGCCCTGCAAGCCCTGGAGGGCTTCCTGCCCCGCGAGGAGATCAAGGTGGTGCACGTCGGAGGCCCGCAACAGCGCTTCGAGGCGCTGCGGGACGGTGCCGTTCCGGCCGCCGCACTGATGGAACCGTGGATCACGGTCGCCCAGAAGCAGGGCTACCAGCTGCTCACCGAGGCATTCTATGTGGGTTCCGAGATCGCCTCGCCGGAGATCGACGCGGAGACCTACGACGCCTTGAACCGCGCGGTGGTCAAGGCCGTCCACAAGCTCCAGAAGGACCCCTACCCCTATCTGCACCACCTCATCGGCGAGGTGCCCAAGGAGATCGACCCCGACCTCCGGCCCAGCGACTTCGCCCGCTGGCGGCTGCGGTTCGTGGACCCGGCGCCCTACCCGGAGGACCAGTTCCAGCGCACCTACGACTGGATGCGCGGCTGGAATCTGATCGCGGAAGACGGCTCGACGTACAACTCCCTCGTGGACAACCTGCTGTCGGCATGACCGAAGCGGCCACGGCCCACGTCCCGGGGGCCCGCCGGCCGCAGGCCGCCGGAGGAACATGTGGGGGCGTACGGCGCCGTTACCGCCGTACGCCCCCGCATGCGTCGGCAACCTCCACTTCCCAACCTCCTACCGACTCGGGGGACGACCGTGCACGACCATCGCCGGGACCGTGGCGACAGGCACCGGGCGTGGCCACTGTACGTCGGCGGCTTCCTCGGACCTTACGGAAGCACGATGGTGACGCCGATGGTGCACGAGGTCGCGGCCGCACTGCACAGCACTCCCGGACTCGCGGCCACCGCTGTCACCGTCTACATGGTGCCCTTCGCGGCCTTGATGCTGGTCAGCGGGACGCTCGCGGAGCGGTGGGGACGCCGGCGGGTACTGCGCACGGCGCTCGTGGCGTTCACGGCGGCCACAGCGCTGTGCGCGCTGGCGCCCACCATGCGGCTTTTCCTGGTGGCCCGCGCCTTCCAGGGAGCCACCAACGCCTTCACCACTCCGCTGCTGGTGGCCATGATCTCCGACCTTGTGGGCGGTGCCCGGTTGGCCAAGGCGCTGAGCCGGTTCGCCGCCGCACAGGCCGCGGGACAGGGGGTGAGCCCGCTGTTCAGCGGTGCCGCGGCAGCCCTGAACTGGAGACTGGCCTTTCTGGTACCCGGGGTGTGCGGTCTGCTGCTGGTGTGCTTCCCGCCGTCCCGGTCGGCCACCCGGCGTGGCTCCATGGTCCGTGCCTCCTGGCGGTCGCTGGCCGACAAACAGCTCGTCCTGGCCTGCGCGGTGTCCTTCCTCGCCTACTTCGCCGCCGTCGGCCTCACCGTCCTCGTCGTCCTGCGGATCAAGGACCGCTTCGGCCTGGGACCGGTCGAGATCGGGCTGGCCGGTTCCTCATTCGGGCTGGCGGGCGCCGCCGTGGCACCGCTGGTCGGTCACATCCTGCACGCCAAGGGACCCCTGATCACGGGCATCGCCGCCGATGCGGCCATGGTTCTGGGTCTGCTGTGCGCGTCCCTCGGCACCACCCTGCCGGTCGTGATCGCGGGCATCGTCCTGGTCGGTGCCGCGGTGACCGGTCTGCGTTCGGCCGGCAACTCCCTTGCGGTCACCGGCGTCCCGGACAACCGCGCCGGTGCCGCGTCCCTGGCCATGTCCGCCCAGTTCTTCGGGGGCGCGATAGCGACGCCCGTGTGGCTGCCCGTCTATCACGCCTTCGGCGACCGGGGATTCGCCCTGGTCGCCGTCGTACCACTGGTGTCCGCCATGGTGCTGGCACGGGTCCGGGCGGCACCGCGTGGAGCGGCGGCCGTCCTCAAATGACGGCCCGTAGCGGAGAACGACCTTTCGCGTTCCGCGAGCGCGCCCGCCGCACGCGTTCCTAGAAGCCCCGGCGACTTGTAGTCACGCTCCCCCCTGTGGTCACCAGGATCAGGGCCCGCCCGGGCATCAAACTCCCGATGCGCGCGGTCTTCGAACGCCCCACCGCACGCGAGCTCAGCACTCTGCTTCCCGAACAGCGGACGCGGACAACGAGACCGGTGCGGTCAACGGCCGCAGGCACCAGAGGACTACGAGAGTCCGGCAGGCAGCCTCGTGTCTTTGTCAGTACGGGCAGAGTCGAGCTGCTTGCGCGTCAGGTTTTTCACGTGGGACAGGTCTGCGCCGGACAGGTCGGCATCGGTCAGGTTCGCGCCCTCCAGGTTCGCGCCGTCCAGGACCACTCCGGCCAGTTGTATGCCGTTGAACTCCTTGTTCATGTTTTTCAAGTTCGCACCTTCCAGATTCGCGCCGGACAGATTCGCATCGGACAGATTCGCGCCGGACACCTTCGCGGACTTGCTGTTGAAGTCCACGCGTTTCAGGTTCGAACCGCTCAGGTCCGCGCCTTCCAGATCCGAACTGCGCAGGTCCCCGTATTCCAGGTCCGAACCGTTCAGCTTCGCGCGGTGCAGCCTCGCGCCGCGCAGGTGTGCGCCGCGCAGATCCGTACCAGAAAGGTCAGCGTCGGCCAGCAACGCGTCTCGCAGGTCAGCTGCGAACAGCTTCGCGCCTCGCAGGTCCGCATTGACCAGGAGCGCGCCAGACAGCATGGTCCCTCCCAGGTCCGCGTTGCGCAGGTCGGCATTGCCCAAGTTCGCTCCCTGTAGGTCCGCAAACGCCAGTTTCGTGCCCCGCAAGTGCGTATCGCGCAGGTCCGCCTTGGCCAAGGCGGTAAGGTCCGCAGGGCTTTGTCGTCCGATCTCGGTTCCGGGGAGCCAGGCGGAGCGGAGGTCAAGGTGGAAGTCCTCGTCGTGAGTGGTGTCGCGGGTGGTGAGGACGGTGAGCGCGGCGTTGACGTCTGCCGGGACGTCCTGGCCCTTCGCCGGCGGCTTCGCGACGTGGGTGCGGATGTAGGTGGCGAGGACGTTGGCGATGGTCGGGTGATCACGGGGCGAGTCCTGCATGATGCGCTCCAGGGCGTAGAGGCCGCCCAGACGCACGTCCATCTTGTCCGCACCCAGATTGCTGACCGCCGCGGTGTACCGGTCGGTGATCTGCCCTTCCTTCGTCAACGCCCGCTCTTGGCGCGCCTGGTCGTTTGCCTGCCGCGTCTGGACATTGGAGTACCACAGGCCGACCACCGCCACACCAGACGCCACCAGGACCGACAGCAGCTCGATACGCCGCGCCCAATCCAGGCCTCCAGCCCCGCTCTGCGGGGCACGACCCGCCGTTCGAAACCGGTCCGGCCGGAGGGTGGACCGGGCGGATCGGCGTAACCGCGGACGGCGTGAAGACGCAGGAGGCATACCGATATTCGACCGCGGATATTGCCCCACCACAACGATTCTCGCTTATCTCCCGTCGAACGCGGCATGGCACGGCTGAAGTCCTGGCAGATCTTCCGCAGGGCCCGCATCAGCGCCAACCGCATGACCGTCATCGCCAAGGCCGTCCTCACCCTGGAGAGGCAACGCTGAAAAGGCTCAGTTATTCGGCGAGGAAGGTACGAATGGAGGCGACGTAGTGCTGCGGTTCCTCCAGGGACGGCAGGTGACCTGAGTATTCGAAGACCTCGATCTGGGCGGAGGGCAGCAAGCCGGCGATCCGCTCGCCTTCCGCCGGCGGGTTGAGGATGTCGTGTCGTCCACTGATCAGCAGCGTCGGGATGTCGAGGGCGGGCAGTTCGGCACGGAAGTCAAAGCCCAGAACGGCGTTGTTGGCAGCCTCGATCTGCTCGGCGCTCATCGCGAGCCCCAAGTCGTGGCGGGAGATGAACCAGTCGCGCACCTGTCGACGGACGGATTCCGGTGTCTCCGGGGCGAACATGCGAGCACTGAGCCACTGCTGCTGCTCCTCACGCGAGAGATCCCGCAGCTCGTCGGCGTGTTCGGCGAGTACACGGGCTGAGGAGGACGTCGTGCCATGGGACGTGGCCACCACGAGGATCATTTTCTGGACGCGCTGCGGCACGGCGAGAGCGAGCGCCTGCGCCACATAGCTGCCCATCGAAACACCCAGCACCGCGGTCCGGGCGATCCCCAGCGCGTCCAGCAGCGCAATAATGTCGTCAACGTGATCACGCAGCGTGAAAGCGGTGGGCCGGGTACTGCGCCCGTGGCCGCGCAGGTCGGGTGCGATGACACGGTAGGAGTCGGCCAGCGTCTCGATCTCGTACCGCTGTGCGGTGGCGTCCACGGTGACGCCGTGGAGCATCAGCAACGGCTCGCCCGAGCCGGCTTCGGTGATGTGCAGATCGATCCCGTTGACGTGCCGGAGTTGCTCGGACAGGTCGAGAGCCGTCACCGGTCAACCTCGCTTTCGAATGTATTGATCCGGACATTGCTGGCAGGCCATTGGCGTGACGGATTGCCCGGAGGGCGGGACCGCGGGCGGAGTGCACACAGGCCCAGGCGTGCGACGGGGTGTTGTTCACATGGTTACGACCAGCTTGCCCAATGTGTGTGCGCGGACGAGGTCCACACACGCCTGCGGGCCCTGATCCAGGGTGTACCGGCGGCTGATGGTCGCCGGCAGTCGACCGCCTACCGCGAGTTCGCCGACTTCCCGCATGCCGCCGAATCTCCCGTCCAGGTCGAGCACGAAGCGGAGACCCACGTCGTCGCGACCGAGGTGATCCGGCCGGGGCGGCGGGTAGACGATCGTGACCAGGCGGCCGCCGGGCCGAAGCGCCCGGGCGATTCCGGTCAAGCGATCGGCGGGCAGAGTCAGGTTGAACGCGGTGTCGACACCCTGGGGGTAGTCCGTCTCCGCATAGCCGATGACCTCCGCCGCACCGAGGCCACGGAGGGGGTCGGCGTCCGCAGCGGTGGCAGTGGCGATCACTCGCGCACCAGCGGCGACGAGCAGCGGAACCACGGCGGTGCCGACGCCGCCGGTCGCGCCCACGGCCAAGACGGTCTCGCCTTCGTGCACCTCAGCCGTCCCGATCATCGCCAGCGCGGTCAGACCGGCTGTCGCCAGTGCCGCCGCATCGGGTGCCGACAGTCCCGCCGGACGGTGCGCGATCAGTGGGGTGTCCGCCTCGAACACCGCGTATTCGGCAAGCGAGCCGGTGCTCAGCGAGGGTCGGGTGGGACTGGCCACCGCACGCATCGCACGTGGCACCGCCTCGCCGAAGATCTCGTCACCCACCTGGAAGGCGGTGACACCGGGACCGACCTGGCTGACCGTTCCGGCGAAGTCGTTGCCAGGTACATGCGGGAACTTCAGCTCTACGGCCCCGCGGTACTCACCACCGGGCAGACGGACGTCCGTCGGGTTGATCGAGGCCGCGGAGATCCGGACCTGGATCTGCCCCGGTCCTGGCTGTGGTGTCGGCACCTCCATCACCGTGAACCGCTCTGGCGGCCCGTAAGCGGTCGCAACAACAGCCTTCATGGGTATCGCCCTCCACGTGTTGAGATCCGACAGTAAACGGACCGCGCGGTCATGTTGTGAGGGTGACGGTAACCATAAGCGGACCGCGCGGTCAACTTGCTAGTCTATTGATGTGCCATCTCCTCGACCGCTGCGCGCAGACGCCGCTCGTAACCGGAAACTGCTGCTTGCGGCCGCCGCGGACGAGTTCGCCGAGCGGGGGCTGAACGCCTCGGTGGCCGATATCGCGCGGCGGGCCGGCGTCGGGAAGGGCACCGTGTTCCGCCACTTCGCGACCAAGGACGACCTGGTCGCCGCGATCGCTCTGGATCGGATCGCCGTGCTCACGGCGGTGGGCGAACGGCTGCTGGGCGCCCCGGACGCGGGGGCCGCGCTGCTTGAGTTCCTCACCGCCGTCGCACGAGAGCTTCAACAGCTCGACCTGTCGTTCCTCCAGGGCGCCGACGAACTCGACAGCGAGATCTCCCAGGCCCAGGAGCGACTGTTCCAGATCATCCACGCGCTGGTCGATCGCGCTCGTGAGCACGGTGATGTGCGAGCGGACATCACCGGAACGGACGTGGTCGCGCTGATGTGCGCGCCGAACCACGCTGTGAGTTTCCTGCCGGACGCCCCGCCCGACCTGTGGCAGCGCTACCTCGCGATCATCTTCGACGGCCTGCGTCCCGAGGGAGCCCACCCACTGCCCCAACCGCCACCCCCCTCACCGTGACACAGCGATCCCGCCCGGCTGCCGTCGCGTAACCACGCTGGGACGGCAATGGCGTACTCAACGCTGCCTGTGCGTCACGTCCAGCTCGGAGGCATCCGTGCCGCGCACGAAGTTCACAGTTCGCGTCCAGTGTCCCGGGCCTGTTCATAACCGAGCTCGAGCAAGGCGGCACGGAGCTTGGCCGCGGCTTCGTCCAAAGCCGACTGATCCTCCTCCGGCTTCGCCTTACTGAAATCAAAGTCGGACATGTCCCAGACAGGGGCTACATGTATATGCAAATGCGGCACCTCGAAGCCCGCGATGACGACACCGGCTCGCGGAGCATCCCAAGCCCGCTGCACCCCTTGCCCAATAGCCTGGGCCACCTCAAAGCAACGCGCCAGAAGGGCTCCGTCGGCGTCCGTCCACCGGTCGACCTCACGCCTGGGCACAACAAGCGTGTGACCAGGCCGCAACGGCGCGATGGTGAGAAATGCGGTGACTTCTGGATCTTGCCAGACGAAGCGCCCAGGCAGCTCACCAGCGATGATGCGAGAAAACAACGTAGCCATACAAAGGATCTTGTCATGCAGGGTGGACGTTTGTGTCGCCTTCGTCGCCGTCGGCCGGGCCCCGATGGGTTCACTGCCGGCTGAGGGTGATGCGGATACCGGTGGAGCCATGTGGGCCTCGGCGGAGCCGGCTGCTCAACAGCGTGAGCCGACCGATGAGGCCGTACTTGCGGGCGATGAGCTTGCGGTAGCGGCCGGTGGTGTCGGGGTCGCAGATCTCGGCGGTGGCCGGGACCTGGTCGCCGAGGGGGTTGCCGCGCAGGTCGCAGGGGCCGACGAGGATGTCGCCGCGGGCGCGGATGCGCTTGACCTTGTAGGAGTCGGCGGGGGTCCAGACGCCCAGGGTGTCGCCGTCGCGTACGACCCAGACGGGCGTGGGGGCGGGGGTTCCGTTCTTGCGGTAGCTGGTGACGAGCAGGTACTTGCCCGTGCCGAGGCTTTCCAGTGCGGTGGCATCGTCCATGTCGAATCGTCTCCTGATCCGGGTCGTCAAAGGTCGGCCGCGCCTACCGGCGCCGTCGGCTGTGTGCCGGAAGCCCGGCAGCCTCCATCATGTCCCGGTCCCGGTCCCGGTCCTTGGCCGCGGGTGCGGGTGCGGGTCCGGGAGGGGCGGCGACTGCCTGGGCGTGGGCCCGGGGCGTTGGTCAGAGGTGGACGCGCAGAAAGCTGTTGATCTTGGTGACGGCGGGGGTGACGAACTCGGGCAGGTCGTAGAAGTCGAAGTGCGTGCCACCCTCGATGAGGAAGAGTTCCTTCGGCTCCTGGGCGGCGCCGTAGGCGGCCTGGCTCTGCTCGAGCGTCTCGGCCTTGGTGCCGGCGATGAGCAGCAGCGGGGTGGGCGCGAGGAGTTCGATGGTGTCCAGGGCGGAGAACTGGGCCATCTTGTCGTACGACCACAGCAGCATCTTGTTGTTCCAGGCGGGGTCCTGGTTGCGGTCGGTGAGGTAGAACTTCTTGCCGTTGTTGACCCACTCACCGCCGTCGCCGTCGGGCATGAAGGGCACGTACCGCGGTTCCGCGCCCTGTGCGTACGCCTCGCGTGCCATGGCGGCGGCGCCCATCGTCTGGCGCCAGTCGCCCGCGTAGCCGCTGGTGATGGTGGCGCGCAGGTCGGGCAGGCCGCTGACCGTCGCGACCGCCTTGATCCGCCGGTCCGCGACGGCGGCGTAGGGGACGTAGCCGCCCCCGCCGCAGACGCCGACCGCCCCGATCCGCTCCCGGTCGACCTCCTCGCGACCCACGAGGAACGTCACCGCGTTCTTGATGTCCTCGGCCTTGGCGTAGGGGTCCTCGTCGAAGCGAGGCAGGCCCTCGCTGTCGCCGTAACTGGTGTGGTCGAACGCCAGGGCCGCATACCCGAGTTCGGCGAGCCGGGCGCCATAGGCCGCCGGTGACTGTTCCTTGGTGCCGGAGGCAGCTCCGACCACGACCACCGCCGGAACCGCCCCGGTACGCCCTTCGGGGAGGTAGAGGTGGCCGACCAGACGGTTGCCGTGGCTGTCGAAGGTGATGTCGATGCGCATGACGGGACTGCCTTTCAGGGGAAGTTCTCTCGGGCTCGATGACGAGTCTTCCGCCGGAAAGCAGGGCTGAACAGGGGAAAGACTCTTCCTGGGAAGGACTCTTCCTAGGTTGGGCATGGCCCTGCATGCCGGTCTGTCCGTGGGAGACCATGGGCGGCATGACCCCACACGCAGACCGTCCCAGGGAACTCGCTGCCTTCCTTAAAGCGCACCGCAGCCGCCTCGACCCGGCTGACGTCGGCCTGTCCACGCCCGGGCAGCCCCGCCGTGTCCCTGGCCTGCGCCGCGAGGAGGTGGCCCAGCTGGCCTCGATCAGCACCGACTACTACACACGCCTGGAACAGGGCCGCTTGGCCGGCGCCTCCCCGGGGGTCCTGGACGCTCTGGCCGGCGCCCTGCGCCTGGGCGAGGACGAACGCAGCTACCTCTTCCAGCTCGCCGGCAAAACCGACCAGCGCCCCCGCAAGCCGACCGGGCCTGAAGGGGTGCGCCCTCAGCTCCAGCAACTGCTGGACAACCTGCGCGACAGCCCCGCCCTCGTCCTCGGCCGCTACCTGGACATCCTGGCCTGGAACCCGCTGGCCACCGCCGTCTTCCGCGACTTCGCCCGCGTGCCCCGCCTCGAACGCAACTTCCTGCGCATGCTCTTCCTCGACCCCCAGATCCGCGGCCGCTACACCGACTGGGCACCCCTCGCCCGGATCTGCGTCGGCTTCGTCCGTGTCACCACCAACGGACACAGCGAACCCAGAATCTCCTCCCTCATCGGCGAACTTTCCCTCACCGACGCCGACTTCCGCACCTGGTGGGCCGAACAGCACACCAGTTACGAGACCAACGGAACCAAACACCTCACCCACCCCGACGTCGGCGACTACGCCCTCGACTGGCAGGTTCTCCAGACCCTCGGCGAGCAGCAACTACTCATGGTCATGACGGCGCCACCGCAGAGCGACAGCCTGGCCGTGTTGCGCCGGCTCGCTCGCTGACACCGGCGGCGCCGCGCACACCGCCGTGATCACGGAGGGCACCGACGCCGCGATCGACGCGGCCGACATCACCCTCGTACGCAACGACATGGGGCGATGCGATCCCATCTCATCGATCGTTGAGATCACAGCGCCCCGACGACCTGACCAGGACACCTGCGACAACGGTGTCGGCCCGAGTGACCAGCCCCACAGCAGCCCCTATTGCATATTGATCGCAATAACATATTGGATGCGTGTGCTGTGGTTCTGGAGCAACAGGCAGGAAGGTGCGTCCACATGCCGGTCACCCCCACCCGCCGGAGTGTGCTCACCGTGGCGGCCGCGGCAGGCGCCGGTCTGCTCACCGGCTGTTCGTCCGCGGACTCCGGTTCCTCCTCGCCGAAGAAGGGCGGGACGCTGCGCGCGGCCTTCCCCGGTGCGGGTGTGAAGGAGACGATGGACCCGCACGCGCAGCGGCAGTTCGTCGACATCGCCCGGCACAAGGCCGTCTTCGACAAGCTCGTCGAGCTCGACTCGACCCTGCGGCCGGTGCCGAGGCTGGCCCGCTCCTGGTCCAGCGACGACGACGCTCGGGTGTGGCGGTTCGAGCTGCGGGAGGCCCGTTTCCACGACGGGCATGTCCTCGACGCCGACGACGTGCTGTACAGCATCTCCCGCATCCTCGACCCCGACGCCGCCGACCACCTGGCGAAGAACTCCCTCTCCCACATCGACCTCTCCAACTGCCGCAAGGTGGGCAGGCGGGGCGTGGAGATCGCGCTGACCCGGCCCAACGCCGAACTGCCCAGCCAGCTGGCGATGACCGGCACGCCGATCGTCCGCGACGGCTGGGACGACCCGAAGAAGCCCGTCGGCACCGGCCCGTTCCGGTTCGTCTCCTTCACCGCCGGTCGCGGCTTCACCGGCCGCCGCTTCGACGACCACTGGAACGGGGCCCCGCACCTGGACGAGGTCCGGATCCTGTCCGCGGAGACCGAGGCGCGTGCCGCCGCGGTGCGCAGTGGCGAGGTGCACTTCGCGCACGAGATGACGCCCACCTTCGCCCGCACGGTGGAGCACAACAGCCGGGTGCGGGTGGTGGCGACCAGGCGCAGCGGGGTGCAGGGCTTCGCGCTGAAGACGGACCGGGCACCGTTCGACGACCCGGACGCGGCGATGGCCGTGAAACTCCTCGTGGACCGGGAGCGGCTGGTGGAGGTGGTCTGCGCGGGCCGCGCCGAGATCGGCAACGACGTGTACGGCAAGGGCTACACGTACTACCCGGAGGGCCTGGCGCAGCGCGAGCGGGACGTGCCGGAGGCCCGGCGGCTGCTCAAGCGCACCGGTCTCTACAACAAGAAGGTGACCTTCTACACGTCCACGGCGGCCGACGGCTTCGCCCAGGCCGCCCACCTGTTCACCGAGCAGGCCGGGGAGGCGGGTTTGAAGGTGGAGGTCGTCAACGGGCCGCCGGAGTCGTACTTCACGGACGTGCTGGGCAAGGGCACCGTCACCAACCACCGGTGCGGCGCCATGACCATCCCCACCTACATCAGCGAACGGCTGCTCGCCGACGCCCCGCAGAACGCCACCGCCTGGAAACACCAGGACTTCGACGACGCCTTCACCGCCGCGCGGGCCATGGTGGACGACGACGAGCGCAGCGAACGGTACCGGTCGGTGCAGACGACACTGCGCGACCAGGGCGGTCTGGTGCTGTGGGGCCATCCCGAGTGGCTGAACGCGATCTCCCACACCGTCCAGGGCGTGAAGGAGGCCCCGCCCAACACCGTGGACTGGGCGCGGTTCGACACGGTGTGGCTGGATTGAGTCAGGGTGCTGCGCTTCGCCCTACGGCGGTGCGGGTGGACACTCGTCCAGCTCACCGCGCTCAGTGTCATCATCTTCCTGCTGACCAACCTGCTGCCGGGCGACGCCGCCACCGTCGACTTCAACGAGCAGACCGGCCTGGACCAGGTCGCCCAGCTGCGGGAGCAGATGGGTCTCGACCGGCCGCTCGCCGAGCGGTTCGCCGACTGGGCGCACGGTCTGCTCACCGGTGACCTCGGTACATCGCTGGTCGGCGGGGGTGCGGTGAGCGAGGTGCTGTCGTCCTCGGTCCCGGTGACGGCCACGCTGGCCGCCGTCACGATCGTGCTGCTGGTACCGCTGGCCGTCGCGGTCGGCCTGTTGACCGGGCTGCGGGCGGGCAGCCGTACCGACCGCGTCGTCTCCGCCGTGACGCTGACGCTCACCTCGGTGCCGGACTTCGTCCTGGCCCTGCTGCTGGTCAGCGTCTTCGCGCTACGACTGGGCTGGCTGCCGTCGACCTGGGTGGGCGCGGACGAGGGGTGGTGGCAGCGGCCGGAGCTGTTCGTACTGCCGGTGGCGGTGCTGCTGGCCCGGACCGTGTGCGTGCTGTCCCGGCAGATCCGGGCGGGTACGGTCACGGCGCTGCACGCCGGTTACACCGTGCAGGCCCGCCGTCTGGGGGTGCCGCCCACCCGGCTCGTGCTGCGGCACGTCCTGCCCAACGCCGCCGTTCCCGGCGTACAGGAACTGGCCCGTACCGGCGACCAGTTGCTGGGCGGCGTGCTCGTCGTCGAGGCCGTCTTCGCCATCCCGGGCACCGCCACCGCGCTGGTCGAGGCCGTACAGAACCGTGACGTGCCGACGGTGCAGGCGCTCACCCTGGCCCTGGCGGCGGTGGCGTGTCTGCTCAATCTGGCGGCGGATCTCGTCAGCCAGCGGCTGGCTCCCCGTTCGGAGGTACTGCGATGAGCGCCGGCGGACGTACCCGGCATACGGCGGGAGGGGCGCTGCTTCTGCTGCTGCCGGTCACCGCGGCCGTCGTCGGCCCGCTCGTGACGGACGCCGACATCCCCTCCGACGGCATGCCCTACGCCCTCGGCGCCGGGCATCCGCTCGGCACGGACGCCCTGGGCCGGGACGTCCTGGCCCTGGTGCTGCGCGGCGGGGCCAGCGCCCTGGGCGTGGCGTGTGCCGCGGTGGCACTGGCCGTCGCCATGGGGGCCACGCTCGGCCTGGCCGCGGCGGCCTCCCGCAGCCGATGGCTGGACGACCTGCTCATCCGGCCCGTGGAACTGCTGCTGCCGCTCCCCTCCCTGCTGGTGATCAGCGTGGTCGGGGTCGGCTGGCGCGGGCATCCGGTCGCGGTGGCACTGGCGGTGGCCGCCCTCAATGTGCCCGCCGTGGCCCGGCTGTTGCGGGCCGCGGCGCTGGACGCGGCCAGCGGACCCGTCGCCGAGGCGATGCGCCTCCAGGGCGAGCCCCCGGCACGGGTCCTCTTCGGACACGTCGGACGGGCCGTACTGCCGGTCGCCGCGGCCGATGCCGGCACCCGTGTCGGCGGCGCGGTCTTCACCGTGGCCGCCGCCAATTTCCTCGGCCTCGGCCTCGATCCGACCTCCCCGGACTGGGGCGTGATGATCGCCGCGAGCCGGGAGGCGCTGTTCGTGCAGCCGTGGGCGGTCCTGGCGCCGACGCTGATGCTGGTGATGTTCACCGTCGGCGTCAATCTGCTGGCGGACGGCCTGCTGCCGCGCGCCGGGCGGACCGGAGGGAAGGCGATGGCGTGGAACCGGTGATCGAGGTCAGCGGCCTGACGGCATACGCCGGAACGGCCCGGCTCTTGGACGGCGTCGACCTCACCGTCCCGCCCGGCGAGGTGACCGCCCTGGTGGGCCCCTCCGGCAGCGGCAAGACCACCGCCGCGCTGGCCCTGCTGGGTGAGGCCGCACCCGGCGTACGGCTGAGCGGCACGGTACGGGTCGCCGGGATTCAGGTGGTGGGCGACGAGGGGCAGACGGGCGCCGCCCGGAACGTCCGTGGCCGTGTCGTCTCCTACCTGCCCCAGCACCCGGCCCACGCCCTCAACCCCGCCCGGCGGATCGGCTCGGTCCTCACCGAACTCGCCCGTCTGCACCGGCAGGACGGCACCCGCGGCCGGTCCGCCGCCACGGAACACGCGGCAGAGGCGCTGCGCACCGCCGGCCTGCCCGACGACACCGCGACCCGGCGCCGCTTCCCGCACCAGTTCTCCGGCGGCCAGCGACAGCGCGTGGCCCTCGCCCAGGTACTGGCCTGCGGACCCCGCGTCCTGGTGCTCGACGAACCCAGCACCGGCCTCGACACGGTGGCGCGAGGGCGACTGGCGGAGCAGCTGACCCGGCTGGCCTCCGACGGACACACCCTCCTGCTGCTCAGCCACGACCACGGCCTGGTCCGCGCGGTGGCCGCCCGCACGGTGCTGCTGGAGCGCGGCCGGGTGACCGCGACGGGCCTGACGTCAGAGGTGCTGCCACCCCCCGCGGTGCCGCCCCCTCCCCCGGCGGCAGCCGCGCCCGCGGACTCCCGGCCCCTCCTGGACGCACGGGGCCTGACCGCGTGGCTGCGCCCGGGCGGCCGGGGCGAGATCCTGCACGATGTGGCGGTACGGGTACCGGAAGGGGGCTGCACAGCGGTCGTCGGCCCCTCGGGCAGCGGCAAGACCGTCCTCGCGCGCTGTCTCGCCGGGCTGCACGAACGCCACCGCGGACACATCACGTTCCGCGGTGAGCCACTGCCCGTGCTGCGCCACCGCACCGCCCGGCAGATCCGGGGCGTGCAGTACGTCTGGCAGGAGGTGCGCAACTCCTTCGACGAGCGGCGCACCGTTCTGGAACAGGTCGCCCGCACCGCCGTACGGCTGCGCGGTCTCACGGTGCCGGAGGCGGAGGAGCGGGCCCGGCAGCTGTGGGAGCGGCTCGGTCTCACAGCGGAGCACACGGCGCGGCACGCCGCCTCGCTGTCCGGCGGCGAACTGCAACGGGCCGCGCTGGCACGGGCGTTGCTCGCCGAGCCTGAGGTGCTGATCTGCGACGAGATCACCACCGCGCTCGACGCGGTCAGCACGGAGCTGGTGACCGCCGAGCTCACCCGCCTCCGTGCAGAGAGCGACACGGCCGTGCTGTGGATCGGCCACGATCTCGCGCTCGTCGAGCGGCTGGCCGACGACGTGGTCGTCCTCGACACCGGCAGGGTCGTGGAGAGCGGCGCCGCCGGTGCGGTCCTCTCCTGCCCACGCTCCGAGACCACCCGCCTGTTGCTGCGGTCCCGGCACCTGGGCGCCACCACGGCGCCCTCCGCACCGGCCCCGCCCGGCATCCAGCGAAAGGAACACCCCCGCCCATGACCACCACATCGACCGCGTCCGACTGGCAGCAGTGGCAGACGAGCTGGGACCGCCAGCAGGAGTGGTACATGCCGGACCGGGAGGAACGCTTCCGCGTCATGATCGACGCGGTCGAGGCGGTGGCGGGCCGTACCCCGCTCGTCCTCGACCTCGCCTGCGGCACGGGCAGCATCTCCGACCGCGTACTGCGCCGGCTCCCCGGCGCCCGCATCGTCTGCGTGGACATCGACCCGGTGCTGCTGACCATCGCCCGCGGCCACTTCGCCGGTGACGAACGCGTCACCTTCGCCGAGGCCGACCTCACCGACCCCGACTGGACCGAGCGGCTCCCCGTCACGTCCTTCGACGCCGTCGTGACCGCCACCGCCCTGCACTGGCTGGACACCGAACCGCTCCGCCGGCTCTACGGCACGCTGGCCGGGCTGCTGCGCCAGGGCGGCGTGTTCCTCAACGCCGACCACATGTACGACGAGTCGGCTCCCCGTCTCAACGCCGCCATGAACGCCCTGCTCACCAAAGGCCAGGCGCGGCAGCGCCGGGAGGGCGCGCTCGACTGGGCCGACTGGTGGAGCCGAGCCGCCGACGCCCCCGCCCTCGCCGAACCGGCGGCGCGCCGCTTCGCGCTGCTGGGCGACCCGCGCGAGCCCCGGCCCGCCGGTACGAAGCCTGACCGCCCCACGGCCACGAGTTGGCATCTCGACACCTTGCGTGAGCAGGGCTTCGCCGAGGCGCGGCAGGTCTGGTGCTCGGCGGGTGACGCACTGGTGGCCGCGCTGCGCTGAGCCGCTGCCGGGCAGAATCTCGGCTCCGGCATCGGGGGCAAGGGCCGGATGCGGCCCCTCGACGGTGGTCGGAACCGTGCCCCGGTCCCGGTGTGGGCGGAGCCGTGCCCCGGTCCCGGTGTGGGCGGAGCCGGGGCCGGGGCACGGGGCTCTCAGCCGCGCAGCGTCGTCACCGGGCTGTTGTATGCCTGTGCCGTCAGCACCGGGCGCCGGGACGAGCCGGCCTCCGACGGCCAGGACAGATCGACGGTGCGGGATTCACCGGGCAGCAGCCACAGGTAGTTGTCGCTGTACAGCGTCGGCAGCACCCGCCGGCCGTGGGCCTCCTCCAGCAGGGACAGCCGGACCATGGCGGCCACCGCGGATCCGCGGTTGTGGATCACGGCCGTCATCTCGTGGCGGTCCCCGGAGCTCGACACCTTGGTGATGTCGCCGGTCAGCTTCACCTGCTTGGCCTTGTTCAGCTCCCGCAGGGACGAGGCGCCGCGGTAGCGCCAGTACGTGTTCCGTGACACCTCCTTGCCCTTGGCGTCCGTCAGTGTGAGCCGCAGCAGATGCAGGTCCGGAAGGCCGTTCGTCCACTCCGCGGTGAAGGCTTTCGCGGTGTCGGCCCGTGCGACGTCCACCCGGGCCGTCCTGGCCGTGCCGAGCTGCCGGCCGCTCAGGTCGAACAGCCGGGCGGTGACGGTGGCGCCGCGCAGGTCGGTCGCCGTGTGGTTGACCGCAACGACCTGCCATTTCACCGGGTCGGCCTGGATGTGCAGGGGCTCACAGGCCGACCGGGCACCGTAATACGTGCCGTTGACGTCGAAGTCGTAGTCGTAGGTCTGCCAGACCGTGCTGTGCCAGGCGGGGTGGGACATCCAGAGCATCAGGCCGGAGGCGTTGTCCCACAGGTTGGCGTTCCACGCCTCGAACATGGCGCGGGTGTTCTCGTAGTTGATGAACTGCGCCTTGCGGGCGAAGTCGTCCAGGTCCCCCGACTCGCCGAGGCGTGCTTCGATGGCCGCCTTGTAGACATGGGGTGCCTGGTTCCCGCGCTCGCTCCAGTCATGGTGGTACCAGGCGCCTCTGATCGGCCACTCCGGTTCGTCACCCGTCATGTTGCGGGTGCTCGCCGCGGTGGAGACGACGGGCATGCCGATCTCGGTGTGGAAGCCGAAGTCCTTGCTGCCGTACGTCATGGGGTCGAAGTACTTCTCCGGCTCCACCCAGCCATACGGGCCGCCGCCCGTGACGATTCCTCCGGCCGAGTTGTTCTGGTAGAGCAGGCCGGGCACCTGCTCCCGCACCGCCTCGCGCATCCCCTTGTCGATGGCGGCCGGGGGGTTGCCCTCGTTGGCCCCGCACCAGATGACCACACACGGGTGGATGCGGTAGCGCAGCACGGTGTCGCGCGCGAGCGAGATGAACGCCTCACGGTCCGGCGGGTCCATGCCCCATGCGTTGGGAAAGTCGTTCCACACCAGGATGCCGTGCCGGTCACAGGCGGCGAAGAACTCCTCCCGGTCGCTGCTGCCGACCCAGTTACGGATCATGGTGAAGTTCATGTCGCGGTGCATACGCACGGCCGCGTCCATGCGCTCGGCCGGCATGCGGCGCAGCAGCTCGTCCCAGCCCCAGTTACCGCCGCGGGCCAGCACGCGCACACCATTGACGCTGATCTTCAGCGGTTCGGGGGCGTTGGACACGGACTTCACATCGGTCCAGCTCTCGCCATCGTCGGACACCTGGATGACGTACGTCTTCGGGTACGCGGTCTCCCAGACGACGGCGACGCGGTCGAACGCCTGTGAGGATCCGAGGTCGACCTGGATCCACTGGTGGTCCTCATAGGCGGAGGACCAGCGGGTGTCCGGGTCGCCGTCGGTGGCGTGGGACGCGGGGTGGTCGGACTCCTCCGTGGAGGCGGTGGCCTTCCGGCGCAGGGCGAGATCGGTGCCCGGGTCTCCGCGGTCGATGACGCTGAAGGTCCACAGGGAATTGCCCCAGCTGGTGTTGCGCAGTCCGCAGTTGAGGCGCACATAGCGTGCGGTCCGCCGGTCGAAGTCCTCGACCTGGAGACTGGTGTCGCCGTTGCCGAACGGCAACGGCACCGCCCCGTTGTCGACGGACTTCGCATCGATCCAGTCCGAGCCATCCGTCGAGACCTGGACCACGAAAGTCTTCGCGTACGCCTGCTCCCAGGTGAGGTCGACCCGGTCGAAGGACTGGGTGGAGCCCAGGTCGACGCGTATCCACTGGTCGTCCGCAAAGTCGGATGACCAGCGGGTCCCGGCATCGCCATCGGTGACGTTGGCCGGGCCGTGGCCGTCCTGGTCGGTGCTGGATGCCTCGGCGGCGGCGTGCAGGGCCAGGTCGACGCCGGGCCTGGCGCTGTCTCCGACGGAGAGGGCCCACAGGGAGTTGCCCCAGGAGGTGGCCCGGGTCAGGCATTTGATACGGACGTGCCGGGCCTGCTGCCGCTCGAAGGTCACGGTCTGCGTGTAGGCGTCATCGGACGCGGTGAACGGAAGCGTTACCTCGTACTCGTAGCCGAACTGGCGGATGCCGAAGCGGGTGGTGCGCCGGTCGCTCTCCTGGCCGCCGACCGACGCGGTCAGCGTGAGGTCGTGCAGATGGGGCTCGCCCAGACCGTTGGGCCACCACAGCTTGGGGTTGCGCAGCCTCAACTGGCTGAAGGCGCTGGGGGCGAAGACGACGTCGACGCTCTCGCCTGCCTTCACGGTGACGCTCTTGGTCATCCGCACGCCGTCGAAGGCCGCGGTGACCGTCGCCCGGCGGTCGGCGGTGTCGGCGTTGCGGACCGGTACGACCAAGGTCACCTCGGCGACCGATACATCCGGCAGGCCCGGCAGGGCGGTGTCCACGCGCGGGTCACCGATGATGACGTGCCCGGTCGATCTGAGCCGGACGTGGTTCCAGATGCCGGCCGCGCGGTCGCGCACGGCGGGCATCCAGTCCCAGCCCGAGGAGGCGAGGTAGGTCGGGGAGTTGAGGTTCATCTGCGGTGCGCCGGCGTCGACCCATGCCTCGCCCTCGGGGCCCTTGTCCCCCGGGCTGCCCGGCACCGGCATCGGCGTGATCCTCACGGCCAGCGCGTTCTCGTCGTGCACATCGAGGTGGCGGGTGATGTCGAACGCGGCGCGGGCGAACGGGTAGGTCAGATCGCCGACCTGCTTGCCGTTGAGCCACACATCGGCCTTGTGGTTGATGCCGTCGAACTCCAGCCAGATGTGCCGGCCGGCACCGGTGCGCAGGCCGCGCGGCAGCGCGAAGTCCCGCTTGTACCACCAGGAGTGGCGCGACAGGGCCTCCGGGACGTGCAGGTTGTTCAGGCCCGCCACCGGGTCGGGCAGTTTGCCCTGGGCCACGAGCGAGCCGAGCACCGTACCGGGAACGGCCGCGGGCAGCCATCCGCTGGTGTCCACGGAGGTCTTCGACAGGCCGGCGCCGTCCGTGCCGGCCCAGTCGTCCATGGTCAGCCGCCAGCCCGACGCCATGGGCACGGTCCCGTCGTCGGCGACCGTCAGCTTCGGCGCCTCGCCGGGGTGGGAACCCCAGTCGGTCCAGCCCGTGGCCGAAGGGCGCCGGCCCTTGGCGGTGCCGTACACCTCGAAGGCATTGAGGCCGAGGGGCAGCGGACTGGAGCGCTTCTGGGACGTCATGCGCACCCAGCGGGCCCGGGCAGGGCGCGGTAGCTGGATCTTCACCACACCACCGGTGCCCGCCGTGGTGCGGTACGCCGTGGTCCACGTTTTGTTGTCGAGAGAGGTCTCCACCACGAAGACCAGCGAGTAGCTCGACTGGATCTCCTTGCCGGTGGTGCCGCTGTGCACATTGCCGGTGGTGGGGGGCGTGTACACCGGGTCGGAGGCGTCGGCCTCGAAGGCCAGTCGGATGTGGGTGACCTCGCAGGTCGCCTGGAGGTCGACGGCGATCCACTGCGGGTCGCCTCCCTCGGCGCGCCAGCCACTGCCCTTGACGCCCGGGGAGGAGAGACGGTCGACGACGAACGAGCCGGGCGTGGCGGCGTAGGCGGTGGAGGAAACCGAAACGGGTCGGTGGAGGGCCAACTCGCCGGGGGTGGCGGGTGCGCCTGGTGCGCCGGTGGGGGCGGCAGCAGCATTCGGCACGGGCAGCACGGAACTGAGGCCGAATCCGGCCAGCAGGGTGGTCCCCGTGGTGACGACGGTCCGTCGCGACGGAAGGCGCGACGGACCCGACTGATGTGTCATGTGTGTGACGTCCCATCAAAAAGCGCAGGCCGAACCGGCTCCGCACGCCCGCGCCGAACCGGATGACAACGTTGCCAAAGGCTGTGCCCGGCTAGCGTTTTCTGTCAACCCCTGATGCGCGGTCGCTTCGGCCGCCGCCGGACGAATGTGCGCGGGGCATGGCCGAAGCGAACGATGGGATCCGGTGCCCGGGCCGTGTGCCTTCAGCCCCGCATCTGCCGCTGCCCGTGCGCTGGTCCGGCACCCGGCCCCAAGCGCGGCCCCGTTGGCCTCAGCCTCAAGTGGGGCCGCCGTTGATGACAGCGCGCAGTGACGACAAGGCGCTGGAGAGCAGGTCTCGCAGGGTGTGTCGCGCGCCCGGCTGGACCCACTGCCGTTCCGCGGTCTGCTCGATCAAGAGGCCCGCGCGCGCCGTCAGAAGCGCGGTATCGGTGTCCAGGCCCCGCTCGCGCAGGGCATGCGCCATCGCGGCTGCGAGTGCCGCCCGCTTGCCCTCTTCGCGCTCCTGTAGCTCCGGCGTGGCCTCGATGATCTTCCGTCGGCGCGCGGCCGACGCCCGGAGGCCCTCGAGCATCTCGTCGGCCGCCTCCTGCAAGCCATGGACCACGGCCTCCAGCGGCGAAGTCCCGGCGGGACACGCCACGATCTCGCGGGCGACCGTTTGCTGATGGCGTTCGGAGGTCGGGCCGAACAGCACTTCTCGCTTGTTGGCGAAGTGGTTGAAGAAGGTGCGCTCGGTCAGGCCCGCGCGTGCCGCGATCTCGGCCACGGCCGTCCGCTCGAAGCCCTGCTGGGCGAACAGCTCAAGAGCGGCGTCCTGCAAACGTCCGGCGGCGTTCGGCTCCCATCGCGGCATGCCCCAAGCGTATCGATTGCGGTCTCTGAAATCACCTCGTACCCTGATTGCAGACACTGAAATCAGGCACTCGCCGTCGCGGCGAGGCCGAGAGGAGCATCGACCATGCGCATCTTCGTCACCGGAGCCTCCGGACACGTCGCCTCCGCGGTGATTCCCGAGCTGCTCTCCGCCGGCCACGCCGTGACCGGGCTGGCCCGCTCGGACCGCTCCGCCGCGGTCGTGGAGGGGTTGGGCGCCGAAGTCCGGCGCGGCGATCTCGCTGATCTCGACGCTCTGAGTGCCGCTGCGGGAGAGGCCGACGGGGTCATTCACCTCGCCTTCGATCACGCGCAGCAGGGATCGGGTGATCTCGCCGGCGCCGTCGCCGCGGACCTCCGCGCCATCCAGGCCATCGGTGCGGCCCTGGCCGGAACGGGCAGGCCCTTCGTCGGTACGAACGCGACGGGCGCGATGGCGCTCGCGGGATTCTCCGGCGTACTCACGGAGGACGTCACGCTTCCCGGCGGTCCGCGTATCGACGCCGAGAACAGCGTGATCGCTCTGGCGCGGCAGGGCGTGCGCTCCTCGGTGGTGCGCCTGCCTCCGACGGTGCACAGCCACGGCCGCTACGGTTTCGTCTCGGGCCTGATCGAGATCTCCCGCGCCACCGGGACCTCCGGCCACCTGGGCGACGGCAGCAACCGGTGGCCCTCGGCGGACACACGGGATATCGCCCGCCTCTACCGCCTCGCTCTCGAATCCGCGCCTGCGGGAGTACGCCTGCACGCTGTTGCCGAGGAGGGCATCCCGCTGCTCGAGATCGCGCGGACTATCGCCCGCCGCCTGAACCTGCCCGTCGCCGGCATCACCGCGGAGAACACCGAGAAGCACTTCGGCTTCCTGACCGACTTCGTCGGCCTCGACAACCCCGTTTCGAGCCGGCGGACCCGCGACGCCCTGAACTGGACGCCTTCCCACCCGGGACTGATCGCAGACCTCGAGCGGGACCCCGACCTCGCCCCCACAGCCCCCTGAGACCGTGTCCTGTGTGGTGAGGCGGACGAGTCATCGCCCAGCCGAAGAGCAGGACGCTTCACTCCCGGAGTCGCACCATCGCGATGCTGATTGATGTCACTTGTCCGGGGCCTCCATACTCCGACTCCACTCTTGAAGCCATGCGCGTACCTGGTCGCAGACATCGTCCAGGCCCGCCGCGACTGAATACACGGCAGGGGCCTGCTGAGGGTTTATGGCGACCAGCAAGCGTGCCCGTAGAGCCGGTGTTTGCTCCGGCTCCCACCACACGCGAAGTATGAGGACTCCAGTGCGAGTGTCATGAACAGCCATGACCTCAGCGTCCCGGACCCCCGCCACCTGAACGTCACTGCCGTATGCGGATGGCGCCGACCGCGCTTTCAACGCGTCGGCAGAGCGGCGGGGACGGCTCGAGTCCGAGTTCGGCATGAAGAAGATGTCGCAGTTCGTCGAAATGCCGAATGGCTTCGCCGGTGTTCCCCTCCGCGAGGTAGGTCTCGATGACCTGCCGATGGGCGCTCTCACGCAGTGGTTCTCCGGCGACCGCCCTCAGTGCCGCGTCCAGTGCCTGGCCGAAGTGGCCCGCCGATCGGTGGATACAGGCGAGCGATTCCAAAGCGTGAAGGCGCATCTGGTGCAGCCTCTCCCGCTCGACGATGACCCACTCGTCCCAAGCCTCCGGCAAGAGGTCGCTGCTCAGCGCTTGGTCCGCCAACTCCACGTCCGGGAGCGGCATTTCCTGCGGGCTGTGCCGACCCGAGGGCTGCGACCAGGAAATTGCCCGGTATAGAATGTCCTCGGTCGACACCAGATCCGTTTCGATGTCCTGTGACACCTGAAGGGTGCTCGGTGTGGCGATGACCAGCGGCCGATTCAGTTTGGGCAACCGCCACAGGGCCGAGCGCAAGCAGCCGGCGGCTCGGATCCCAGTGGCGTCCGGCCATAGTTTCTCGGCGGTGTATTCACGGGTGAGCGTGCGGCGACTCAGTACGAGCAGGCTCAGCAGCCTCTGACCCGCCGGGGAAATCGGCACGGACTTTCCCTCACAGCGCAAGTCGAAACTTCCCATGAGCGTCAAATGGGGAGGGTCATGCGGGCAGGATTCGTCGGACCACTCCATTGCCTTCTCCTCAGACCACAGAAACGCCCTCGTCGGCAAAGCGCGATTCCTTGATGCGGCTTCTCCGAGGGTCGTCGGCAATGCCACGTCCGCCGCGTCGACAGCGGCGCCGCACATGTCAGTCGCGGTAGCCGGTTCATCGCCGGCCAGCGGCGATGGCCCCGCAGGAGTGCCGCATCTTCCATTCAAACACCGTACGACCTTCGGCACTACCGCGCGAGGACTTCTCCTGGGCCTGTGCACGGGCCCTGAATCCCCTCGGCCGGTTCCCAGCCGCCGAGCCACCCCGTAGGCGGGTGACGCTGCCGTGACGCCTTGGTGATCTCGTATGTCAAGGCTTCTCCTTGAGCCCGGCATCAGGGACGGCGACGAGATCGAGAGGGGATACCGTGTTCAAGCGCGACTCCGCATCTTCACCACTGTCCTGCTGGTACGCACGCCGCATTCCGCATATCGGCACCGGTCCGTTGTCACACAGCGGAATTCCGACTCGGATCTACGACGCGATGCTGCTGTTTCTTGTCATCCTGGCGGTGACGCATCACATGCTCGGCCGAGGAATTCTGCTGGCGGCTTTTCTTGTGTGCCGTCTCGTCGGTCGTCGCCTCGCCCACATCCCTCTGACGTCCTCCGCGCCCAGTGGACCGGATGGCGGGCAGTGCCGATGAGCGCTCCCACCACTGCGCGTGCGACGACTCCCGCCGAGGATCGCTCGCAGGTTCTCGGCGAGTTCCGCGACATCCGGTCCCGCGGGAGATGGCGGTTCCGCTTGGCTCTTCTCGGTCCCGCGTTCGTCGTCGCCGTCGCTTATGTCGACCCCGGCAACGTGGCGACCAATGTCGAGGCGGGCGCGCGTACCGGCTACATGCTCGTATGGGTCGTCGTGCTCGCCAACGTCATGGCACTGCTCGTGCAGTACTTGTCGGCGAAGCTCGGACTGGCCACCGGGAGGAACCTCCCCGAGCAGTGCCGTGAACTCGCACCGCGATGGCTGAGCCGCCTCCTGTGGGCGCAGGCGGAGCTGGTGGCCATGGCCACGGACCTGGCGGAATTCGCCGGTGCCGCGGTCGGCCTGAGCCTGCTGTTCGGCATGCCGATCCCGCTGGCCGCGGTGGTGACGGCGGTGGTGTCGTTTGCCGTTCTCGCCTGCCAGCAACGAGGCTGCCGTGCCTTCGAGCTCGCCATCATGGCCCTGCTGCTCCTCGTCCTGGCCGGATTCGCCTACGATCTGCTGACCGTTGGCCGGCAATCACCCGCGGACGCCATGGCGGGCCTGGTCCCCCACCTCAGCGGTGGGACAACCGCGTTGCTCGCGGCGGCCATCATCGGGGCGACCGTCATGCCGCACGCGGTCTACCTGCATTCCGCGCTCACCCAGCACAGGGTGCGGACGGACAGGCCCGGTGACCGGAGGCTCCTCCTGCGCTATCTGCGGATCGACTGCACGCTGGGATTCACCCTCGCCGGCGCCGTCAACCTCGGAATGCTCTGCCTGTCCGCGGCTCTCTTCCGGCACACCGAATCGGGCGACCTGGACGCCATCACCGCGGCGCACGACGACCTGGGCCGCACCGTCGGCGGTGGAGCGGCAATGGCCTTCGCGGTGGCCCTGCTCGCGTCCGGCATCTCGTCCGCCAGTGTCGGCACATACGCCGGACAAGTGGTCATGCGGGGATTCCTGAGGCGGCGCATCCCCCTCTTCGCACGACGCACGCTGACCATGGCACCGGCGCTGCTGTGCGCCGGGCTCCCCGTCACCGCCACCCTCGTCCTCAGCCAGGTCGTCCTCGCATTCGGCATCCCGTTCGCCCTGGCCCCGCTCGTCGTCATCACACGGCGCCGCGACCTCATGGGTCCGCTGGCCAACCGGCCCGCCACCACAGCGGCCGGTGCTCTGGTGTGCGCCCTGGTGATCTGCCTGAACGCCTATCTCGTCGTGACCATGGTGCAAGGCGGCTGATGCCCCTGGACGGCTCCTGGTCACACGCCGCGAGCGTCCACCCCGCGACACACACCCTTTCCCGCACACCATCACCCGAAGGGACACCACGATGACCGAGACCACCACACACCAGGTGCCGCAGCCGATCCGAAACGGCCACGGGGCCACCGACAACGGCCCGCGCAACAAACAAATCGACCTACAGAACCCGGACATTCTCGTCCCTCCCGACACCGACTCGGGCACACTGCCGAATCTGAAGTTCTCCTTCAGCCAGGCACACATGCGACTCGAGGAGGGAGGATGGGCCCGCGAGGTGACACAACGCGAAATGCCGATCGCCACCACACTCGCCGGTGTCAACATGAGGCTCAAGCCCGGCGCGTTCAGGGAACTCCACTGGCACAAGCAGTCGGAGTGGGCCTACGTCCTCGAGGGCAAATGCCGGATAAGCGCCGTCGACCAGGAGGGGCGAAACTTCCTCGAAGACGTTTCGGCCGGCGACCTCTGGTTCTTCCCCCAAGGCATCCCGCACCACATCCAAGCCCTCGACGAGGGAGTCGAGTTCCTCCTCGTCTTCAACGACGGCAACTTCTCGGAGAACGGCACGTTCCTGATCAGCGACTGGTTCGCCCACACACCCCGGTCCATCCTCGCCAAGAACTTCGGCGTCCCCGAGGAGGACTTCTCCTCGATCCCGACCTCCGAGCTGTACATCTTCAACGGCCGCGTCCCTCCGCCCCTCGAATCCGACCGGATCCTCAGCCCGACCGGGGACGTACCCCGCAGCTTCAAGCACAGCCTCGACTCCCAGGCCCCGATCCGCACCAGTGGCGGCACCGCCCGGATCGTCGACTCGCACAACTTCGAGGCATCGACGACCACGTCAGCCGCTCTGGTGGAGATCGAACCCGGCGCCATCCGCGAGCTGCACTGGCACCCCAACAACGACGAGTGGCAGTACTACATCTCGGGGCAAGGGAGGATGGGCGTCTTCGCCGATTCGGGGCGCAACCGCACGTTCGACTATCAAGCCGGTGACGTGGGCTACGTCCCGTTCGCCATGGGCCACTACATCGAGAACACCGGCGACACACCACTGAAATTCCTCGAGATGTTTCTGGCGCCCAGCTTCGAGGACGTCAGCCTGGCCCAGTGGATGGCACTGACCCCGCCCGAGGTGGTCCAGCAACACCTCAACCTCAGTGACAACGTGATGAGGTCCATCCGCAGGGAGAAGCAGCCCATCTTCCGCCCCTAGCCCGGAAGGCCCCACCGGCCGGCCCACCGCCGGAGGCCCTCCGCTGGGCCGGCCCGATCACGTAATCACCGTGGCGATCCGCCTCCGGCCAGCGCATCGAACCAGCGCGCCACCTGTGGTGCCGACGCCGCGAAAGACCCGAAGTGGTCCACGTCGCCCTGGTCCACCACGGAAACATGCGCCTGGTGAGCGGCAAGCCGGAGCGCGCAACTGCGCGCGTTCCCGATGGGCACGTCGGTATCGGCCGCCCCCGCATACAGCCGCACCGGCACGTCCGGCTTCCAGTCGCAGGTGTGATCGGCCGAGCGCATGGCGTCCAGCAGCGGCCCGCTCGGGTGCCGCAGACGGTTGTAGAAGGCGGGCGTGAGCAGCCGCTTCACCGAGGAGGCGAGGCCCTTGACCACGTCCTCCTCGCCATGCCTTCCGTCAAAGAGTGACTCCACACGGTTTGCGTACGGCGCACGAAATGCCTCGCCCGGATCCCTGTAGAAGTGATACAGCCGGTTCTGGGCGACCAGCCAGTACGAGATGTAGAAGACACCACTGGTGTCGTTGACCCGCCCGTCGAACAGGGCCGGGACCTCCTGACCCTCCAGGTCGTACGGCCCGCTCACCGGGGCCAGCCCCTTCAGCCGGAAGTGCTGGTCCGCACCCCCGTCCAGCGCCCGGCCAAGCGCCATCGCGACCTGGCCGCCCTGCGAGAACCCGGTCGCGTAGACGTCACCGGTGAGCGGACGGCCGAGCCGGTCCGCGACCGTGCGGGCGGCGCGCAACATGTCGACGGAGGCGGTGACGGCCGAGCGGGTGTCCATGTACGGATGCAGGCCCGGCCCCTCACCGAGCCCCAGATAGTCCGGCGCGGCGACCGCCCGCCCCGCCGAGGCGTTCAGATACGACGGCACACGGCCCAAATCCTCACTCACGGAGGGCGCGTAGGCACGATCGACCATCGTGCCATGCGTGTCCGAGACAAGGTCGAGCCGCAGGGCTCCGCCCCGGGGAAGACTGAGGAGCCCGGTCGCGGTCGTGGGTTTCCCGTATGGGTCCACGGTCCGGTATGTCAGCCGGTACGCCCGTACGCCGTACCGCACCGGATCGGTCGCGATACCCCTCCCGGCCAGGAACTTCCTGACCTGCCCGACACCACGGTCGGCGACCGGGGCGACGGAGACGAGGGTGCCGCGGTGGGCGGTGTCGCGCTCCGCCGCCGTGGCGACCGGCGCGAGGGCGAATCCGGCGAGGTGCAGGGCCGCCACCGCGGAGAGCCCCTTCCGTATCCGCCAACTGCCCTGTCGTCCTTGGAGTTTGCACCTCTCATCATTCATGTCGGCGACGTTACGGACTCGCTGTTCGCGTCGACATCCGGGACGCCCCCGTGTCCATGGTGCACTCAAGTCCACCATGGACAAGAGTGCGTCCCGAGCAAGTCCAGCGGCGTCTCGCGTTCGCCGGCCTCCGTCCCCGCCACTGGGTCGCTGGACCATCGCCACGTTCTGACTACCGGTCCCGAAGCCGCGCGGCCGTCACCCGGTGGAGGTGGATCAGGACGTCGTGTGTGGGAGCGAGGGCGATGTCGTACGGCCCGTCCGGGTAGTCGGTGCCGATGATGCGGGTCGGCCGGGTGCGGGTCAGCCACTCGCGTGCCGGTGACCCGACCGAGCGCAGGTCGACGACGTAGTCGCGGAGGTGGACCCGGTCCAGGGTTTGCTCGTTGGTGCCCGGCCCCGCAGGGCCCAGAGTCCAGCGGTGGACGGCACCATCGGGGCCCGTGGCATTGAACGAGCCCTGGTCGAAGGTCAGGCCGGCGCTCAAATAGCCGGAGCCGAGCCTCTCGCGCAGGAAGGCGCCCTGCATCTTCGGGTAGTGAGCCGGGTCGCTCGACACGTAGCCGACATGGGCGTCGTGCGCCGACAGCAGCACCTTGGTTCCGGTGTACCGCTGCCACCACCCGACGTTGGCGGCCATCTCCTGGTCGCGGTAGCGCATGGACTGCGCGACCTGAGCGGGATCATCGAAGTCGAAGGCATACTGGCGTGCCGTTCGGTCGATCCCGGTCGCCTGCCGGGGTATGGACAGCCATGGGGCCGGGCCGGGGGTTTTCCCCAGGACTACCGGGATGCGCGGCACCGACCATGCGGAACACGCCCGGCTCGCCGCGTGGGACGTCTTGGCCAGGGCCCGGGCCAGCCGCGGCGTCGACCGTTCCTCGCCCAGTTCCCACATGGTCTCGGGAGCCGTGAGGTCGAGTGCCCAGCCCAGACTCTCGGGCAGAAGATCCGGGGCCGCAAGCCCAGGCTTCCCACGCGGGAACATCCTCTGCCTGGAGGACGTCAACGAGCCCGCCTATGCCCTTGACCGGGCACTCACTCAGCTACTGCACTCCCGCGCGCTGGACGGCGTCGCAGGAATCGTCCTCGGTTCCTCGCAAGGGTGTCGTCCCGAGCCACTGCTCCGCGACGTCTTCCGCGAACGTCTTACTCCCCTCGGCGTCCCGGTCGCCTGGGAACTGGGCTTCGGCCACGGCCCGAGCAGCCTGGCCCTCCCCCTGGGCGTTCCCGCCGAGTTGGAGGTCTCCACCCACCGCACTGTGCTCACAATCCGCGGCGGCGCCGCGTAGCGGCCCCAGCAAGGAAGCGCAGCGCCGCTGAGACTGATCCGCTTCCGCGACGTCCCCTTGGCACTGCGGGCCAGGGCCGCCGGGGTGGCCCGCTTGACATAGAAGCGTCAACCGGCTGCCGCGCCAATACCTCCCCAAGGGCGCGGGCCTCCGCACGTTCAGCCAGGCCGACCTGGACGCCATCGCCTACGCGCGCGCTGCCCCACCGTCAGCCCGGCGGTTCGCTCGCAGGCGGGGCGGAGCCGTCGGGTATGAACGGCCACGCCTCGCACACCTTGCGAGCGGCCTCCAAGTCGACCTCGAGGGGAGTCCTCGGAACGGAGGGGACGCTTGCGGAACGATGGCGTGTTGCGCGGCTCACGTAGGCGTCACCCCTGCTCGCGCAGGCCCCAAGGGGCGCCGTACTCGGTGAGCAGGTCGAGGAACGGGCGGGGCGGCAGGGCTTCGGGACCGAGAACGCCCTTGCCGGACCAGGCGCCGGCGGCGAGCAGTTCGAGGGCGATGACCGGGTTCATCGCGGTCTGCCAGACGACAGCCTGTGAGCCGTACTCGCGCATTGTCCACTGGTTGTCGACCACGTGGTACAGGTACACCTCACGGGGCTTGCCATCCTTGGTGCCCTTGACCCAGGTGCCGGCGCAGGTCTTGCCGGTCATCCGGTCGCCGAGGGTGGCGGGGTCGGGCAGGCAGGCGGCGACCACGTCACGCGGCGAGACCTTGACCGGTCCGTGCTCGCCGGGCACGGTGACCTTCGTGGTCGAGTCCAGGCCCAGTTCGTGCAGGGTCTTCAGCCTCGCGATGAAGTCGTCGCCCAGGCCGTACTTGAACGTCACGCGGCGCGCGTCCACCCAGCGAGGGATCAGCAGCACCTCCTCGTGCTCGACGTTCACGCACTCCACCGGCCCGATGCCCTCGGGGAAGTCGAAAACCTCCGGTTCGCTGAACGGTGCGGTGGTGAACCAGCCACGTTCCTTCTCGTAGACCACCGGCGGGTTCAGGCACTCCTCGATGGTGGTCCAGATACTGAAAGAGGGCGCGAAGTCGTAGCCCTCGACAGTGAGGTTCGCGCCGTCGCGCACGCCGATCTCCTCGATCTCGTCGAAGAGCTCGTCCGCGGCATACCGCGCGAAGACATCCGACAGCCCTGACTCCACACCCATGCCGACCAGGGCCAGGCGCTCGGATTCCACCCAGCGGTCCGCCAGTTCGAACTGCCTGTCCCCCAGCTTCACCCCGCACTCCTCGAACGGCCGCGAGGGGTGCGGCACGGACAGCGACATCGCCATGTCCAGATAGTGTGCTCCGGCCGCGAGGGCCGCGTTGAACAAGGGCATCACGAACCGTGGATCGGTCGCGTTGAACAGGACGTCGCATCGGTGCTCGGTGAGCGCGGCCCGCACCGCGTTCTCGTCCGTAGCGTCCAGACGCAGCGCGCTGAACCGGTCGCCGTGCTCCTTCAGCGCGGCGACGGCCGCTTCAGCGCGGGAGAGGTCATAGTCGGCCACGACCATGTGGGTCAGGAATTCCCTGCGTGCCGCGATCCGGGTGGCGGCGGTGCCGACGCCGCCCGCGCCGACGAGAAGTACTCGCATGTCAGTGACCCTTCTTCTGTTTCGGGAGCAGATCGCCTCCGGCTTGCCCCTGATGCAACGGCACAGGGCGTTGTAAGGTCAACTGTGTTGACATAAGGGCCGTACCGACGGTCATGGAGGAGGGTGAGGGGATGCCGAAGCGGGTGGTGCCCGAAGAGGCGCGGCGCAGGCGCAGGCCCACGCGACAGGGCGTGGTGTTGTCCGAGACGCTCATTGTGCAGGCCGCGCTGCGGATGCTGCGCGAGCACGGCAGTGCCGGCCTGACCGCCCGACGCTTGGGAGCCGCGCTGGGTGCGGACCCGAGCACCCTTTACCGCTACTTCGCGGGGATGGACGATCTGGCCCGGGCCATCGGCGACGAGCTGATGGGCCGAGCCTTGGACAGGTGGACAGCCACCGGTGACTGGCGGGCCGACTTGCGCGCCCTCGGGCTCGCTCTCCACTCCTCCTATCTCGCACACCCGCAGGCCGCCGTGCTCACAGCCAGCCGGGTCAGCGGACGTCCGCGAGAGATCGCGGTGGACGAGACAATCCTCGGCATTCTGCGTGGGGCGGGCCTGGCCGATCCGGCCGCGGTCCGTTTCTACCAGGCGTTCATCGACCTCGCCTTGGCCTTCGCCGCGCTCGACGCGGGGGAGCTGGCACTCTCCGAGGAGTCCCGCGCGCGGGACGGGGAAACGTGGGACTCCACCTACGCCCGGCTGCCGGCCACGTCCCACCCGAACATCGCCGCCACCGCCCGCCTGCTCGCCGCCCGGATGCTGCACAGCGCCTACCCGGTGGTCCTTGACACCTTGTTGGACGGCATCGCCGCCGAACTGGCTGTCACGGATACCCGAACGACTGAATGACCCGATCCATACCTCTTCGGCATGTTCCATCGAGTTCTCAAGGCTTCGGAATGGTTCCGGCGGATGCTTATGCCAACGATATTGACGTTCAGGTTCCCAGCGCGTTTTCTCTTCGGAACCACGAGGTTACGGCGTCATATAACCCGCCCAGACCGTACCGTCGGCCACACCTGGCGGGCATCGCTGTCCCCGGACATGGGCACGAGCGGCGCCCTCTCGTTACTGGCGTCGCCTCGGGGTCACCCGCTACGGACATTCCGGTTGTCCGGTGCGACCTTGCCGCTGGAGACGCCCGAGGACATCCAGAAAGAGGGATCACATGGCCGAAGACACTGCGCGGGGGACTCCCGAAGGGCCCAAGCCGACGGCCGGGCTCAATCCGAACGCGATCGGGTTTGTCGACTCCATCGCCATTGGTCTGAACTCGACCTCACCCGCGTACTCGCTGGCAGCCGTCATCGGTCCCATCGCGGCGTTCGTCGGGGTCAACGTACCCGGCGTGATGCTGGCCTCCTTCCTCCCGATGCTGCTGGTCGCGTCCGCTTTCTACTACCTCAACCGGGTCGACCCGGACTGCGGCACCACCTTCTCCTGGGTGTCGAGGATACTCGGCCCGACCACAGGCTGGCTGGGCGGCTGGGCCGTCGCCATGACCGGAGTGATGGTCGTCGGCTCGCTCGCCGAGGTGGGGACGCGTTTCGGTCTACTGGCGGCGGGGCTCGACAGCTGGGTCGCGAACACCTGGGTCCTGCGCTCCTTGACGGTGCTGGTCATCCTGGCGATGTCCGCCCTCTGCGTCCGAAGCACCGAAGCCTCTGCCCGGCTACAGAATGTACTGACGCTGCTGCAAGTGGCCGGACTACTGGTCTTCGCTGCCGTGGCCCTCTACCGCGTCCACGCCGGCACCAGCACCCTGCATGCCGTCCACCCGTCGCTGGGCTGGCTAAACCCCTTCAGCGCGGGGGTTGCACCACTCACCTCAGGACTCCTGCTCGGCGTCTTCACGTTCTGGGGCTGGGAGTCCGCGGTCAACCTCACCGAGGAGACGGAAGGCGCCGTCACCGCTCCGGGCCTGGCAGCCATCTGGTCGACGGTCATCCTGCTGGCGACCTACGTGTCCGTGGCCTTCGCCGTGGTCGCCTACTGCGGTCCCGGGTTCCTCGGCGACCACGCCGACGATGAGGAAGCGGTGTTCGCGACGCTCTCCGACCAGGTACTCGGCGGATGGAGCTGGGTGGTGCTGCTCGCCGTCGCCACGTCCGCCCTCGCCTCCACCCAGACGACCATCATCCCGTCCTCCCGGACCGCCTTGTCCATGGCCCGTCGGCACGCCCTGCCCCAAGGCTTCAGCCGTATCCACCCAAGGCACCGCACGCCCGACGTGTCCACCTGGTGGGTCACCGGCATCGCCATCGTGTGGTACCTCGTCATGCACTGGCTCAGTGACAACGCGCTTGCGGACTCGCTGACCGCGCTGTCCCTGCTGGTCGCGTTCTACTACGCGCTCACCGGGCTGGCCTGCGCCGTCCACCATCGGCATCTGCTGACCACGAGCGTGCGCAACTTCCTGCTGCTCGGCGCGGGCCCGATCGTCGGTGCCCTGCTGCTGACCTGGCTGCTGGTGGAATCGGTGATCACCATGGCGGACCCTGCGAACTCCTACAGTGGGGTCTCCTGGTTCGGCATGGGGCCGCCCCTGGTCATCGGAATCGTCCTGGGTATCGTCGGCGTACTGCTCATGCTGTGGTGGCGGGGGACTTCCCGCCGCTTCTGGGCCGAACCGCACCCCCTTCCCCCCGCCCTGCCCGGCACCGTCGAAGCGGACGGCACAAGCACCGCAGAGCCGGCGCTCGTCAGGGCGTCCGCTGCCGCGGACACCGGACACCGCGGGGACTGAGGACTCCTCGTCCCGCCGAGGTCCGGGCGGCGGTCCTACGACGCCCGGACCTTCCGGGGTGCGGATCCCGCCCGCGCGGATTCCGCCAGCCGCCTGGTGCCGCGGACCTTGGTCGATGAGACCGCGTGGGGAACGGTGTCCGGGGTCACGTGCCACTTGATCGCCCCCAGTCGAAGACCATGGTGGGGATCAAACTCGGGTCTTGGTGCGTCAGTTGTCTCCTCTTCGTATCGGTGGCGTCAGTTGGCCGCGGGTAGCTGCTTGAAGGCGCGGAGCTGGCCAGCGATGGCGCGTTCGGTGGGCAGTCGTTCCATCGACGAAGCGCCGAAGAACCCGGCGATTCCCTGTGTCCGGTCCAGAACGTAGCGCACGTCGTCCGGCTCGGCGAGGGGGCCGCCGTGGCACAGCACAAGACCCGGAGCCGATCCCATACTCGACCGCTGCCGTATGGGGGCCGCACATATGCCGCCGCCCGCGTTTCCTGGCTAACGTTTACACCGCGCGCGGCAGCCTGGCTGAACGCGTGTGACCAGGAGAGCCGGAACATGAGGTGCGGACAAGGCCGTGCAAGCGAGGACGGCCGCTGTCCGCCCGCCTGCTGGCCGCTCGGCCGGGGCCATCCGCCGCTGTCGGTACCGCGTTCGCCGACGAGCGGTCCCCCTGCCTCACCCAGGAGGCGGGCTGCGACGGGGGCCACCGTCCAAGCCGGGATGGCGGTTTCGCCTGACACCCGGTTCTCATTCCCCCCACACATCAGGAGTCGCCATGTCGCTGCTCTCCAGAACGAGCCGTCGGACACGAATAGCACTGGCCTCAGTGGCCGTCGGTGGTATCACTCTCACGGGTTTGCCGGCCGGCCCGTCGTTTGCCGCCACTCCCCCGGTGCCCGCCACCTCCAGCGTCTCGGTATCCGTTCACGCCCAGGCGGAGCCCGTCACCCCGTCCGAGGTGCTACGCCGCGCGGCCACCTGGCTGACCGCCAACAACGGTTCTCAGGTGCCTTACAGCCAGACCTCGGTGTGGTCCGACGGCTATCGCCAGGACTGCTCCGGGTACGTTTCCATGGCCCTCGGGTTATGGAAGCCGGGGCCCAACACAGTAGAACTGGCCGGCAACCGCGATCTCACCACCCCGGTCACCCTGAATGACCTACAGCCTGGTGATCTGCTCATCGATGCCGAGGGCAACAGCAACACGCGCCACGTGGTCATCTTCGAAAGCTGGAGGGACTCTTCACGGACCGCCTATAGCGCGTTCGAACAACGCGGCGGCCACGGTACGGATCACCGCATTCTCGCCTACGGGCTGGGCACCGGCAGTGAGTACAAGCCGTACCGCGCAGTGAACATCACCGACTCCGAGTTCCTGGACGATCCGTCGCGGAGTCGGACGCTTCCTGCCCAACGCTGACGAGCGGGAGCAGCACCGGCGCGACGTCGCCACTGCTCAACACCCGCTCACCGGCCACGGCCACACGGTCCCCACCGCGGCTCATCCGGCTCACACGCCACTGTCGAGAGCCCACGCACTCCCGCCCTCTCGGGGAGAGCGGTCGACTGACCGACACCGCCAACCCCGGAATTTGGGCTGCCAAGCCCAAATTCGCGCGTGACCTGGAGAACCACGAGCTGCGCGGCCTTGGGAGGAAGGCGCCTGTGTACCGAGCGAGCACGGCACCGACGTGATAGTGAGCTCGTCGATGGTGCGAAACGGCACCCAAGCCGGTGGCGCGGCCCTCCCCGCTCAGCGAGGTCGGCGCGGGAGAGGCGGTTGACAGGTCCGCGCCATTCTCCTCCGGGCCGGCGAGTCGACGCCCCCACAGCGTCTCCCAGTTCATCGGCCAGAGGCCGAGGCAGGAGTCGGAAGGAGGCACCTCGATGTCGATCCTGCCCAAAAAGACGAGACCGCGTCGGCTCCGATCACGGAGCTTCAGGGCTGAGCTGACACCCCGGCTGACAGTTGGTTCATCCGCCAAGACGGCACCCACAATCCAGGAGTGAAGCATGCGCCCTTTAAGAAGTCGCAGACGCCTCGCGTCCCTCGCCCTCACGCTGGCCACCGTCTGCCTGACGGTCGCGGCAGCACCAGGGGCGTACGCCACCGGCGCTGAGCCGACAGCTGCCGGTAAGTACGTGGCCCTCGGCGACTCCTACGCCGTCGCGCCCGGCACCCGCGTATACGACAACCCCGACGACGCGTGCCGCCGCGGCCCGTTGACATACCCCCGGCTGTGGGCACAGCAGCACCCCGCATACGCCTTCGTGGAGGCGTCGTGCTCCGGGGCTACCACCGCGGAGCTCGGCAGCCAGCAGGTGCCGCAACTCACCGCGGACACCACACTGGTGACGGTGCAGGTGGGCGGCAATGACATCGGCGTCGTCGACGTCATGACGAACTGCGTCCTCACCATCGACGACAAGGACTGCGTCGCCGGAGCGGAGGCCGCGAAGGCCGCCGCGAACGGCAAGCTGCCGGGCGCCCTGGCGAACACCTACGCGTCGGTACGGGCGAACGCGCCGAACGCCACGGTCGTGGTGGTGGGCTATCCCCGGCTGTACACGATCGGCGGCACCTGCGGCATATTCGGGCTGAGCGACACCGAACGTACGGCGCTCAACTCGGTTGCCGACACCCTCGACTCGATACTGGCGGACCAGGCCGCGAAGGCCGGGTTCACCTTCCTCGACCCACGTGCCGCCTTCGACCCGCACACCATCTGCTCGCATGGGGAGACCTGGGTGACAAGTCTGGAGTGGGACAAGATCAACGAGTCCTACCACCCCAACCAGGCCGGGCACCGTGACGGCTACCTGTCTTTGCTGACCGGGCTCACGGGCTGACCACGGCGGGCTGTCGGGCGATACCGGCCGGACAGCCCACCGCTCCCCCACCGGGACCCACCACCCCGCGGGCCCACCCAGCGGCCCCTCCCAGTTCGTCCCCCGGCCGACGGTGTGCCCCAGCCGGCGATGTGCCCCGGCTCAGCTCGCGAAGCGAGCGAGACCGAACGGGCATAGCGACTCGTGCCGCTCCCCAGTGATCACCTCATCGCTTCGACAGTGGTCAGCGACGGTGGCCGAGTTGGGTGAGGGCCCGGTCCAGCGTGTCGGTGAAGAAGTCGGCCGCGGTGGCGTCGATGCACAACGGCGGCTTGATCTTGAGGATGTTGAGGTGGTCTCCGGTGGGCTGGACGATCACACCGAGGTCGAGCATGCGGTCGCAGAGTTCGGCGGTCTCCTCCGTGGCGGGATCCAAGGTGGTGTGGTCCCGGATGAGTTCGAGGCCGAGGTAGAGGCCCGAGCCGTGGACGGCGCCGATGAGGTCGTGGTGGCCGGCCAGTTCCTGGAGCCGGCTCTTGAGACGGCCGCCCACGCGTACCGCGTTGCCCGGGAGATCCTCCTCGCGCAGGGTGTCCAGGACGGTGAGGCCCACAACGCTGGAGACCGGGCTGCCACCGGTGGATGAGAAGAAGTAGCCCTGGTCACGGTAGCGGCCGGCAACCTCCTTGGACGTGATGACGGCGCCGAGGGGGTGGCCGTTCCCCATGGCCTTGGCCACACAGACAACGTCGGGGACGACCTGTTGCTGCTCGAAGCCCCAGAACCAATGGCCCAGTCGGCCGTAGCCGACCTGGACCTCATCGGCGACTGCCAGACCGCCGTGGCGGCGGACCGCGGCGTATACCTCGGCGAGGTAGCCCTCGGGCAGGGCCACGCCCCCGGCGTTGCCGTAGAAGGTCTCGCTGAGGAAGGCTCCTGGCGGGCGACCTGAAGCGGCGAGATCGCCGATCATCGCGGCCGCCTCGGGTCCGTAGCGCACCGCGTCCGCCCCGCGGTGCCGGCCGCGGTAGGAGTTGGGCGAATCCACGGTATGGACCCAGCTTGGGCGAGTGGCCAGGGCGTTGGGGTTGTCCTGGAGCGAGGTGGAGACGGCGTCGGAGGCGTAGGTCCAGCCGTGATACGCCTCGCGGAGCGCGACCACATCGAGCTGCCCGGAGGCGCCGATGGCCAGCCGGATGCCCAGATCGACCGCCTCGGAGCCGGAGTTGACCAGGAACACCGTGTCCAGGGGATCGGGCAGGAGGGCGGCGAGGCGTTCGGTGAACTCCACCACCGAGGCGTAATGGAAGCGCGAGTTGGTGTTGAGCCGTCGCAGCTGCCGCGAGACCGCCTGCTCCAGGCGTGGATGAGCGTGGCCCAACGGGGTGACATTGTTGACGATGTCGAGGTAGGAGCGACCCTCGGTGGAGACCAGATGGTGCCGCCAACCACGCTCGATGCGGGGCGGGTCGGCGTAGTAGTGCTCCTGCGCGGTCGCGAACACGGCGTCCCGCCGGTCGAGCAGGTCCACGTGCTCCTCATGGCCGGGGGCTGGAAGACCGATGAGCGGGGAGGGGTCCGTGGTGAGCGCGAGCCACCCGGCGGCGTACTCGGGGCGCACCAGCGCGGGGACGGCCGGGCCATCGGCATCGCGCAGCCCAAGACGTACCGAGGTCCCGGCGGGGAGGTGGGCCAGGTCCTGGCCCACGCGGAGCGTCGCCCCGGCGGGGATCACGGGGTGGACCGTGTGGGGGAAGGACAACGTCAGCGCCCGCGGGCCGTAGGTGACCGTCAGCTGACCGGGCGCCGCGGCGAGGACCTCGCCGGTGCCGGGAGCCTGCACCACGGTGGCCCTGCCGAGCCACAGGTCGATGCCGGTGGCCACGGTCGCGGGAGACGCGGCGGACAGGGCCTGGGTCTGGGTGAGTCGCGCCTGCGCGTACCGGGTGACGGCCGCGGCCGCGCCGTCGGCGAGTGCGGAGGCCGCCAGCCGATCCTCGGTGTCCGCTTCGAGCCAGACTCCGTGGTCCATCGAGTCGGCCCCGGTGGACAGGTCGAGCGGGGAGATGTCGTCGGGGGTGAGGTCCCGCAGCAGCGGCCGCACTGGTGTATCGGCGTGAGGGGGCGCGTCCGCGAGGCCGACCGCGTCCTCGATGAGGTGGGTCATCACGGGAAGTGGCAGGTGGGTGGCCTGCTCGAATATTCGCCACTCGCGGTCGAGCGCGGCCTTGGCGTAGGCGTTCCGCTCGTCGACGGCGGCCTGATGACGGCCGCTGGCGACCAGACCGGCGGCGCGCAGGACCACAAGCGGCCACAGCGCCTCGACCTCCGCTGGGGAGAGCGGCCGGACGGCGTGGAAGGCCCGGATGGCGGGCAGCACGTGGTGGGGCTCGACACCGTCGTGGTGGAGCATCGAGGCGAGTGACACCGCCAGTTCGCCAACCGCCCAACTCCAGGTCAGGTCACCGAAGTCGATGACTCCGTCGGGCATCGGGAGGCGGCTGTCGGGAGAACGGATCAGGTTGTCGTCCGTGAGGTCGAGGTGCACGGCCTGACAGGGCAGCAGCACGGCGACCTTCTGCACCTGCGTCCAAGCGGTGACGGTCGCGGCCTGGACGGCAGCGCGGCGGTCTGGCTCCGGGATGTACTCCGCGAGCTTGACGACGACGCGGTCGGCGTACCGCGGGTCCCACTGGAGTACACGGTCCAGCCCCGGGTGCCGGAAGTCGCGCAGGGCCACGCTGACCTTCCCGGCGATCGCGCCCATGGCCGCCACCGTACTCGGGGACAAGTGTCGCGGTCCGGAGAGCGGGCCGCCGGGGAGGTGCTCCAGCAGCCGCGCGATGACCGGCCCGCCCTCGGTGTCCACCCTCGCGCACCGGGGGGAGCCGTCGGGCCGACGCAGGACGGTGGCGATGCGCAGTTCCGGGTGAGCCGCGGCGATCAGGTCGGCGGCGGTGTCCTGGGCTTCGATCTCCATCGGGCTGAAGGCCGGGTTGGCGATCTTCAGGACCGCCAGGGGTGTCCCGGTGTCGGAGCACAGCAGGAAATTGGCGTCCTGCTGGCTTCCCAGCACCTCCGCGCGAGCGGTGACGCCGAGACGCCGGGAGGCGATGCGCTCTGCCTGAGCGGGCGACACCCGCGGTGCGGGAAGCGCGTCCTGGGCGAAGAAGTCGATGGTGCGGTACTCGTCGTGCGACATGCCGGGTTCCTCGGCTTGGTGAGCGGAGCGTGATGAGGGCGGGCTGGGCGCGAACGCGCGGATGCTCCTAGTCGACTCCCCACATGAACCGGTGGGTGTGAATGGCGAAGTAGGGGAAGTTCTCCACGGACGCGACGCCCTCGACGGGCCGTACGACATCGTTGATGAAATCCAGGAGATCACGAGAGCGACCGCACACGATCTCGACGAACAGGTCGAAGCGGCCGGAGGTCAGCACCGCGTACACCACTTCGTCGTGCCGGGAAAGTTCATCGGCCACCGCCCGGGGGTCGCCCTCGATGCGCAGGCCCAGGAGCGCCATCGTCTGCCGGCCCATGGCCATCGGGTCGGTCACCCCGACGACCTGGACCGTCCCGGTGTCGATCAACCGCTGAAGCCGAAGTCTCGCGGCCGAGGGTGACAATCCCACCTTCGGCCCCAGCTCGGCATAGGGGATACGACCGTCGGCCTGCAACTCCCGCAGGATGGCCCGGTCGGTGTCGTCCATGGGTCACCTCTCCCTTCTTACAGATTCAGGACATCAGCCAATGGATTCAAGCACAAACCGAGCATAAGGCGATTGAATCGACTGCATCTACAGCGTAATCGAGCACAGTCCGGCTCGTCGAGCAGAACTACCCAGCACAGCGGGGCCGGTGAGCGCACTCCGGCACCCACAGCTCGCGCGGCGCGGCGGGCGAACGCCGCGAGCGGGTCACGTTTCGGCTGCGTCGGCACCAGCCCTGCCGGGGCCGACGTCGACCTCGGGTCCGGACCGGCCGCGGCCGGCAAGGTCAAGAAGGGCGCGCTCGACGGCGTCACCCTCACCTTCGCCTCCTACGGCGGCATCTTCCAGGACGGCCAGGAGGCCGCCGCCGTCAAGCCGTTCGCCTCCGAGTCGGGGGCGAAGGTGCTTTCCGACGGTCCCACCGACTACACCAAGATCAAGGCCCAGGTCGACGCCAAGAACGTCACCTGGGACGTAACGGACACCGATACGCTCTGGGCCAAGCGTGAGTGCGGCAAGCTGCTGATGCCGCTCGACCCCAAGATCGTCGACACCTCGAAGCTGCCCAAGGACATGAGGGGGCAAGTACTCCGTACCGGCCATGAGCTATGGCGTGGTCCTGATGTACGACAAGAAGAAGTTCGGCGGCAACCCGCCCAAGAGCTGGGCGGACTTCTTCAACACCGGCAAGTACCCCGGTAAGCGCGCCATACCCGGCATCCCGTCGGATGCGTCCCCGGGTGCGCTGGAGGCGGCGCTGCTCGCCGACGGAGTCGCCCCCGACCGGCTGTATCCACTGAACGTCGACCGGGCCCTCAAGAAGCTCACGAGCGTGCGCTCGTCGCTGGTCTTCTGGGACACCGGGGCCCGCTCACAGCAGTTGCTGGAGTCCGGCGAGGTCTCCATGGCCATGGTGTGGTCAGGCCGCGCCTACGCGGCGGGACTCGAGTTGTTCGAGCATGGTGGGTGATGTCCATGCCGGTGTCCATGCCGGTGTCGATTCGGTAGCCGACGCCGGGCACCGTGGCGATGAGCCATGGTTCGCCGAGTCGTTTGCGCAGGGCGGAAACGGTGATGCGGACGGCGTTGGTGAAGGGGTCGGCGTTGTTGTCCCAGGCCCGTTCCAGTAGCTCTTCGGAGCTGACGACACCGCCTTCGGCGGCGACGAGGACTTCGAGCACGGCGAACTGTTTGCGGGTGAGCGCGACGTGGCGTCCGTCGCGGAAGACCTCCCGGCGGAAGGGGTCCAGCCGCAGGCCCACGATCTCGCGGACCGGGGGCCGGGCGTGCGCGCGTCTGCGGTCGAGCGCCCTCAGCCGCAGCACGAGCTCCCGCAGCTCGAACGGTTTGGTGAGGTAGTCGTCGGCGCCGAGCTGGAACCCGGAAGCCTTGTCGTCGATCCGGTCGGCGGCGGTGAGCATGAGGATCGGGGTGCCGCTGCCGGAGGTCCCGCAGCGGTACGAGGTTCACCCGGGCGGGGACGGTGCCGGCCCCGGTGCCCGGCATCATGGTCAGCCAGAGGAACGGCACCCGTCCCGTGGACCATGCCCACCTCGGCCAGCGACAGCCGCCACGCCGATGTGACGCCGGCGGCTCGCCGACGGCGTGCCATAGCCCACACCACCAGCGCGGCGGGCGGCAGCGCGACCAGCGTCATGAGCACCACACCGTTGAACGTGTCGAAGCAGCCGTGCCACCGCCCGGCCACGCACATCGGAGCGGACATCATGAGCGGCCGCCGCACGACGAACGCGGCACTCGCCACGCCGAGGATCGCCAGGCCGAGGAGCACGCCCCCGCGCGTGCGGCGGGGCGGTGCCGACAGGGATGCGTTGTGGTTCATGGCCCCATTGGAGACGAGGGGCCGTTCCGGTGGCGTATGCGATTTTCGATACGCCCGCGATACACACGGATGGCCCCTGTGCGTCCTCGCTGGCGCCGGTCGGTAGGGCGGGCTGCGTACCAGGTGTCGACATCGGCCTGGGTGCGGTCCGCGAGAGCGTGTCCGCGCTGGGCGGGATGGCCAAGGGAGGCGATGGCAAGGCGGAGCCCCGCTAAGGTGCGGCCTGTAGGTCTCGGTCGGTGTGCGTCGCGGGCTTCCGGCCCTCGATGTGGCGCGTCTCCCGTGCGAGCGCCACGGTGACCACGGTGAGTCCGCTCATGAGGGCGATGAAGACGACCACGCCGGTGACGCTGTGGTCGAACCAGAGCAGCAGGCTGGTGGCGAGCAGCGGGGCCAGCCCCCCGGTGAGCACCGTGCCGATGTTGTTGGCGATGCCCACTGCGCTGAAGCGGACGCTGGTGTCGAAGAGTTCGGCGAAGAAGGCGGGTTGGGAGCCGAGGACCGCGGACTGCCCCACTCCTAGCGTGACCAGGAGCGCGAGCCAGATCGCCCAGGTATGTCCGCCGTCGAGCACCAGGAAGAAGGGCCAGGCCGCGATGAGGAGGATCAGCGCGCCGGCGATGGAGACCGGGCGGCGGCCGACGCGGTCGGAGAGCGCGCCGAAGGCGGGTACGGTCACCAGCTTCACGGCGGCGACGAGGGAGATGCCGCTCAGCAGTGCCGCGGTCGGCAGGGCTCGGTCTTCGGCGTAGGTGACGGAGAAGGTGCCGAAGATGTAGTAGCCCGCGTTCTCGGCCGAGCCCGCGCCGATGACGATGAGCATCTCCCTGGGATAGCGGCGCCACGCCGCGACGACGCGGCTGTCGCGGATGCGTTGCCGCAGCGGGACGCGGGCCGAAGACGCCGCGGAGGCGGCGAGGCCGGCCTGCTGGAAGTCGGCGGTCTCCTCCAGGGAGCGGCGCACCCAGAGGCCGAAGAGGGTGAGGACCGCGCTGAGCAGGAAGGGCACCCGCCAGCCCCAGGCGAGGAAGGCGTCCTCGGACAGCAGCCCGGTGGCGAGCGCGAAGACGCCGGTGGACAGCAGGGTGCCGGATCCGGTGCCGATGGCGGGCAGGGACGTCAGCAGGCCGCGCCACTTGGGCGGCGCGTTCTCGAAGAGGATGATCAGGGCGCCGGTCTTCTCCCCGCCCGCGGCGAAGCCCTGCACGAAGCGCAGCAGGGTCAGCAGCAGTGGCGCGGCGATGCCGACCTGTCCGTACGTGGGAAGCAGGCCGATGGCGGTGGTGGCGAGGCCCATCAAAAGGAGCGTGGCCACCAGGACGTTCTTCCGGCCGCGGGTGTCCCCGCGCTCCCCGAACCAAGCGCCGCCCAGGGGGCGGGCGAGGAAGCCGATGGCGAAGGTGCCGTAGGCGAGGATCGTGCCGACGAGCGGGTCGCTGTCGGGGAAGTAGACCTTGTTGAAGACCAGCGCGGCCGCGGTTCCGTAGAGGGCGAAGTCGTACCACTCCACCGTGGTGCCGAGGACCGCCGCGAGGGCGACACGCGGCTGGAACAGCGATCTTTTGTCAGGGGCAGGGCTCTGGGAAGCCACAGTCGCACTCCTTTGTCACCGCATACGGGCTGTACCACCAGGTGGCACACTTGTGCCGCTGAATGGTTCGGTGATGTTATGGACGTGCTCACCACCCGGCAAGGGGTTGGGGGGAAGGACTTTGTCTGCCGTCCGTCTCGAGGAGGAGACCGTGCCAGGGAACGACTCCGGTGGGGTACGCAGCGTGCAGCGTGCCGTGGATCTGCTTGCGCTCTACGACGCCGACCACCCAAGCCGCACGGTGCGCGAGCTCACCGACGCCACCGGGCTGGCCAAGTCCACCGTGGTGCGCCTGGTGCACACCCTGGAGCAGAGCGGGCTGCTGTGGAGCCGCGGCGACGGCCGCACCGTCCCCGGCCCCAGCCTGCTCCGCTGGGCCGATCTGGCCCGCTTCACCTGGCAGTTGCCCGAAGCGGCACTGGTGCGGATGAAGGAGCTCAGCGAGGCCAGCGGCGGGGAAGCCGTACACCTGTACGTGCGCCAGCAGCGCGCCCGGATCTGCATCGCGCGCCACGAAGGGACCCGTACGCTGCGCCACGTGGTGCGCGTCGGCGAGGAGATGCCCCTATGGTCCGGCGCGGCCAGCCACATCCTGCTGTCGCGCGCTGAGCGCCCGGACATCGACGCCATCGCCGCGCAGGCGCCTCACCCCGACTGGGCGGAGACGCTGTGGGAGCGCTCACGGCGGGCCGCGGTCCAGGGCTGGTCCGCCAGTCACGGAGAACGGGAGGCCGGGGTCTCCGGCGTCGCCGCCCCCGTCTTCGACCGGGACGGGCGCCTGGTGGCCGCCATCGCGCTGGGCGGGCCCACCACTCGTTTCACCGACGAGGCGGTCGCCACCTTCGCCGCCGCGCTCGTCGCCACCGCCCGCGACCTGACCGCCCTCGACTGCATCGGAGACCCGACCCGTTGAGTACGCACACGCCCCCCGCCGCGCCGCCGCTGCTCGACGGGATACGCGTCCTGGACCTGACCAACGTCCTGGCCGGCCCGTTCGCCGGGTACCAGCTGGCGCTGCACGGCGCGGACGTACTGAAGGTGGAGCTGCCGGAGTCGGGGGACCTGGCCCGCCAGCTGGGTGCCGACCGGGCGCTGAGCGAGGACCTGCTGGGCGCGTCGTTCCTCGCGCAGAACGCCGGCAAGCGCTCCCTGACCCTGAACCTCAAGCACGAAAGCGGCCGCGATGTCCTGCTGCGTGCCGTACGCGAGCACGACGTGCTCCTGGAGAACTTCCGCCCGGGAGTCATGGAACGCCTCGGCGTCGGCTGGGAGGTCCTGCGGCGCGCGAACCCACGGCTGATCTACTGCGCCGTCTCCGGCTTCGGCCAGATCGGGCCGCTGCGGGCCAGGCCGGCCTACGACCAGATCGTGCAGGGCCTGAGCGGCATGATGAGCGTGACCGGCACGGCGGAGGTCAACCCCCTTCGAGCGGGCTTCCCGGTCGCCGACACCCTGGGCGGCATGGCGGCCGCGTACGCCGTCGCCGCGGCCCTCGTCCGCCGCGAACGCACCGGGGCGGGCGCCTTCCTCGACGTATCCATGCTGGAAGCCGCGCTCACGGCGATGGGATGGGTCACCTCCAACTACCTGATCACCGGCCGTCCGCCGCGGCCCATGGGCAACGAGAACTTCACCGCCGCCCCCTCCGGGACCTTCCGTACGGCGGACGGACACCTCAACATCGCCGCCAACCGGCAGCAGCAGTTCGCCACGCTGTGCCGCCTGATCGGCCGCGAAGACCTGCTCGACGACTCCCGGTTCGCCCACCCCGCCGACCGCCGGGCACACCGCGAGCGGCTGCGCGAGGAGATCGAGCAGGCCCTGTCCTCGCGCACGGCCAAGGAGTGGGAGGAGGTCCTCTCCGATGCCGGCGTCCCCGCCGCCCGGGTCCTGTCGGTGCCCGAGGCACTGGGCCTGGAGCAGCTCGCGGCCCGGGACTTCGTGCGCAGCCTGCCGTTCCCCGGTGGACGCGACCGCCCGCTGCGGGTCCTGGGCAGCCCGGTCCACATCGACGGCGAGCCGGCCACTACCGCCGAGCCACCGCCATTGCTTGGCGAGCACACCGACCAAGTGCTGGCCGAACTCGGCTATTCACCCGAGGAGATCGACACCTTCAAGAAGACGGGCGCGGTATGAGCACGCAGCACACCCGCCGACCAGGCGAGGACACGACCGCATCACCCGACGCTCGGGCGAGCAGCGACTGGTGGTCGACGGCCATCAGCCGCATCCGCCCGGGCGAGATCCTGCTGCGCGGCTACCCGGTCGAGGAGCTCATCGGCCGCATCGGCTTCGCCGAGCAGATCTGGCTGCTCCTACGCGGCGAGCTGCCCACCCCCGGGCAGGCCCGGCTGCTGGAAGCCGCGCTCGTCGCCGCGGTCGACCACGGCCCGCAGGCGCCGTCCATCGCCGCCGCCCGCATGGCCGCCACCTGTGGTATCGGCCTCAACAGCGCCATGGCCACCGGCGCGGGGCTGCTCGGCGACACACACGGCGGCGCCGGCCAGCAGTGCATGCAACTGCTGGAGCGCATCATCGAAGGCGAGTCGGCCGCGTCCATCGTCGCGGAGCACCGGGCCCGCCGGGCGTACGTACCCGGCTTCGGCCACCGCTTCCACCCCCGCGACCCGCGGCGCGACCCCCTGCTGGCGCTGGTCCGCCGGGCGATCCAGGAAGGCGACGTACAAGGCGACGCCCTCGCCGCCGGGCTGGCCCTCGAAGAGGCCCTTGCCGGCGATCGCCCCAAGCCGGTCCCGATGAACATCGACGGCGCCACGGCCATCATCTACGCCGAACTCGGTTTCCCCGCAGAACTCGGCCGCGGCCTCTTCGTACTCTCCCGCAGCGTCGGCATCCTCGCCCACGCCTGGGAAGAACAACAGTCGGGCACCCGGATCAAGGGCCCGCTCCCCCGCCCCCTCCTCCCCGGCTATCACGGCCCACCCCCCAGGGCGATGCCACCTCGACCGACGCGGGATAACCGCGACCAGCGCCCGAGTTAGAACTCGGAGGGTCATCACGCCCACACACGAATCCCAAGAGTCCTGGACGGCGGGGCCTGCTTGGCGGTCGCCTGTTCCGACGGGCGCGCCGGGCCTCCTGTGGTGTGGAGCGTTTGCCCGGGTTGGACGTTCCGTATTCGGGCGCTCACTTTTTGTCGATCGGCAGGCCGGGCGGGTTGAGCTGTGAGGTGCTCACCCCGTCGCTGGTGAGACCCCAGCGGGCCAGGATCTTCCTGTAGACGCCCTTCTTGATCAGGTAGTTGATCGCGTCGTTGAGCGGCTTGCCGAGGCCGTCGTTCTTCTTGGTGGTCGCGGCGATCAGGCCCTGAAGGTGCTCTCCGTCTCCGATGATGCCGCCGACGACCTGGGTCTGGCCGGAGGTCTTGGCATGGTACTGGGCCTCGGGGTTGGGATGGAGGTAGGCGTCGATGTGGCCGGACTGGAGGGCCAGGTAGCAGGCCGATTCGTCCTGGTAGTACTTCACGTTGATGGGCTTGCGGCCCGCCTTGACGTTCTGGGCGCTCCAGTCCAGCAGGGCCTTCTCCTCACTGGTCCCGGTGGGCACGGCGATGGTCTTGCCCGCCACGTCCTTGGGGCCGGTGACGCGCCACGTCGTGCCCTTCTTGGCCTCGAACGCCTGCGCGTCCTTGCGGTAGGTGGCCATGTCGTACTTCTGCTTGCGCAGTTCGGTGACGGTGATGTTGGAGACGCCGACGTCGTACTTGCCACTGTCCAGACCGACGAAGATCTGTTCGAAGGAGACCGGGTTGTAGTGCACCTTGAGGCCGAACACCGAGGCGATCGCGTACGCCATGTCCGTTTCCACGCCGATGAGGGTCTTGTTGTCCGTGGCGAAGAAGGTGAGCGGCGCGGTGCTCCCCTTGGAGTTGCCGATTTCGAGGGTGCCCCGGGATCGGATGGCCGCGGGTACTTCAGCGGCGATGGAGGCGACCTTGGGTGCCCCGTAGCGGCTTTGCTCGGGGCTGGTGTTGAAGGGCCCCTTGGACGCCGATCCGGACGCGTCCTTCGTGGAACCGCCGCAGGCGCTCAGAGCGAGCGCGGCGACGATCGTCAGGGTGGTGAACGCGGCGAGCTTGGGGCGGATGAGCACGGACATGGTGGTTCTGCCTTTCAAGAGACAAGAGAATCGGAAGAAGTGGGGTCAGAGGACTTTTGAGAGGAAGGTGCGGGTGCGCTCGTGCCGGGGGGAGTCGAGCACGTCGCCCGGTGTCCCCTGTTCGACGATCCGGCCCTCGTCCATGAAGACCACGTTGTCGGCGACCTCACGGGCGAAGCCGATCTCATGGGTGACGACGATCATGGTGGTGCCGGCACGCGCCAGATCCTTGATCACATCCAGCACCTCGCCGACCAGCTCCGGGTCGAGTGCGGAGGTGGGCTCGTCGAAGAGCAGCACCTTGGGTTCCAGGGCGAGCGCTCGGGCGATGGCGATGCGCTGCTGCTGGCCGCCGGACAGCTGCCCGGGGTAGGCGGTCGCCTTGTCGCGCAGGCCGACGCGCTCCAACAGCCGCTCGGCGCGTTCCTGGGCCTGGGCACGCGGCACATCCAGGGCGGAGACGGGTGCCTCGACCAGGTTCTCCTCCACCGTGAGGTGCGGGAAGAGATTGAAGTTCTGGAATACGAAGCCGATGTGGGTGCGTTGGCGCAGCACCTCGCGCTCGCGCAGCTCGTGCAGCTTGTCGCCGACCCGCCGGTAGCCGATCAGTTCGCCGTCGATGGTGACGGTGCCGCGCTTGACCTTCTCCAGGTGGTTGATGCAGCGCAGCAGGGTGGACTTGCCGGATCCGGACGGGCCCAGCACAACGGTCACCTCGCCGGCGCGGACCTGGAGATCGACGCTCTTGAGTACCTCGACCAGGCCGTAGCTCTTGTGGACGTCGCATATGTCGACGACCACCCGGGCGGGATCGGCCGCGGCCTTGTGCGGACGGCGGTCGGCGGAAGGCGATTTCGTGGTCACCGCGGGGTCCCTTCATCCTTGGCAGCCGCGCGGACGTCGCGGATGGCGAGGCGCACCCGCTCAACAGGGGTCGGCGGCAGCGCCCGCGTCGTGCCTTTGGCGAAACGCCGCTCGACGTAGTACTGGAAGATCGTCAGGAGGGTGGTCAGCAGGATGTACCAGGCGGTCGCGACAAGCAGCATCGGCACGACGCGGGAAGTGCGCCCGTAGATGACCTGGACGGTGTAGAAGAGCTCCATGATCGCCATCACGGAAACGATCGAGGTGTTCTTGAACAGCGAGATCAGCTGGTTGGCAGCGTTGGGCGCGATGGTCCGCATGGCTTGCGGCAGCACGATGCGCAGAAGCTGGCGGCGCCCGGGAATCCCCAGCGCGGCGGCGGCTTCCAGCTGACCCTGGCTGACGGACAGCAGCCCCGCTCGGACGATCTCCGAGGCGAAGGCGGCCTCGTTGACCGAGAGCGCGATGACGGCGGCACTCGTCGAACTGACCAGATGGGTGGTACTGAAAGAGAAGAACTCCGGGCCGAACGGCACCCCGATACTCAGCCGCGAGTACAGGTAGGAGATGTTGAACCAGAAAAGCACCTGCACCAGCAGTGGCACGGAGCGCACGACCCAGACGTAAGCGTAGGCGGTCACTCGCAGCAGGGGGTTGGGAGAGAGCCGCATGAAGGCCAGCGCTATGCCGCCCGCGAAGCCCGCCAACCCGGCGTAGAAGGTGAGCTGGATGGTCAGCCATACGCCGTGCAGAACGCTGGGGTCGAAGAAGTACTGCCCGAAAGTCGCCCACTCCAGGCCGGGGTTGGTGGCCAGGGCGTGTACCAACTGCGCCACCAGGACGAGGGCGATGGCCACGGCCGCCCAGCGGCCGGGGTGCCGGACGGGGACGATCTTGGGAGGTCTGGACTGCTCGGCACTGCCGCCCGGTGGTCCTGGCGCGGCTTTGCCGTCAGTGACAGCGGTCATGATGACGTCTCCGATTCAGCGGTGAGTTCGGGGAGCCCGGGCGGGCAGGGCAAGCGGTGGAAGACGGTGCGGGAGACCATCGCCCGCCGGTCGGGCGAGCACATCAAGCGGTGGTCGTCAGGACCTCGTCCCCGGGCTTGAGCAGCGCCATGAACGCGTTGCCCGTGTGATCCTTGGCGTGAGCCGGTCGGCGATCGCCTGACGCAGGTGGGCCTCGCCGCCGACCCGCCCCGGCGGTGCCAGGTTCGGAGTCGGGGGTGGCACGGGGGCCACGCTCGGGTTACCGAGGGATGAACTATCCAGATACAGCTCTAGCCCAGGATGGATAATCCATCCGTGCTAGGGTCTGTCGTCAAAGGGGGCGCCCGGCCGCGAGCGGCGTTTGGTGCGGTCGATCGCAAGGCGGAGCGTCGCCCTCGTACTGGGCGTACTCGGGTGACGCGACAACGCGGCGAGCGGCCGTGCCAGGCGTCGGGAGCAGGGCGCCCCCTTTGACGACAGGCCCTAGCGTCCTGCTCGTATCGACAGTCGATCCACGCATGCGCAGCGAATCGAGGTCCCGTGGTTGCAGCCAAGCCGTCCCTGGTGAGCGGCGAGTTCGTCACTCGCGCCCAAGCCGCGCTGCCCCGCCTGGGCGCGACGGACAAGCGGTTCGTCGAGCTGGTCCTCAGTGACCCCGAAGCGGTCGTGCGCGGCTCGGTCACCGAGCTGGCCCAGAAGGCGGGCGTCGCCCAGTCCTCAGCCGTCCGAGCCTGCCAACGCATCGGGTACCGGGGCTACCAAGACGTCAAGCTCGCCATCACCCGCGACCTCGCCCAGCAGAACGAGCAGGAACAAGAACTCGCCCATGAAGAGGGAATCGACAGTCAGACACCTGCCGGAGACATCCTCGACCGCATACTCCGCCGCAGCGGCAGGGCCCTGGCCGACGCGGTACAGACCGTCGACCCCGAACTGCTGTCACTCACCATCGACCGCATCGCGACGGCCACCCGCGTCCTCGTCATCGGTATCGGCACCTCCGCGGCGCCGGCCCACGACGCCGCCTACCGACTATCCGCACTCGGCCTCGTCACGACGTTTCCCACCGACGTCAGGGCCCAGCACCTCGCCGCACGGCACCTCGACGAATCCTGTGTGTGCCTGGTCATCAGCCACACCGGTGCCAGCCGCGAGTCACTCCTGGCCGCCGAGGCGGCGCGGACCGCCGGCGCCTTCACCGTCGCCATCACCAGCTTCACCAACTCGCCCCTGACCCGCGTCGTAGACGCCCCACTGATCGCGGGAGGCCCCGAATACGGCTTCCGCCTCGAAGCCATGGCAAGCCGCCTCGCCCACCTGGGCATCATCGACACACTCTTCGTCGGCATCGCGGTCCGCCACCCCAAGACCTCCACCAAAGCACTCGACGTGATGGCCGACATCACGATCGAACACTCCCTGTAGAAAGAACTTCCCAATCGTGATGTCAAGCCGCCAGCGTGACGGAAGATGAGGCGTGGTAGCACTCTCCGTCACGGATCATCGCCCACAGGACATTGAGGCGTCGGCGTGCGAGAGTCAGCAGGGCCTGCTTGTGGCCCCGGCTCACCACTTACGGAGGTCGTCCAACGCTCGGTGGAAGCCGGGAAAGGTCTTCTTCACGCATCCGGGATCGTCCAGGGTGATGCCGGGGGTACGCAGTCCGGTGACGCTGAAGGCCATGGCGATACGGTGGTCGCCGTGGCAGGCGATGTGTGCCGGGCGGGGCCGGGAGGGGTGGATCTCGATCCAGTCCCGTCCGATCTGGACCGGGACACCGAGGGCACGCAGGTTCTCGGCGCAGGCTTCGAGCCGGTCGCATTCCTTGATCCGGGTGTTGTAGACATCCTCGATCCGGACCGGCCCGTCGGCGAACGGTGCGATGGCGGCGAGCGTGGGCACGGCGTCGGAGATATCACGCATGTTCACGGTGATGCCGGCCAGCCGCCCGCCGTGAGCGCCCGTGACGGTCACGTGGTCCTCGGCCAGGGTGACCTGTGCTCCCATCCGGGCGAGCACCTGGGCGAAGCGCAGGTCGCCCTGGAGGCTGCGCGAGCCAAGCCCGGGGACGGTGACGCGACGCCCGGTGAGCGCGGCCGCCGCCAGGAAGTAGCCGGCGGTGGAGGCGTCCGGCTCGATCGCGTAGTCGATGGCCGGGTAGGGCTGAGCGGGCACGGTGAAGGTGTCCCCGTCGCGGTGCACACGCACCCCGAAGCTCTCCATCATCGCCACGGTGATGTCCACGTACGGCGCGGACACCAGGTCGGTCACGGTGATGGCGAGCCCCTGCTCGGTGAGCGGGCCGACCAGCAGCAGTGCGGTGAGGAACTGGGACGACAGCCCGGCGTCCAGCGTGACGTGCCCTCCCTTGATCCCGTCGGCACGCACGGTCAGCGGGTGGTGGCCCTCCCGCTCCTCGTGGATGACGGTGACGCCGAGGGAACGCAGTGCCCGGGTGAGTGGGCCGAGGGGGCGGCGGCGCATCTGGGCGGACGCGTCGAAGCGGAAGACGCCGTGGCCGGCGGCGGCCAGGACGGGGAGGAATCGCGCGGTGGTGGCACCGTCGCGGCAGAAGACCGACGCCTCCTCGGCTACCGGTCCCCGCGCGCGGCCCTCGACGCTCCACCGGTCCTGCGTGCGCTCCAGCCGGTAGCCGAGCCGGGCAAGGCCCTCGGCGAATCCCACGGTGTCGTCCGAGACCAGCGGTCTGTGCAGCACCGTCGTTCCTCGGGCGGCGGCCGCCAGGAACAGCGCGCGTGCGGTGATGGACTTCGACCCCGGGGCGTCCTGGAACCGAAAGCCGCCCTCGGAAAGGGGTCCGCCATCCCCGCGCCGCGGCCCCTCGTTCTGCGGCGAGGAGAGTTCGATGTTCATGCCTTGCAACTGGTCCTTCCCACACTGGGTGGCTCGTCGGCCGACCGCCGGGCGGCGGAGTTCGCCGCTGTCGGGTTCCGCGTTGAGGTCCGCGCCGACAAGCGGCGGCAGTTCGCTCTCGACGGACTCGAGGTGTCTCACGATCGTGCGGTACGGCCGCGGCCGGTCGGCGATCACTCGCCGGTGCCATGCGATCTTCACGTTGCCCCACAGGCCGGCCGACAGGATGGGCAGCCGCCCGAGCGCGGTTTCCACGACCGCGGTACAGCCACCGCGGTGCATCGTCTCGTCGGGTATCTCCACGGCATGCGTCTCGCTGATCGGATGGCGTGACAACACGGCCGCCTCGGCCCGCGGCGTCACCTGATCGTTTCCTCCCGCTGCCCGTCGTGCATCAGCCCGCGGCCCGCGTCGGACCAGCCGTGGCGTCGCTGTCCGGGTCGAAGGGGACGCCGAGTGCCGTTGGTGACGACCATCCGCTCAAGGTCCGGTGGTTGCGGAAAGCACCGGGCGACGAACCGTGCCGCGGCGGCCTGGTGCGGTGCAGGATCGGGTTGAAGACATCGGGCACCTTGGGCGGCAGGGTTCCCGTCATGAACGCCGGTGAGTCGGCGTCGCGGCGATCGTCGAAGTTGTACCGCGCCGGGCGGTGGGGCGAGTGCATGGGGTGTCCCAGTCGTCGAGGATCTTCAGCGTGGTGCTCAGATCGCCGCGTGGTCGGCGCTCACCGGCGAACGGCGCGGCTCGCTCGGAGCGCGCCCGCGCGGGATGACGCCGCCGTACCTGCCCTAAGAAAGGTTGCCGAGCACGTCCTTCAGGTCGACCGCGATGGCCGTGTGCGGTGCGGACCGCAAGTGTTCGCGGTCGTGCGCTCCGCCGAGGACGCCGATGACATGTCCGGCTCCGGCGCCTGTACCGGCGAGCAGGTCGTTGACCGTGTCACCGGCGACGAGGACGCGCTGGACCGCGTCGACACGGAGCTGGATGACCGCGGAGAGGATCAGGTCGGGATAGGGGCGGCCACGGAGTGTTCCGGACTGGGCGACGGTGAGGTCGACCATGTCCCGCCAGCCGAGGGTTTCGAGGAGTGCGTCCTGGACCGCGGCGTCGAATCCGGTCATGAGGCAGGTCTTGATTCCGCGTTCGTGCAGGCCGGCGAGGACGTCCTCGGCCCCGTCCTTGGCGGTCAGTTCACCCGCCAGCACCGCGTTCAGCATGAGGTCGATGAAGGCACGGTGCGCTTCGGCGGCCTTGTGGCGATCGGGCGCCAGGCGGTTGAACATGTCGGTCTTCGCCATGCCGCGCAGGGGGCGGAGCGTTTCCGGGGCGATCGCGTCGAGGCCGGCGAGGGACAGGGCCTCGTCCACGGCCCGTTCAACGGTGCCGTTGTCCGCGATGGTGGTACCGGCCATGTCGAGGACGGCCAGGTCTATCGCTCGGGAGGCGTCTTGGTGGGGCACAGGTGTTCCTTCTACAGAGAGTGTTCGATCGTGATGTCGGCCATCACATCGAGTGCTTTGGTGGACGCCTTGGGGCGGCGGACCGCGATGCCGACGAAGAGCGCGTCGACGATGCCCAGATGGGCGAGGCGGCTTGCCATGGCTTCGAGCCGGAAGCCGTACTCGGGGCCTCCCGCGATCAGCGCGGCGTCCGCGACGCGGGTCAGGGGAGAGTTGGTGAAGCTGGTGATGGCGACGGTGAAGGCACCCGCCGCCCGGGCCGCCTCGGCGGCCAGCAGCGACTCGCGGCTGGCACCGGTGTGGCTGATGACCAGGCATACACACGAGTCGTCGAGATGCCGTGCCGCGAGATGCTGGGCCATCACGTCGGTGGGGTACGTCGTCACGAGGCCGAGCGCGGACAACCGGTAGGCGGCGTCGTGGGCCGGCGCCGCGGAGGTGCCGTTCCCGACGACGAGGACGCGGCCGGCCACCGCCATGCGGTCGATGGCGAGGGACAGCAGCTCGGGGTCGACGGTCCGTACCGCATCGACCAGGGCCCGGCCGCTCCGGCGCAGGATGCGATCCAGGATCTCGCCGGCCGAGGTCCGGCTGTCGATCCCCTCCTCGTGGGCGAGCTCCTGCTCCTGCTCACCCCGCTGGGCGAGATCGCGGGTGATGGCGAGCTTGACGTCTTGGTAGCCCCGGTACCCGATGCGTTGGCAGGCCCGGACGGCTGAGGACTGGGCGACGCCCGCCTTCTGGGCCAGCTCGGTGACCGAGCCGCGCACGACCGCTTCGGGGTCACTGAGGACCAGCTCGATGAACCGCTTGTCCGTCGCGCCCAGGCTGGGCAGCGCGGCTTGAGCACGGGTGACGAACTCGCCGCTCACCAGGGATGACTCGGCTGCAACCATGAGACCTCATCTCGCCGCGCGAACACAGATCGACTGTCGATGCGGGCAGGAGACTAGCACGGATTGGATAATCCATCCCGTGTTTCAGGATGAGCTGGATAGTTCATCCTTCGGTAACCGCAGCTTGGTTCGCACGCCATCCGGGCCTTTGAGCCTGGCACCGCCAGCACAGGCCGGCAGCAGTTCACACGGCCCCCGAGCTGGACGGCCACACAGCGCGGCGCGCCCCGCAGTGGCCCCTGAGGAAGGAGAGAACGATTCCTGCCACACCACTCACCCTGATCGCGGTCATCGACGGCCTCCGGCCAGCCGCTCTGAGTGCCTCCACCACCCCGTTCCTGTCGCGATTGGCTGACGAGGGCTGCTCCTACGACCACGCCGTCGCCGCCTTCCCCGCGTTGACCCGCACCAACGCCGCGACGCTGGCGACGGGGTGCCACCCCGGACGTACGGGGGTCTTCGGAAATCGGGTGTGGCATCCCGAGCTGGGTCACCTCAACACGGCAGTCGCCGATGACGTGCGCCGATTGCGTGGCGCCGGGGCCATGCCGCAGGCGTCCGTCGCGGAGCGGCTCAGCAGGTCCGGCCGCAGCACCGTGGTCGTCGGCAACGGCTCGGCCGGCTGCACCTACCTGCTCAATCCCGGCAGCGACGCCGGACACGGAGCCAGAATCGCCTCGGTCGGTCCCGAGCACGAGGTCCACCGCTGCGTTCCCTCCAATGTCAGGGCCGCGATCGAGGAGCTGGGGCCACGCCCCGCGTCCGACGACGAGGCGCTGGAGTGGGCAGTCGCCGCGGGGGTGGTCTCGATCACGACGCGCGCTCCCGATCTGCTGATCTTCTGGTCCGGACAACCCGACACCGCGCACCACGCCACCGGGTTGACGTCGACGACCAGCACCGAGGCGATTCGACGAACCGACCGGGCCGTTCGCACCCTGCACACCGCCGTGCTCGATACGGGCCGGGAGTGCAATCTGATCCTCACCGCCGACCACGGTTTCTGCGAGACGATCGAGTCGCCGGAGCTGACCGGGACACTGGACCGGATCGCCGAACGCTCCGGCCTGCCCCCGAACGGATTCGTGCCCACGTTCAACAGCGGCGCCGTCTTCGGCTACTTCGAGCCCGGCACGGCACCGCGCCTACGGGCCGACATGACAGCCCGGATCGTCCAAGAACCCTGGGCGGGACCCGTCTTCTGCGCGGACGCCCACTGTCCCGACGGCGCGTTCCCGCTGTCGCTGGCCGTGAGCGGAGACTCACCGTTCACGCCAGACCTGGTCATCACCATGCGAACCGAATCGGCCGACCAGTGCGGGCCCGCGGACCCGCCGGCCCGTGCCCTGCACGCACGGGCCGACGGAACCCAGCCGTACAGCGGCGTGCACGGCACCGTCCACCCGGCTGACATGCGCATTCCGCTGATCCTGCATGGGCCGGCCTTCAAGACCCGCACCCGGCGCGACGAGCCCGCGGGACCGGCCGACATCGCCGCCACCGCGTACACGCTCGTCACCGGAGCACCGCTCGACGACGTCGACGGCCGTGTGCTGAACGAGTCGCTGCGCGATGTCACCGACGCCCCCGGACTTCTCGTCGAAGAACGCACGATCCGGCGCGGCGACGCGTCCGTCAGCGTGCGCCGGACCGGGAGCCATTCCTACCTGGTGGGCGGTGTGTCGGGCCAGCGGACGCCGCCCGAGCACCGCGATCCCGCGCAGGGCCTCGCCGAACCGGCCGCCTCCGGGCGGCAGGCCGACTCGGGAAACGAGGAATAGGCCCGTGGTCACCCTGTCGCCGACCGCCACACTGCGCCAACGCGCCGCGAAGCTACGCCGTGAGGGCGTCGATGTCTTCGACTTCTCGGCGGGCGAACTCGACCTGCCGACGCCCGCCCACATCGTGCACGCGGCCATCGACGCCGCGTCCGAACCGGAGAACCACCACTACGGACCGACCGGCGGAGATGACGACCTGCGTCAGGCGATCGCCGACCGGCTCACCCCACCGGCCACGGCTCCCCTCGACGGATCGAGGGTGCTGGTCACCAACGGTGCGAAGCAGGCCCTGTTCAACACGTTCATGACGCTGCTCCAGCCGGGCGACGAGGTGCTGATCCCGGCGCCGTACTGGGTGACCTTCCCCTCCTCGGTCCGGCTCGCGGGCGGCCGTCCGGTGGTCGTCCAGCCGTCCACCGGTGCGCTGAAGGTGACCTCGGACGACGTTGAGGCGGCCCGGACGCCGTCGACCCGGGCGCTGGTGCTGTGCTCGCCGAACAACCCCACCGGCCTGGTCTACGACCGGTCGGAGCTCGGCGCCCTCCTGGCCTGGGCGGCCGAGCACGGCGTCTGGATCGTGTCGGACGAGACCTATGTCGACCTCGGCTTCCGGCCCGTCCCGGCGCCGAGCCGGGTCGCTCCGGCGATCACCGACCGGCTCGTCACGGTCGGCAGTGTCTCCAAGTCCTTCGCCATGACCGGCTGGCGGGTGGGCTGGATGTCCGCCCCCAAGCACGTCATCGACGCCGCGACCGCCGTCCAGTCCCACACCACCTCCAACGTCGGCCGCATAGCGCAGGCAGCCGCACTCGCCGCGCTCACCGGGCCGGACGTCACCGCCGGCTTCCGCGCGACCCTCCGCGAGCGGCTGAGTCTGTGCGCATCCGTCCTGGAACCTCTCGGCCTGTTCCAGACGCCCCCCGACGGCGCGTTCTACGTCTTCCCCGACATCCGCCGGTTCCACCCCGACGACCTCGCGGTGGCGGACCGGCTCCTGAGCGCCGGCGTCGTCACCGTGCCGGGCACGTCATTCGGCGCGCCAGGACACGTACGGCTGAGCTTCGCCGTCGAGGAGGCACAACTGCGCCACGGACTACAGATCATGGCCGACGTCCTGGGCGACTGGGACGACTGACCAACCGGGCCGCCCCTCGGCCTTCGCACCGGCACCCCTGGTTTGCGCGACCGCCGGGACAGCCATCATCCGCGCGCACCACGCACTCATCAGGCCCTTGTCGCGGACCACGCCCGCCCCGGTCTTCTTCCGGCGGCTCACCGACCTCTCCATCACCCGGGCCACCTCATCTCAAGGAAGCAGCCCCTCATGACCTCACTCATCGCCTCCGACCACAACCCCGACGACCTGCGCCGCCGGGAGAGTCCCGTCTTCATGAGCGGCAACCTGCCGCCCGACGTACCGGAGGTGTTCGACGCACGGTACGGTGCGGCCCTCGACTCCGCGCTCTCCCGTCGGTCGCCGTCCCGTCTGATCGGCGCACACCAGTACCGCGGCTCCGACCGTGACCGGGCCGCAGGTGCCGCGTTCACCGGCCGGCGCCTGGGGACGACGCCGACCCCGGAGCGGGTCGTCGTGGCCAACGGCACCCAGAGCATCCTCATCCAGCTGCTCTCGGGACTGGTTCCCCGCGGCGGGCTGCTCGCCGTCGAGGGCCTGACCTACCCGACGATCCGCACCTTCGTCCAGACCCTCGGCATCGACGTCGCTCCCGTGGCGATGGACGGCGAGGGGATCGATCCGGAGGCGTTCGAGCGGGTCTGCCGGACCCGGCGGCCCGCCGCCCTGTACACCATGCCGACGTTGCAGAACCCCACCACCGTCACCATGAGCACCGACCGCCGCCGCGCGATCGCCGACGTCTGCCGCAGGTACGACGTGTCCGTGATCGAAGACGACATCTACAGCCTCCTCCCCACGGACGCGCCCCCGCCGCTGTCGGCGTACCTGCCGGAACTGTCCTGGTACGTGCTCGGCACCGCCAAGAGCATCGCCGCCGGGCTGAAGGTCGCCTACGTCGTCGCGCCGGACGAGGAGTCCGCCAAGGCCCGGTTCTGGCCCGGCGTCCGCAGCACCTACTGGATGGTCGCGCCGATCAACGCCGCCGTGATGAGCAGCCTCGTCGAGGACGACGGGGCCACCGCGATCATCGACGCGGTCCGGGACGAGATCCGCGCCCGCCACGAACTGGTGACGGACGCGCTCGCCGGGATCGACCACCGCGCGACACCCGAGTCGCTGCACGTCTGGCTGCCCCTGTCCGCGGACCGTACCGCCGCGGAGCTCGCGGCGGGCGCGCTCGCCGCGGGTGCCTCCATCGGCACCAGCGACACCTTCTACTTCGGCACCGGCACCGCCCCCGAGGCGGTCCGGTTCGGCGTCGGCGCGCCTCCCGACCGCGCCGCCCTGGAGCGCGGCCTCACCGCCGTCCGCCACGCCTACCACCGCTGATCACCAAGGAGACCCGAAAGATGCCCAAGGTACTCACCGACGCACAGGTCGAGGACTACCGGACCGACGGCTACGTATGCCCGATCCGCGCTTTCGACGCCGACGCCGCGGTCGGCTACCGCGACCGGATGGACCAGTTGGAGGCCGACCACCCCGGCCTGTGGGCGCGTGCCAAGGTCAAGCCGCACCTCCTCATGACGTGGCTCAACGAGCTCATGCGCGAGCCATGGATCCTCGACGCCGTCGAGGACGTGCTCGGTCCCGACATCCTGGCCTGGGCGACCGGCCATTTCGACAAGAAGCCCCACGACCCGGGGTTCCTCGCCTGGCACCAGGACGCCACCTACTGGGGACTGTCCGAGCCCAGCGTCGTCACCGCCTGGGTGGCGCTGACCCCGAGCAACCGGCGAAACGGCTGCCTGCGTGTCGTCCCCGGAACCCACACCGACGGCCAGCTGCGGCACACCGACACCTTCGCCGCCGACAACATGGCCAGCCGCGGTCAGGAGATCACGGTCGATGTCGACGAGGCGGCCGCCGCCGACCTCCAGCTACAGCCCGGCGAGTTCTCACTGCATCACACGATGCTGGTGCACGGCTCTTCGCCGAACACATCGGACGTGCGGCGTTGCGGGATCACCATCCGGTACGTCGCCGCCCACGTCCGGCAGACCACCGGCTTCCAGGACAGCGCCACGCTGGTCCGCGGCACCGACCGCCACGGGCACTTCCGCCCGGAACCGCGGCCAAGCACGGACTTCGACCCGGCCGCGTCCGCCTTCTACGACGAGATCGTCGGCGAGGCCGAGCGGCGCAAGGCGGCCATCGCCGCGCAGTCCGGCTCGCCGAGGAGCGAACGATGACCCGCGCACCCACCCGGATCTTCACCGACGTCGACCTGGACTCCGACGGCGAGGCGCACGGCTACCTGCGGCTGCCGCTCGCCGTGCACAGCACATCGGATGGCGACGCCGGCTACGGCTACACGGGCATCCCGATCGTGTCGCTGCGCAACGGCGACGGTCCCACCGCGCTGCTCATGGCCGGCAACCACGGCAACGAGTACGAGGGCCAGGTGGTGGTGATGCGGCTGCTGCAACGGCTGCGAGCCGCCGACATCACCGGCCAGGTCATCATCCTGCCGGCGGCCAACGCACCCGCGGTGGCGGCGGACCAGCGGACTTCCCCGCTCGACGGCGGCAATCTGAACCGCAACTTCCCGGGCCGGCCCGACGGCCAGCCCACGGAGATGATCGCCCACTTCATCGAAAGCCACATCCTGCCCCGCGCGCAGTTCGTCTTCGATCTGCACTCGGGCGGCAAATCCATCGAGTACCTTCCGGTCGCCGTCGTCGCGCGGTCGGACGACCCGGACAGGTTCGCCCGCTCCCTGGACATGCTGCGGGCGTTCGGCATGCCCACCTCGATGATCATCGACCATTCCACCGGGGGTGACGCCGCGCTGATCGGCGCCTGCCGGCGCGCGGGCGTGTTCCATCTGTCCACGGAGCTGGGCGGTGGCGCGTCGGTCGGCCGCGAGGAGGTCCGGCTCGCCGAGCACGGTGTGCTGCGCCTGCTGCATCACATCGGCCTGTTGCGTAGGCCGCTCACCACCGAACCGCCCGCCACGACGACGATGCTGCACCGGACACCGGCCCATGAGTACGTCTACGCCGCTTCCACCGAACGCGGCCTGTTCGAGCCTCTGGTGTCACTGGGCGAACGGGTCCACAGCGGTCAGGTCGTCGGGCTGATCCGCCACACCACCGCACCGTGGCGGGAGCCGGATCCGGTGGTGTCCACCCGTGACGGCGTCGTCCTCGCACGGCGCATCCCCGCGCGCACGGGCCTCGGGGACTGCGTCTTCGTACTGGGCCGACCTTGGGAAGACGGTGCGTGACATGCAGCTGAAATCACCGGCGGGGACCACCCGCCGGACCGCGCCCTCGGCGCTCGCCGACGACACCGCGGCGCCGACACCGTCGGCGGTACGGGTATCCGCGGCGACCAAGCGGTTCGACCGCTCCGAGACCGACGCCCTCAGCCACGTCGACCTCACCGTGCCCGCCGGATCCATCACGGTGCTGCTCGGGCCGAGCGGCTGCGGCAAGACCACCTTGCTGCGCTGCGTCGCCGGTCTTGAGACGCTCACATCCGGCCGGATCGAGATCGGCGAGACCGATGTCACCGACATCTCCGCCGAGGACCGCGGTGTGGCGATGGCCTTCCAGAACTACGCCCTGTACCCGAACAAGACGGTCCTCGGCAATATCGAGTTCCCGCTGCGGATGCGGCGGGTCGACCGGGCGACCCGCCGCGAACGCGCCCTGCGGGCCGCCGAACTGATGCGTCTCGACGGGCTGCTCGACCGCAAGCCGAGCGAGCTGTCCGGCGGGCAGCGGCAGCGGGTCGGCATCGGCCGTGCCCTGGTCCGCGACCCCGCGGTGCTGGTCATGGACGAGCCCTTCTCGAACCTCGACGCTGCCCTGCGGGACACCATGCGCGCCGAACTCGTCACGCTCCAGCGCCGCCTGGGCATGACGGTCGTGTTCGTCACCCACGATCAGGTCGAGGCCCTGGCCCTCGCGGACCAGTTGGTCGTCATGCGTGCGGGCCGCATCGAACAGGCCGGACCCCCCGAGGACGTCTACCGGACCCCGGCGACGACCTTCGTGGCCACCTTCCTCGACGGGATGAACACCTTCGACGCCGAAGGCCCGTTCGCCACAGGATCGATGCCCGGGGCCGCCACCGTCGGCTGCCGGACGGACCACCTGAGAATCGGCACGGGCGACGGGGACGACATCGATCTGCGCGGCCAGGTCCTCATGGCCGAACTACGCGGACGCGACCGCCTCGTCCACCTCGACATCGACGGCCGGCGCGCCCGGATGCGGGTACCGGCGGACACCCGGCCGAGCGGGGAGCTCGCGCTGCACGTGCGGCGGTCCGATCTGCACCACTTCACCGCCGACGGGGTGCGTTGCCCATGACCGCACTGCTCGACGCCTCCGTACCGCGGCGCCTTCGGACACCACGGCGGTATGTACCGGCGCTCCTGGTGACACCGGCCGCGACCTTCCTCATGGTGTTCTTCATCGTGCCGCTGAGCACGGTGATGGCGCTGACCCTGTTCGACTACCAACCGCTCACGCGCTCCATCCGCTTCGTCGGGCTGCGCAACTGGGATCGCATCCTGACCTCCCCCGAACTACAACAGGCCACGCTCAACACCCTGTTGTACGCCATGCTGACGGTGCCGGTGATCGTGGGCCTCAGCCTGCTCGCGGCGCTCGGCATCCATGCCCTGCCACGCTGGGGCGGACTGTGGCGCACGGTGTATTTCCTGCCGACGATCGCGACGATGGCGGCGATGTCGGTGGTGTGGCGCCGGCTGTTCTACCCCGGCACGGGACTGGTCGACTCCACCATCGGGCGGCTGACCGGCGCCACCGACTGGCTCCACTCCACCACGCTGGCGCTGCCGGCCATCGCCGTGATCGGCAGTTGGGCGGGCATCGGCTCGTCGATGGTGATGTTCCTCGCCGGGCTGTCCAGTGTGCCGCGGCATCTGCACGAGGCCGGCCGGCTGGACGGCGCCGGTCCCTGGCACAGGTTCTGGCACATCACCTGGCCGGCGCTCGGACCGTCGACCATGTTCGCCCTGATCATCGCCACCCGCGACGCGCTCCGTGTCTTCGACCAAGTGCATGTGATGACCGACGGCGGACCGCTGGGGGCGACCGAGACCCTGGCGGACCTGCAATGGCGGTACGGCGTCAGCTATCTCGACATCGGCAGCGGCTCGATCGTCAACACCGTCCTCCTCGGCCTCGTGCTCGTCACGGTCGCCGCGCAGTACCTCGCCGGCGGACGCCGGCTTGAGCGGGCGGGTGCGCGATGAACACCACGATTCGGCGCCGCGTCGGTGTCCACACGGCGGTCGCGGCCGGTGGCGTGATCATGCTCGGGCCCCTGGTACTGATGGTCGCGGGCACGTTCCTCGTGGGCAACCCGCTGAACGGGGACCTGACGCCGCACCTCACCCTGGACCATGTCCGCGACGCCTGGGCCGCGCTGGACTGGCCGCGCGTGTACGGCACCAGCGTGCTGGTGACCGGGGCGATCTTCCTCGCACAGGTGGTGACCTCGCTGCCGGTCGCCTACGCGCTGGCGCGCTGGGAGTTCCGCGGCCGAAGGCTGACGTTCAAGCTGGTCCTGATCTGTCTGGTCATTCCGGTCCAGGTGACCGGGATCCCGATCTACTTCCTGCTGTCGGGCCTCGGTCTGCTCGACGGCTACCTGGCCCTGATCCTGCCGAGCGTCGGCAGCGGGTTCTGCATCTATCTGTTCCGCCAGTTCATCCTCGCCATTCCGGTGAGCCTGTTCGACGCCGCCCGGCTGGACGGCGTCGGGCCGGTGGCGATGCTGTGGCGGGTGGTACTGCCGCACGTCCGTCCCGCCCTGGTCGCCGCCGGTGTGTTCAGCGTCGTCTCGCACTGGAACGACCTGTACTGGCCGTCGGTCGTCCTGACCACCGACCGCGCCGCGACCGTCCCGTACGCGGTTGCCGGGGTCTCCGGACCGGAGAGCACCGTGCCGCTGAACGTGCAACTGGCGATCGCCGCGCTGGCGGCACTGCCGCTGCTCATCTGCTTCCTCCTGATCCAGCGGCACCTCGTCCGCGGACTCGTCCTCACCGCCGACGGCGAATAGCCGTGGTCCGTATTCCGTACCCACGCAAGGACAGCACAGCCATGACCAGCATCGTCTCCCGACGGGCACTGCTGCTGGCCGCGGGTGCCGCCGCGGTCACCACCGCCTGCGGCCGCGACACATCCGGCACCTTGCGGTTCCTCGTCCCGAGCGGCGTCCGCGCGCAGGCCGCGGGTGCCGCGCTCGGCAAGGACTTCACCCGGCGCACCGGCGTCTCCTTCGAGATCCAGCTCAGTGGCGGCGGCGGCAACTGGTCGGACGTCGACGGCCGGCTGGCCACCGCGTTCGCCGCCGGTACTCCGCCGACCATGGCCCTGGTGGGCGCCAATGCCGTCCTCACCTATGCCGCGGCCGGCCTGCTGCAACCCCTCGAACCCCTGATGTCGGAGGGCGGTTTCCGACCGGACGACTACATCAAGCCGTTCCGACGGGTGAACCGCTACGACGGGCACACGGTCGCCGCCCTCTACAGCCTCGGCACGATGGTGTTCTCGTACAACGCGGATGCCTTCCGCAAGGCCGGGCTCGACCCGGACCGGCCGCCGACCACCTGGAGCGAGATGCGGTCCGCCGCGGCGGCCCTGGTGGGTCGGCGGGCCGCGCGTTACGGGGCGCTGCACTCCTACAACGCGGACTCCAACTGGACGTTCGAGAACTTCATCGGCTGGGCCGGCGGCTCCCTGATGGACACACGGCGACGGCGTACCACGTTCGCCGACCGCCCCGGTTTCGACGTGCTCACCTACTGGCGCGGGCTGATCACCGACAAGCTCAGCACCCCGACGACCACGCTGGAGATGGACGACGCGTTCCTCCGCGGCGACGCGGCGATGGTCTTCGGCCCATCCACCAAGCCGGTGCGCTACGCCAAGGAGGCGTCGTTCGACTGCCGGACGGCCATGGTGCCGATCCCGGACGGCGGCACCCGGCGGCTGCCACCGGGCGGAGGATCGCTGGTGATCTTCACCAAGGACAAGCGGGAACAGCGGGCCGCCTGGCAGATCATCCAGGCCCTCATCAGCGCCCCCGGGCAGACCGAGCTGTGCACGAACACCGGCGAGATCCCCGTCAACGTGCGGGCCACCGGCGCCCGGTACCTCGGCCCGGTCATCAAGGAACAGCCGTACCGCCGGCCGGCGCTCGACTCCGTCCCGGACCTCGCGCAACGCTTCCAGTTCCCCGGCCTGCGGGCCGTTCAGATCAACGACCTGCTACAGCAGAACATCTACGCCGCCCTCACGGGCGCGAAGGAACCACGACAGGCGCTCAACGACGCGGCGCGCCGGGCCGAATCCCTCCTCCCCTGAACCGATCCTGCCCACTCTCCCCCCGGTAAAGAGATCACCACCGTGCCGATATGCCCTGCCCGAAAACCGCCGGCACCCGGACCGGACGAAGCCGCCCGGCCCACCTCGCAGGTGCCCGCGGCCCCGACCACAGTGGAGGACTGAGATGTCCGACCGACCCGAGGTCGACTGGACGACGGTGCCCTACCGGGGCCTCGGCGACAGGACGCGGCCCGAACCCGTGGACCTGGCGACGGTCGTGGCAGGACTGCCCGACGGCCTGCGGGACCGGCTCGCCGAGCGGGCGGACCGGCTCGGCTACATCAACGGGTTCCTCGCCGTGGCCCTGCACCATCCGGGCGCCGTCCTGGCACTGCTGGACATGACGGAACAGCTGAAGGCCGCGCTGGATCCCGAGCACGTGCTGATCGTGGCCCTCGCCACGCACCAGGCGCTCGGCAACGAGTACGAACGTGCCCAGTACCTGGACGTGGCCCGCGCGCACGGCATGAGCGAGGCGTGGATCGGAGCGGCTCAAGGCCGCGCCGTCGGCGGCCTCACCGCGGCCGAGGAAGCGGTGCGCCGGCTGACACTCGCCGTGGTGTTCGCGGCGCCGCCGACACCCGCCCTGACCGCGGCCGGAGCCCACCTCGACGACCGCGGTCTGGTCGCGATCATCCACCTGGCCGCCCGCTTCGTCACCACCTCACGCATCAGCCACGCCCTGAGCCTGCGACCGATGACCGGGCCGTCCCCCACGGCCCACGACGATCCGCTGGGGACCGCGGCCGCCCCGGCCGAATAGCCAACCTGTTTTATCCCCGGCGTCAACCCTTTACTTCCGCGTTTACCATGTACACAAAGGCCAATAGGAGGCAACTTTGCCGTCCCGATAAGCGATAGTTATCGGGGCGGCAAATCCCTCTATTGGACCTCTGGAGAATGTGTGTGATCCACTCCATGAACAATCGCCGAACAGGGCTGATGGAGGAGATCCCACATGACAAGCACGGTCGCGCGAGGATTGGCAGCGGCATTGCGGCGCCACGGTGTGAGCGACGTGTTCGGACAGAGTCTGCCGTCGCTGTTCTTCCTGGCCACACCCGAAGAATCGATTCGACAGATCGTATACCGTACCGAAAACGCGGGCGGTGCGATGGCCGACGGTTACGCCCGGGTGTCGGGCAAGGTCGGCGTCGTGGCCGCTCAGAACGGCCCCGCCGCGACCCTGCTGGTGCCGCCTCTGGCCGAGGCGTTCAAAGCGTCGGTGCCGGTGATCGCCATCGTCCAGGAAGTCCCACAGGCGGCCCGGGACCGCAATGCCTTCCAGGAACTGGACCACGTCAAGCTCTTTGCCGCGTGCGCCAAGGCGATCCACCGCATTGACGATCCCGCCAGGGTCGACGATTACGTCGACGCGGCGGTCACCGAAGCGACCTCCGGCCGCCCGGGGCCCGTCGTACTGCTCGTCCCCAAGGATGTCCTGGCCGCCCCCCTGCCGGTCGCCTCTTCCCGTCGGGCCGGCTACGGTCACTTCCCCCTGGACCGGTACCTTCCGGGAGCTGAGCAGATCAAGCACGTCGCCGATCTGCTCGCTTCAGCCGAACGCCCGCTGGTGGTCGCCGGGGGCGGGGTTCACGTTTCCGGGGCCGCGCCCGAGCTTCACGACATGCAGCAACTCGCGGCGCTGCCGGTGGCGACGACGCCCATGGGCAAGGGGACGGTGGATGAGACCGATCCGCTCTCGGTAGGCGTGATCGGCTATGCCATGGGCGACTACGCGGCCACGCACTACGCCCGTCCACTGGTGGCGGACGCGGATGTGATCGTGTTCGTGGGCACACGAACCAACGAGAACGCCACAGACGCCTGGCGTCTGTTCCCGCCCACGGCGACCTACGTCCACATCGACATGGACCCGGTCGAGGTGGGACGCAACTACGAAGCCGTCCGCCTGGTCGGTGACGCCAAGCTCACCCTGCGGGCGATCGTGGATCAGCTGAAGTCCTCCCCGCTCGATACCCGTGAGGCCGCCCGTGATCAGGTGATCGCTCAGATCGCGCAGGCCAGGATCAAGCATGAGCGGCGCATCGGGCCCCGGGCGACGGCGGACGGCTCACCGATCCGGCCCGAGAGGATCATGAAGGAGCTCGACGCTCTGCTGACCCCGGACACCATCGTCGTGGCGGACGCGAGTTACAGCTCCATCTGGATGTCCAACTATCTGCGCGCCCAGCGCGGCGGCCAGCGATTTCTGTCCCCTCGAGGGCTCGCCGGGCTCGGCTGGGGACTCCCCATGGCCATTGGCGCCAAGGCGGCCGGCCCCAACAGCCCCGTGGTCGCCGTGGTCGGTGATGGCGGGTTCGCGCACTGCTGGTCCGAGCTGGAAACGGCCGTCAGGATGAACCTGCCCCTCACCGTCATCGTGCTGAACAATGCCATCCTCGGCTACCAGAAACACTCCGAGCTGCACCAGTTCGCCGAGCACACCACCGCCATCGACATCACCCGGATCGATCACGCCGCCATCGCCACCGCATGCGGCGCGCGAGGCGTCCGTGTCGACGTCGCGGACGACCTGGCCGGCGCGCTCCGTGACGCGATGGGCTCGTCCGCGGTCACCGTGATCGATGTGGTGACCGTCGCGGACGCCTTCCCACCGATCTCCGCTTGGGACGACGACCCCACCCTGTCGGAGTTGACGGCTGGAGTCGCCCTGTGAACGTGAAGACCTTCGCCGGTTCGGAAAAGTACATGCGGCGAGCCCATCAGGTCATCCCCAAGGGAGTGAATTCCTCCCGCCGGGCTGTGCTGCGACCCACCCCGCTGGCCTTCACCTCCGCACTGGGCAGCCGGATCACCGACGTCGACGGCAACGAGTACGTGGACTATGTCGCCGGGTACGGCCCGATGCTGCTCGGACACCAGCCGCCACGGGTGATCGAGGCCGTGCGCACGCAGCTCGCCGCGGGCGTCCTGTACGGCGGTCAGCACCAGGCGGAGGCGGAGCTGGCCGAGCGCATCGTCCGGATGGTGCCCGGCGCGGAGATGGTCCTGCTCAATGTGACGGGAAGCGAAGCCGTCCAGGCGGCGCTGCGGATGGCCCGCGCCGCGACAGGACGACGCAAGACCGTCAAGTTCGAGGGCCACTACCACGGCTGGATCGACCCCGTCACCGCCAACGGGCCGGGCAGCCCCGCCGGAACCGGCCCGGCACCGCGCCCGGCGATCGTCGCCGATCACCACCTCGTCGGGCCCGAGATTCTGATCTGCCCCTGGAACGATCCGGAGGCCCTTGCCGACCTGCTGGGGCGGCACGGTGCGGACGTCGCCGCGGTCATCATGGAGCCCGTCGCGGTCAACGGCGGCAACCTCTGGGCCGACGAGGGGTATCTGGCCACGGCCCGCCGCCTGTGCGACCAGCACGGCTGCCTGCTCGTCTTCGACGAGGTCGTCACCGGCTTCCGGCTGGCCCCCGGCGGCGCCCAGCAGCGCACCGGCGTGACCCCCGACCTCACCGTCCTCGCCAAAGCCCTCGGGGCAGGGTTCCCGATCAGCGCGGTGGCGGGACGTGCCGAGGTCATGCGCATCGCCGAGGAGATCGGGCACGCCGGAACCTACAACGGCAACGCGACATCAGTGGTCGCGGCCAATGCGGCTCTCGATGTCCTGGAGAGCGACCAGGACTCCCTCTACCCTCGCCTCGAACGCCTGACCAACGAGCTCGCCGACGGCATCGAGCGGCTCGCCGCCCGGCACGGAGCGCCGTTGCAGGCCCTGCGGGCCGGCGCCCTGATCCGTTTGCACTGGGGCGCTCCCACACCTGCGCGCACCTACGCGGACACGCTCGCCGGTCGTACCGAACCGCTCCGCCACCTCTCCGAACACCTCATCCGCAGCGGAGTCCACGCCCGCGACACCGGCCTGTGGTACGTCTCCGCGGCCCACACCGACGACGATGTGGACCGGACCCTGGCCGCCGTCGACCAAGCGCTGGCCGCGGCTTCCCGTCAGCCGGTCGGCAACACCGGCTAGGGCGGCGGAGGCCGGGGCGCGCAGATGGCCGTCGGCGTCACTCCGTGAGGACCGGGAAGCGGCGCGGCGCCAGGAACAGCAGGACCAGGAACGCCAGCGCCGCCGCGCACCCCGCGCCCAGATACACGGCGTGGACGGCGTCCGAGACGGCCCGCCGGACCCCCTCCGGCGAGGTCCCGGCATCGATCGCTCGCGTCACCGAATCGAGATCGCTCGCGCCGCCGAGCCGCGTCGCCAACACCCCGTTGACGATCGCACCGAAGACCGACGCGCCGACCGTCTGGCCGGTCTGGCGGCAGAAGAGGATGGAGGCGGTGGCCGTACCCCGTTTCGACCACCCCACCGTCGACTGGACACCGACCATGAGCGGGAGACTGAACAGGCCGAGCGCAGCGCCCAGCAGCAGCATCAGGGCCACCGGCTGCCAGACCTGGCCGGGGTAGGGCAGAAAGGGGAACGCGAACAGGATCAGCGCCGCCACGCCGATGCCGAGCATCCCGGTGTTGCGGATGCCGATGCGCCCGTAGACATGTCGGCTCAAGGCCGACGAGATCGGCCAGCTGAGCGTCCAGACGGACAGGACGAAACCGGCGGCCACCGGCCCCAGCCCCAGAACCGACTGAGCGTATGTCGGGAGGACCAGGCTGGGTGCCACCGTCACCAGGCCCAGCGCGCCAAGGGCCAGGTTGACGGCGGCGATCGTGCGGCTGCGCCACACCCAGCCGGGCATGATGGGCTCACGGGCCCGTCGTTCGACGACGACCACGAGCGCGGCCAGAGCGAGTCCGGTGGCGAACAGGGCGAGGGACGGGGCCGACCACCATGGCCAGGCCACCCCGCCCTGCACCAGCGCGGTGAGCAGCACGCCCCCGCAGGCGAACACCGCGAGCGCCCCCGCCCAGTCGACGCTCGGGCGGGCGGCCGACCGGCGGTCGGACTCGTGGAGGTGACGGACGATCAGCCATAGCGCCACCGAGCCGACCGGCAGGTTGACCAGGAAGATCCAGCGCCAGTCGGCATACGCGGCGAGGACGCCGCCGAGAGCCGGGCCGGCGATCGCCGACACGGCCCAGACCGTGGAAAGTCTGGCCTGGATCTTGGGGCGCTCCGCCAGGGGGTACAGGTCGGCGGCGAGTGTCTGGACCGTGCCCTGAAGGGCGCCGCCGCCAAGGCCCTGGACGACGCGGAAGGCGATCAGCGCCGCCATGTTCCAGGCACCGGCGCACAGCAGGGAGCCGAGCAGGAAGAGGGCCGCGCCCACGACGAGCACCGGTTTGCGGCCGAAGGTGTCCGACAGCTTGCCGTAGACGGGCAGGGAAACCGTGACGGCGAGCAGATAGCCGGAGAACAGCCACGAGAGGGCGGAGAAGCCGCCGAGGTCGCCGACGATCTGGGGAACGGCGGTGGAGACAATGGTGGAGTCGAGCGCCGCCAGCCCCATGGCCAGCATGAGCGCGGCGGCGACGGTGCCCCGCTTGCCCGGTGTGGTGGGCTTCATCTCCTTGTCGCGTATCGCGGGCTCGGTGCCGCCCGGTCCGGAATCCCTTCCCCTGCCGGGGGCAAGCGGTTTTGCCCCGGTGCGGGGATGTTCGCCTCCGTCGGCCGCCCTGGTCATCGCGAAGTGCCTCCTTCGTTGGCGGGGTCTTCGTCTCCATCGTTGAGTGCCCACACCAATTCAGAAAGAGAATCGGTCCAATAACGCTCATTGCTGTTCGTGATGAATCGGCCTAGCGTAGGGGGATGGTCCTTCCTCCGGAGCAGGTGCGGACGTTTCTCGCGGTGGCGCAGTCGTTGAGCTTCACCCAGGCCGCGGTGGCGCTCCGCCTCGGCCAGCCCACGGTGAGCCAGCACATTCGCAAGCTCGAGCAGGCCGTGGGCCGGCCGTTGCTGGTCCGGGACACCCGCAGCGTGACGCTGACCGTCGACGGGGAGGCGATGGTCGGCTTCGCCCGCTCCATCCTCGCCGCACACGCCCAGGCGGCGGACTATTTCACCGACGCCGGTGTGCGGGGCCGGTTGCGACTCGGAGTGACCGACGATCTCGCGCTGACCCAAGTGCCACGGATCCTGCGGGATTTCCGGCACCTCAACCCCGGGATCACATTGGACCTCACCGTCTCCCAGGGGGTGCAGCTGCAACGCCGAGTGGAATCCGGCCACATCGACGCCGCCTTCCTCAAGACCCCCGCCGGAGACGGGCGGGGCCGGCTGGTGCGCCGGGACCGGCTGGTCTGGGCAGCCGCCGAGGGCACCGGCCTCCAGTGGGATGAGGAACGACCGGTGCCGCTCATCGTGTACCAGGCACCCAGCCCGAGCAGGGCGCTGGCCGTGCGGGCGCTGGAGCAAGCGGGCATCAGACACCGAGTGGTCTGCACGGTGCGCGGGGTCAACGCCGTGCTCGCCGCCACCCGCGCCGGCCTCGGCCTCGCGATCTTCGCCCGCAGCCTGCTGCCCGGCGACCTCCTCGAGCTTCCCAGCAGCACCGGACTGCCCGAACTCGGCGAGATCGACCTCGTGCTGTTGACCAATCCACACGCCCCCGCCGAACCCGTGGAGGCATTGGCCACCGCCATCCTCGCGCACACCAACCGCATCCGACCCATCCACGGCACCCGTCACTGGCCGACCGAGCCGACACGTGCGAGAGTCCCCGGAACGCGCCCATAGAGGACCGCCGCACCATGCGGATCGCCTCCCTTATAGGGCCCGCGCACATGTCTCCTCCTGTCCCCCGTGCCTAACGTGTGCGCCAAGCGGGGCAGGGCAGTCCGGCCACAGCGCGGGAGGGGCCGGAACATAGGCCCAGCAGCCGAGCATGCGACCCATCACAGCCACATCCCGCCACCGCTACGGAGCAGCGCCGATGGAGACCATCAACGGCCGCCAGTTCGCAAACCGCCACGACCTCATGGAGCACACCGGCTACACCCGGGATCCGCTGTCCAGGATGTGGCGGGACCGGGAGGAGAACGGCCACCCGGCCCCGCGCATGATCAACGGCGTCATGCACTGGGACCTGAAGGTATGGAGCGCGTGGTTCGCCGAGCACAACCGACAGCGGCGTAACGACGCGGCTCGGCGCCGGGCGACCCGGGGCTCCGCGAAACTCGCAGCTCGGGGACGTGCGCAGCAAGGTCGGTGAAGGCGGTCGCGGCTCAGCAGTCGGCGGTCGCCGGCACGGCGATGGTCACCACGGCGGGCAGGTCCTCCGCCCGGAGCACACCGGTGGCGACGGCCGTCGGCGACCACACGAAGATCGCTCGAATGAGACCTGATCCGCTGGGACGACCGATGGGCGGTCCCGCGAGCTCATAGGGCTGGAGCGACCGCGAGCTTGTCGTGGCCGGCTCGGTCGTAGCCGGGGCTGTGCCAGATCCCCGCCGCACCACTCCACAGCGCTGTCATCGTTCGGCCATTGCCTAGACCAGTCAGACCACAGTATGGTCTGTGGCGTAACTGGTCTGCGAAAGTGTTGACCGAGAGGGAGTTCCTCCTGTGCGGGTGTCGCCGATCGTCTTCCCGGACCCAGAGGCCCTGGGGCGCAAGCTGGCCGCGGAGATCGCCGTGGAAATCGAGAATGCCGCGCGAGCGGGGCGGCCGTATGCGCTCGGGTGTCCGGGCGGTCGCACCGCCGCCAGCACCTACCGGGCGCTGGCGGACGAGGTGGCCGCGCGGGGGCTGGGTCTGGGGCATGTCGTCATCGTGATGATGGACGAGTACGTCGAGGCCACGCCGCTGGGTTCGCACGGCCGGGAGTACCGGGCGATCGACTCCGGACTGCCGCACAGCTGCCTTCGGTTCGGGCGTGAGGAGATCGTCGGGCGGTTGAACGCCGCGGCGGGGGCCGGTCGGGGGATCGCGCCGGAGCGGCTGTGGGGGCCGGATCCGGCCGATCCCGAGGCATACGACCGGCGGATCGCGGAGCTCGGCGGGATCGATCTGTTCCTGCTGGCCTCCGGGGCGGGTGATGGGCATATCGCCTTCAACCCGGTGGGCAGCCCGGCGGACTCGCGGACCAGAGTGGTCCAGCTGGGCGAACAGACCAGGACCGACAACCTGGCGACCTTCCCGACCTTCGGCGGACTGGACGACGTTCCCCGGTACGGGGTCACGGTCGGGATCGGCACCATCCGCGCACAGTCGAAGCGGGTGGTGATGGTGGCGCACGGCGGCGACAAGGGCAGGGCCGCGGGGCGGCTCACCCTGGCGGAGGGATACGAGGCCGACTGGCCTGCCACCGTCTTCGCCGAATGCGCGCGCCCGCGGCTCTACCTCGACCAGGCGGCGGTGACCGCCTCCGCGGCACTCACCTCGCCCTGAATCCGCGGTTCACATCGTCAATCCGAAACTGAATCACCAAAAGATCCTGGAGGATCGATGGCTCGCGTCAAGATTGCCTACCTCGGCGGTGGCTCCTCGCGTGGAGCGGGGACCATGGCCTCCTTCATGCACCACGGCAAGGAGTTCGACGGCTCGGAGTTCGTGCTGATCGACCTGGACCAGGACCGGCTCGATGTGGTCCGGACCCTCACCGAGAAGATGGCCCGCAACGCGGGCCTGGACATCACCATCAGCACCGCGACCGACCAGCGTGAGGGCCTGCGCGACGTCGACGCCGTGCTCAGCAGCTACCGTCCCGGCGGTTTCGAGGCCCGTGCGCTGGACGAGCGGATCCCGCTCAAGTACGGGGTCATCGGCCAGGAGACGCAGGGGCCGGGCGGCACGATGATGGCGTTGCGCTCGATCAACATCATCAAGGAGGTCTGCGCCGACCTCGCCGATGTCGCCCCCCGCGCCCGGATCTTCAACTACACCAACCCGGTCAACATCGTCTCCCAGGCGGTCTCCGACTACACCGACATCCCCATCGTCTCCTTCTGCGAAGGCCCGATCGTCTTCCCGCCCGTCGTCGCCAAGGCCGCCGGGCTCGACCCGGACAAGCTCAAGGCCAACCTCGTCGGCGTCAATCACAACTGCTGGTCCACCGAGGCGACCTATGACGGCCAGGACGCCTTCCCGATCCTGCGCGAGCGCTACGAGGCGCTGAAGGACCAGCCCACCGAGGACCGCAACGGCATGCGTGCGCTGCACCTGGCGGTGGCGATGGAGTCCATTCCCTCGGACTACTTCAACTACTACTACTTCAAGGACGAGATCCTGCGCGAGCGGCAGTTGGCCGCCAAGACCCGCTCCGAGGTCATCCTGGACTCGCTGCCCGACTACTGGGAGCACTACCGGGAGCAGGCCGCCTCCGACGCCCCGCAGCTGGAGAAGGACCGCTCACGCGGCGGCATCCACGAGCTGGAGCTGGCCATCGAGGCGATCAGCGCGTTCTACAACGACGCCCCGGCACGTCTCCCCTTCAACATCACCAACACCGGTGGCTGGCTGCCCGGATTCGAGGAGTCGACCGTCGTCGAGCTGTGGGGCACGGTGGACGGCAAGGGCTTCCACCCCGAGGAGCAGAAGCCGCTGCCGCACTCGGTGCGTGGCATCGTCCAGCAGCTGGCCGAGTACCAGATCCTCACCGCCAAGGCGGCCTGGGAGGGCACCGCCGCGGACGCCGTCCGTGCTCTGACGGCCAATCCGCTCGTGCCGTCGCTGCCGGTGGCCGAGGCGCTGTACGACGAGCTGGCCACGGCGCAGCGGGCCTGGCTGCCGGAGCGTCTGCTGCCGTGACGCGGGCTCAGACGGCACGTCCCGCGTCCGCGCTCTACCTGGGCGTGGACGCGGGCAACAGCAAGACCGCGGCCCTGGTGTCCACCGCCTCCGGTGAGGTGGTGGGCGCCGGGCGTTCGGGCTGCGGGGACATCTACGGGGCGGCGACCCCCGAGGCCGCCGTGTCCGAGGCGCTGGTGGCGGTGCGGGCTGCCCTGGCCCAGGCCGGGGCGGACATCCGGGCCGTCCGAAGCGCGGCCTTCCGGCTGGCCGGGGTCGACTGGCCCGAGGATCAAAGCTACTGGGACATGGCCCTGACGCGTCATTACCCCGCGGCTCTGACCAGCCGCAGCATCCTCAACGACGGCTATGCCGCCATCCGGTGCGGCGATCCCCGCGGTATCGGCATCTCGGTGACCGGCGGGACATCGGGGGCGATCGCCGCCCGCGGGCCCGACGGTGAGCTGTGGGACATGGGCTGGTGGGGTCAGTACCCCATGGGCGCCACGGGCCTGGCGAACGAGGCGTTCCGGGCGATCTTCCTGTCCGAGCTGGGGCTCCGGCCACCGACCGCCCTGACCGAAGCCCTGCTCGCGCACTTCGGGAAGCCCACCGTGGCGGCCCTGAACCACTGGCTCACCCGCCGCCAGGGCCGTGCCCCCGGCCGCGAGCGGAACAGCTGTGCGCGCGTGGTCGCGGCGGTGGCCGCGGCGGGTGATCCGGCGGCCGTGGAGATCGTCCGTGCCCAAGGACACCATCTGGCCCAGTACGCCGGGGTGGCCGCACGGCGAACCGGACTGGCGCAGGCCGGAGGGCCGGTGAGCGTCGTACTGTCGGGCTCGGTCCTGATGGCGGAGGGTTCCCCGGTCGCCGATGCGCTGTTCGCGGAGCTGCCCGCGCACGTGCCCGGAGCGGTGCTGCATCGCGGCTCCCTGCCACCGGTGGCCGGCGCGCTGCTGGACGCCCTCGCCGAAGGCGGGGTGACGTTGGCGGACCCGGTGGTGGCCGACGCCGTGCTGGAGAAGGTGACGGGGAGCCTGCCGCCCCGGGAGTTCCTGGCCACCTGAAGACGCGGCGCCCCGGCGTTCACCGCCGGGGTGGCGTCAGGGGCGCACCGGGCGGAACAGGTCGGCCTGGAAGCGGTAGGCATCGCTGCGGTAGACCATCCGGCCGGTCAGCACCAGGGAGCCGGTGTCGGTGTAGGTCAGCTCCTCGCCGATCAGCACCGGGTCGCCCGGTTCGATGTCCAGCAGTTCGGCGGTGTCCTTGTCGGCCGCTGCCGCGTGGACCGTGTAGGAACTGCGGGCGATACGCAGTCCGCAGTCCTGCTCCAGGGTCTCGTACAGTGAGCGGTCGGTGAGGTCGATCTCGGCCAGCTGGGGCGCGAGAGCCAGTACCACCACACTGGAGTCCACGCACACCGGCACGTCGTCCATACGGCGCAGCCGACGCAGTTCGAGGACCCGGGAGGCGGGAGCGACGGACAGCTGCTCGGCCTCTTCGAAGGTGGCCGGGCGGGCGCGTCGGCGCAGCACCTCGGACTGCGGGCGCAGCCCGCGGGCGCGCGCCATCTCGGAGAAGCTCTGTAGGGTGCTCGGCGGTTCGCCGACGACGTTGCGGCGGACGAACCAGCCGCGCTGCGAGGAGCGTTCCAGCTTGTTCTCCTCGGCGAGCCGACCCAGCGCCAGGCGCAGGGTGGAGCGGCTGACTCCGAGGTCCGTGGCGAGGTCCCGCTCCCCTGGCAATCGGCTTCCCGGTGCATAGACCCCGCGGCGCAACGCCTCGCTGAGTCGGCGGTAGGTCTGCGCAACGGCGGCCCCCGCCTTGGTGTCCTCGACGCTCGTCATGCCCATTACGTTACCAAGACTGGTCTGCCGAGTGGAGTAAACAAACCAGCTTCCTACATCTGGACTAAGTGGTCTGCTGCGCCTAGGCTCGCGAGCATCCGGACTTTCGGGACACCCCATCGAGGACAGGAGACACCGTGGTCTCGCACCGCAGAACTCGACGGATCGCCGGAGCGCTGACGCCTTTGGCGGCGGTCGGTCTGGTCGCCGGCTGCATGCCGGGCACCAACGGCAACAGTGCGGACAACTCCGCGAAACCAGGCGCGGTCGCCACCGATCCGGCCGCGATGGGCGAGGTCACGTTGCACATACTGGACTACTTCACCGGCGATCCTGACAACGCCTGGATGAAGGACGTCGTCAAGGCATTCGAGAAGAAGTACCCCAACATCACCATCGAGCGGAACTCGCTGCCCTGGGACCAGGTGATGGCCGCGCTGCCGCTCAAGCTGAAGTCCACCAACCCCCCGGACATCGCACCGGCCAACAACGGCTGGCAGTCGCTGGGAACCCTCGTGCGCGGCGGGCTGGTGCTCAATCTGGACAACTACGCCAAGGCTTACGGATGGAAGCGGTCCTTCCCGCGGTCCATCCTGGAGGAGCACGAGTTCAGCCTCGACGGCAAGCAGATGGGCACCGGCTCGCTGTTCGGCACCCCGGTCGCCCGCGCCTCGCTGATCGAGGTCTACTACAACCGGGCCCTGCTCAAGAAGATCGGCGCCAAGGTCCCGCACAGCTACGCCGAGTTCCAGGCCGCTCTCGCCAAGGCCAAGGCGGACGGCATCACGCCCGTCACAGTGGGCACCTCGGACCAGGTCAAGATCACTGTGCCGCTCTTCTCGCTGATGAACGCCTTCGGCGCACAGAGCAAGATCTCCGACTTCATCTACTCGCACGGCAAGGTGAAGATCACCCAGACCGGCTTCCCGCAGGCGGTATCCACCTTCAAGCAGTGGGCCGACAAGGGCTACCTGGTCAAGGACTACGCCGGGACCGACTCGGACGACGCCGCCCAGTCCTTCGTCAACGGCAAAGGGCTGTTCCATTTCAACTACTCGGGCTCGCTACCGTTCAAGCCGGGACAGTCCAAGGGGTTCGGTTCGTTCGTCCTGCCCCGTGCGGACGGCGGCAAGCCAGTGGCCACGGCCTCCTCCGCGACAAACTTCTCCATCGCCTCGAAGTCCAAGCACGCCGACGCCGCCGCGGCCTTCCTCGACTTCGCCGCCAGTGAGCAGGCGGCCAAGCTCGCCGTCCGGCACGAGACGATGCCGCTGCTGCACCCGGATGTGACGGCCCCCGCGGGGAATCCGCTGTTCAGCGACGATGTGGCCATCGCCGGGCAGATCTCGGCGGAGGGCACATCCGTGCCCTATCTGGACTGGACCACACCGACGATGCTGGACACCATCAACCGCGCCATGCAGAAGACGCTGGCCGGGAAGTCCACGCCAAAAGCGGTGGTCGACGCCGCCGACAAGGACGCCACCGCATTCGTGAAGAGCCTGGCGAGGTAGGCCATGGCCACACTCGACGAAAGCCGCGCCTCCCAGGCCGCCGCCGTGGCCGCGCCCGCCACCGCTACCGCGGGCGGCGAATCCGTCCATCCCCCGCGGCGCGCAAACCGCCCTCGGCGGTCCTCGCGCCGGCGCCGCCGCTGGCTGGGGCTGGCATACCTCGCCCCCGCACTGCTGATCTACGCATGCGTGGTGCTGCTACCGGCGGGGCAGGGGATGAATCTGTCCTTCTACCACTGGGACGGCGTCACGGCGGCCACCTGGGCCGGACTGGAGAACTACACCGACTTCTTCACCGATCCGACACTTCGTCAGGCGGTCGGCCACACCCTGTTCTTCATCGTCTTCTTCTCCCTCCTGCCGGTCGCCCTGGGGATGACGAGCGCGGCACTGACCGCACGCAAGGACACCCGCGGCGCCGGGGTCTACCGCTGGATCATCTTCCTTCCCCAGGTGCTCACCCCGGCCGTCGTCGCGGTGGTGTGGAAGCAGATCTACGCCCCGGACGGGCCCCTCAACAGCGTGCTCACCGCCTTCGGCCTGGGCGGGCTGACCCGTGGCTGGCTGGGCGACTTCACCTGGGCGCTGCCCGCCCTCGGCCTGGCCGGAACCTGGGGGGCGTTCGGCCTGTGCATGGTGCTGTTCGCCGCCGGAGCGCAGAACATCCCGAACGAGCTCTACGACGCCGCGCGCATGGACGGGGCGGGCCCGGTGCGGGAGTTCTTCACGGTGACCCTGCCGGGCCTGCGCGGACAGCTCGCCGTGGCGCTGACGCTCACCCTGCTCGGCGCGATCAGGGTCTTCGACATCGTCTGGCTCACCACCAAGGGTGGCCCGGGAACCTCCACCATCACCCCCACCGTGGTGCTCTACAAGCGGGCCTTCAGCAATCCGGACGTCGGCGCGGCCTGCGCCATCGGCGTGGTGCTGGCGGTGGTCGCGCTGATCGTGTCGCTGGCCGTGGTCAAGCTCTCCGAAAGTGACGACTGATGATCTCCACGCGGGAAAAGGTTTTCAACTACGCCTTTCTGACCCTGCTCGCCGCCGCGGTACTCTTCCCGGTGATCTGGACCCTGGGCGTCGCGGTGAGCCCCGAGATCACCGGGTCGCTGGACCTCGGTCATATACAGTGGTCCAACTTCACCGATGCCTGGCAGCAGGCCGGCCTCACGCAATATCTGAAGTCCAGCCTGATCATCACCGGTACGGCGGTGGCCATCTCGACCGCGCTGGCGATCCTCAGCGGCTACGCCTTCGGAGTGCTGGGCGTGGTGGGGGAAAAGCTGCTCTTTCCGCTGATGCTCTTCGGGATCATGATCCCCCTCGAGGCGATCGTCGTCCCGATGTACTACGACTTCCAGTGGCAGGGACTGACCGACACCTACCAGGGCATCATCCTCGCGCACGTGGGCACGGGAGTGAGCTTCGGCGCGTTCTGGATGCGCGCGGCCTTCCGCACGGTGCCTTCGAGCATCGGCGAGTCGGCTCAGGTGGACGGCGCCGGCACCTGGAGCGCGCTGTGGCGGATCTATCTGCCGATCTCCCGGCCCGCGATCGTCACCTTCGTCCTGCTCAACTTCATGTGGACCTGGAACGACTACTTCCTCTCCCTGATCCTGGTCTCCGATCCGGCTCACCAGCCGATGACCCTGGGCCTGGGCGCCTTCTCCGGCCGCTATCTGGTGCACGTCAACCTGCTCGCGGCGGCGGCGGTGCTGATCTCCGTCCCGGTCGTGGGTCTGTATGTGTTCTGCCAGCGGCAGTTCATCCGCGGCATGCTCTCCGGGGCGGTCAAGGGCTGAGGCACCAGCCTGTTATGAAACGCATGAAACATAGAGGAACTCACCTCTTTACCGCGAATGGTTGCTTGATGAATGGCTTTCAACGAGGAGGTGCCCTCGTGGCACAGGCGGAGCGGGCCCGCGAGGCGGTCGTCGAGGCGGCCCTCGCCAGGCTCGATCTGAGCGCCAAGACCCGGCTCCTGGCCGGACAGGACAGGTGGTCGCTGCCGGCACTCCCCCAGATCGGTCTGAAGTCCCTGGTCATGTCCGACGGCCCGATCGGTGTGCGCGGTGTGCGCTGGACCGCCGACGACCCGTCGATCGCCCTGCCGTCCCCGACCGCGCTGGCCGCGACCTGGGACCAGGACCTGGCCCACCGCGCCGGTACCCTGCTCGCCCAGGAAGCCCGCCGCAAGGGCGTGCACGTCCTGCTCGCCCCCACCGTCAACCTGCACCGCTCCCCGCTCGGCGGCCGCCACTTCGAGGCATACAGCGAGGACCCGTATCTGACCGGCGTCATCGGCGCCGGCTATGTGAACGGCGTCCAGTCCGGCGGCGTCGGCACCACGGCCAAACACTTCGTCGCCAACGACGCCGAAACCGACCGCTTCACCGTGAACAACCTGGTCTCCGCGCGCGCCCTGCGCGAGCTCTACCTGGCCCCCTTCGAATTCATCGTCGAGAACGCCCACCCCTGGGGAATCATGACCGCCTACAACGCGGTGGGCGGCACGACGATGACCGAGCACCACCACCTGGTGAACGAGATCCTGCGCGGCGAGTGGGGCTTCGACGAGTTCAACGTCTCGGACTGGACCGCGGCCCGGTCGATGAAGGGCGCCATCGAGGGCGGGCTCGACGTCGCCATGCCCGGCCCGACGACGGTCTACGGCGACGCACTCGCCCAGGCGGTGCGGGAGGGCCGGGTCGAGGAGGCCAGAGTCGACACCGCCGTACGCAACGTGCTGCGGCTCGCCGCCCGCGTCGGCGTTCTGGAGGGCGCGGCGCCCGCCGTCACCGACCTGCCGGACCTCATCGACGGCGAGGATCTGGCCCGCGAGATCGCCCGCCGCTCCTTCGTCCTGCTCCGCAACGAGCGCGAAGCCCTGCCCCTGAAGCCCGGAACGGTGGCGCTGATCGGTGCCGCCGCCCGCGACGCGCGCGTCCTCGGCGGCGGCTCCGCCACCGTCTTCCCCTCCCGGATCGTCTCCCCGCTCGACGGCCTCACCACCGCACTCCCCGAGGGCACCCTCAGCTACGCCGTCGGCGCCGACCCCAGCACCGAACTCGCCACCGCCCGCCAGGACTTCGAACTCAGCGCCGTGTGCCGGGACATCGACGGCACCGTCATCGGCACCTGCCGCGTCCCCGACGGGCAGATCCACTGGTCCGGTGTGGAGCTCCCCGAGGGGGTCACCATCCAGCGCCTCCGCACCATCGAGCTCACCGGCACCTTCACCCCGCGCGAGACCGGACGGCACACCTTCGGCATCAAGGGCATCGGCGCGTACCGGCTCGGCATCGACGGCACGACGTACTACGACGACGTCCAGCTCCTCGACCACGACGACCCCTTCTCGGGGCTCTTCGACGCCCCGGTGCCCCGTGCCGAGGCCGAACTCACCACCGGCGAACCCGTCGAGGTCTCCCTCATCCACCACGTCACGGTTTCCGAGGACGAGGCCCTCATGAAGGACATCACCTTCGCCCTCGCCCACCAGGGACCGCGGCGCGACCCCGATGAGCTGATCGCCGAGGCCGTCGAGGCCGCCCGCGCCGCCGACACCGCCGTGGTCGTCGTCGCCACCACCGACCGGGTCGAGTCGGAAGGCTTCGACCGCACCGATCTGCGCCTTCCCGGCCGCCAGGACGACCTGGTCCACGCCGTCGCCGCCGCCAACCCCCGCACCGTCGTGATCGTCAACTCCGGCTCCCCCGTGGAGCTCCCGTGGCGGGACGAGGTCGCCGCCGTGCTGCTGAGCTGGTTCCCCGGCCAGGAGGCCGGCGCGGCCCTCGCCGACGTACTCACCGGCGCCCATGAACCCGGCGGCCGACTTCCCACCACCTGGGGCGCCCTCACCGCTGCCCCGGTCACTCAAGTGGTCCCGAAGGGCGGTGAACTTCCCTACGCCGAAGGCGTGTTCATCGGCTACCGCGCCTGGGAGAAGGAGGGCCGCACCCCGGCCTACCCCTTCGGACACGGCCTCGGCTACACCGACTGGACCTACGAGTCCGTCGAATCCGACGGCACAACGGCTACCGTCCATCTCCGCAACACCGGCGAGCGCGCGGGCCGCGAGGTCGTCCAGGTCTACCTCTCCCCCGACGAGCCGGGCGCCGAGCGTCCCGCCCGCTGGCTGGCGGCTTTCGCCATTGTCGAGGCCGGCCCCGGCGAGAGCGCGGAGGCCACCGTCGGCCTTCCTCAGCGCGCCTTCGAGATTTGGGACGAGAAGACCGACGCATGGTCCTTCGTGGGCGGCTCGTACGAGATCGAGGTGGGCCGCTCGATAACGGATCGCCGCGTCAGGACAACCATCCGTATATGACCCGGAGCCGCCGCGGCGTCGGTCGCACGCTGGGAGGGATTCGCGGTCTTTCGTCGGGCTCTTCCGTTGCACCGTCCATGTAAGGTTTCCGTTGTGGAATTGCGGCGACTGGAGTATTTCCTGGTGCTCGCGCGCGTGCTCCATTTTGGTCGGGCGGCCGAGGAACTGCATATTTCGCAGCCGGGCTTGTCGCAGCAGATCAAGGTCCTGGAGCGTGAGCTCGGTACACCACTGATCCACCGAAGCACCAAGGCGATCACCCTCACCACGGCCGGCGAAGTGTTGCGCGAGCGTGGTGAACGGGTGCTTGCCGAGGCCAGACTGTGTGTCGAACAGGTGCGGGCGGCGGCGGAGCAGCCCGCCGGGGTGCTGCGGGTGGCCTACACCCGCTCCGGTGCCGATCTGGACATGCACGAGTTCGTTGAACGGTTCCGCATGCGCTACCCCGCGGTGCGGCTGTCCCTGTCCACCGCGTGGACGAGCCGGAACCTCGAACTGCTCGAAGCGGGCGAGGTGGACGTGGCGTTCGTGCGCTCGACGGTGCGCCACCGGGCACTGGAGTCGCTGGTCGTCGCCACGGAGGAACTGGTGGTGGCGATGGCTGACAACCACCCGCTGGCGGCCCGGGAGCGTGTCTCGTCCGACGACGTGATCGACCTGCCGCTGGTCCACTGGCCCAGAGCGCAGGGTCCGGGGTATCACGACGAGATCCGGCGGCAGATCTGGGGCGACCGCCCCCAGCGGGTGGTCCTGGAACAGCCCGATGCCGAGCACATCCTGCGTGAGGTCGCGGGCCGTGCCGGCATCGCCGTCCTGGACGAGCACCGGGCCCGGAAGCTCTGCCCGCCCGGGGTACGCATGCGACGATTCGTCGACCCCGTCCCGACCACCACGCTGGTGATGGCCTGGCAGCCGCATGCCGCGCAGGCGCCGGTGGACCGCTTTATCCAGCTGTGCCGGGAGCACCTGAGCCCCCGGGGGCGGTGAAGGCCGCGGCGGTGAGCTCGCGGAGCAGACAGCTCCGCCGCCGCTTACGACATCGTCGTCGGAGCAAGGCGATAACGGATGCTTATCGCGCCGAGCTAAATCTCTATTAGACCACTCACCCCCGGCCGTGCTGAACTCACCGCACCTTCGGTGAAGCGATGGAGGGGTGAAGGTGGGAAACACGGTCGCCGAAAGTTCGGCGAAGACATTGCGCCGGCACGGAGCGCGTGACGCATTCGGGCAAAGGCTGCCCTCATCGCTTTCACGGCGGCCCCGGCGCAGTCGATACGACAGGTCGTCCACCGTGCGGAAAATGCCGACGGTGAGATGGCCGACGACTACGCCGGGATGACCGGCAGCGTCGCGGCGGCCCGGAACGTCGCCGCTGCGGCCGCGCGCCGATGAGGATGTGGCCCGCAGGCCGGCGTCATCTCGTCGGCCCGCCGGTCCGTCCTGGCCACGCGATGACTTCATGGGTGCCCGTGAGGCGCGTTTCCTGGCGAACGGCTCCGGCGTGACGGCACCCCGTCCCGGCTGTGCGGACCGACCACGACTTCGGACGCCGGGCATCCGAACCCTCTGCGCCGACTCGGCGCGCGCCACGTACCAGCGCCTGGCCTCGCCGACCGGCACGAAGAAGATCGGGCGTCCCCGGCCACCTCCTCATCCCCGTCTCGGGCCACGACTGACAGGACTCAGCGTATGAGAACGACACCGCACCAGAGAACAACGGCAACCGGCCGCGACGTTCGCCAGGCACCGGCCGGGGCGCCCGGACATCGCTTCGGACGCGGCTTGTGGAGTATGGCTCTCACCGAACTGTGGGAGCGCTACTCGTTCTACGGTCTCCAGGGCATCCTCTCCTTCTACCTGCTCTACGAGACCACGGACGGCGGTCTCGCCCTGGACCCGGCCGTCGCGGCGGGCATCGTCGGCGCCTACGGGGGAGCCGTATACCTGTCCCAGATCCTCGGCGCCTGGATGGGAGACCGGCTCGTCAGCCCGCGGAACATGGTGTTGTACGGCGCCGCCGTCATCACCGCCGGGCATGTGATACTCGCCTTCGCGCCCGGGATCACCGGGCTGGGCGTGGGACTGCTGTGCATCGTCCTGGGCACCGGTGCGCTGAAGACGAACATCACCTCGATCGTCGGCTTCGTCCTGGATCAGGACCAGGACGAGCGCCACCGGGACGCCGGCTTCTCCTACTTCTACATGGCCATCAACATCGGTGCGGTGGCCGGACCGCTCACCAGCGGCCTCATCCAGAACGAACTCGGCTTCCACTACGGGTTCGGGCTGGCGGCGATCGGCATGGGCGCCGCCCTCGTCCAGTACCTCGCCTCGATGAAACACCTGCCCGAGCGCGCCCGGACCGTCGACAACCCGCTCCCCGCCAAGCATCGCCCGCTCGTCGTACTGGCCGCCATCGCCCTCCTCGCCGCCGTCGGAGCGGCCGTCGCCACCCGCCTGCTCCGGGCGGAGAACCTGTCCACCGTGGTGACCGTCGCCGCCCTGGTGACCGCCGCCGCCTACTTCCTCACCATGACCACCTCCCCGGCCGTCAGCGGCGACGAACGTCGGCGTGTGCTCGGCTACCTTCCGCTCTTCCTGGCGTCCGGGGTGTACTTCGGCTTCCTTTTCCAGAAGTTCACCGCGATCTCGATCCTCATCACCGAACGCATCGATCTGCACATCGGGGGATGGAAATTCCCCGTGGCCTGGATCACGACCGTCAGCCCGCTGGCGCTCGTCCTCATCATCCCGCTCGTCGCCCGGATGTGGAGCACCCTGGGGGAGCGCCAACCCGGGCCGGTGACCAAGGTCGCCATCGGACTGACCCAGATCGGCTGCGCCTATCTGTTCCTGCTCCTCATCTCCGAAGCCACCGGGCACGCCGATATCCCGCTGCTCCTGATCCTCGTGTTCATGATGGCGGCCGGTTCCTCCGAGGTCTTCGTCGGCCCGATCGGGCTCTCCCTGGCCACGAGGATCGGCCCTCGGAAGTTCCGGTCCCAGATGGTCGGGCTGAACTTCCTCACCCTCGCTCTGGGCTCCTCCCTGGCAGGTCTGCTCGGTCAGTTGTTCACCGTGATCGACAACACCTCCTATCTCGCCATCACCGCCATGTGCGGCATCGGTATCGGCCTGGCCCTGTTCGCCGCGCGCAGGCCGGTGCAACGGCTCCTGGAGACGGGATCCGAGCACTGACCGGAGCCACCAGGTGAGTTCCACGCGCCGGGGGCGCCGCCACGGCGCGCGCTCCCGGTGCCCCGCCGTCGGCACCCCGCTTGTGCAACCAAGTCACGCATCACATACGAGGCTGTTCAGCGGACCTTCACTTGCCGGGGTGGGGTGACTCACCCGCGGTACTGAGGCTTGCGGCACGACCGGCGGTGCCCCGCCGCCCAGAACCCGTAAGGACCACCCTCATGTCACGTCCCCTGCGCCCTTCCGCACTCGCCGCGGCCACCCTGCTGCCGCTGGTACTGACCGCCTGCGGCAGCAGCGCCGCCGGTGACTCCTCCTCCAGCAGAGCGAACCCCGGCACTCTGACGATGGCGATCATTCCCTCTGAGGACGCGAGCTCGACGGCCCAGCACTACAAGCCGCTCGTCAAGCTGATCGAAGACGAGACCGGCAAGAAGGTCGTGCTCCAGAAGGCGACGAACTACGCCGCCGTGATCGAGGCCCAGCGCGCGCACAAAGCCCAGATCGCGGTGTACGGCCCGCTGTCGTATGTGGTCGCCAAGAAGAGCGGTGTGGGTGTGGAGCCGATCGCCCGTCAGCTCCTCACCAAGGGCGGCACCCCCGGCTACTGGTCGTACGGCATCACCCGCGGCGGGAACAAGGACATCAGCGGTCTGTCCGACTTCAAGGGCCACAAGGTGTGCTTCGTCGACGAGAACTCAACGTCCGGCTATCTGTACCCGCGCGCGGGGCTGAAGAAGGCCGGGCTGAAGGTCGGCTCGTACACCAAGGTGATGGCGGGCGGCCACGACGCGTCCGCGCTCTCGGTGGCCCACGGGGACTGCGACGCGGGCTTCGCGGACAACACCATGGTCGACAAGCTGCTGATCCAGAAGGGCAAGCTGAAGAAGGGCGACCTGAAGGTGGTGTGGAGGTCACCGCTCATCCCCAGCTCCCCGGTCGGGGTCTCCACCGACCTCAGCGGCAAACTGCGCCGCCAGCTCACCGACGTCTTCACCAAGAAGGCCAACGCCGACTATCTGAAGTCCAAGGGGTACTGCGAGGGCGACGGCTGCTTCATCTACGGCTACTGGGGTTACGTCCCGGCCAAGGACTCCGACTACAAGACTGTCCGCGACGTATGCGCCACCACCGGTGACCCGCAGTGCAAGGCCGGCTCGTGACGGCCCTCGACACCCGGGCCGAGACTCCGGCCGGGGCGGACCATGCCCGGCCGGTGATCCGGCTGACCGGGCTCACCAAGCGGTTCGGCCGCGGCCCCGACGTCCGGACCGCCCTCGACGAGGTCTCCTTCGATGTCACGGGCGGCGAGGTGGTCGCGCTCCTTGGCCTGTCCGGCTCCGGGAAGTCCACCCTCCTCGCCCAGCTCAACGGCTTGCAGCGGCCCACCTCCGGCACCGGCACCGTGCTCGGCACCGACCTGGCCCGCACCGGGGACGCGGGACTGCGGGAGCTGCGCCGCCGTATCGGGTTCGTCTTCCAGCAGTTCCACCTGGTGGGCCGGCTCACGGTCCTGGAGAACGTCTGCACCGGAGCGCTCGGTTCGCTGCGCGGCCCCCGCCTGGGCCTGTTCACCTACCCCCGTGCGATTCGCGAGCGCGCCCTGGACGGGCTGGGGCGGGTCGGCCTCACCGAACACGCCTTCCAGCGGGCCGACACCCTCTCCGGCGGCCAGCAGCAGCGCGTCGCCGTGGCCAGATCCCTGATGCAGCGTCCCGAACTGCTGCTCGCGGACGAACCCGTGGCCTCGCTCGATCCCGAGTCCTCCGCCCAGATCATGCGGCTGCTCAAGGACATCGCCGACCAGGGCCGGCTCACCGTCCTGTGCAGCCTGCACCAGGTGGATCTGGCCCTGAACTGGGCCGACCGCGTCATCGGGCTGCGCCAGGGCCGGGTGGTGATGGACCTCACCACCCGTGACATCGACCGCGCCGAGGTCATGCGGCTGTACACCGAAGTCGGCGCGGATCCCGCACCCCTCCCCATGACGGTCGCCTCACCCACGGAAACGGGGTGAGGCGTGTCCGCCCTTGACCAGCGCCCCCCGCTCACCCCCACGGCCACCTCCGGCGCGACCGCCGCTCGGCGGACCCTGGCCCGCCCGGGTGTCCCGGGAATGGCGGCCGGGCTCGCCCTGCTGATCTGCCTGTCCGGCGGCATCTGGGCCTTCATCGGCCTGCGTCTGAACATCGCCACCCTCGTCGACAGCGCGGGCAACGCCGTCGATTTCTCCAGCCGGATGCTGCCCCTGGACTTCCCACCCGCGCCGGAACTGCTCGGCCTGCTCTGGCAGACCCTGGCCGTCGTCATCACGGGCACCGCCCTCTCGGTCGTGCTGAGCGTGCCGGTGGCTCTCCTGGCCGCCCGTAACACCACGCTGGGCGCGCCCTGTCGGGTGGTGGCGCGCGCGGTGATCGTGCTGTGCCGCGCCGTACCCGATGTCGTCTTCGCCATCGCCGCCTTCCGGGTGTTCGGCCTGGGCGGCATGACCGGCGTCGTGGCCCTGGGCATGCACTCCGTCGGCATGGTCGGAAAGCTCACCGCGGACGCCGTCGAGCAGATCGACGAGGGCCCGCGCACCGCGCTCAGGGCGGCGGGTGCCGGCCGTCTCCAGCAGATCACCGGTGCCGTACTCCCCCAAGTGCTGCCCTCCCTGGTCGCCACCGCCCTCCACCGCCTCGACATCAACCTGCGCGTTTCCGTGGTGCTCGGTTTCGTCGGCGTCGGCGGCATCGGCTACAGCCTCGCCACCGCCGTCAACCGGCTCGACTACCAGCGGGCCATGGCCCTCGCGCTCGTGGTGCTGCTGACGTGTTTCGCGTTCGAGTCGGTCTCCGGCGCCGTCCGGCGCACCCTGCTGCCGCAGGTGACCACCCGCTCCCGCCGCCCGCGGTGGCGCGGCCGGGCGGCCCGGAACGCCACGGCGGCGGCCCTACCGCCGGCCGTGGCCCGCGCGCCCGGACCGGCCGTGGCCCGCGCGCCCGGACGCCCCCCGTCCCGCACCGCCGTCACCAGCGGCGGCGGCACTGCCCCCGCCCGCCCGCGGACCAGCCCGCCGTGGAACGGAGCACGGGTGCGCCGTACGGTCTGGCTGGTCCTGGCCCTGGCCCTCGTCGTGGTCTCCGCGGTGCGGTCCGGCGTCTCCTGGCAAGCCCTGACCCGCGCCGCCGACTCCTTCCTGCCCACCCTCGGCGACTTCCTGCCGCCCGGCACCGCCGGAACCGGCGGCACACTCCTGGACGACCTGTGGGTCACGTTGCAGATCTCGCTCGCCGGCACGCTGATCGGTCTGGTACCCGCCGTGCTGCTGGGCGTGCTGGCGGCGGGGAACGTGGTGGGATCGCCACGGGTGGCACGGTTCTTCAGGACGGTGATCCTGTGCGTGCGGGGCGTTCCGGAACTCATCCTGGCCATCGTCCTCGTCGTGGTCACCGGCCTCGGCCCGGTGGCCGGGGCACTGGCCCTGGGCATCGGCTCGATCGGGCTGCTCGGCAAGCTGGTGGCCGACTCCCTGGAGGAAGTGGAGCCAGGACCCGTCCGAGCCCTGCTGGCCACCGGCGCCCGGCGCCGCCAGGTCTTCTTCGCAAGCGTCCTGCCGCGTGCCTGGCCCGCCGTGGTCGGCCATGTGCTGTATCAGCTCGATGTCAACATCCGCTCGGCCACGCTGCTCGGCATCGTGGGCGCGGGCGGCATCGGCTACGACCTCCTCAACGCCGCCCGGGTCCTGGAGTTCGGCGTGGTGACCACCGTGGTGCTGATGGTTCTGGCCGTGGTGCTGCTGGTGGAGGGTCTCGCGGTATGGGTACGGAAGGTATACGCCTGACGTGGCGCCTTGAGGCCCGTAGAGGTCCGTGCCGACCCGAACACGGCCCGCTCTGTCCGAGACAGAGCGGGCCGTCGTCGCTTTTCCCACCCGGCCGCGCCACCGGATGGCGTCGGACCGCGGTTGAAAAGGCACGACAAGTGTTCCTGTTGTTCACTTGCGGGCTGGGGACCGATGGTGTGGGGACACTTGTACGGACAACAACGGGGTTCAGAGTCGAAGGCGTGGCCAAGAAGAGCAGGTACGCAGAGATAGCCGAGGTACTCGCGGCCGAGATCGTCGACCAGCCGGCCGGCACCCGCGTCTCCAGCGAACACGAGATCGCCGCGCGCTTCGGCGTCAGCCGTGCCGCGGCCCGCGCCGCCCTCCAGGAGCTGGAGGGCCGCCTGCTGGTGCGGCGGGTCCGCGGTGCCGGCACGTTCGTCAACCGGCCCATCGACTACCTGCTGTCGCGACGCCAGCCCCCGTCGGGAAGCCGAACCGTCGAGGAGGCGGGCGGCATGCATCGCCGCGTGGTGCGGGACGTACGCCGCGTCGGCCTCGGCGGGGACCACGCCGACCGGCTCGAGCGCAGCGAGGGCAGCCCCGCTCACCTGCTCATCTCGCAGACCTACCTCAACGGCCTGGCCAGCAGCTGGACCCAGGCGTGGATCCCGGTGGACCTGCTGCCCGATCTCGGCTCAGCGGTGCGCGCCGTGGAGTCCCTCGATGTGATTCTGCGGCAGATGTGCGGCGTTGTGCCGGTGCGCGCCTGGTGCCGGGTCAGCAGCGTGCTGCCCCCGCCCGAGGCGGCCGCGGGGCTGGAGGCCGAGCGCAACCGGCCGGTCTGGTTGCTGGAGAGCATGAGCCGGGACTCCCGCACCAGAGCTCCCCTGATGTGCAGCGAGTCCTGGTCCCGCCCCGACGGCCTACGCCTCGTGGTCGAACTCGACGACCTCGGCTGACCGCCCGCGCCGGGGCGGCCGTCCCCGGCGTCCCGCCACACACCTACGGCCGCGACAGCGAGCGAAGCCCCGCACGCGCGGCGACCCCTGCAAGGAAACAAGGAGAACACGCGTGTCTTCGACACCGACTCGTGAACGGCGCTGTGAACTGCTCGCAGCCGCCGCCCACGAGGAGATCGTCCCACTCGCCGAACGGCTCCTGGCCGACGGCACCATTCCCGAACCGACCGTCCTGAAGTCCCCCGAGACCGGCATGGTCGTCCTCCAGGTACGCGAGCCCGTCGAGGAGACCCGCTTCTACCTCGGCGAAGTGCTGGTCACCGAGTGTTCCGTCGAAGTGGCCGGCGTGCCCGGCTGGTGCATGCGGCCCGGCGACGACCGGGTCGCCGCCCTCTCCGGAGCGCTCCTGGACGCCCTCGCCGCGGTCGGCGGACCCGCCACCGCCGAGATCGACGCCCTGTGCGCGGCCGTGGCCGAGCGCCACGCCTCGCAGGAGGCCGCGGAGTGGGCCGACGTCACCGCCACCACCGTCGTCTTCGAGGAGCTGACATGACCGACCGAGCGGCCGGCACCGCCCTGGCCCCCGCCCACCGCGTGCCCTCCGGCGCCCCGGACGCGCAGCGCATCCGCGCCCTGCGCCGCACGCCCCAGCAGTCCCAGCTCGACTTCACCGCGCTGCTCGACGTCCTCGCCCGGCCCGGCCGCGTACGCCGGCTCGCCGTCCCCGACGCGGCGCCGGCCGCCGCCGTCGCCGCCTGCGGACTGATCGACGTCGAGGTCCCGGTGCACGTTCTGACCGATCCCGACCCGGACTCCGCGGCCTGGGCGGATGCCGTGTACGCCGCGACCGGCGCCCAGCGTGCGGAGCTGCCCGCCGCCCGTACCGTGATCGCGCTGCGCCCCCTCTCCCCCGAGGACATCGCCACCCTGAACCGGGGCACCCCGCTCGACCCGGAGATCGGCGCCCGCGTCTTCGCCCAGGTGGACGCGCTCGGCGGAGAGGGCCCGCACGACACCGAACTCCTCCTGACCGGACCCGGTGTTCCGGACGGCACCCAGCGGCGCCTCACCGTGCGCGGGCTGACCGCGGACACGGTCACGGCACTCGCGGCTGCCAACGCGGCGTTCCCCCGCGGCGTCGACCTCTTCCTCACCACCCCGGACGGCGCCGTGGCCGGGCTGCCGCGCACCACTCGGGTACGGCGTTCGGGGAAGGACTGACATGGGCTACTCCGGAGTACGGGGCGGCCAGGAGGCCATCCACGCCGCCGAGCGCCTCGCCCGCCGGGACCGGTTGGGCGGAGCCAGCCGATGGCTGGAACTGGACCAGATCACCGGGCGGCTGGGCCTGGCCGTGGACCGGGTGATGGGCGAGGCGGGACTGTGGGCCCCGGAACTCGCGGCACGCGCGGTCCGGCAGTCACGCGGCGACCTGCTGGAGGCCGCGCAACTGCTGCGGGCCCACCGCTCCACCCTGCCCCGCCTGGCCTACAGCTCACCCGTCCCCGCCGCCGCGATACGCCCGGTGCGCCGTATCTCCCCGGCGTATCGCAATCCGCCCGGCGGTCAAATCCTCGGCGCCACACACGACTACACGCCCCGGATCCTCGACCTCGCCGACGAGGACACCGCCCGCGCCACGGCACCACCACCGCGCGGGCCCGCCACCGCCGGAACGCCCGTCGTCGCACCGGATTCAGCCGTGCCGCCCGTCGGCCTCCCGCCCGCCGGGCTGCTGGCCGACCGCCGTGACCCCACCGACCCGGAGCCCTTCGACATCACCCGGGCCCCCGCCCGCCCCGGTGTCCCGCGCTCGGCCCGGCTGACCGCGATGACCCGCGCCGAGACCGGCTCGCTGACCCACCTGTGGTACCTGGTCGCCCAAGCGCCGCGCAACGCCCAGCCGGAGATCCCCCTCGAACTGCGCCGCGGCCACCTGCCGCTGCGCATCGACCACCCCTTCACCGGCTCTCCGGTGACCGTTGCGGGTGTGCGGGTGAGCGAGGCGCGCACGGTCCGACCCGACGCCCGGCCCCATCCGGACGGCAGCCGCTTCGACATCGGCTACGGACTGTGCCTCGGCGACAACGAGGCCAAGGCACTCGCCATGGCGGGCCTGGACCTGCTGGTGCACCGGGACAAGACCGCCGACCGACTGGAGCAGCGAGTGCTGACCGCTTTGGACGGACCTGAGCTGGCCGGCTACCTCGAACACCTCAAACTCCCGCACTACGTGGATTTCCGCTCGATCGTCGATCGGCTCCGCGCCCTACAGGCACCCAACCCTGAGGAGGGCCTGTGATCACCCCCGCCCCGGCGGCTGCCTCCGCGGCCGCCGTCCATGCCGAAGAACCGGGGTGGCTGGAACTGGACCAGCTCACCGAGCGCCTCGACCTCGCCGTGGACCGGGCGATGAGCGAGGCCGGCCTGTGGGCTCCCGAGCTTGCGGCCCGCGCCGTGCGTCAGGCGGAGGGCGACCCGGCGGAGGCCGCGCACCTGCTGCGCGCCCACCGCGCCGCACAGCCCCGCCTCGCGGTGTCCGCCCCGGTGGCCACCTCGGAACTGCGGGTGGTGCGCCGGATCAGCTCCGCCTTTCGCAACCCGCCCGGAGGCCAGATCCTCGGCCGCACCGTGGACTACGCCGGTCGCCTGCTGGACCTGCTCCCCGAGGACGAGGGCCGGGCCCACGTCATCGACGAGTCCCCGGCTCCCGCCGATGACGGGCACCTCCACCACGACCACGAGCACTCGGCCGACCCTTCCGCCGTCGAACGTGTCCCGGGAAACGTCCTGGCCATTCTCCGCGAGATGGGCCTGGTCGCCCCGCTCCCCGAGCGTCCCGACGACCCCGAGCTCTACGACATCACCCGGCGCCCGGCACGGCCCGGTGCCCCGCGCTCGGCGTGGTTGCAGACCATGGCGCGAGGCGACACCGGTTCGCTGGTGCACCTGTGGTGGTACGGCTGCGACTGGCGCCCCGACCACGAGATCCCCGGCGAACTGCGGCACGGCGCGCTGCCGGTGCGCATCGCCCACCCGCACACCGGTGAGCCGGTGACGGTCGCCGAGGTGCGGGTCAGCGAGGTCGAGTCCTTCTACAACGTGCCCAGCGCCGCCGCCCAACACCACCTCGGCGTCGGCTACGGCATCTGTTTCGGCCACAACGAGCGCAAGTCCATCGCCATGGCGGGCCTCGACCTGGCGCTGGTCCACTACGACGCCACCTCCGAGCTCCACCACGACGTCCTGCTCACTCTCGACGGCCTGGACTCCACCGGCTATGCGCAGCACCTGAAGCTGCCGCACCACGTGGAGTACCGCTCGGTGCTGGACCGCGCCGAGGCCGCCGGTCAGGACGCCAACCCCCCGGGAGAGACCGTATGAACACCTTGTCCCCGACCCGCACCGGCACCGGCGCCTCCCGTGCCGGAGCCCTCGCCGGGCCCGACCCCCGTCCCGGCATCTTCGACGAGCTGTCCAAGCGGGAGCTGCGCCGCGCCATGCTCAGCGGGATCGCCATCCCCGGCTACCAGGTCCCTTACGGCTCCCGGGAGATGCCGGTAGCCCGCGGCTGGGGGTCCGGCGGTCTACAGGCCACCCTCTCGCTGGTCTGCGAGGAGCACCAGCTGAAGGTCATCGACCAGGGTGAGGACGCCGGCGTCAACGCCTCCAACCTGCGCCGCCTGATCACCGAGCACACCGGTTCCAGCGAGGAGACCGACACCCGCGCCGCCGACATCATCCAGTCCCGGCACCGTATCCCCGAGCAGCCGCTCACCGACGGGCAGATCCTGGTGCTCCAAGTGCCCAACGCCGAACCGTTGTTCCGCATCGTGCAGGAGATGGACGAGCAGCGCCGCATGCACGCCGAGGCGGACTACGCCAAGATGTGGGTCTGGCTCTACGAGGACATCGTCCACAACGGACTGATCACGGCGGCCGCCGGCTACCCGGTACTCGTCGAAGGCCGGTACGTGATGACGCCCAGCCCCATCCCACGCTGGGACGTGCCCAAGATGAACGACTCCGACGCGATCACCATCCTGTCGGCCGGCCGCGAGAAGCGGCTGTTCGCCGTCCCCCCGCACACCCGTGTCGTCCCGCTCACCTTCGACGACCGCCCCTTCGAGGTCGAGTACACCCCGGGCACCGCGTGCCGCCTCTGCGGCTCCGACGACACCTACCTCGTCGAGGAGCCGGGCGAGGACGGTGCGCCCAGCACCTGGTCGTGCTCCGACACCGACTTCTGCACCCGCCGACGTACCGGCGACGCCCCCGCCGACGTCGCCGCCCGCCCGATCGACCTGGCCCGCGTGGCAGTGCGGCGCACCACCGCAGACGAGGAAGAGACCACCGCATGACCACCCCCATCCTCCCGGACCGTCCCTGGGCCCTGAAAGTGACCGGCCTCGGCCGCGTCTACGGTGACCCGTCGCCCGTGTCCCTGACCGGCACCGGACCGGAGCACGGCACGGCCGTCTCACCCTCGACCGGCGCGGTCGTGGCGGCCTGGGACGTCTCCTTCGACGTGGCGCCCGGCGAAGCCCTCGGCATCATCGGCGAGTCCGGCTCCGGCAAGTCCACCGTGATGCGCTGCGTCGCCGGCGATGAGACGGCCACCGCCGGCGCCATCGCCCTGCGCTCCGTCGGCGACGGCACCGTCAACCTGTGCGACCTCCTGCCCTCGGCTCGGCGACGGCTCCGCCTGAAGGACATCGCCGCCGTCTACCAGGACCCGGCGGCCGGCCTGAACCTGGATGTGACCGCCGGCGGGAACATCGCCGACCCGCTCACCGCCGTCGGCTGGCGCTCCTACGACGGCATCCGGCAGCGCGCGGCCGAACTCCTGGAGCGGGTCGAGGTCCCGCTCAGCCGCATGGACGACATGGTCCGCACCTTCTCCGGCGGTATGCGCCAGCGAGTGCAGATCGCCAAGGCCCTCGCCAACGACCCGCCGGTGCTGCTCCTGGACGAGCCGACCACCGGGCTCGACGCCTCGGTCGCCGCGGGCGTGCTCGACCTGCTCCGCGGCCTGTTGGAGGAGACCGGAGTGGCCGCCGTCGTCGTCTCCCACGACTTCGGCGTCATCGACATGCTCACCCGCAGGGTCCTGGTCATGAAGCACGGCCGGGTGGTCGAGTCCGGCCTCACCGACCAGCTCCTGGAAGACCCCCAGCACCCCTACAGCCAGCAACTCGTCGCGGCGGCCCGAGGATGACCACAGTGACCCCCGTACAGACCCCCGTTCGCCCCGGAACCCCCGCGGATGTCCCCGGCGTCCCCGACGACACCGTCCTGTCGGTGCGCGGACTGCGCAAGGACTTCACCCTGCACACCATCGACGGCCGGGTCGTGGACGCCCTGCACGGTGTCGACCTCGATGTCCGGCCCGGCGAACACGTCGCACTCGCCGGCACCTCAGGGGCCGGCAAGTCCACCCTCTTGCGGTGCGTCTACCGCACCTATCTGTCCGGCGCCGGCCACATCTGGTTCCGTACCGCGGGCGGTGAACTCCTCGACGTGGCCGGCCTGCCCGACGCCGAGGCCGCCGACCTGCGCGGCCAGGAGATCGGGTACGTCTCGCAGTTCCTGCGCCCCCAGCCGCGCCGCTCGGTGATCTCCATCGTCGCCTCGGCCGGCGTCGCACGCGGCATGGACCGGACCGAAGCCCGGGAGGCCGCCGCCGCCGCACTACGCCAGGTCGCCATCGCCGGACACCTGTGGGACATGCACGCCACCGTCCTGTCCGGCGGGCAGAAGCAACGCGTCAACATCGCCGCCGGCACCATCGCACCGCCCCGGTTGCTGCTGCTCGACGAGCCCGTCTCAGCCCTCGACCCGGCCAACCGCGCCGCCGTCCTGGATCTGATCGCCCGCCTGGAGGAGACCGGCACCGCCGTCCTGTCCGTCTTCCACGACCTCGACGCCATCGAACGCCTCGCCACCCGCGTGGTGGTGCTCGGCGGCGGCCGGGTGCTGGCCACCGGCGCCCCCGGGGAGATCCTGCGCAACCCGAAACTGCCTCTGGAGGTGGCCCGATGAGCCGCCACGCGTTCGTCCACGCCCGCGCCGTGCTTCCCGACCGCACCCTCGACGACGCCCTCCTCGTCGTCGAGGACGGCCGGATCACCGACGTCGCCCCCGCCACCCCGGGCACGGTCCCGGCCGGAGCCCTCGACCTCGGCGGCGCGCTGCTGCTGCCGGGCATCATCGACACCCACAGCGACGCGCTGGAGAAGGAGCAACGCCCCCGCCCCACCGTGGAGTTCGACGCGACCTTCGCCGTGCTGAGCTTCGAGGGACGGGTCCGGGCGGCGGGCGTCACCACGATGCACCACGCGGTCGGCTACCAGACCAACACCGAGAAGGACCGCACCATCGAGCGTTCGCTGGCGCTCGCCACCGCTGTACGGGAGCGGGCCGCGTCCGGCGTCGGCCTGATCGACCACCGGCTGCTGCACCGCCTCGACGCCCGCGACGCCGACGCGCTGGACGCCCTCAAGGGGGCCCTCGCCGGGCAGCCGCACAGCGATGTGCCGCCGCTGGTCTCCTACGAGGACCACACGCCCGGCCAGGGCCAGTACCGGAACCTGGAGGCGTACCGAGCCATCATCCAGCAGCAGGAACACCTGTCCGCCGAAGACGCCGACCGGTTCATCCGCCACCGTATCGACGAGCGCGCCGGCGGCATCTCGCAGCGCGCCCGCACCCTCGCCCACCTGGGCCAGGAGGTACGCGCGGGGCGGATCCGGCTGCTCGCCCACGACGTGGAGAGCGCGGAGGAGCTCGCCGGGGTACGCGCGGCAGGCGCCGCCGTCGCCGAGTTTCCCACCACCCGCGAGGCTGCCCGGGCCGCACACGACGCCGGGATGCCGGTCGTCGCCGGTGCCCCCAATGTGCTGCGCGGCGGCTCGCACAGCGGCAACGTCGGCGCCGAGGCCCTGATCGCCGAGGGCCTGGTGGACAACCTGTCCAGCGACTACATGCCCACCACGCTGCTGGCCGCCACCCTGCGTCTGGCGGAGCGGGGAGTGGTCCCGCTGCACACCGCGGTGGCGCTCATCACCTCGGGCGCCGCACGCACCTCGGGACTCACCGACCGCGGCGCCCTCGTCCCGGGGCTCCGTGCCGACCTGGTCGTGGTCAGTGCCGAAGGAGGTCGGCCCACCGTACGGATGTCCCTGCTCGCCGAGGAGTCCCGGGACGGCGACGGCACCCCGGTCTCCGTGGCCCGACTGCTCAGCCCTGCGGGGCGGTGACGATGACCACGACGGATCTCCATCCCCTCGCAGCGATCACCTCTCTTCCCCTGCCCGGTGATCTCGGTCCGCGGGGGCTTCGGCGCGGACGGCGATGACGACGTTGCCGCCCCGGCGCAGAGTGTTGTAGATGGGGCAGCTGTCGGCGAAGAGTCCGGCCAGAGTCTCGGCCTCCTCCTGGGTGACTCCACTCAGGAGGAGGCCGAGGCGGATACAGGCGTACCGGGTGGGGTCCTGCGGGGCCGTTCGTAGCTGATGTGGACCTGCCCGCCGGGCAGGCCGGACGCGCGCTCCTGGGCGTGGAGCTCGATGTTGCTCAGGGAGCAGGAGGCCAGGGCGGACAGCAGCAGCTCTCCGGCCTGGACGGCCTCGGCCGGTCCCGTACGGGCGTCGGAGACGACATGGTTGCTTCTGGCGGTCACCAGGAAACGGCCCTGGGTGTCCGTGGTCCGGCCGGTGATGCTCACGGTGTCGCCTGCGGTCGGCATCGTTCTTCTTCTCCTCGTCTCCCTCATGGCCATCGGCGGCGGGCGGACGGGCAGGACAGGGTCTTCGCGCCCGGACCAGCCGGTGCTCGGGCGCCGTAGCGGCGGTTGCGCCACGTTCCGGACGCGGGGCGTTCCAGTCCCAGGTTGTCGCGCAGGGTCTTGCCCTCGTACTCGGTGCGGAGCACACCGCGCCGCTGGAGTTCGGGAACCACCTGACGGACGAAGTCCTCGAACGCGCCCGGACTGTGGACGGCGCCCACGGTGAACCCGTCGCAGGCGCCCTCGGTGTACCACCGCTCCATGCCGTCGGCCACTTCGGCGGCCGTGCCGATGATGGCTCCCTCGGTGCGTCTCGCGCACACCCGTACGGGAAGCCCTGATCAGGCTTGAACAGGATGGTCTGGTGGAGCGGGCTACCCGCGGCTACGTCGTCCGCACCCGCACACCGGAGGAGATCCTCGAGATATTCGCTGCGCGAGGCCGGACACAACGCCACCATCACCGAGCTGATGGGCCGTCTGGACGCCCAACTGAAGGTGTACGACTCACACACCGCTCCGGCCACCGACTCGGCCGAGGGGGCGCGCTCGGCGAGGCGGACCATCCCCGCCTTCCCCACACGGACCGCCTTCCTTGTGGGGTTCCCACCCATGTCTTCTCCCGTCTCCCCCGCCTAGCGTGTGCGCCGAGCGGGGGCGGTCAGGTCACACAGTGGGCAAGGGGGCGCCGGAACATGCGACACCGAAGAAACCGTGCGGGCCGATGGCGACTGCTGCTCGCTCTCCTGCTGGCGGCGGTGGCCGGGCCTCCGGTCACCGGCGGCACCGCGTCCGCCGCCGAACCGCCCTCCTACCTCCTCCAGGAGGCCGACTACGGCAGCGGTACCGTCACAAACGGCTGGGAACGCGTGGAACGCTACCTCGACACCACCGCCGGATTCCTCACCGAGGACTACCCCCCGGATGGCCGCGGCGACCAGGAGGGACAACGCCTCACATACTTCGGCGGCGTCTCCCGCCCTTCCTCCGGCCGCTTCCTGCTCCACTCGGCCCCCGGCTGGAACACCGGCGCCCGGACCACGCCCATCCTCCTCGTGCACGGCGCGAACGACACCGCGGACCGCGCCTGGGCCAATCCGGGCGAGGCGGGCGGCTACGGCTGCGGCGCCGTCTCCTGCCCGTCCACCGGGCTGATGCAATACCTGTCCGCACGCGGCCACCGCGTCTTCGCCGTCGGCTTCGCCCACAAGCAGGGCGACAATCTGATGCAGGCGCAGATCGTCGGCGACGCGATCGCCGTCATCAAGGCCAGGCTGGGTGTCGACAAGGTCGACCTCGTCGGCTGGAGCAAGGGCGAGATGTCGGCCCGCGCCTATGTGTCGTCCGTGAAGCCGAGCTGGGGACGGGGCTACGCCGGTGACGTACGCAAGCTCATCACCCTCGGCGGCCCAAACGGCGGCTACGACTACCCCTACGCCCACGGTTGGGCGCACGACTTCTCCATCTGGCCCGAGTGCGGGGGCAAGGTCAACGCTCCCTCCCCACACTCGCACATGACCTGCTACGGGCTGTATACCGCGCACCCCGAGTTCTCAATGACCCCCTCCGGCGGGTACGACGACTACCCCGGCCAGCGCCAGATGCTGGCCCGTTGGGACGGGGTCTACGGAGTCGACGGCGCCACGCAGGACTGGTACACGACCTACTACGGCGGCCAGGGCCTGTACACGGCGGGCAGCGGCATCCAGGCCGCCATCGACGCCGGCTCACTGATCAAACCACTGCACAACGCCGGAGTACCCGCCGCCGTCACCACCTATCTGCTGGCCGGCGGATCCCCCGACGTTCTCGGCATCTTCAACGAGAACCGCGGACCCAGCGATGGTGTCGTCTTCATCAGCAGCGCGCTCGACACCACCGGCATCCCCACGGTCGGCGGCACGGCCACCATCGTCGGCGCCAACCACCTCGAACTGGGCTGGAACCCTTCCGCCGCCGCCCAGATCGCCGCCTGGCTCTCGTAGCGAGCTTCCCCATGAGCCGGGAGCTCCCGTAAAGGACCCTCAAATGACCACGAGCACCACGAACGCCACGGACGGCCTCCGCACCCGCCGCGTGCCCACCGAGCGGCTCACCGTCCAGCTCACCGAGATCCGCGACGAGGGCGAACCGGTCGTCTTCCTCCACGGCAACGTCTCCACCGCGGCCTTCTGGCACTCCACCCTGCCCCTGTTGCCGGACCGCTACCGCCCCATCGCACCGGACCTACGCGGCTTCGGCGGCACCGACCCGCTGCCCATCGACGCCACACGCGGACTGCGCGACCACGCCGACGACCTCGCCGCGCTGCTCGCGGCCCTCGGGATCGGCAGGGCACATCTGGTGGGCTGGTCCATGGGTGGAGGCGTGGCCATGCGGTACCTCTGCGACCACCCGGCCACGGTGCGCTCCCTGACCCTGGTCAACCCGGTCTCCCCGTACGGCTTCGGCGGTACACACGGAGTGGACGGAGCCCTCAACTCCCCGGACGGAGCGGGTTCGGGAGGTGGCACGGCCAGCCCGGAGTTCGTCGCCCGGCTCGCCGAGGGGGACCGCGGAGAGGACTCCCCGTTCTCACCCCGCGCCGTCCTCGCGAACCACTACTTCAAGCCGCCGCTGCGCCCTGAGCGCGAGGACGCCTACGTCGAGTCCATGCTCACCACGCGGACCGGCGACGACCACTATCCTGGCGACAGCGTGCCCTCCCCCGTCTGGCCGGGCGTCGCACCCGGCACCCGGGGAATCCTCAACTGCCTGTCCCCGCTCCACTCCCGCCTCGACGAGCTGCATCTGGTCCGTCCCAAGCCGCCGGTGCTGTGGATCCGCGGCGAGGACGACACCATCGTTTCGGACACCTCCATGTTCGACCTGGCACACCTGGGCGCGATCGGCGCGTTGCCGGGCTGGGACGGGACCCCCGCCCAGCCGATGGTGGCGCAGACCCGTCATGTGCTGAACCGTTACGCGGCCGAGGGCGGTACGGTGCGGGAGGTCGCCGTGCCCGGCGCCGGGCACGCGGTGCACCTGGAACGCCCCGAGGAGTTCGGCGCGGCACTGCTGGAGGTCCTGTCGGCATGACCGTGTGCGTCACCGCCCTGGGCGCGGTCCGTGGCACTCTTTCCCCGGACGGCGTGGCGTCGTTCCTGGGCATTCCCTACGCCGCCCCGCCCTTCGGCCCCCGGCGTTTCCGCGCACCGGCTCCGCCCGAGCCATGGCCCGGAGTCCGCGACGCCACGGCCTACGGCCCGACCTCGCCGCACGCGCCCTACGCACCGCCCTTCGACGCGCTCGTCCCGGACGATGTCATCCCCGGTGAGAACTGCCTGAACCTCAACATCTGGACTCCCGCCCCGGAGCCGGGTGCGGGTCTGCCGGTGATGGTGTGGCTGCACGGCGGGGCCTTCTCAAACGGCGCGGGCTCGGCGTCGGCGTACGACGGCAACGCCTTCGCCCGCGATGGGGTCGTCTGTGTGACCCTCAACTACCGCCTGGGCGCGGACGGTTTCCTGCACCTGCCCGGCGTCCCCGACAACCGCGGCCTCCTGGACCAGGTGGCCGCCCTGAGCTGGATCCGCGCCCACATCGCCGCCTTCGGGGGCGATCCCGAGCAGGTGACCGTCTTCGGTGAATCGGCGGGCGCGATGAGCATCGGCGTCCTGCTGTCCACCGGCCGGGCACGCGGCCTGTTCCGCCGGGCGATCCTCCAGAGCGGCGCCTGCCACCACTTCCTGCGCCCCGGCTCGGCGACCCTGATCGCCTCCCGGCTGAGCTCGAAGCTCGGCATCGAACCGACCCCGGACGCCTTCGCCGCGGTCTCCCTCACCGACCTTCTACCGGCCCAGGCCGAGCTCCGCGCCGAAGTGGGCGCGCATCCGGACCCGGCGCTGTGGGGCGAGGCGGTGCTCAACATGATGCCCTTCGAACCGGTGGCAGCCGATCTCGCCCTTCCCGGCCCCGGCTGCGGCGTCGACCTCCTGATCGGCGCCAATCGCGAGGAGTACCGCTTCTTCCTGGTGCCCACACAGCGCCTGGAAACCGTCTCCGCATCGCGGCTTCGTGCCGGAACAGTTGCCTACGGTCTGGACCCGGACCAGGCACTCCCCCTCTACCGCACCGCCCGCCCCGGCGCCGCCCCCGGCGAGCTCCTGGCCGCGGTGGCCACGGACTGGTTCTACCGGATCCCCGGCATCCGCCTGGCCGAATCCGTCCCGGGCTCGTACATGTACGAATTCGCCTGGCGCTCCCCGCGGTTCGGCGCCCGCCTCGGCGCATGCCACACCCTGGAACTGGGTTTCGTCTTCGACCGCCTCCGGGACCCGTCGTACGCCCCGATCCTCGGTGACCACCCGCCCCAGGCCCTCGCGGACGAGATGCACCAAGCGTGGGTCTCCTTCGCGAAGACCGGCGACCCCGGCTGGCCGCCATACGATCCGGCCACTCGCACCACGAGGCTCTTCGCCGAAGATTCCGCCCTGCTGGACGACCCGCGAGAAGAGGAACGCCGACTCTGGGAAGGTGTGCGCTAGAGGCTGTCCTCGAGGAGGGCGGTCAGCCCGCGATGATGCTGCCGCCGGCCTGAATGAGGGCGGTGCGCAGCTCAGCCGGACACGGTTGATCGGTGATGAGAGTATCGAAACCGCTCAGTTCACAGACCCGGTGTGCGGCGGTGCGCCCGAATTTACTGGAGTCGGCCAGCACATAGCGGTGGGAGGCGTTCGCCAGCATGACACGCTTGGTGGCCACCTCGTCCAAGTGGTAGTCGGTCAGGCCGTACGGGGCAAGACCTCCGGATCCCAGGAAGACGGCGTCCGCGCGCAGATTGCTGAAGAACTCCACGGCCTGCGCGTTGGAACAGGCCAGATCCCCTCCGCGCAGCCGGCCGCCGCTGACCAGCACCTCGGCGCGCGGGCGCGTGCTGACCTCGGCGGCCACGAGCAGAGACGGGGTCGCGATCACGCCCACGTGATCGGCCGGCAGGGCGCGGGCCACTTCCAGTGCGGTCGTGCCGACGTCGATGACGATCGTCTGATTCGGCTCGATGAGAGCTGCCGCCGCCCGGCCGATGGTCTGCTTCTCCGCGGCGAAGGCGTCGCTTCGTTCACTGAAGGACGCCTCCTCTCCGACCGGCGTCTGTGCGGCGGTGGCGCCGCCGTGAACACGAACGAGTTCACCCTGCCGCTCGAGCAGCGCGAGGTCTCTGCGGATCGTCTCGTGGGAAACCCGCAGCAGTGTCGTGAGGTCGTCGGTGGTCACGAACTTGATGCGGGCGATCTCAGCGACAATTCTGCGGTGACGCTCCGCAGCGAGCATCCTGACCTCCCGAGTGACCGTTTCTGTGGACCTGTGACTGCATTCTAGAAGCTCGGCGCAGTCTCCCCGGCCGCCGCCCTCGCTCGTACACGACCGCTACGGCGCGGTGTACACCCGGATTCCGGTGGATCCCGGGGCTTGCGGTGCCGCATCCCGGTGTGCTGTCCCAAGCATTGCGTTCGAGGGAACCCTTGACGGCATACAGGCAAAGATACACACTTCCAGGTGCCGACGGTCAATAGTCCACAGAAACGGTCAGCGCCCATCTCTCTGCCGACCGGCAGTCAGGGTCGTGCACCATTGTGGGCGCGACCGCCAGCCTCCACGGACAGGCTCCAGCACATCCCTGCGGGGCGTGCCTGCACGCCGACCACCTTCGGCGCTCAATCCATCCACTGGCTCCCCGCGGTGACGGCGGGGGCACCCCGAAGCAGGGAAACGAGTCATGGCACATGCGGAGATAGGTTCCCAGGAGTCGAGATCAGTCGACCGGAACGGGGCAGAGCCCCAGCCGGGGATGGCGAGGGAGCTGGGCTGGTACGCCTCCTTCTCGGTGGCGTTCGGGTTCGTGTCGATCGCCACCGGCATCTTCACCACCTATGGTTCGGTCCTGGCCACCTCGGGGCCGCGCGGCATCTGGGCCTGGCCGATCTCGGTGATCGGCCAACTGTCCATCGCCCTGGTGTTCGGTGCGCTGGCGGCCCGCATCCCGATCGGCGGCTACTCCTACCAGTGGGTGTCCCGGATCGTCGGCCCCGTGTGGGGCTGGATCATGGGGTGGATCTCGTTCGCCTTCCTCGGCGTGGTCGTGGTCGCCGTCGACTACACGATCGCCTCCACCATCCTGCCCGAGCTGTTCCAATACGCCGGTACGACCCAGAACGCCTGGGTCATCACGGCTGGCGTGGTGTTGCTACAGGCACTACTGGTGGCCGCCTCGACCCGTACCACCCACCGGGTCAACAACGCGGCCGTGACGGCGCAGCTCATCGGGATGATCGCGCTGACCGTGCTGCTGTTCGCGGTGGGCTTCTTCACCGGCAAGCTCGACTTCGCTCATTTGTTCGAAACCGGGCCCGTGCCGGAACACGGCTACTACGGCCTGGGCGGCGGCACCCACGCGGGCCCCTTCGCCCTGGCCTTTCTGCTGGGCGCGTTCACCATCGTCGGCTTCGAGTCCGCGGCGAACCTGGCCGAGGAGACCAAGGACCCCGCGCGCGTCATCCCCAAGGCCATGGTCCAGGCCGTGCTCTCACTCGGAGTCCTCGGCTTCCTGTTCCTGCTCGCCATCACCGCCGCCGCCGGCCGGATCGGCGGCGCAGCCCAGTCGGCCACCCCCGTGGCGACCGTGATCACCGCTGTACTCGGCTCGGTCGTCGGGAAGATCCTCCTGGTTCTCGTCGTGATCTCGATCTTCTCCTGCGGACTGGTGATCACCCTCAGCGGCACCCGCCTGGTCTACGCGATGTCGAGGGACGAGCGCTTCCCCGGCTGGCGTCTGCTCAAGCGCATCCACCCCCGTACCGCGACACCGCTCAACGCCACCGTCTTCATGATGGCCATCGCCCAGATCATCCTCGCGGTGTTCTCACGCTCCGCCGACGCCCTCTTCCAGCTGTTCTCCGCGGCCACCCTGCTTCCCGCCGTCATCTACGCCGGTACGGTGGCGATGTACGCGGTCAAGCGACGTTCCCTGCCCCCGTCCCGCGGGTTCTCCCTGGGCAGGTGGGAGGTCCCGGTCCTCATCCTGGCCACCGTCTGGCTGGTGTACGAGCTGCTCATCTTCCGGGACGCCTCCTTCCGGGGCCCCTGGGTCTACGTTCTGGTGCTGTGCGGGATCGGCGCCGTATACCTGGCCGTGTTCATCGCCCGGCGCGGCCGTGCCGCGCTGACGATGCCGGACATGGCCGATATCGACCGCGTCCTGGACGGCACCGCCGAATCCGCTGAGGCCGGCGCGGAAGGGACTGCGCGATGACCACGATCCTCGCCATCGACCAAGGCACTTCGGGCACCAAGGCCATCGTCATCGACACCGAAGACGGAACAGTCGCCATCGCCGAGGAAGCCATCCGTCCCAGCTACCTCCCCGGCGGAGGCGTCGAACAGAACCCCCAGGAACTGCTTGCCTCCGTCCTCACCGCCGGACGCCGTGCCGTGAGCATGGCCGGCCGTCCGATCGACGGCGTGGCCCTGGCCAACCAGGGAGAGACCGTCCTGGCCTGGGACGAAGCCACCGGAACGCCTCTGTCCCCAGCCATCGTCTGGCAGGACAGACGAGCGGAGAGCATCTGTGCCGAACTGACCGAGCACAGCGAGGTTCTCGCCCAGCGCACCGGACTCGTCCTCGACCCGTACTTCTCGGCACCCAAGATGGCCTGGCTGCGCCGCCACCTGACCCGCGACGGCGTGGTGACAACAACCGACACCTGGCTGGTGCACCACCTGACGGGCGAGTTCGTCACCGACGCATCCACAGCCAGCCGTTCCCTGATCTTCGATCTGGACAGCGCCGCGTGGGACGGACAGCTCGCCGAGATGTTCCGTCTCGGTGGCGAGCGGATGCCGCGCATCGTGGCCAGCGACGAGGTCGTCGGCACCACGCGTGCCTTCGGACAGGAGACGCCGGTGGCCGGACTGATCGTCGACCAGCAGGCCGCCCTGGTCGCAGAAGCCTGCCTGGAACAGGGGACCGCCAAGTGCACCTACGGCACAGGCGCGTTCCTGCTGGCGAACACCGGTCCCGACGCCGTGCGCTCCAGCGCCGGCCTGACGACGTCGGTGGCCTGGCAGACAGACGGACAGACCCTGTACTGCGTGGACGGGCAGGTTTACACCGTCGCTTCGGCAGTGCGCTGGCTGCAAGACCTCGGACTCATCCAGTCCGCCACCGAGCTGGACTCCCTCGCCGCGGCGGACGCCGAGGGCGTGCTGTGCGTGCCTGCCTTCGCCGGCCTGGCCGCCCCCCGGTGGGCCCCCGAAGCCGCTGCCTCCCTCAGCGGAATGACGTTGGCCACCCGCCGTGAGCACCTCGTCCTCGCCGTGCTCCAGGGCATCGCCGCGCAGGTCACCGAGCTGGCCGACCTCGTAGGCTGCGACGTCGGCCGCCCGCTGAACCGACTTCGGGCGGACGGCGGCCTGACCAACTCCGCTGCCCTGATGCAGGCCCAGGCCGACATCGCCCAGATGCCCGTCGATATCTACCCCAACGCGCATGCCACCCCCCTCGGCGCTGCCGCCCTCGCCCGCTGCGCCCTGGACCCCGCCATGAGCCTTGAAGAGGCGGTCGGCGACTGGCAGCCGAGCACCGTATACGAACCTCGCTGGTCCGAGGACCGGGCCCAGCAGTTCCGCACCACATGGGCGCAGGCCGCCACGGACTGTGCTTCCAAAGGAGACAAGCCATGACCGCCACTCCCCGCCCCCGCCACCCCGAGGTCTTTGACATCGCGGTGATCGGAGGAGGCATCGTCGGCTCCGCCATCGCGCGTGAACTGTCCGGCTACGACGTCTCCGTGGCACTGGTCGAGGCCCGCGATGACATCGGCGACGGAACCAGCAAAGCCAACACCGCGATCCTCCACACCGGATTCGACGCGAAACCCGGCACCCTCGAATCCCGGCTCGTCGCCCGCGGCTACCACCTGCTCAATGCCTACGCCAAAGCCACCGGCATCCCCGTCGAGCACACCGGCGCCGTGCTGGTGGCCTGGAACGAGGAAGAGACCGATGCCCTGCCCGGCCTGAAGGACAAGGCCGAGGCCAACGGGTACGAGCACTGCCGCATCATCGACGCCGACGAGGTGTACCGTCTGCTGCCCGACCTCGGCGACGGCGTGCGCGGCGGCCTGACCGTCCCCGACGAATCCATCATCTGCACCTGGACCACCAGCCTCGCCCTGGCCACCGACGCCCAGCAGCGGGGCACCACCATCCTGCTCGAACACGCCGTGACCGGCGTCGACCAAGCCGACGACACAACCACGCTGTACACCGAGGCCGGCGAGGTCCGAGCCCACTGGGTCGTCAACGCCGCCGGGCTCGGCGCCGACCACATCGACCGGCTCTTCGGCCACGAACGTTTCACGGTCACCCCCCGCCGCGGCGAACTGTTCGTCTTCGACAAGCTCGCCCGCCCCAAGGCAAACAAGATCGTCCTGCCGGTCCCCTCCTCCCGGGGCAAGGGTGTGCTCATCTCCCCGACCATCTACGGCAACATCATGCTCGGCCCCACCGCCGAGGACCTCGCCGACCGCACCAACACCGCCACCTCCGAGGACGGCTATGACTTCCTCCTCGACAAAGGCGAGCGCCTCATGCCGAGCCTGCTCACCGAGGAGGTCACCGCCAGCTATGCCGGGCTACGCGCCGCCATAGACCACCCCGACTACCTCATCGAGGCCACCCCCGAGCAGCGCTACCTCCTCGTCGGCGGCATCCGCTCCACCGGACTGACCGCCGGGATCGCGATCGCCGAGCACGTCCGCGGTCTCCTGGAGAAGGCCGGAATGCCCCTGCGAACCCGCACCGGCCTGCCCGACCCGCCCCGGATGCCGAACATCGGGGAAGCGGGCACCCGGCCCTACCAGGACGCGGACCTCATCGCCCAGGACCCCGCCTACGGCACCATCGTCTGCTTCTGTGAGCGCGTCACCGAAGGCGAGATCCGTGACGCCTGCCACGCACCCCTGCCCGCGCGCAGCCTCGAAGGACTGCGCCGCCGCACCCGCGCCATGAACGGCCGCTGCCAGGGCTTCTTCTGCGGCGCGGCGATCGCCGCCCTGCGCACCCAACATCAGCCCCACGACGGCTGCCGCAGCCAGCACAAGGACGACCGATGACCGACCACCTGTCACTGCTCGAACCCGATGTCCTCATCATCGGAGGCGGTCCCGCAGGGCTCACCGCGGCCTCCGAACTCTCCGCCCGCCGTGCCGGGCACAACCTCGTCGTCGACCGTGAACAGGAGGCCGGCGGCATCCCCCGTCACAGCGATCACACCGGCTACGGCATACGTGACCTGCACCGCGTGATGTCCGGTCCCGCCTACGCCCGCCACCTCGTGGACCAGGCCGCCAGGGCCGGAGCCGAGATCCGTACCAACACCATGGTCACCGGCTGGGCGGACGATCACACCGTGGAGGTCACCAGCCCCCAAGGCCGCTACCAGATCCGCCCCCGGGCCATCGTGCTGGCCACCGGCGCCCGCGAACGGCCCCGCACCGCACGCCGTATCCCCGGTGACCGCCCCCACGGCGTCTACACCACCGGACAACTCCAAAACCTCGTCCACCTTCACCACCAGCCCGTCGGCAAGCGAGCCGTCATCGTCGGCGGCGAACTGGTCAGCTGGTCCGCGGCCCTCACCCTCCGCGAGGCAGGCTGCACACCCGCACTCATGATCAGCCGATACCCGAAAGCCGAGTCCTACGCCGCGTTCAACGCCGCCGGTCGCGCCGTTCTGCGCGTCCCCGTCGCCACCCGCAGCCGCGTCACCCAGGTCATCGGCAAGGGCCGTTGCCAGGCCGTCGAGATCGAACACCTCGACACCGGCAAGCGCCGCACCATCGAATGCGACACCATCGTCTTCACCGGCGATTGGATCCCCGACCACGAACTCGCCCGCGCCGCGGGCATCACCCTCGACGAAGGCACTCTCGGTCCCCTTACCGACAGTGCCCTGCGCACCAGCCGCCCCGGGGTCTTCGCAGCCGGCAATCTCCTCCACCCCGTCGACACCGCCGACATCGCGGCGCTCGACGGTAAACACGTCGCCCAACAGGTCATCAACCACCTGCACGGCGAACGCCGGTCCGCAGCCGGTGTCCGGCTCACCGTCAGCGCACCCTTCCGCTGGATCGCACCGCAGATCCTGCGGCCCGACGACCCCGCACCCGCCCGCGGCCGACTGCTGTTGTGGACCGACGAGTACGTCCGCTTCCCCAAGGTGACCGTCCGTCAGGACGGTCGGGCCATCGCACGCCGTACCCTGCCCTGGCCCGCCTCCCCCGGGCGCGTATTCCGCGTCCCCTCCAGCCTGCTGGACGGGGTTTCCCAGGCAGCGGGTCCCGTCCAGATCAGCCTGTGAACTCACCGCCCTGGCGGTTGGTGGAGCAGCGGTAGTTCTCATAGCTCACCGGTGGCCCTCGAGCACGCGCGTGCAAAGGGGCCTTCCGAGGTGATCGCCCGTCGCCCGTTCGGGACTAAGCGGATCGGCGGAATGCGGCTTCGGTTCGGTGGCGCCCCGCAGGGGCGCGGGGCTGTGTCGATGTGCGGCTCCGCCGCGCGGGCGCGACCAGCCACGACGGCGCTGCGGACGATCGACGGCAGGTCAGGGCACTTCCAGCGGAGCGCTTAGGTCCCCGTGGTCGGACCGGCTCCTCTTCGGACCTCGCCCTGCCGGGCGGATGCCTTCGGTAGTTCCGGGACCTGGATCTCTCGTGCAAGACCGGTCCCGCCCGGCAGAAGCGTGGGCGTCACAGGTTTCATGTCACCAGCCCGCCGGCAGGGGCCGATTCCGGCGGTGGCACCCACGAGTTCATGGCACTTGCCAAGCGCGGACGGCGGCTGTCGCACTCGGTCGGCAGGTGTCGAATTTGCCCACGCTCGTCTTGGGCACCGCCTCGATGGCAGTCCAGCGCTCCGGGAGCTGCCACTTGGCGATGCCGCCCTCCTCGACAAGGAAGGCGCGCAGGGTCCCGAAGTCGGGTGGTGGCGCCCTTCCTGAGGACCACTGTGGCCAGTGGGCACTCGCCCCACTTGTCGTCCGGTACGGCCACCACGGCGGCCTCGGTGACATAGGGCGGGCAGGCCGAGCCGCCGATGGTGACCTCGGTGAGCGAGGAGACGTCCCGGGGCTTGGCGGTCAGCTCGTCAGCACGGCGTCCTCCCCGAGGCGGCGGCATTGCCCATGTGTGTTTCCCGGCGGGCAGGCCGCTTCTCGTGGTCCTCCTGGAAGGTCTCCCAGCGCACTCCGGGAAGTCCGCGCCTGGCGATCAGCCACTCGGCGATCACGATGTTGATCAACCAGCCGAGCCACGGCGCGATGGTGTGGATGTATCGGCCATGACTCTCCTTGGGGCCAGTGCGCAGCACGGGTATGGGCGGGAGTCGCTGTGCTGAGCCGGGTGACCGGGAAAGTGAGTCGGCCGTCGGCACAGCGGTGCGTGGCGGGCGCCGCCGATGACCGGCGGGCCTGGGTGGGCCGTACCGGCGGCACGGCCGGGAAGCCCGAAGCTCCAAGGAGCGGATCGCGGACGCCGCGGGGCTTGCCCGCGTCACCGTCCACCGCCGGTTCGCCTCGCGCACCGCCCTTCTGGACGCCCTGGCCGAGCAGCTGACTCAGCGGTATCTGCTCGGACTGGCGGAAGCACGGGTGGAGACCGCGCCACCCCTCGTCGCGCTGCACCGCCTCACGGAGATCGTCTTCGACCTCAAGCTCAGCCACCGCTTCGCCGTCCAGCTCTCCGCGGCCATCACGCCGGCGGTCCTGGACGGTCTCGACCTGCTCTTCGCTCGTCTGCGAGACGCAGGAGCGATAACCGCGGCGGATCCGGTCTGGGGCCGTCAGGTCTATCTGGCCCTTCTGCACGAGGTCCACGACCTGCCCGCGGGGTCTCCCACCCTGGCCTCCCCAGGCGCCGGAGACGAGGTCGAGGCAAAGGTCAACCTGCTCGTCCGAACCGTGGTCGGCGCGCTGGGCGGCAGCGATCCCCACTCTTGACGGCCATCACGGCGGGGAATTCCCGCCGGCACATCGCGGTCTCCGGCGTTCCCCCGGTGCGGCAGGGGGATATCACCAGCGAAGAGCCGGGGGCCAGTCGGAGCGCGCCACATCGGTTACACCTCTAGCGTGCCGACCTATGACCACGCCGTACCGAATGAACCGGATCGACGCCACGCGCCGGAGCATGCTCGCGCTCGGCACCGCCGCGGCGGCCACACCGTGGCTGGGTGCCGCCCCCGCCCAGGCCCGCCCCGCCACCGGGAGCCTGGACGAGCTGGGCATCGCCGAACTACGCGAGCGGATGGACGAAGGGCGGCTCGACGCCGAACGGCTGACGCGCTATTACCTCGATCGGATCGAACGCATCGATCCACTCCTGCGTGCGGTGATCGAGGTCAATCCCGAGGCGCTGCGGGAGGCCCGGCGCCTGGATGCCGGACGACGTCGCCGCGGGCCCCTCCACGGCATGCCCGTGCTGCTGAAGGACCTGGTGGAAACCGCGGACCGCATGCACACGACCGCCGGATCCCTCGCCCTGGAGGGCCTCCGGCCGGCAAGGGACGCGACGGTCGCCGCCAGGTTGCGCGCGGCCGGTGCCGTCATCCTCGGCAAGACCAATCTGAGCGAGTGGGCCGGTGGGATGTCGCTCACCCACCACGCCGGCTGGAGCGCCCGCGGTGGGCAGACCCGGAACCCGTACAAGCTGGATCGGTCTCCGAACGAGTCCAGCTCCGGTACGGCGGCCGCCACCGCGGCCAACCTGTGCGTCGCCGGGATCGGTACCGAGACCAACGGTTCGATCATCGACCCCGCCTCGGCGAACTGCGTCGTCGGGGTGAAGCCGACCGTTGGACTGGTCGGGCGCGGCGGAGTGATCCCCGGCGTGCCCAGCCAGGACAGCGTCGGCCCGATCGCGCGCACGGTCCGCGACGCCGCGATCCTGCTCGGCGTCCTGGTCGGCATCGACGACCGTGATCCGGCGACCGAGGCGAGCCGTGGCCACTTCCACCGTGACTACACCCGCTTCCTCGATGCCGATGGACTGCGCGGCGCGCGAATCGGCATACCGCGAGCCGTGTACTTCGGCTACAGCGACCACGCCGACGAGATCGCGGAGCAGGCGATCGCCACGCTGCGCGCCGCCGGCGCGACCGTGGTCGACCCGGCCGACATCCCGACGGCCGAGCAGCTCGAGGACCTCCCCAGCTCGAAGATCGTTCAGGTGTACGAGATCAAGCGTGCGCTGAACGCCTATCTGGCCGGCGCCCCCGGCGACCACCCGCGCGGCCTGGCGGAGCTGATCGCGTTCAACCGCGCACACGCCGACCGCGAGCTCCGCTATGTACGGCAGGACGGGCTGGAGGCGGTGCACCAGCTGGACTTCACCGAGAGCGAGTACCGCGAGGCGCTGGCCACCAACCACCGGCTGTCGCGCGCCGAAGGCATCGACGCGGTGCTACGGCGCTTCCGCCTCGATGCGTTGGTGATGCCGACCACCGGACCACCGGCCAAGATCGACCTGGTCCGCGGGGACAGCTACGGCGGCGGCGCGTCCACGCCCGCCGCACTCGCCGGATACCCCGCGATCAGCGTCCCGGCCGGCTTCGCCTTCGGCTTGCCGGTCGGCCTGACGTTCATGGGCACGGCGTGGAGCGAGCCGACCCTGCTCCGCCTGGCCTACGCCTACGAGCAGGCCGGCCGGGTCCGCAGAGCGCCGACATACCGCCCCGCCGATGTGGGCTTATGACCCCGTGCCGTTCGCAACGTCGTCAGAGCCTTCAGGTCGTCAGAGCCTTCAGACCGGGCGCGGCCGGGCCGGTCCCGGGCAGCGGCCGAGAGGGTACTCAGTGCCCTGGCGGGGGCCTCAGTCGCTATGGGCGACCGGCTCAGGAGCGGCGTCGAGCGCGTCGAGCACCGCGTCGCCGTTCGCCCTCGCCCACTCGGTCAGCATATGGATCGGATCGATCAGCGTCGCCCCGAGCGGGGTGAGCTCGTACTCGACGCGGGGCGGCACCTCGGCGTAGGCGTGGCGGCGGATGAGTCCGTGCGCCTCGAGCCGTCGGAGCGTCTGGGTGAGCATCTTGCGGGAGATGCCGCCGATCAGCTCGATCAGCTCGCCATGGCGCACCGGGCCCTGGCTGAGGCCGTAGAGCACGACCACCGTCCACTTGTCGGCGATCAGCTCGACCGCCAGACGCGCCGGGCAGTCGGCGAGAAAGGGCCCACCGGGACCGAAACCGCTCATGGCGCCAAAGGTACCTGCTGGTTCCGATAGGTACCTGCCGGTTCCTATCGGAAACATAGCCTGGGTGCTCTCCCCATCCAGAGCCAGGAGAGTCATGCGAGTCATCACCCAGCAGAGGCTCGGCGGTCCCGAGGTGCTCACCATCGTGGACGCGCCCGAGCCCCAGCCCCTCCCGACCGAGGTTCTCGTCCGTGTCAAGGCGATCGGGCTGAACCCGCTGGAGGCGCTTGTGCGCGCCGGCGAGTTCCCCCCGCTGCTCGGTCGGCCGCCGTTCGTCCTCGGCTGGGACATCAGCGGCGTGGTCGAGGAGGGGTCGCTGACGTATCGGTTCAGGCCCGGCGACGAGGTGTTCGGGATGCCGCTGTTCCCGCGGGCGGCGAGCGCGTACGCGGAAGTCGTGTCGGCGCCGGCGTTGCACCTGGTACGCAAGCCGGCATCACTCTCGCACGTCGAGGCGGCGGCGCTGCCGGTCGTCGGGCTGACGGCGTGGCAGGGCCTCGTCGACCTCGGCGGCGTGAGGGAGGGCGACCGCGTCCTGGTCCACGGCGGTGGTGGCGGAGTCGGCCATGTCGCGGTCCAGATCGCCAAAGCGCTCGGCGCGCACGTGATCGCGACCGCCAGTGGGAGCAAGCGGACGTTCGTCGAGGGGTTCGGCGCCGACGAGGTGATCGACTACACGGAGGTCGACTTCACCGAGGCGGTCCGCGATATCGACGTCGTGCTCGACACGATCGGCGGCGACACCGTCGAGCGGTCGCTCGACGTGCTTCGGCCGGGCGGTCACCTGGTGACGGCGGTCGCCGAGGGGGATACGAAGCTCGTCGCCAAGTACGAGGCGGCCGGCATGCGCTTCAGCGGTATCGCGGTCGACCCCGATCCGGTCGCCCTGCGCGGTCTCGTCGAACTCGTCGAACAGGGCAGGCTTCGGGTCCATGTGCAGGAGACGTTCCCGTTCGAGCGCGTCGCCGACGCGCACCGGATGCTCGACGGCGGTCACCTCCAGGGCAAGCTCGTCCTGACCGTCTGATCCCGCCGTGGGGCCTTGCGTGAGCGGGGCCCCACTGATGAATGGCTGGTGATCTGCCGCCCGCGGCGCCCCGACAGGCGTTGATGAGACGAGAGATCCGCGAGCTCGGCTCCTCATGCGGCGAGGGATGTCAGCGGTCGCCCTCAAGGACGTGGCCACCGAGCCTCCCGGAGCGGCGGGCCCCGGCCACCGCACAATGGGTCCCATGGCCCATGTTCCGATCGCCCGCCATCTCCTGCGCGCCAGGGATCTCGCGGACGCCCGCTACTCGCAGGCACTCACGGTGGCCGACATGGCCGCGGCCGCCGCGCTGTCCCCCGCCCACTTCAGCCGCAGCTTCAAAGCCGCGTTCGGCGAGTCGCCGCACCAGTACCTGCTCACCCGTCGCCTCGAGCGGGCCGCCGCCCTGCTGCTCGCCACCGACTGGACCACGGCCGCGATCGGCGTCGCCGTCGGTGTGCACAGCATCGGGTCGTTCACGACGAGCTTCCGCAGAATGTACGGGATGACCCCGCAGGCGTACCGTGCGGCGCACCCGCCCGCCGCACGGCATGTACGCATCCCCCGCTGTGTGGCGATGACCTACGGACGGCCGCGGAACCGCACGTTTCGAGAAGACACGGCCTCGCCGACTGCTTAGCGTCGACTCCAGGCAACCGGCCAAGGAGCGACGAGGAGCGACCATGACGACGATCAAGATCGCGAATGCGCAGTTCTGGGTGCACGATCAGAACGAGGCGCTCGACTTCTACACCAAGAAACTCGGCTGGGAGGTCCGGGCGGACGTGACCATGGAGGCATGGAACTTCCGGTGGCTGTGCGTCGCCCCGCCCGGCGGGGGCCCGGCGCTGGTGCTGATGCCGGTGCCGGGGCAGCCGATGCTCGACGAGGCCAGCAGCGCCCAGCTGTCGGAGCTGGTGGCCAAGGGCGCGGGCGGCACGCTGTTCCTGGAGACCGACGACTGCCATGCCTCCTACAACGAGCTGTCCGCCCGTGGCGTGGAGTTCAACGACCCGCCGACGGCGCAGCCGTACGGGATCGACACGTCCTTCCGGGACCCGTCGGGCAACAACATCCGGCTCACGCAGGTGCTGGAGTTCGACCCGAATCGGCACTGATCCGTATCGGCAGTGACCGGCACCCGCCGATGTCATGGGGTTCCCTCGTCACGTGAGGAACACAGAGCGTGGTCCACGAGGGTGGCGACATCCCGGAGCTGTCGCGCCTCGGTGTTCTCATCGCCCGGTCGGCTGTGCAGCGATACGGTGACGGCGCTTCGCCCGTCGGAGGCGGGCCACGCCGTATAGCCGAATCCATTGCCGCTGTGTCCCCAGTACCCGCCGCCGCAGGACAGTGGGGTCCACTCGAGGCCGAGGCCATAGCGCGTGCCCGGCGGGGCACCGTGGTCGGCGGGTACTTCGACCGTGCGCCGCATCTCAGCCAGCTGGGCAGGGGCCAGGAGCTCGCCGGCCGCCAGCGCGGTGAAGAACCTGTTGGTGTCCTCCGCCGTGCTGATCATCGACCCGTCGGCGTCACCGTCGAAAGGCAGGTAGGCGATCGTGGTGTCGGTCATGGCACCACCCGGCTCGAACTGCTGGTAATCGCGGGCGTGCGGGCGGGGAAGGAACGGCCGGTTGCCGGGGGTGAGCGTGTGCGCGAGCCGCAGCGGACGCACGATCCTGCTCTGGACCTCCTGTGCCCAGGAATGGCCCGTGACCGCTTTGATCACCATGCCCACGAGGATGTAGTTGGTGTTGGAGTACTCCCAGCCGGCACCGGGTTCGAAGGACGGCGGGTGCCGCATGGCGAAGGCAACGCGTTCCTCGGAGCTATGGGTGGTCCGGCGATTCTTGTGATACCCGGCTGTGCTGAGGTCCGGGACGACGTCACTGATGTAGTCGGGCAGCCCGCTGGTGTGCTGGAGGAGTTGGCGCAGGGTGATCCGGCGCCCGTCGTTGCCCTTGCCGTCGACGACACCCGGCAGCCATCTGTCCACCGGGTCCTCCAGCGACAGCCGCCCTTCACCGGCGAGTTGGAGCAGCACGGTCGCCACAAACGTCTTCGTGGTGCTGCCGATCCGCATATACCCGTTTCGAGGCACTGGCCGCGCGGTGCTGAGGTCACCGACCCCGCTGCGGGCTGTTCGCACTCCCCGGGGCGTTTCCACGGTCGCCGACACCCCCGTGACACCATCGTCATGAAGCGCATCGGTGTCCCGTTGCAGCTGGGACGTTCCACCCGGCGGGGTGCGGGCGGTGGCCGCGAAACCGGCCCCCGCCGGGCCGAGTGTGACGAGGGACGCGACAGCGACGACGGTCACTGTCCGGCACATGGTCCTGCGACGAGTCATCGACATAACGGCCCAGCGTAGAAATGGGCATGCCGGACAACCATCCGGCCAGCCCGAGGGCTCAACGTCGGGTTTTCCACAGTGCCCTTCCCGGACCGGCGGTCTCGCAGGGGTGAATCCACATGGCCAGGTTGGCGCCTTCGCCGTCCGGGACCGAGCGCGGGACTGTCACCCACTCGATACGGATACCGCCGCCCGTCCTGAACTCCACGGCAGCGCTTGATATAACCAGGTCAGCAAGCGCGTAAGGGCCGACTATGTATGCGGCGTGGGGGACGCCCAGTTGGCCAGGAGCGGCAGTTGATGAAGCCGACAGGAGAGATCGTGCCGTGTGACTTTCGCCTGACTCCGGGGCGACTGGCAGCCCTTGCCTGCACGTCCGTCATCGTCCTCACAGGCTGCGGCAGCGGCGACGACGACTCCGAGACTCGGAAACCGACCGCCAACGCCGGACTCATACCCGTCACCCAAGCCTGCGATGGCCTGTTCGACGAAGCCATCGCGAAGGAAGCCCGGAAGCCGAACGGACCCAGCAAGGTCTATCCGGTCAAGACCGACCCCACCAGTCACACCGCGAAGGCCCTGCGGGAGGAGCCGGCCAGGAGAGGCGCGCCCGAGCACCTCTGCACCTTGACGGACAAGGCCGATGGCGCAGAGCTGCTCGCCATCACTGTGGCGTGGGTTCCGCACTCGCCCCCGTCGGCCCGGTCGGTGCACTACACGACCACCACCGGTCCGCAGAACGCCGGCAGCCTCCTCGTCACATGTGACACGGATGGCGGCAGCGGGACGGAATCGGGAGGGGGCCGTTCCCTGGAGTTCAACATGCGCGACTACTTCACCCTCAGCGACCACTCTCACGCCAAACTGCTCATCGCCTCAGCGAAGAAGGTAACGTCCCAGTTGAACTGCCGGGAGGACCCCGAATACCCGAATCCGAAGGATGTGGCACCGCCACCGGATCCGAGGCTGCGATAGCGCGTACAACGATCACACCGATCAGCCCGGAGCGAGAACCGGCCGCGGGAACGCTCCGGTCCCTCACCACAGCAACGAACGCTCTCGCGGGAGCGATGAGTTTGGGCGGCGGATCGGGTCTGCCCTGGCATGACACGAATCATCGCCGACATCTCGGTCTCCCTCGACGGCTTCGTCACCGGGCCCGACCCCGGCCCCGACAACGGTCTGGGCACCGGCGGCGAAGCCCTGCACACCTGGGCGTTCTCCGACGATCCCGACGACCGCCGGGTCCTGCGCGAGGCGACCGCCCGCTCCGGCGCGGTCGTCCTCGGCCGCCGGCTCTTCGACCTGGTCGACGGGCCGAACGGCTGGAACGACACCACCGGCTACGGAGCCGCCGAGGTCGGCAAACCGGCCTTCGTCGTCGTCACGAGCTCACCACCGGAATCAGTGCGGCTCACCGACCTCGACTGGACCTTCGTCACCACCGGACTGCCCGACGCCATCACCACGGCTCGCGAACGCGCCCAGGCGGCATCGTCCGCCAGCGGCAAGAACCTCGACGTCGTCCTCATGGGCGGCGGCGCAACGGTCGCCTCGGCGCTGGACGCCGGGCTGGCCGACGCGCTGTCACTCCACCTCGCGCCCGTCATCCTGGGCGCCGGGACACCGCTGTTCACCGGCACGGCGCGGCACACACTGGTACAGCGCAGCGTGACCCCGACATCGACAGCGACGCACCTGACCTACGACATCCTCTGACGGTGCTCTCAAGCCCCCCTACCTGCCCAACCCTGCCCGCCTTGGGAGGGCAACGTCATGCCTGGCCATGCGCCATCAGGGCCATGTGAGGCAACATCAATACGCCGTCCGGACCGGCGAACTCCACACACAGCGACTGGAAACGATCCTTGATTACCGCGATGACCGCCGGATCCTGACTCGCCACGATCTGCCCGATCGTCGCCACTCCGGCGGCCGGCCCGCTCCACCACTCCTCGGCAGTGGTCCGATGGTCCCAGGACAGGGTCTCGCAGACGACATCCATCAGACCCGTCTCGCCCAGCAACGCGGCAAAACCCTGTTCAGTGCGCGGGAAGTCCTCCTCTGGCGCAAGAGTCGGCAGGTGAGCGGGACGGGTGACGCCCGCCGCCTGAACAGCCCTGCCCAGCAGGGCCTGCCCCGAGGCCGCGGGTACCCCCCAGATGGTGGCGGCTATCCGCCCGCCAGGCCGCGTCACCCGGCGCAGTTCCCTCAGGGCCTCCCGGGGCCGTCCGACATGGTTGAGGACGAAGTTGCCGACCACGGCGTCGAACTCGTCGTCGGCGAACGGCAGGCGAGGCAGGGCAGCGACCCGCACGTCAGCTCCCGGGGCCGCCGGCGCCGCCCGGGCGACCATGCCGGGTTCGGCGTCCACCGCTGTCACCTTCGCTCCCCGCTCACACGCGGCCGCGGCCGCAGTACCGGTGCCCGTCCCCACATCGAGGACCCGTGCGCCCCTTCCGACTCCGGCAGCGTCGAGGAGCCCGGGCACCGGATACGCACAGAGTTTGGCAAAGCTCACGGCATAGGCATCAGCCTGCCCCGCCCACGCCCGCCGCTCGGACTCGTCAAACGCCGTCCGCACTACCAGTCCCCTCCCTGGAACAACCGCCACCGCCACAACAACACGGCAGGCCCTGACGCTAACGCACACCGCCGAACCGCCGGTCGAGTGCGGCGCCGACGTCGGGGCAGTTGCTGCGGACCGTGTCGAGGAAGGCGTCCAGTACCGGGGAGCGGTGCCGGTCGGCGAAGGAGAGGACCAGGTCGGGCAGTGCCGTGCGCGGGGTCACTTCGCAGAACCAGATGCCTGGGCGGGGGGCCGCCAGCATGCGGGAGGGCCCGAGGCCCACGCCGACCCCGCAGGCGGCCAGGCCGATGATCGTGTGCACGTCCCTGGCGACGGTCGCACCGTCCAGCGCGGCGGCGTCCTCGCCGAGCAGGGTGCGCAGTCCGGCGGCGACCGCGGGCTCGTCCTCCCCTGGGGCCACGATCAGCGGCTGCCGCCGCAGTTGGTTCACGCTCACCGACGCCTGGCCCGCGTAGGGGTGTGCGCTGCTGACGACGGCGATGAGGTGGTCGTGCCCGACCGGGACGGACACCAGGTGCTCGGCCCCGGCGCCCCGTGGCGATCCGAGGGTGATGGCCACGTCCAGTTCTCCGGCCAGGAGGGCGGTGGCGCTGCGGCCCGATGCCATCTCGTGCAGCTCCAGCCGTACATCGGGCCGCTCGCGGCCGAATCGGCCCAGGACGTCCGGCAGCGGGTCGAGCAGCGCGGAGGCGATGAACCCCAGGCGCAGCCGGCCCGTCTCACCGCGCGCCGCCCGGCCGGCGTCGACCGTGGCCGCCGCCATTTCCTCCAGCGCCCGCCGCGCCCGGCTGAGGAATGCCTCGCCCGCGGCGGTCGGGAACACGCCCTGGCGCGTACGGTCGAACAGCCGGGCCCCGGTCTCGCGCTCCAGATCGGCGATCTGTTTGGACAGCGGGGGCTGCGCGATGCCCAGCGCGTGGGCCGCCCTGCCGAAGTGTCCGTGCTCGGCGAGGGCGAGCGCGTACCGCAGATGCCGCGCCTCCATGACCAGCCCTTCCATACCCGAGAAGTATCGCCACCCAGCCTGTCACATCTTTCAGTGGATGACGCTGCCGTCGCCGACTGGGATGGGAGCCATGACGCCCTCCCTGAACACCGATGTGAACAACACGGTCTCCGTTCTCGTCCACGGCGCCGATGCCAGTGCCGATGCCGATGCCGGTGCCGGTGCCGCGAGTGGGGCCGGCGACCTGTACCGGCACGGCTTCGGCACTCCCCCGCCCGGCGGATACCCGCTGTCCGGCCGGCCCGGTCCGCTGACCGGGAGGTCGTGGCTCGCCGGGGCGCTGGTCCGGTGAACGGCGGTCGGTTCCTGCTGCCGGTGGTGCTGAGTGCGACCTTCGTGCAGCTGCTCAACGTCACGATCGGGCAGATCGCCGCTCCGGCCATCCAGTCCGGCCTGGGCGCGGGCCCCGGCGCGGTGCAGCTCGTCCTGGCCGGGTACACCCTGGCGTACGCGTGTCTGCTCATCACCGCCGCACGGCTGGGCGACCGCTACGGTTACCGGCGGCTGTTCGTGCTGGGCACCGCGGTGTTCACGGTCGGCTCGCTGACCTGTGCCGCCGCGCCCGGCGCCGGATGGCTGGTCGCGGCCCGGCTGGTGCAGGGCGCGGGCAGTGGCCTGGTCGCCCCGCAGGTGCTCTCGCTCATCCGCACCGGCATCTCCCCCGAGCGTCGCCCACGGGCCCTCGCCCTCTACGGCGCGACGATGGGCGTGGCCTCACTGGCCGGACCGCTCGTCGGTGGACTTCTCCTCGGCGCCGACCTCTTCGGCCTCGGCTGGCGTGCGGTCTTCCTGGTCACGGTGCCGGTGGCGGTTGTCTCGCTGGCGGGGGCCGCCCTGCTGCCCCGTACGCGCGGTGCGGACGGGCAGCGCGTGGACTGGGCCGGGTCGGCTCTGACCACCACTGGCTTCGGCGCGCTGGTGCTGCCGTGCGCGCTGGGCCGGGAGGCCGGCTGGCCCTGGTGGACATGGGCCTCCTTCGCCGTGGCCGCGGCGACCCTCACCTGCTTCGTCCTCACCCTCCGGCGCCGGCCGGCCCCTCTGGTTCACCCGTCGGTCCTGCGAGACGGAACCGCGCGGCGGGGCGTGCTGCTGGTGTTCGTGTTCAACGCCGGGGTGCCGTCGTTCACGTACCTGCTGTTCCTGCACTTGCAGTCCGCCCTCGGGTATCCGGTGCTGTCCGCCGCGCTGGTGTCGGCGCCGTTCGCCGCCGCGGCCGTCCTGGGCAGCCATGCCGCTCCGGCACTCTCCCGCCGGCTGGGTCCGACGGTGCTGACGGCCGCGGCGCTGGTCCTGGCGGGTATGGCCCTGGCGCTCGCGCGGCTCATCGGCACCGGGCCCGGGCGCCTGGCGGCCTTGCCGGTGCTGGCGGCCGGGGGCGCGGCGTTCGGCCTGTTCACAGCCGCGGTGTTCGCTCTGGTGCTGGCGGGTGTGCGGGGCCCCGCGGCGGGCTCGGTCTCCGGCCTGCTGCCCACGGCCCAGCAACTCGGTGGCTCGCTCGGGGTGACGACGGCCGGGCTGGCCTACTTCGCGCCGGCGGATGGTGCGAACGCGGCGTTCGGTCACGCCATGGCCTACGAGGCCGCGGTCTTCGTCCTCACGGCGTTGATCGCGCTCCCGCTGCGACGGACCGGCTCGGGGCCGGTGCGATCCCGGCCAGGACCACCTTCCAAGACGCACGGCTGGACCGCCTGACACAGCCCCGCTCGGGCCGGGTGTTCCGCTCCATCCACGCCGGGTTCGGCCGTCATGGCGGGCGAACGAGTGCCGCCGCCGGATTGCCACGCCATCGGGCGTGCGCCGGGATGTGTTCGCCCTTCATCAAGAACGCGTCGGCGTCGAGGCGGGCGTGGTCCTCGACGACCACGCCGTAGTGCACAAAGGCGCTGGTACCGATCGTGCAGCCGTCGCCGATCGCGATGTGGTCGGACTTGAAGACGCCTTCTTCGAGGGAGTGCGCCTGGAGGATGCTGCCTGCGTTCAGGACGCAGTCGTCGCCGATCCGGGTGAGGGTGCGCTCCAGGATCCGGCATCCGTCGTCGAAGACCCGGTGTCCCATGCGGACGCCGAGCATCCGCCAGACAAGGGGTTTGACGGGGGTGCCGTTGAAGAGGAGCAGATAGACGATGGACGGCACCTTCCAGTACCGCTCGTGCCGCCAGAAGGACCGCTCATAGACGGAGCAGAAGCGCGGCCGCAGGGCGTGGAAGCCCACTACGGCCCGTTCCACGAGGACGAAGAACCCGACCGTGAAGGCGAGTTCGAGCAGGGCCGTACCGACCGTCTCCGGCCAGTACAGCGCGCCATTGCCCGCCAGCGGCAACATCGCGATCAGCAGCAGGCCGCAGACGTACAGGCACCGCACCGCGAGGAACAGGGCCGTGGTCACGGCGTTGTGGCGGTTCTTGGCCGCGAGGCGGTGCCGCAGCTCGGGCCCGGTGCCGAGGTGGTCGAAGCGGTGGTCGCGCTCGACCGACCGCGGGATCTCGATGGGGGGCGAGCCGAGCAGTCCGGTGTTCTCCCTGACCGGACCGCTGACCGGGATCATGACCTTGGTGGCCAGCAGACAGTTGTCGCCGGTCCTGCCGCCGGCCGGATAGACGATGTTGTTGCCCAGGTAGTTGTGGCGGCCGATGGCGACCGGGGCGGTACGGAAGGAGGTGCTGGAGAACTCGGTGTTCGCCACGGACAGTCCGTCGGAGACCATGGTCCCGGTGCCGACGCGGCTGAGCGCGGGGACCTCGTGCCTGAGCATCGTGCCGAAGTTGGTCCCGGTCTGCTCGACCGGCGCCAGCCGGTATCCCAGGGCCTTCAGATAGTGCGTGATCGCCGAGCTGTCGCCGAACAGGAAGATGTAGAACCGGATGTTGGCCAGCCGGGCAACGGTCCGCTGGAGCGCGAAACGCACCCCGTACAGCGGGTGGACCGTGTCGGCCGCGAGGAGGCGGGACAGCAGACGCGACAGGACCGGTACGAGGACCGAGCCCAGCAGGGCGAGGCCGAGCACCATGCCCGCCGCGATCTCCAGGCCGTCGGCGTAGTACCGCCAACTGTCCGGGCCGACCGCTCCGGTGACGGTGTGCACCAGCGCGGGCCGGGACTCCAGCAGCGCGGCGACGACCACCTCGGCCACTCCCACGGTGGCCGTGAGCACCAGCAGCATGACGACGCTGTGGCACACGCGCCGCAGACGGCCACAGCGGGCCGGCGGAACGGTGAGGTATTCGTACCCCTCCGGCGCGGGCCGGGCCGGAGAGCCGTACCAGCGCTCCCCGGCGGGCACCGACTGGCCCTCGTGCAGTGAGGAGGCATGCCCCAGCTGAGCGCCGTCGCCGAGGCGCACCCCGATGTCGAGCGTGCTGTGCTCGCCGACGAAGGCACCGGCGCCGATGGTGACCGGGCCGGTCTCGATGGCCCCGTCGCACGCCCGGTAGCCGTTGAGGAAGGACTCCTGGCGGATCACGGTGTCGGCCCCGACGGTCAGCAGGTCGGTGCATATCGGCGCCCACCGGGTGAAGACCAGGGCACGCGGCCCGATCCTGGCGCCGAGCGCCCGCAGATACAGGGTGTACAGCGGTGTGCCGACCGTCAGCCGGGCCAGCGGATTGGCTGCGATGAGGGTTCTGACGCACCAGAAGCGGACGTAGGCCAGGCTCCACAGCCGGATGCGCCGCGGCTTCCACCGCCCGACGAGGGCCCATTTGACGGCGATCGGCAGCAGGCTCGCGCCGATCAGCGCCACGGCGCCGAGGCCGACGGCGCGTTCGTAGACACCGAGCCATCCCTGCCCGCGCGCCATCCAGGACGTTCCGACGTCCAGCGCCACCGAGGCGAGGCACACGTACACCAGGAAGGCCAGGAGCTGGAGGACCGCGCACAGCGCGTACCGGAGCGTGCCGACGGCCGGAGTGGCCGAAGCGTCGGGAGCGGCCGGCCGCGGCGGTGCCGCATGCTCCGGCGACGGTTCGGCCCGCTCCGGCGGCGCGTCCCGGGCCGGAGGCGGCGCCTCGGTCAGGGCCGCGGCAAGCCGACGCACCGTGGGATGCAGATAGACGTCCTTCATCGACACCCCGGGCAGCCCGGGACATCCGCGCACCTCCGCGTTGAACCGGGCCATCAGCAGGGAGTTGGCGCCGAGGTCGTCGAAGAAGTGGCTGTCGACGGAGACCCGCTCGACCCCCAGCACCCCGGCCAGCCGCTCGGCCAGCGTCCGTTCGGCGGCGGTACGCGGAGCCGCGCCGTCACCCCGCGCGGTGTGGCGGCGCGGCCCGTCCGGCGGTGGCAGCCGGTGGCGGTCGGCCTTGCCGCTGGGCAGCATCGGTATCGAGGCGAGCTGTTCGACGTAGGCGGGGACCATATAGCCGGGCAGCCGCTCGCGCAGCTCGGCCACGGCCCGCCCCGGATCCACGGTCGCGCCCCGGCAGGTGGTGTAGTACGCGCACAGCTCCACCGTCCCCGAGGTGGTCTCCCGGTCGCTGACCACCGCCTGGGCGATCCCGGGCACGCGCAGCAGCACCGACTCGATCTCGGTCAGCTCCACCCGGTAACCGCGGATCTTGACCTGGGTGTCGATGCGCCCGTGGTGCTCGACCTCGCCGCGGGCGTTGATCCGGCCCAGATCCCCGGTGCGGTAGATCCTGCCGGACGGGTTCTGGGGGATGCCGAGGAAGTCGGGGACGAAGGTGCGTGCGGTCGCCTCGGGCCGGTTGAGATAGCCCCCGGCGAGCCCGATGCCGCCGATCGCGATCTCGCCCAACGCGCCCGGCGGCAGGACCGTGTCCCGCTCCGGGTCGAGGACGGCCACCGAGTACGTCGGCAGCGGGACGCCGATCGTCACCGGCCGCCCGGGCGCCAGCGGGGTCCAGGTCGCCGTGACGGTCGCCTCGGTCGGTCCGTAGACGTTGAGGAACCGGCGGCCGGGCCGGGACCAGCGGGTGACCAGGTCCTGCGGGCACGGCTCCCCGGAGACCAGCAGGAAGCGCAGCTCCGAGGCGTTCTCGTCCAGCGTGGCCAGCAGGGTGGGCACGCAGCACAGGGCCGAGACCCGCCGGTTTCGCAGGAAGGCGTCCAGTTCGGCGCCCAGCAGGCCGGGCCCCGCGGGCCTGGGCACCACCGTGGCACCGGCCATCCAGGGCACCCAGATCTCCTCGACGGAGAAGTCGAACGCGATGGTCATGCCCTGGTAGACCCGGTCCTGGCCGGTGATGCCGTAGACCTCCGAGGCCACCCGGACGAAGTTGCACACGGCCGCGTGGCCGACGGCCACGCCCTTGGGTCTGCCGGTGGTACCGGAGGTGTAGATGACGTAGCAGAGGTCGTCGGCCGGTTCCCCGACGGCCGGGGGGCCGAGCCGACCGGGCAACTGCTCGGCCACCCTCGCCCGCACCCGGTCCAGGTGCAGGACGTCGACGCTGTCCGGGAGCCGCCCCGTCCGCCCGGCGAGCCGGGAGTGCGACAGGAGCAGGCGCACCGAGGCGTCGGAGACGATGGAGGACAGCCGGTCCGGCGGAAACCCCATGTCCAGCGGCACGTACACCGCGTGTGCCTTCAGCACGGCCAGCATCCCGGTGTAGGCGTCCACCGGCTCGTCGAGCAGCAGCCCGACGCGGTCCCCGGGCCGCACCCCCTCGGCGAGCAGGAGACGCGCGAGCCGGTTGGCCCGCTCGTCCAGCTGCGCGTACGTCAGGGCGATGTCACCGGCGTCCACCGCGAGCCGGTCCCCGTCACCTCGCGCGCGCAGCCGGTCACAGCGCTCCTCGAACAGCCGCTCCAGCCGTTCGCCGTCCCGCCACCGGACCGAACCGTCCCAGTCGGCGCAGGCGAGCAGCCCGTCCGGACTCCTCCGCGACCTCGGCGCCCACGCGTGCGACGGCTCTCGCGTTCCCGTTCCGTGCCGGCTGCCACCAGGCGTCATACCGTGCCACCTCCCTGGCACCGCTGACCCCCTCCAGGGGCTTTCTCCCCGAACCGCCCTCTTGTCTCCAGTACACCGCGCCACCCCCGGCCCCTGGTGGGGCCTCCGGCACGTTTTACCGTCGTCCAACCTTCGTCGTGCCACGCGTTAACCCCCCGCGCGGCCCGGCCGTGGCACCACGCCGCGGCCGGACACGAAAGGGTCTGCCTGCCAGTGCCGCAGGGGCCCGGTCCGCCGACCGGGCCCCTCGTCCCCACACGGGCTTTCGCCGCCCATCACGGCCGGATGTCAGCGGACGTTGACCACCTGCGGGTCGTGGTCGCTGGCCTGGTCGGCGAACTCCGCGTTGATGTGGACCACGTCGTATCCGGGCCGCTTGATGGCCGGGCTCACCAGAATGTGGTCCAGGGTCTGGGAGTTGCCGTCGTACACATAGCTGTAGCGCTCGTCGGCCGGAAGCGTGGCCATCAGGTCGGTCAGCACCTTGTTCTTGGTGAGGGCGGAGACCGCGGGCGAGAACGGGAAGTCGTTCAGGTCGCCCAACACGACGACCTTCGCGTTCCTGTCCTTGGCGAGCAGACCGGAGACGAAGGTGTTGACCTCCGTGGCCTGGGCCACCCGCTGGGTCTCGGAGCCGCGGGACGGGGGCTGGTCGACACCGTGGACGGGCTTGTCGCCACCCTTGGAGTTGAAGTGGTTGCCGATCACGAAGTACGGCTTGCCCCGGAACCGGAACTCTCCGACCAGTGGCTTGCGGCTGTTGTTCCAGGCGCTGGAGGTGGGGTTGATCCGGCCGGGCGAGGCGGACAGCGTGACGCCGTTGTCACCGGTCGCGACGGGCTTCACCGCGGTCGTGGCATCGCCACCGGGGATGTCGACGAAGCTGGTGCGCTTCGGGTTGTAGAGGAACGCGGTGCGGATATTGCCGCCGGGCTCGCCGCCGTCCGCCTTGTCCGCCGGGTCGATGGAACGCCACTGGTAGGCCGGGCCGCCCGCCGCCTTGATCGCGTCGGTGAACTGCTGGAGCGTCTTGTCCGCGGCGACCGTGCCGTCGTCCTTGGGACCGTTGTCGTCCTGGATCTCCTCCAGGCTCACGATGTCCGGCGAGGCCAGGTGGGTGACGATGCCCTTGGCCAACCGGTCGAACTTCGCCTGCGGGTCGGTCGGGTCGAGGTTCTCCACGTTGTAGGTGGCCACCGACAGCTCGTTGTCCTTGCCCCGCTTCGCCACTTCCGGCTTGATACCGCCCGAGGTGACCTTGCCGACCGTGGTGGCCTGGAGGGTGTAGCCGCCGTAGTTGGAGTAGTCCAGCGGACCGGAGGTCGTGCCGCCCAGGGTGTCGCCCACATTGGCGCCGAGGGTGTCGCCGGTCAGCGTGGCGACGAGCAGACGGCCGGAGTTCTGGCTGTCGTACGAGCCGTAGAGGGTGCCGCCGCGCGGGGTCGGGTTCTGCTCCGGCTTGGTGGTCACCCAGGTCTCGTTGTACGCGTTGGAGGCGCCGACGACCCGGCTCGTGCCGATCTCCACCCGCATGCCCTCCCGGGACTCCAGCCAGTCCAGGGCGTACGTGGCGGGCTCGAGCGGCAGCGGGTTGATGCTGCCGCCCTTGGCGTCCGGGGTGTACGCCTCGGGGATCGTCCGGGCGTCGATCGCCTCGGCGGCCGGAAGCGGGTTGCCGGAGGAGAGCTTGGCGGTGGTCGGGCCGGTCAGCTCGGTGACCGACTGGGCGCCGCCGCCCGCCCCGCCGGGCGTGTACTCGGAGACCTTGGCCGAGACGAGGACGGAGTCGCCGACGCGGACCGTGGGCGTGGCGGAACCGGTGAAGACGAAGATGCCCTCGCTGGTCGCGGGGTTGTCGTCCGGCTCGGGGTCCTGGATCCAGAAGCCGCGCGAGGAGCCCGTGGCGCGCACGGCGGTCACGATGCCGGGCACGTTGATCACGCTCTTCCCCGACTCCGGGGAGACCCGGGTGGCGCCCTGGATGTCATGGATGCGCAGCGCACCGGGGGTGGTGTCGGTGGGCGAGGGGGTGGGCGAGGGGTCTCCGCCACCGCTCTGACCGGCGCTGTTGGCCGGTGTGGGCGCGCCGCCGGTGAAGTCCGTCGCGTTGTCGTCGGTGTCGGCGAGGTCGGCGCCGCGGGCCACCGAGGTGGTGTTGCCCGCTCCGGTGGCCGGAGCTCCCTCACGGATGGCCGCGGTGCCGAAGCCGACGAGGTCCTTGATGGTGCCGTCGGCGGCACAGTCCGCCGCGGTGAGGCAGGTCAGCGCCTTCGTGGAGTGCACCAGGGCCACCGTGCCGCTGGTCGCGGACATCGGGATGGAGCCGGAGGTGTCGGGCGCGGGGAGGTCCTTGGTGCCGCCGGCGCCCTTGGCCTCGGCGACGAGGTAACGGCCGGACGCGGGTATGGAGCCGCTGAGCGGGGTGACCTGCCATGTGGAGGAGGGTCCGGGTGAGCCGCTCAGGTACTGGACCGACCAGCCGCTCAGGTCGAAGGACCCGCCGCCCGCGTTGCCCAGTTCGATGAAGTCGCCCGTGAGGTCGGCGCCGGAGTTGCCGCCGCCCCCGTAGACCTCGGAGATGACCGCGTCGGCGGACGGGGTGCCCTGCGCCACGAAGGGGACGGCGGCCATGGCGAGGCCGGCCGGGATGCCGAGTGCGATCAGCCTGTTGCGGCGGCCGGATCTGTGCCGTGGCGGGTGCGAGGGGGTGGATGGGGACACGAGGACTCTCCTGGTCTTGCCGTCAGGTGCGGATGGGCAGGTGGGGGGAAGGTGAAAGTTACGCGCGTAGAGACAGCTCGACCAGCCCTGGGGTGCCCCAAAGTCCGTTCCTTCCTCATCTGTTCACCATGCTTCTCACGGTTTTCACACAACCGCTGCGCACCGTTCGCGGCCTCGGCCGCCCGGTGAGCCCCCTGATCGGCCGACGCCGCGCTTGATCGCGGCGTAGTCGAGCACTCGGTCGAGCCAGTGGCGCAAGGCTTCCACGGGCTCGTGTTCCACCAGCAGGGCGGAGGCGGCGGCCACGAGCTCTTCGACATCGCGCCGGTAGACCTCGGCGAGGGCCGCACGGGCGGCCTCCACGATGCGGGTCCGGTTCCGCACCGCAATCGCCCGTCACATGCGGCATGCGGTCTTCCTCTCAACTCATGGCCGGAAATTCCATCCACGCATCAGCGGACGCGGACCGCACGCGCCAGGAAGTGGCGAGTGGCGTCCTCGTAGGAGTCCAGGGCCCATCCGGCGGCGTGCAGCGCGGGCCGCAGGTTCTCCTCGGCCAGCGGGTCGTCCGGGTCGAGCGGACGGCCGTGGCGGGCGGCCCGCTCGGCGCGGCCGGAGGGGTGGAAGAGCAGCAGCATGCCTCCCGGGGCCGTCACTCTGGCCCATTCGCACAGCGCGGCCGCGGGGTCGGGCACGTGGTTGATCAAGCCCGCGCTGAAGATGCCGTCCATCGCCCCGGCCGCGAAGGGCAGTCGGCAGGCGTCGGCCATGAGCAGCCGGGCGAGGCCCGCTCGGCCTTCCACGGCGGCGGTGGCGGTGAGCATCGCCGGAGTGAGTTCCACACCGATGACCGCACCCTCGTCGCCGACCTCCGCGCGCAGCGCGGGCAGCGCACGCCCGCTGCCGCAGCCCACGTCCAGGACCCGCCGGCCGGACCGCAGGCCCATGCGGGCGACGGCTGCCGCGTACCTGGGGGTGTCGGCGGCGAAGCGTTCTTCCCATGTCGCCGCCATCGGTGTGAAGAAGGTCCGGGTCGCGCTCCGCGCGGCACGGGTCGCCACGAGTGCGGCGAAGCGGGCGAACACGGCGTCACGGTGCGGGGCGAGGTCGGCCAGGTGGCCGGGGGCGGACGCGATGAGGCCCGGGGTGGCGGACGCCTCATCCGCTTCATCGGGGAAGGCCGCGGCGAAGGCGTCCACGGCCGATTTGTCGACCTCCAGATGGAACCGCAGACCCCACGCCGAGCCGCCGATCCTGAACGCCTGAACCTGATGGCGGTCGCAGAAGGCCAGCAACGTCGCCCCGGCGGGCAGGTCCACGGTGTCGCCGTCGCCGTGCCGGTGCAGGACGGGCAGCCGTTCCGGGGCGTCGGCGAACAGCGGATCGGTGTGCGCGGCCGGTGCGGTTCGCACCTCGCCCCAGCCGATCCGCGGCACCCGCCCCGGGAGGGCCCGGCCGCCGGCCGCCTCCGCGAGGAGCTGGGCGCCGAGGCAGACCCCGAGCACGGGAACCTCGGCCTCCAGCGCCGTCCGCAGCAGAGCCAGCTCCGCCGTACGGCCGGGAAAGTCCTCGTACGCCGCCGCGGAACCGCCCATCACCACCAGCGCCGCGGCGCCGCCCAGCGAGTCGGGCACCGGGTCCCCCGCCCATGTCCGGCACGCCCGGACGGGCAGCCCGGCCGCCTCCAGCGCCACACCGATGGCATACGGGCCTTCCCGCGGCATGTGCTCCACGATCAGCACGTCCACGGTGGAAGCATGGCTCACTCGGTTGCTCTCCTCACGTCCACGCGGTGTAGCCGCCGTCCACACACACCGCGTCGATGCCGCTGATGTGCCGGGCTCCGCAGCGATCCTGCGGCAGCACGGGCTGGGGACCCGCACGGTCGAGCGGGGTGTCGTCGATGGTGACCGCGAGCAGAACGGGGGCCCGGTGCTGGGGCCAGGCCGGCAGATCGGACACCGCCCGCCGGGCCGGACACGTCGGATCGCCGGTGAGCACGAGTTCAGCCACCGGGCCAGTGGTCGCGCCGGCAGCGGCGAGGGACAGTCTCACGGGGTACCACCTCCTCGCTGATCCGTACCCGAGCACCTATCCCGTACAAACGCATATGCCATGCCCTCAGGCTGATGGTCTGGCTCATGCAAGGAATATGAGTCCAGGCCCTGGCATCTGCGGCAGCCTTGCTCAGTGGTGAAGCCGCCGGGCCGATCAGTGCGGGCAGGACCAGAGGGGGCCACTCCCCTTGGTCCCGATTGGCCCTGACGGACACGGTCACGCCGGTGCCGATGACGACGGAACCCGCGTAGCGCGTCGAAACATCGGTCTCAGCCGGAGGCGGCACTTGTGGCTTCGGCGGATTTGGTGAGGGTGTCGAGCCGGGCGGCGAGGTCGGGGTGGGTGGCTGTCAGATGGGGGCGGGTGGCGTTCAGGGGGCGGATGAGGGCGGCGGGATCGTCCTGGGCGAGGGCCTCGTCGAGTTGGCCGAGCGGAAGGCGGGCGGCGGTGGGGAGGTCGGTGAGGGTGGTGATCTGGCCGGCGATGCGACGCAGGTCGGCGGCGTGGTTCCGGGCCCAGACGGTGAGGGTGCGGTCGGCGGCGCGGCGTTCGCGGGTGGCCTGGACGCGTTGTTCGCCGGTGGTTCCGGCGGGGCCGGGCCGATTGCGCAGGTAGCGGCGTTCGGCGGCCTGGCGGCTGGCGACGCCGAGGGGGTGGGCGAGGTCGGCCCAGCTGGCTCCCGCGTCGCGTGCCGTTTCGATCAGGCCGGTTTCCCAGCCGGCGAGTTGCTCGCGCACCTGCCGCAGCAGCAGGAGCGAGGCCAGGGCCTGCTGCGGCCCGGCCGCCTCGCCGTGGGGGGCCTTGGGCGCCTCGCCCTGGGCGGCGCGCAGGGCGTTGTCGATGGCCTCCAGGGCTGCCGCGGCAGCGAGAAACGATGCCGGGCTCTGGGCGTCGGTGCCGGAAGAGGCCGGCTGATCGGCTGCTGCCATGGGCGTCTCCTTCCGCTGCGTCATCCTTTCGATGACCTCATGTTTGTCATCCATTGGATGACATGCTACAACGGTTTCCGTGAGGCGCATTGGCAGGTACTGCCCAAACCTTCTGGAGGTGTTTCACGATGTTGATGCGCACCGACCCCTTCCGTGAGCTCGACCGGCTGGCTCAGCACTTGACGGGCCCGGGCACCTGGTCGCGGCCGTCCGCCATGGCGATGGACGCCTACCGCGAGGGTGATGAGTACGTGGTGGCGTTCGACCTGCCGGGCGTCAGCCCGGAGGCGATCGACATCGACGTCGAGCGGAACATGCTGACCGTCAAGGCCGAGCGCCGGCCCGTGGCAAAGGCCGACAACGTACACATGGAACTGTCGGAGCGGCCGCTGGGCGTCTTCTCCCGCCAGATCGTGCTGGCCGACACGCTGGACACCGAGAAGATCAAGGCCGACTACGACACCGGGGTGCTCACCCTGCGCATCCCGATCGCCGAGCGCGCCAAGCCCCGCAAGATCGCCATCGGCGGGGAATCCTCCCGCAAGGAGATCTCCGGCTGACCTCGGCGACAGGGGCCGATCATCGGCGGAGGACGGGCACCCGATCTCCCCCTCGCCCGCCCTCCGCCCCCGCCGGAGCGACGAAGCCGAATCTCCCCGCAGGCCATGGCCTGCTCTTCGGCCACCCCGGCCCACCTGACCACCCGCATATCCGGTGCCCGCGCACCCCGCCGGGCACCGGCATCCCCACCTAGGCGACAGAAAGGCAACCACCGCAGTGATGTCCGACCGGTGTGCACCGCTCCAGCACCTGCCCGTGATGACGTTCGAGCAGATGCTGGACAGGGTCCGTTACGACGGCGTCTACCCCACCCGGGAACGGGCCGAGGAAGTCGTCCGCCTGGTCCTTTCGGGACTCGGACGCCAGCTGACGGGCGAGGAACGCGTCGAACTGGCCGCCCGCCTGCCCCGGGAAGCCGCACGCATCCTCACGGAACAGATCCCCGGCACCCGGCCCCTGACCGGCTGGGCCTTCGTCAAGGACCTCGCCACCCGCGGCGGCACCCCCCTGGCCACCACCCGCTGGGACACCGGCTCCGTCCTCGCCACCGTCGCCGCCGTCGCCGGCCCCGAACTGCTCACCCGCATACTGCGCCAACTCCCCAGCGGCTACGCGCTGCTGTTCGGCCGCGCCGAACTCACCCAAGCCGCCTGAGCGGAGCGCGCGTCACGGACGGGGCCGTGTCAGAGTCTCCGCCGCGGCCTGCGCGAAGCCGTGGATGAGGGGGGAGCGCCGGGAGGCCGTCCACGCGAGAGCCACCTCGTTGGGCCCGATGCCCTCGACGGGCAGGGCCACTACGTCCGGCCGGGTGTAGAAGGTGGCGGTGGACAGCGGGAGCACGCAGACGCCCGCTTTGGCGGCCACCAGCTCCAGCTTCTCCTCCACCTGGTGGACCACCGGAACGTCGGGCCGCCGCCTGCCGCGCAGCTCCACCGCCACGTCCCGCCACTCGGGCACGGCGTCCGGGTCCTGGAGCAGATGCTCCCCGGCCAGATCGGTGACGGTGACCGAGGACCGGCCGGCCAGGCGGTGCTCCGCCGGAACCATCACGACCCGGGGCTCCTGGAACAGTGGACGCACCTCCAGCCCCTCCTGGTCGACGGGCAGCCGTACGACGCTGACGTCCGCACGGCCGTCGCGCAACACCTCGACCTGGTCGTCCCAACTCGTGCGCAGCAGACGCACGTTCACCCCCGGGTGGCGCCCGGTGAAGGCCACGGTGGCCGGGGTGAGGGTGATGCCGGGCATGAAGCCGATGGTCAGTTCCGGAGTGTCCCGCGCGGCCGTCTTCACCCGCCGCGTCAGCGCCTGGACCGAAGCCAGCAGGGGCAGCGCGTCCTCCAGCAGCTGCTCGCCCGCCGGAGTCAGCAGTGTGCCCCGCCGGTCGCGGTCGAAGAGCTCGGTGCCGAGATCGTGCTCCAGGCTGCGGATCTGCCGGGACAGCACCGGCTGGGCGATGTGCAGCCGCTCGGCCGCGCGGGCGAAGTGGAGCTCCTCGGCCACCGCCACGAAGTAGCGGAGCTTGCGCAAGTCAAGATCCACCGGGACTCACCGCCCACTCTCGCCGATGGCGACGGCCCGGTCACCGGACCGCCTGGCAACACCTGCCTGATCCCGCCTGTGGGACAGGCCCTCGGACAGCCACCAATCTACTGCCCGAACGTGAGGCTCCTCGCTGGTGACGCCCCCGATGCGCCTGGTGGCCGAGTCACTCGCCGCGGGCGAGGACGCCGAGTGGATCGGTGAACCGGGGCTGCCAGCCCAGCTCGGCCTGGGCGCGTGCCGGAGTGAGCTGCTGGTCCAGGACGAAGGCGTCCGCGACCGGGCCCATCCGCGCGCGGGCTTGCTCCAGCGTGAGCGAGGCGACCTTGCCGTCGAGGCCGATGGAGCGGGCGACCGCCAGCGAGCAGTCCCTGGCGGTGGGGTTCACGCCGCCCACGCCGACGTACTGCGAACCGGCCTGGGCCCTGAGCGCGGCGGCGTACAGCTCGGCAAGGTCCTCGACGTGCACCAGCGCCCAGTGGTTCTCGCCGTCACCGATGTACGGGACGGCGCCGGCTTCCCTGCCGGGGATGGTGTAGAAGCTGTCGATCAGCCGGTTGTCGCCGCCGTACAGCAGCCCCGGCCGCACCACGACGGGCCTGCCGCCCCGCCCGGAGCGACCCAGCACCGCGTCCTCCACCGGCTTGCGCCAGGCGACCAGGGCCGGTGGGTTCCACGGGGCGGTCTCGTCGACCACACCGTCGGTGTCGCCGTAGACCCAGCTGCCACCGGTGTGCACGTAGGGACCGGAGCCGATGCCGTCCTGCATGGCGGTCGCGGCGGCCAGATCCTCGTCGCCGGTGTCGGCCTGTGCCAGATGGATCACGGCCTCCGCACGGGCCGCGGCGGTATTGAGCACGCCGAGGTCGCCGAGCCCACCGTGCACCGGGACCGCCCCCAAGGAGCTGACCGTCCGCATGGCCCGCTCGCTGCGGGTCAGCGCCTCGACACTGTGGCCGTGCCCGATGAGCGCGGCGATCACCGCCTTGCCGATATATCCGGAACCACCGGTCAGAAAAACCTTCATGGCTGCCTCCTGTTTCCTGAGGCCGGTGAGATGACCTCGCTGAAAGAGTGCGCCGCCAGGCTTGCCCCCGTCCAAGACCTCTCTCCGCCTCTCTGATACCTCAAGGGCATCAAGCGCCGGGCGGGGACGCGCACGGCGAGTCCCCCGCCCTGCGCACCCCGGACCTATTTCATGTCGAGCATCCGCAGCGTCTCGTCGAAGAGCCGGTCGGCGAGGTGGAGGTCGGTGGCGTAGGGGGCGACGCCGTTCTTGCCGGGCGCGGGATCGGGCTGCGCGGGGGCGGGGGCCGCGTCTTCGAAGTACTCGCCGGTGACATCGGCGACGAGAGGGGAGGCGGCGAGGAGGACGGAAGTGGCGGCGCGCCCTCGGAGGTGCAAGCGTCGCGGCCCCTGTCAACAGGGCTGGGCTTCGACCCTGGTTGGAGGGTGAGGAGCGCCTGACGGCACGTCAATCTCCCTAGAACACACGAGGCTTCGGCGGGCAGCTGCGATCGGGAAGCATAAATGTGGTACGGGTGATCTCATGCCTCCCACGTTCGATGCGGCGAAAACCCTCGCCGCGCTCCGCTCATCGGCTCGTATCTCGCTCGACTTGCTGCTGGTCCTCGCGATGACCACAGTGTCCCTGTGGCTCCTGGGCCGCATGTGGTCGATCGTCTGGCCGCTCGTCATCGGCCTCCTTCTCACCACGCTGACCTGGCCCCTGGCCCATTTCCTGCGTCGGAACGGGTGGCCTCCCGCCCTGGCCGCCTCAACCGTGACCGTATTGTTCCTCCTGGTGACCACCGGCGTCGTGGCGCTGATCGCGGTTCCGGTGGCGTCCCAGTCCGGCGAGCTGACCGACGGCGTCGTGGCAGGCATCCACAAGGTGCGCGAATGGGCCGCCGGGCCACCGCTGAACATCGGAGATGACGAGATCACCCAGGCGTCCGACGCCGCGATCGCCCGTCTGCAAAGCAGCGCGGGCAGCATGGTCGCCACTGTCGTCACGGCGGTGAACACCGTGGTCAACGGCCTGGTCACTGCCGTCCTGGCGCTCTTCCTGATGTTCTTCTTCCTCAAAGACGGCCCGCGCTTCCTGCCGTGGCTCACTCGTCAGCTGCCCGGCCGGCTCGCCACCGACGTCCCGATCGTCGTCGCGCGCGGCTGGAACACGCTGGGCGTTTTCGTGCGTTCCCAGGCGCTGGTCGGCCTGCTCGACGCCGTCTTCATCGGCCTCGGCCTGTGGATTCTGGGGGTGCCGCTGGTGCTCCCGCTGGCGGTGCTGACCTTCGTCTCCGCGTTCGTGCCGATCGTGGGTGCCCTGTTCGCCGGTTTGGTCGCGGTGCTCATCGCGCTGGTGTCCAACGGCCCGACGGACGCGCTGATCGTGCTGGCGATCATCGTCGTGGTGCAGCAGGTCGAGGGCAATGTGCTCCAGCCCATGATCCAAAGCCGCGGGCTCGGACTGCACGCCGCAGTGGTCCTGCTGGTGGTGACGTTGGGCGGCAGCCTGGCCGGGATCGTGGGCAGTCTGCTCGCCGTACCGGTCGCCGCGCTGGTCGCGGTGGTCTGGAACTACCTGCGCGAACAGCTCAGCGAACCGCCGCAGGAGCCGACGACCGACGAGCAGCAGACCGGCGCGGCCGCCACGCAGTAAGAAGCTCACCGGTCACGACGCGGCCACCCTGAGGTGGTCGGACACCCGCGCCGCCGCATGGCGCCTCCCGCCAGGGTCCGTCGTCGAAGACGGACCCTGGCCTCGGCCACCGAGCTACCGCGAACGGAAAGGACGGGGCCGTGCAGCCCACACTCAACCTCTGGCGCCGACAGCTCGGAGAGGTGCCCGAGTCGGTCTGGCAGCACACCGGGCTCCGAGTGCTGATCCTGGCGGACAACGGCCTCACCGCCCTCTCGCCGAAGATCGGACAGCTGGACGGCCTGACCACTTTGGACCTCGGCCACAACGAACTCACCTCGCTTCCCGACTCGCTGGGCGACCTGGTCCAACTCAGCGGTTGTCTCTATCTGCACGACAACAACGTGTCCCGGCTCCCGGACACACTGGGAAACCTGACGCGGCTGCGCTACCTCAACGTCGGCGAGAACCCTCTCACCGCCCTGCCGGAAACCGTCGGCCGGATGGCGGAACTGGTCGAGCTCCGGGCCCAGCACGGTCGGCTGACCGGATTGCCCGACGGCATCGGCCGCCTCCACAAGCTGCGCGAACTCTGGCTGCGGGGGAACGCGCTCAGAACCCTGCCGACGACGGTGACCGGCCTGCGGGAACTACGACACCTGGACCTGCGTGAGAACGCGTTCGCCGAAGTGCCCACGTCGCTGGCCGACCTTCCCCGGCTCCGGCAACTCGACCTCCGTAGCAACCGCATCGTCCGGATTCCGGACTGGGTCGCACGGATGCCCGCCCTGGAGAAGCTGGACCTTCGTTGGAACACCTGCACCCCCTCCCACCGCTTGCTCACCGAGTTGGAGGAACGCGGGTGCGTCGTCCTGCTGTGAATCGCCGCCGGCGCAGCGGCCCGGGCGCCGCATCACACCGGATGTGCGGAAGCCCGCCGTGTTGGCCGGCAGGATCCTCGTCGCTCACGAAGCGGGGAGGACCTGCTCGGCCCAGATGGTCTTGCCGGCGCGGGCGTGGCGGGTGCCCCAGCGCTGGGTGAGCTGGGCGACCAGCAGCAGACCCCGTCCGCCCTCGTCGAGGACACGAGCCCGGCGCAGGTGCGGGGAGGTGCTGCTGGCGTCCGAGACCTCGCAGATCAGCGGGCGGGTGGGGGTGCCTTCCTGCCCCGCCACGGGCTGCGGGAGGATCAGGCGCAGCTGAATGGGGGATTGGCCGTAGCGGATGGCGTTGGTGACCAGTTCGCTGACCACCAGCACGGTGACGAAACTGAGCTCTTCCAGTCCCCAGTCGGTCAACTTCTCGGAGACGCTCTGCCGGGTCGTGGCGACGGTGGCGGGATCACGCGGCAGATCCCAGGTGGCGACCTGGTCGGTGCTCAGAGCGCGGGTGCGCGCCAGGAGCAGTGCGACGTCATCGTCCGGGCAGGTGGGAGGCAGCGCTTCGAGTACGGCGTCGCAGGCGGCCTCCAGGGAGGGGGTTGGCCGGTTGAGGGCCTGGCGCAGAGCGTCGAAGCCTTCGTCGATGTCGCGGCCGCGGCTTTCGATCAGGCCGTCGGTGTACAGGGCGAGGAGGCTGCCTTCGGGCAGGTCGACCTCGACGGCCTCGAAAGGCAGGCCGCCCAGACCGAGGGGCGGGCCGGCGGGGAGGTTGAGGATGGTGGTGCTGCCGTCCGGGGTGCGCAGGGTCGGCAGTGGATGGCCCGCGCGGGCGAGGGTGCAGCGGCGGGACACGGGATCGTAGACGGCGTACAGGCAGGTGGCGCCGACATCTCCGGCGGCGTCTGCCTCGACGTCGTCGGACAGGCGGATGACGATGTCGTCGAGATGGGTGAGCAGCTCGTCGGGTGGGAGGTCTAGGTCGGCGAGGCTGCGCACCGCGGTGCGCAGCCTGGCCATGGTGACGGATGCCTGGAGGCCGTGGCCGACGACATCACCGACGACCAGCGCGACACGGGCGCCGGACAGCGGGATGACGTCGAACCAGTCGCCGCCCACACCGGCCTGGGCTTCGGCCGGGAGGTAGCGTGAGGCGATTTCGAGCGCGGCCTGGTCGGGGAGTTTCCGCGGCAGCAGGCTGCGTTGCAGGGTCTCGGAGGTGGTGCGCTCGCGGAGGTAGCGGCGGGCGTTGTCCAGGCAGACGGCGGCGCGCGTGACCAGGTCCTCGGTGACGGCCAGATCACCGCGTGCGAAGGGCGCGCGGGACCCGCACCTGAGGAAGACGACCACTCCCAGGGTGGCGCCCAGGGCTCGGACGGGTACCACGATCATGGAGTGCACCGCGCACGCAAGGGTCCGCGCCTCCTGATCGGGGTCGCGGATGAGCCATCGAAGGACATCGGGGTCGGTGACCTGGTGCAGCTCGGCCTGGCCGGTGGCCAGACACCGGGTGATGAGCCGGGGAGTCGGCCGGCGGCCGAACTCGCCCGTGGCTCGGGCTCCCCGGGAGCCCGAGTACGCCGACCGGTATGCCGCCCGGCGCAGCGGGACGGGCTCGGCGGGGTCGGACCCGGGCAGGTCGCCTTGGAAGACGGGACCCAGCAGATCGACGCTGACGACATCGGCGAAGCGGTCCACGGTGACCTCGGTGAACTCCCGGGCGGTGTCGGCCACGTCCAGGCTGGCGCCGATATGGCTCCTGGCCTCGCTCAGCAGTGCCAGCCGCTCCCGGGACTCGTACTGCTCGGAGTAGTCGTAAGCGGACACACTGGCGCCGTGGATTCGACCGGCCTCGTCTTTCAGCGGAACGACATCCACGATCCAGGCGTGCGCCTTTGTCTCGCTCGCCAGCCTGACGAAGAACTCGTAGGACTCCACATGCCCGGTCTCCAGCACCCGGAAGATCCGCTGCTGGAGTTCCTCGTACTCGGCGCCCTGGACGATCTCGGCGTACTCGCCGCCCTGCACGATCTCGGTGAGGAGCCGGCCGCGAGTCGCCTCCTCGGAGAGTCGTGTCGCCTGCCGCATCGAGGTGTTCATGAACAGCAGTCGTCCGTCCCGGTCGTAAATCGTCGTCGCCACGGGATGCTGCTCGAACGCCCACCGCTTGATCGACTCACCGTCTGAATGGCTGCTCACCGGCCACGCCCTCCTCCGGGACGGCTTGGACCAGGAGCCCTGTCCCCCGTTCCGCGCCCGCCGGCGGGGCTGGTAGCGCCGACGCGTCCAAGGTCTCTCCGTCACGGTGCCGGGGTGCCGTGGCGTCGGACGTGAACGGGCTGGCCACAGGCGTGTCGGTGACCTGCTCGGGCGCATGTCCCCACAGGGCCTGTGCGCCCGGGCTCCACGGTGTCACCAGTCCGGCGGGATCAGTCACGAGGACAGCGGCTGCCGGATCCGAGAAGACACTCTCCGCTCCCGCGGGAAACCACCGGCCGGGCGGAGACATGCCGGAGTCCGCCATGCATCAATGTTAAGCGATGTCCCGTAATGATCAGCCTCAGCGCCTCTGCGGGGGGGGTAACCCCAGGCACCGCCCTGAGGGCAGCGCGTCGGGACTTCGGGGGGAAAGCCGGATGGGCCGATTCGCTCTCCGCTGGTGGGATGGTCGCCGACCACCGGCTCCGGGGGCGAAACAGCCGCGGGCCACCTGTGCGGTCTCTGAACGCACAGCCAACCCGAACAGGGAGGGGATTCATCATGCAGGTGTCGGGAAGGCGTCGGCGAGGCCCACTCGTCCTGACCAGTCTGGCCGCGGTCCTCCTCGCCGCGTCGACCGGGCTGACGGCGGCGGCGAAGCCGCGGCCGGCCGATCCGCTCCAACGGCAGGTGGACGCGATCCACGACACCGGGGCCGTCGGTGTGCTCGCCGAGACGACGTCACCGGACACATCTGACAGCGCGCGTGCCGGGACGGCCGAAAGGGGCGCCAGACGGCCGATGCCACAGGGCGGTAGGTTCCGGATCGGCAGCGCCACCAAGACCTTCACCGCCACGGTCGTGCTGCAACTCGTCGGCGAGGGACGCATGTCCCTGGAGGACACCGTCGAGCGGTGGCTGCCGGGAGTGGTCCGGGGCAACGGCAACGACGGCAGCCGGGTCACCGTGCGGCAGCTGCTGCAACACACGAGCGGCATCCCTGACGTCCTGCCGGAGATACCCGCGTTGAACAGCGCGGACGGCTATCGAGCCGAGCGGTTCCGCACCTACACTCCCGAGGAATTGGTGGGGCTGGCGATGCGGCACCATCCCCACTTCTCCCCCGGCGCCGGCTGGTCGTACTCCAACACCAACTACGTTCTCGCCGCGATGATCATCCATGAGGTCACCGGCCGGAGTTGGGCCCAGGAGGTGAACGACCGGATCATCCGCCCGCTGGGTCTGAGGGGCACCAGTACGCCCGGCGCCTTCCCGTCCATCCCGGGCCCGCACGCCCGTGGCTACGCCGCGTTCGGCACCAACACCAGCATCGACGTCACGGCACTCAATCCGAGTATGGCCGTCGGCTCCGGCTCGATCATCAGCACCACGCACGACCTGAACCGCTTCTACACCGCACTGCTCGGCGGCCGTCTGCTGGCTCCGGCGCAGCTCGACGAGATGACGACCACCAAGCCCGCACCCGAACTGGGCGTGAGGTACGGACTCGGTCTGGGCGAGATCCCGTTGTCCTGTGGCGGCAGCTACTTCGGCCACCCGGGCGAACTGCTCGGCTATCACACCTGGGGTGGCGTCACCCGAGACGGGACCCGGACCGCCGTGGTGTACGTGACCAGTGACGGCGGCCAGGACACCCAGCGGGCCATGAACACACTCGTGGACCAGGAACTGTGCCGGACCCGCCCCTAGGACGTGTATCGGGATGACGTTTCCGCAGCGGATGACGTTTCCGCAGCGGATGTCGTGTGGCTCCGCCACAGTGCGGCCATGGCGAACTTCGTGCTGGTCGCGGGTGCGCGGCTCGGCGCCACGCTGACCGGACCCGCCGTGCGCCCGCCGCGCCGAGAGGAGGAGTTCAGCCCAGCAGCTCCTCCGAGCGATCCCACAGTCGGCGGGCCAGCTCGGCGTCGGCGGCCTGGCGGTTGGTGCGCCGGGCGGGCTTGCGCTTCTCGTAGTAGACGCCGGATTCCCAGTCGGCGCCCGGGCGGCCCTCGGCCAGCCATGTCAACTGCTCGGCGCCCTTCTCGGGTGAGATCAGCATGGCGCGGGTGAACCGGTTGGTGGCGATGAACCGCATCAGCCGGCTCTCGGACCGGGTGCCGAAGCTGGACGCCACGTTCCCGGGGTGGAAGGCGGCGGCGGAGAGCCCTTGGGCGTGGTAGCGCCGGTGCAGTTCCTTGGTGAACAGGATGTTTTCCAGCTTGGCGGCGCCGTAGGCCCGGATCGGGCTGAAGTTCCGGTCGAGGTTGAGGTCGTCGGTGTCCAGCTTGCCGGCCATGCGCGCGCCGACGCTGGAGGTCTGGAGCACCGAAGCCCCGGAGGCGAGCAGCTTGTCCATCAGCAGCCGGGTGAGCAGGAAGGGCGCCAGATGGTTGACCTGGAAGGTCTTCTCGAACCCGTCCGGGGTCCTGGCGGGATCGCCGAAGACGCCGCCCGCGTTGTTGGCGAGCACGTCGATGCGCGGATACGCGGCGTCCAACCGCGCCGCGAGGGCGCGGACTTCGTCCAGCCGGGTGAAGTCGGCGACGTAACTGTCGGCGCCGATCTCGTCGGCGACGGCCCGCGTCTTGTGGGAAGAGCGGCCGACGACCACGACCCGGTGGCCGCTGCGGTGCAGTTGGCGCGCCGCCGCGGCGCCGATGCCGTCGCTCGCGCCGGTGATGACGATGGTTTTGCCGGGGGCCATGAGGGATCTCCGATGGTTCGCGAATCCTGACTGGCGTCAGCCTACGCCATGCTTGTCAGTGTCTGACAGGTATGGCGGTTCGCGTTAGACTGGGCGCATCATGAGCGAGAAGCAGCAGGCCGGCCTTCGTGCGCGCACCCGTCGCGCGGTCCGGCGGGAGATCGCCCAAGCCGCGGAGGCCCTGTTCGTGGAGCGCGGCTTCGAGGCCACGACGATCGACGACATCGCGGCCGCCGTGGGCATGTCCCAGCGCAGCGTCCATCGATACTTCGCCAGCAAGGAGGAGATCGTCCTCGGCAAGTTCGACCTCGTCGTGGACGACATGCTCGCCGCGCTGCGCGACCGCCCGGCCGCCGAACCGATCTGGACGTCGCTGCACCGCACCTTCGATGTGATGGTCGCCCTGGCCGAGGCGCCCGGCCACGCCGAGTTGGTGGAGCCGATCCACCGGATCGTCTTCCGGACCCCCGCGCTGCTCGCCGGGTACCTTCAGCGGCTCCAGCGGATGCAGGATGCCGTGGTCTCGGAATTGCGCGCCCGCGCCGAGGCGGCGGGCACGCCCTACGCCGATGACGACCCCACACCCCGCGCCGTCACCGCGGCGGCCTTCGGCTGCCTCATCGCCGCCCAGCACTCCTGGCTGGCCTCGACCCCCAAGGGCTCCTTGGCCTCCGCCCTCGGCCGCGCCATGGCCACCGTTGGCCCTCGAGAGCCGGAGGCCCATCACTCCTGACGCCGGTTCCGGGGCGGCTCGCCGCGGCCGGATGATGTAGCCGTCGCCGTCCCCGGACCCGCATCACAGGCGCCGCAACAGGGCTCGGTGGGTCAGACCAGGCCCAGGGTGTTCATGGCGGAGGCCACGGTCAGGAAGCCTGCGACGTTGGCGCCGGTGATGTAGTCCCCGGGCTTGCCGTGGTCGGCCGCTGTGACCAGGCAGGTGTGGTGGATGCTGTGCATGATCTGGGCCAGGGTCTGCTCGGTGTGCTCGAAGGACCACTTGGTGCGTGCGGCGTTCTGCTGCATCTCCAAGCCCGAGGTGGCCACGCCGCCGGCGTTCGCCGCCTTGCCGGGGCCAAAGGCGATCCTCGCTTCCTGGAACACCTTGATCGCCTCCGGTGTGCAGGGCATGTTGGCGCCCTCGGCGAGTGCGATGAGGTTGTTCTTGGCCAGGGACACGGCATCGGCCTCGCCGAGTTCGTTCTGCGTCGCGGAGGGCAGAGCGATATCGCAGGGAATGTCCCACGGCCTCCTGTCCGGCGCGAACCGCGCGGTGGAGACCAGTTCAACGTAGTGGTCCAGCTTGCGCCGCTGTACCTGCTTGACCTCGTGCAGAATGTCGGCGCGGATGCCGGTGGGGTCGTGGAGCGTGCCGGTGGAGTCGGAGCAGGCGACCACCTTGGCCCCGAGCTGGTGCAGCTTGACCAGGGCGTACTGTGCGACGTTGCCGGAGCCTGAGACGACCGCGGTCTTGCCCTCCAGCGTGTGGCCGCGCTCGGCGAGCATGGCCTCCAGGAAGTAGACGGCGCCGTAGCCGGTGGCTTCGGGGCGTGCCTGGCTGCCGCCGATGTTCAGGTCCTTGCCCGTGAGCGCTCCGGCGTCGAAGCGGTTGGTGATCCTCTTGTACTGGCCGAAGAGGTAGCCGATCTCTCGTCCGCCCACACCGATGTCGCCGGCCGGGACATCGGTGTGGGGGCCGATGTGGCGGTGCAGCTCGGTCATGTACGCCTGACAGAAGCGCATGATCTCGCCGTCGGAGCGCCCGCTGGGATCGAAGTCGGACCCTCCCTTGCCACCCCCGATCCCCAGGCCGGTAAGGGCATTCTTGAAAATCTGTTCGAATGCCAGGAACTTCACGGTGCCGAGGGTGACACTGCGGTGGAAGCGCAGCCCTCCCTTGTAGGGCCCGAGAGCTGAGCTGAAGCCGACGCGGAAACCGCGGTTGACGTGGGCGTTCCCCTTGTCATCGGTCCAGGTCACGCGGAAGATGACCTGGCGTTCGGGCTCGCACAGCCGCTGGAGGAGGGCATTGTCGCCCAGTTCCGGACGCTGCTGAAGGACGGGTTGGATGGAGTGCAGAACCTCCGCGACGGCCTGGTGGAATTCGGGTTCGGCGGGATTGCGGTGGACGATGTCGTTGTAGAGCGCGGCGGTTGTGGAATCGAGGGGCATTGACGTGGTTCCTTCCCGGGCCCGGGGAGAGGTGCCAGCGCGCTAGGGCTGGACAGGCGGGTGATAGGGCAGCGTGGTGGACAGCAGGGTGAGCAGGCCGAGCACGATCGGCAGCAGGGCGACGAGGTAGAGGAAGGTGTAGCCGACGATGTCGCGGGCCTTGAGGCCGAGGACACCCAGCAGCGGGAGCATCCAGAACGGGTTGATGAGGTTGGGAAGCGCTTCGGCCGCGTTGTAGACCTGGACGGTCCAGCCGAGGTTGACGTTGAGGTCGTTGGCGGCCTGCATGACGTAGGGCGCCTCGATGATCCACTTCCCGCCGCCGGAGGGGATGAGGAAACCCAGGATGACGGAGTAGGCGCCCATCATCAGCGGGAAGAGGGTCGAGGATCCGACGCCGGTGAAGGCCGAGGCCAGGTAGTGGGAGAGGCTGTCGCCCCCGCCGTTGGTGGCCTGGGTCATGATGGCGGCGATACCGGCGTAGAAGGGGAACTGGATGAGCACGCCGGCCGTGGCCGGAACCGCCTTGTTCACCGCCGCGAGGAACCGGCGCGGGCGCCAGTGCAGCAGCATGCCGAGCGTCAGGAAGAGCAGGTTGTAGGTGTTGAGTGCGGAGATCGCGACGATGGGGTCCTTGTCGGCGAACTCCTGCACCGCCCACCCGGCGACGAGGGCCACGACGACGAAGGTGAGCAGGGGGCTGTACTCCAGCCACTCCCCCGGCCGGGTGCGGGGCTCGTCGTCCTCGACGGGGTCGCTGGGGTCGATGCCGAGATCGGCCGCGGTGCGCACACTGTCGCCACGGGGAGCGGTGAGGTAGGCGATGGACACACAGACGACGATCACGACAGCCGCGAGGGTGAGGGACTGCCAGGTGAAGATGGTTTCCCGGAAGGGTATGACGCCGGTGATCGACAGCAGGGAGGGCGACAGGCTCTCCGCGTTGGCCTGGAGCTGAGCGGCCGAGGAGCTGAGACCGAGGGCCCAGCTGCCGCCCAGGCCGAGGTACGCGGCCGCTGAGGCGGCCCGGTAGTCGACGCGCAGATTGTCGCGTTCGGCCAGGCGCCTGACCAGCAGGGCGCTGAAGATGAGGCTGAATCCCCAGTTCAGCAGGGCGGAGGTGAGGCTGATGGTGGCGACCATGGCCACGGCACCCCGCTCTGTGGCGGGGATCTGGGCCAGGCGGGTGATGACCCGCTGGATGGGGCGCGAGGTGGCCACGACATAACCGCCGATGGCGACCATGGCCATCTGCATGGTGAAGGGGATCAGGTCCCAGAAGCCATTGCCGAAGACAGAGGCGACCTTCGCCGGGCCCGATCCGATGCCCATTGCGGCGATGGCCACGACGGCCACGGTCAGGAGCGCGAAGACAAGGGTGTTGGGGAACCACCGCTCGGCCACGGCCGCGCTTCGGGTAGCGGCGCGGGCGAGGAATCCATCGCGTGGCGGTCGCTGAGGTGCGGAGTCGTCGCCCCCTTTGGGCCTCTGCTCGATCATGATGGCTCCTGGCAGGTGTGGGCCCGGGGGGACGGGCCGTGTGAGCGGTAGACCGCCGAGGCGGCGGTGAGGTCGGCGAGTGCGCTGCCGACCGATTTGAAGACGGTGATCTCTTCCTGGGTGCGGCGGCCGGGGATGGTGCCGGCGCACAGGTCGGGCAGGGTGCCGGCGATGTCGTCCGGGGTGAGGAGGCCGGCGTCGATGGGCTGGGTCAGATCACCGGATTCGCGCAGGGCCTGTGGTGTGTCGATGAAGATGGCGCCGCGGCGTATGCACTGGTCGTCGGCCTCTCGCATGGTGGGGCGGAAGCTGCCGATGAGGTCGAGGTGGGTGCCCGGTCGCAGCCAGTCGCCCTGGATGATGGGCTCGGTGGCGAGGGTGGCACAGCTGATGATGTCGGCTTCGGCGGCCGCGGAGGCCAGGTCGGTGACGGCACGGGCGTCAAGCCCCTGTTGCTTCAGGGTGTCGGCCAGGCGATGGGCGTGGCCGGCGGACCGGTTGTGGACGAGCACCGTCCGGATGTCGAAGACGCTGCGGTACGCCTCGGCGACGAGGCTGCCGACATGCCCCGCTCCGACCACCAGGTGGGTGGTGCTCTCGGGCCGTGCGAGGTAGGTGGCGGCCAGAGCGGAGGTCGCCACGGTGCGGCGCCGGGTCAGTTCATTGCCGTCGATGATGGCCAGGTGCTCCCCGGTGGCGGCGCTTGCCAGGACGAAGGCGGAGGACAGGGCCGCCCTGCCTTCGAGGGCGTTGGCGGGAAAGACGTTGACGAGTTTGACACCCAGGAACTCGCCGTGGGACCAGGCGGGCATGAGCAGGAGGGTGGCGTCGGTGTCGGCGTCGACGGTGTGGTGGTGGCGGGCAGGAGTGTTGGCACCGTGAACGAAGCCTTGCCGGAGCGCGGGGACGAGGTCGTGGAACGGCAGTGCTTTGATGGTCTGTTGGGCGTCGATATTCAGCATCGTCGTCTTTCGATCAGGTGGTCAAGCGGTCAGGCGTCGAGAGTGACGTCGGTCACGGGCATGGCCTGGCAGGTCAGGCACTGGTCGTCGGCCAGGTCCTCCGGGCGGGTGACCAGATGCGCGACATGCCCGTCCAGGACGGTGATGGCACAGCTTTCGCACTGGCCCAGGCGGCAGCCGCTGGGCAGGCGGATCCCTTCCTTCTCCGCCAGTTGCAGCAGAGTGCCGTCTTCTTTGCGCCAGGTGACCTCGCGGTTGGCGCGGGTGAAGCGGACGGTGGCCTGTGCGCTGTCGGGGATGTCGACGCGCTGTGGGGCGGTGTGGAACTTTTCGGCGAAGATGTCGAAGCGCGGCACGCCTCGGTCGACAAGGCCGCTGGTGATGTCGGAGAGCATGTCCTCCGGTCCGCAGAGGTAGAACCGGGCGCGGCGCTCGATGAGCCGGGCATCGACGTCGGCGGCGCTGACCCGCCCGACGTGGTCGTAGTCGCGGCCTAGGACGTCGTGGGGTTCCGGTCGGCTGTAGTGGGTGTGGACGCGCAGCCGGGGTATGACGTCCCGTAGTTCGCTCGCGCGGTCCCGGAAGGCGTGTGAGGTGGAATTCCGGCTGCCGTAGTGCAGTACGACCTCGGGGACGCTGCCGCCGCTGCGGGCCAGTGTCTCGAGGTAGCCGATGAACGGCGTGATCCCGATTCCGGAGGCGAGGAGCACGACCGGCCGGTCGATGTCGGGCGGGATGGCGAAGAGTCCGGCCGGCGCCGTCAGTCGCACGCGCTTCCCCGCACGCGCGGTCGCGTGGACCTGGCCGGAGACCTGTCCGTCCGGGACACGGCGCACGGCGATGCTGTATGAGGTGCGGTCCTTGTCCTGCGCGGGGCCGGTCAGGGAGTAGCAGCGTGCCGCCGATCGTTCCGCGCCCGCGGGGCCGGTGGTGGGAAAGCCGAGGGTGATGTGCTGGCCCGGCCGGAAGTCGGGCAGCTCCGAACCGTCGGCGGGTGCCATGCTCAGGGCCAGGACGTCGGCTCCTTCCGGTACGGCGGAGACGATGGTGAACTCCTTGGTTCCCTCCCAATGGGACGTCGCGATGGGCCGGATGTCGCAGCTGCTCGACCTCATCGGCACCGACCCACTGATCGGGTCGCGTATGTCGTCGCCGATCAGGAGGTTGTAGTTGCTGCCGGCCTCGTCATAGGGATCGAAACTCGGTAGTGCCAGGTCAGCGGCCTGCTGCCACCAGCCGTATTCGGCGCATACGACGTCATCGTGCAGATCGTGGTCGATACGGGCGCGCATACGGATCGTCCCCCTGCGCGTGGACAGCGCCACCCACTGGCCATCGCCAATGCCGCGCCGCTGTGCCAGTGCCCGGCTGATGTCGACGATGGGTTCCGGGCTGCGCTTGCGCAGAGAGGACAACCCGCGGTGCTGGCTGTGACAGAAGTAGCCGTTCTTCGTGCAGGTCAGGGAGAACGGGTAGCGGGAGTCGGGTCCGGTACCGGGCGCGGCGTGGATGGGGACGGCGGAGTAGCCGTGCAGCGCGAGCCGTTCCGAGTACAGCTCGACCCGTCGGGTCGGGGTGGCGAACCCGGTGACCTGGCCGTCCTCCGTGCTCCGGGCGTACTTGCGGTAGACCGTTTCAAGGGGGATCCGCAGGCCGCCAGGATGGCGGCGGAGCTCGTCGACGGTCAGCCCCAGGGGCCCCAGTTGATGATTCCAGCCGTCCGTGACGTCGCCGTCGAAGAAGTCGGCGCCCATGCCCAGACGCTGCGCGAGGTCGAAGACGACCTCGGTGTCGGAGCGTGACTGGCCCACCGGCTCCACCATGCGCGGCCGGAGCTGGACGTGTTCCTGGGCCCGTCGGCTGATCTCGAATCCCGCCTTGATCGCCTCGTGTTCCCAGGGGCTGTTGACCGGAAGCACGATGTCGGCGAACTGGGAGGTGGGGTTGGGGAAGAGGTCGAGGTGTACGTAGAAGTCGAGGTTGCGCAGAGCGTCGGCGGTGCGTCGCGGATCCGGTTGTGAGAGCACCAGGTTGCTGCCGAATCCGACCAGGGCTCGTACCGGGTAGGGATCCCGCGACAGGATCGCGCGGCACAGATCCCGGCCGCTGATCCAGCCCTGGGCAGGAGGGCCGAGCGGGTGTTCCGCCATGCCGAGGGCCTTGGCCCGCTGGTCGTGCGGGAGCTGGGTCAGGTCGGTGGCCGGGTTCAGGGCGTGCCGTGGCCATATGACGTTGCCTCCGGGCGCGTCATAGCTGCCGGTCAGCGCGTACAGGGTGGCGATGGCCCGCTCGGTCTGGGTGGCGTTGGCCTGTTGCCCGACGCCGGTCCACGCGTGGTAGGACACGGACCGTGCCCGGATGAGTGCGTCGGCGAAGGCGGTCAGCTCCGCTGGTGCGATGCCGGTGGTGCGGGCGGTTTCCTCCACGGTCCATGGCCGGCATGCCTCGAAGTACCGCTCGAAGGCGGGCTCGCAGTCGACCGTGCCGGTGCGTATGCGCACTCGATGGGTGCCGTGCAGGGCGAAGCGGCCGGGGTTCCGCGCGGCGCGGAGGGTGTCGTACGGCCGCCAGGTGTCGTCGGCGGTGTCCCAGACGACATAGCCGTCGAGGTCCGGATCGATCTCCTGGGCACGCAGAAAGTGTCCTGTGTCACGGCGCACGAGCAGGGGCGCGTTGGTCCAGGCCCGAACGAATTCCTCGTCATAGCCGTGACGTTCCTGCACGAGCCGGGCGACGCCCAGGGCGAGGGCCGCGTCCGTACCGGGGCGGACACGGAGCCAGTGGTCCGCTTCCAGGGCGCTGGTCGAGCGGCGGGGGTCGATGACCGCCAGGCGGGCTCCGCCGGCTCGGGCTTGTGCGAGGGCCGCCGACTGAGCCAGCCATGTCTTGGCGGGGTTGTGACCCCAGAGCACGGCGAGGTCGGTGGCGGCGAAGTCGGCGGTCGGCAGCGAACTTCCGAAGGTGAAGGCGTGGGCCCAGTCCTTGTGCCAGTTGCAGACTTCGGTGGAGTAGCAGGTGTTGGGGCTGCCGAAGAGGCGGATGAACCGCTCGATCCAGTCGATGGAGTCCGACAGCGCGGTGGCGCTGGGCGACGTCACGGCGAAGGCCACGGCTTCCGCGCCGTCCTGAGCCTTGATCCGTCCCAGTTTCTCGGCGGTCTCGCTCAGTGCCTCCTCCCAGCCGATGGGCTCCCACCCGGGGTCCGGATCGGACTTGGGAGTGGTCCGCCGAAGCGGCTGGGTCAGACGGTCCGGGCTGTGCACGATTTCTGGTGCCGCCCGTCCTTTCGGGCACATCGCCGCGCCCGTCGGATGCTCGGGGTCGGGCCGCACTCCCCGCAGAGCGCCTGCCTCGATGGTGTAGACGGCACCACATCGAGAGCGGCACAGAGTGCAGTACCCGTGCTTCTCAGTCATCATTACTCCTGAGTAACCGGTTACCGGCCACCGGTCGCCGGTAAGACGTTAAGATGCATGCAAGTGGGAGCCAAGTCAAGAAGAGATGAAGTGACATGAGCGGAGAACCGATGGCACCCGACGCGCTGGCCGGTCCGCTTCACCGCACGAACCTTCGCGAGCAGGTCCTTGCCCTGGTCCGGCAGGCATTGGTATCCGGGGAGATCCGACCGGGAGACATCTATTCGGCCGCGGCCCTGGCGACCAGGCTGGGCGTCTCCAGCAGTCCGGTCCGGGAAGCCATGCTGACACTGGTGAACGAGGGCCTGATGGAGCCCGTCCGCAACCGCGGCTACCGAGTGATCCCCATGAGCGAGCACGATCTCGACGAGGTCTACACCATGCGATTGCTCCTGGAGGTGCCCGGCACGCTGCAAGCGGCCGCGAACGCCCGGCCCGAGGACCTCACACGCCTGACGGCCATCGTGGACGAGATCGAGAAAACGGCTCGGGAAGGTGATGTCGTCGGCTTCCTCGAAGCGGACCGGCGCTTCCACCTCGACCTGCTCCAACTGTGCGGCAACCGGCGCCTGGTGGCCGCTGTCGCCGCGCTGCGGGACCAGACCCGGCTGTACGGCCTCGAAGCGCTCGCGGAACGGGGGGCCCTCGACAGCTCCGCCCATGAGCACCATCACATACTCGAAGCCATCGCCCGCAACGACATGAACGGCCTGGAGGATCTGATCCGCCACCACCTGCTGCATGTCCGCTCCGACTGGGCGCGGCCCGACAGCGTCTCCCCCGCTCGCGAACGCCGGCCGTGAGAGCGCCCGCCGCCGCACCGGCTTCACGGCTGGAGTCGCGCCCCGTTCAACGGCGCCATCGACGGCGGAAGCGGGTGGTGGCAGCCTGTTCCGTACTCTGGTGACATGCGCATGCGCCCCACTTTGAGCTGGACCCCCACCGAGGACCTGCCGCCGGGCAGCACGGACCTGGAACCGGTCGCCGATGCGCTGAGCACCGGCGGTGTGCTGGTGCTCAGCGGAGCGGGCATCTCCACGGAGTCCGGCATCCCCGACTACCGGGGTGTGGGCGGGAGCCTGAACCGGCATACCCCGATGACCTACCAGGACTTCACGGCCGACGCCCAGGCCCGGCGCCGGTACTGGGCCCGCAGCCACCTCGGCTGGCGCACCTTCGGCCGCGCCCGTCCCAACTCCGGGCACCGGGCCGTGGCCACGTTCGCGCGGCATGGCCTGCTCTCGGGCGTGATCACCCAGAACGTCGACGGCCTGCACCAGGCCGCGGGCAGCGAGGGCGTCGTGGAACTCCACGGAAGCCTGGACCGGGTCGTCTGCCTTTCCTGCGGCGCCTTCAGCCACCGCCGCGAACTCGCCCGGCGGCTGGAGGAGGCCAATGCGGGCTTCGCGCCGGTGGCCGCCGGAATCAATCCGGACGGGGACGCCGACCTCACCGATGAACAGGTCGGGGACTTCCGCGTGGTGCCCTGTACGGTCTGCGGCGGCGTCCTCAAACCGGACGTGGTGTTCTTCGGCGAAGCCGTTCCGCCCCGGCGGGTCGAGCACTGCCGCACGCTGGTCCGTGAGGCGGCCTCGCTGCTGGTCCTGGGCTCCTCACTGACAGTGATGTCCGGGCTCCGGTTCGTCCGCCAGGCGGCCCAGGCCGGGAAGCCGGTGCTGATCGTCAACCTCGACCCGACCCGGGGCGACCGGCACGCCGTCACCCGGGTCGCGCTCCCGCTGGGCACGGCCCTCACCGCCGTGGCCGGCCAACTGGGCATCCCCGGGTCGGCACCGGCGTGACGCGGCCGGCGGCTCGGCTTTACCGCCCGGCCGGCGACCGTGCGCGATGAGGAACACGCTCAGCTTCGAGTCGGTGGCGCGCTCATCGCTGCCGCGAGGAATGTGATCGCAAAGCGCCGGACCGCATCGTCCTGCGCCGGGAAGTCGCCGGTCGAGTGGCGCTGGGTGTCGATGTCGATGCGGTCCACGGCTGTCACCGCGAGAAGTCCGCGCAGCCGGAACCCCAGCTCTTGCGCCGAGATGCCGGGCAGTGCGCGTTTGAAGGCCGCCAGGTAGCGGTCGCGGACCCTGTCCTGGGTCGGTCCCGTCCAGCTGCGGGCCTCGTCGGCCGGGTCGCTGAGAATTTTCATGACGAGCCGGGAGGTCCGCGCACCACCCTTGTCGCCTTGCGGTGTCACGTCGAACAAGGGCCCCGCGAACGCCTCCACCAGCTCGGGGACCCGTGGGTTCGAGGATTGCGCGAGTAGCCGGTCGAGCCCCGCGTTCTGCGCCGCGTTGATGGGCTCGATCACACGGTGGGCGACCGCGGCCCACAACTCCGCCTTCGAACCGAAGTGGTAGCCGACAGCGGCGAGGTTCGCACCGGCACCGTCGGTGATCGCGCGCACGGAGGTTCCCCGGTAACCGCGCTCGGCGAAGAGTGCCTCGGCCGAGTCGAGGATCTGGGTGCGGGTATCAGCGTTGGCCATGTGTGCAATGATACATACGATTGATTCAAACGAACGTATGAGTGAGACCGCGAAGAGGGCCACCATGAAACTGCTCGTCTACGGCGCCGGGGTGCTGGGCAGCCAGTTCGCGGTCCGCATGCACGAGGCCGGGCACGATGTCGCGCTCCTGGCCCGGGGGGAACGTCTGGCCTCCCTGCGTGAGCGGGGCGTTCGGCTGGCGGAGGAGAACAGCGCGGTCGTCCGGGGAGTGCCGGTGCCGGTGGTCGAGCGGCCCGCCGACGGCTACGACCTGACCACGGTTTTCGTACGCGCCCATCAGGTCGACCCGGTGCTCGACTCCCTGGCGGGTGTCGATGGCGATGTGCTGTTCCTGCACAACTGGGCGGCCGGTGCCGGGCCGCTGGGCGAGGTGATCGGCCCCGAGCGGGTGCTGTTGGGCTACCCGGTGGCCGCCGGCACGATGGACGGCGACGTGGTGCGCTACCGCAGGGCGAACTTCGTAACCCGCCGGGTCTCGATGCCGATCGGCGAACCCGACGGCCGGGCCACCCCGCGACTGGAACGGATCGTGCGGACGTTCCGCGCCGCCGGGCTCAACGCCAAGGCCGAGCCGCGGATGGATGCCTGGCTCAAGACGCACGCCGCGTTCGAGGTACCGCTCGGGCTGGCGGTGCAGGCGGCAGGCGGCCCCTCCGCGCTGGCCGGTGATCCGCGGGCGGTCCGGCGCATGCTCGGCCACATCCGGGACAACCTCGGCGCCCAGCCGACGCCTGCGGTCCCGAGCGCCTTCGCCATGCTCCAGAAGTTGCCCGAGGGGCTGCTCGTGCCCATGCTCCGGCGTTTCTTGCGCAGCTCGGCGGTTGAAAGCAGCGCGCTCAACAACGCCTCCCCCGCAACGCGAGCCGAGTTGGACCGGCTGGCCGACCAGCTCAGCGCTCTCGCCTCAGCCCGGTAGACGTCAGACGCCTCGACCGAGGCCAAGGCATCGCATCGGCCGTGGCGGCCTGCATGCCTTATTCCGCACAGGGAGTGTCACCCGGGCCGATGGCACAGCCAGGTCCCGTCGGACCACGGACACTCCCGATTCCCAGATTCGGAGATGCCATCTCATGGCGACCTTCTTGCATCGGGTGGGCCGCTGGGCCTTCCGGCAGCGCGGCACCGTCGTACTGGTATGGCTCGCGGTGACAGCCGCTGCCGTTTTCGGTGCTGTCAGCGCCCCCGCGGCGCCGGACGATTCGTCCTCCATGCCGGGGATAGAGTCCCAGCAGGCATTCGACCTCATCAACGAGCGGTTCCCGGGCTCTGCGGCGGACGGCGCGCAGGCCCGTATCGTGTTCGTCGCCGAGAACGGCCGGCAGGTCACCTCGGCCGGAAGCCGGGCCGCCATCGACCAGTTCGTGAGCTCGGCAGCCAACGGGCCTCAAGTCGCGCAGGCGACCAGCCCCTTCGCGACCGGCGCGGTGAGCGAGGACGGCTTCACCGCGTACGCCACCATCACCTACAAGGTCGCCGCCAACGACCTCACCGACGCCAGCAAGACGGATCTGGACAAGGCCATCGAGCAGGCGCGGCAGACCGGTCTGACGGTGGACGCCGGCGGCTCCGCGGTGAGCTCGCAGCCGGAGCAGGGACTGGGTGAGGTGCTGGGCATCGTGGTCGCCGCCGTGGTGCTGGTGATCACCTTCGGATCGATGGCCGCCGCCGGCTTGCCGCTGCTCACCGCCCTGCTGGGCATCGCTGTCAGCCTTGCCGGTATCACCGCGCTGAGCAGTGCCCTCGGCTTCTCTTCCAGCGTCGGCCAGCTGGCCATGATGCTCGGTCTGGCGGTCGGTATCGACTACTCGCTGTTCGTGGTCTCCCGCTATCGCGAGGAACGTGCCAAGGGACGTCCCGCACAGGAGGCCACGGCCCTGGCCGTGGGCACGGCGGGAAGCGCCGTCGTATTCGCCGGCCTCACCGTCATCATCGCGCTGCTCGGCCTGGCGGTGATCGGTGTGCCGATGCTCACCAAGATGGGCGTGGGCTCCGCCTTCGCGGTCCTGGTCGGCGTGCTGATCGCGCTCACCGTCGTGCCGGCCCTCCTCGGATTCTGGCCCGATGCCGTTCTGTCGCGCCGTGTCCGCAAGGCCGCCGGCCAAGGCAGCGGCTCGGCGAGGGAGGTGGCGTCGAAGAGCGGCGCCAAGGACGGCAAGGCACCCTTGGCGGTGCGCTGGGCGCACTTCGTCATACGCAGGCCCGTCCCGGTGCTCGTGCTGTCCGTAGTCGGTCTGGGGGCGATCGCGATCCCATCGCTGGATCTGCGGCTGGGAATGCCGGGCGACGAGGCCAAATCCCCCAGCACCACCGAGCGCCGCGCCTACGACGCCCTCGCCGACGGCTTCGGACCGGGCTTCAACGGCCCGCTGACCGTGGTCGTCGACACCAAGAACGCCGACGACCCGAAGGCCGCGGTCAAGGCCGTCTCCGCCAAGATCGCCCATACCAAGGGTGTCGTCTCCGTCTCCCCGGCACGGTTCAACCAGGCGGGGGACGCCGCCATCCTGTCCGCCGTGCCCTCCACCGCACCCACCAGCCGGCAGACACAGGACCTGGTTCATTCCATCCGCGGCCAGCGGCCCGCGATCGAGTCCGCGACCGGCGCCGACTTCGAGGTCACCGGCACCACCGCGCTGAACATCGATGTCGCCCAGAAGATGCGGGGCGCCCTCGTGCCCTACCTCGCCGTCATCGTCAGCCTGGCGCTCCTTCTGCTGATGCTCGTCTTCCGGTCGATCCTGGTCCCGCTCAAGGCCGCCCTCGGCTTCCTGCTGTCGGTGGGCGCGGCCCTCGGTGTGATTGTCGTTGTCTTCCAGCAGGGACACGGCGCGGGCGCGTTCGGCGTCGATGAAACCGGCCCGATCATCAGCATCATGCCGCTCTTCCTGGTCGGTATCATCTTCGGCCTCGCCATGGACTACCAGGTCTTCCTCGTCTCCCGCATCCGTGAGGCCCACCTCCATGGCGAAGAACCGGGCCAGTCCATTGCCACCGGCTTCCGGCACAGCGCACGCATCGTGGGCGCCGCGGCACTCATCATGATCTCGGTGTTCGGCGCCTTCATGACGGGCGGCGAAAACATGGTCAAGATGGTCGGCTTCGGCCTGGCCGGCGCCGTCTTCTTCGACGCCTTCATCGTCCGTATGGCCTTTGTGCCGGCGGTCCTCGCCCTGCTGGGCAAGCGAGTCTGGTGGCTGCCGCGATGGCTGGCCAAAACGCTGCCCCGGGTAGACGTGGAAGGCGAAACACTCACCCCGCGAACCGCCGCGCCACAAGCCCCGGACACACCGTCCGAGCAGGAGGCCGTTCCACACCCGTGACCGCGTGCTCCGTCTTCCCTTCGGACACGGCGAGGGCCCTTCGTCGCGGACATGAGCGGCGTAACCGGGGCTCGTCCGGGAAGTGGGTGATATCGAGGCCGAGGCGGGCAGGTCAGCTGCCGGCGCCGACCTTGGTGGTGTCGACGGCCGCCGGCGGGGGCGGCGTCTTGCCGGGGTGGAGTACGGAGCGGGCCCGGTCGGTGTCGAAGTCGTTCTCCCACTTGCCGATCACGATGGTGGCGACGGCGTTGCCGAGGACGTTGATGAAGACGCGCCCCTCGTTGAGGATGCGGTCGATGCCCACGATCAGCGAGAGGGCGGCCAGCGGGATGTGGCCGACCGCGGTGACGGTGCTGGCGAGCACGATGAACGCGCCACCGGCGATTCCCGCGGTGCCTTTGCTGGTGAGCATCATGACGCCGACCATCACGAGCTGCTGTTGCCAGGACAGGTCGATGCCCACGGCCTGGGCCAGGAACATGGAGGCCATCGTGAGGTAGACGGCGGAGCCGTCCAGGTTGAAGGAGAACCCGGAGGGGATGACAATGCCGACCACGGGGCGGCCGATGCCGAGGGTCTCCAGCTTGCTCACGAGCTGCGGCAGGACGGCTTCGCTGGAGCAGGTGCTCAGGGCGACGAGCAGTTCGGCCTTGAGGAAGCGCATGAGGGCGAACAGGCTCAGGTGGCAGGCGCGCATGATGGCCCCGAGCACGACCAGGACATAGAGGACGCAGGTCGCGGTGAACAGGATGATGAGGTAGGAGAGCTGCTTCAGGCTCTCGGCGCCGTAGGTGGCGACCACGGTGGCCAGGGCCCCGAAGGTGCCCAGCGGCGCCAGCCGCATGACCCACCCCACGATCCTGAACACCACGTCCGACAGCGCCCGGATGCCGCGGGTCAGCGGAGCGGCGTCCTCCCCCGCCATGTTCAGTGCCACGCCGAAGACGATCGAGACCATGAGCGCGGCCAGGATCGCGTCGCCGGTAATCGCGCCCAGCAGCGAGGAGGGAATCAGGGAGGAGACGAAGCCGGTGAAGGTGGCGTGCTCATGGGCGGCGTCGGGCACATCGTCGGCGTTGAGCTTCGAGGGATCGATGTCGAGGCCGGTGCCGGGGTGGAGGACGTTGGCGACCACCAGCCCGATGAGCATCGACACCAGTGACAGCACCAGGAAGTAGCCGATCGCCTTCACACCGATCCGGCCCGCCTTGCGCAGGTTGTCCATGGACGCGATACCGGTGGTCACCACGCAGAAGACCACCGGGACCACGATCATCTTGACCAGAGCGATGAACCAGTCGTTGAGCGGTGTGAGTTCCTCACCGAGCCCGGGAGCGGCGAGGCCGACGGCGATTCCGAGGACCGCTGCCAGCACGACCTGGAACCACAGCTCACCGATCAGACGGTTCAGCCGTGACCGCCGCGGGCGGCCGGTGGTGGTGGATGTCATCGTTGGTGCTCCCTTGCACGACGATCGTGTGTAGCCCTGTCCCGTGGGGGTGCCGGGGACGCGACGCGGTCCGCGTCCCCGGTGACATGCGTGGCGCGTGGATATGGCCGCGCCCGCGGCGGGAGGCCCGCCGCTGTGATGAGCTCGCCTGCCGCGGTGCCGGTCAGTGGTGCAGGTCGTGCAGCACCTTGTAGAAGGCGGCCTTGCCCTCGAAGCCGATACCGGGAAGGTCGGTCAGTCCGACCCGGCTCTTCTCGACGACGGCGTCATCGGCGAAGCCGCCGGTGGGCTGGAACTCGCCCGGGTAGGACTCGTTGCCGCCCAGCTTGAGGGCGGCCGCGATGTGCAGGGAGAACTGGTGTCCGCCGTGCGGGACGCAGCGCCGCGAGGACCAGCCGTGCCGGTGGAGCATGTCCTGGATGCGCAGGTACTCCACCAGGCCGTAGCTGAGCGCGGGGTCGACCTGGATGGTGTCGCGGTCGGGGCGCAGCCCGCCGTAGCGGATCAGGTTGCGGGTGTCCTGGAGCGAGAACAGGTTCTCACCGGTGGCGATGGGTCCGGCGTAGTGCTCGGCGACCGTGGCGTTGAGCTGGTAGTCCAGCGGGTCGCCGATCTCCTCATACCAGAACAGGCCGTACGGCTCGATGGCCCGCCCGTACTCCAGGGCGGTGGCCAGGTCGAAGCGGCCGTTGACGTCGACGGCCAGCCGGGAGCCGTCGCCGCCCAGCACATCGATGACGGCCTCGATACGGCGCAGGTCCTCGGCCAGATCGGCGCCGCCGATCTTCATCTTGACCACGTCGTAGCCCAGGTCGAGAAAGCCGCGCATCTCGTCCTTCAGGTCGGTGATGGTCTTGCCCGGGGCGTAGTAGCCGCCGGCGGCGTAGACGAACACCGAGTCGTCGGGCCGGCCGTCGCCGTAGCGCTCCGACAGCCACCGGTACAGCGGCTTGCCCGCGATCTTGGAGGCGAGATCGAACAGCGCCATGTCCACCACGCCGACCGCGACCGAGCGCTCGCCGTGCCCGCCGGGCTTCTCGTTGCGCATCATGACGTCCCACGCCTTGGCGGGGTCCAGCTCCCCGCCTTCGTCCAGGAGACTGCCGGGCTCCGCGGCGAGCAGGCGCGGCAGGGTGCGGCGGCGCAGGATCTCACCGGCGCTGTAGCGGCCGTTGGAGTTGAAGCCGTAGCCCACGACCGGTTTCCCGTCACGGATGACATCGCTCTCGATCGCCACGATCGAGCAGTCCATGGAGCTGAAGTCGATCCAGGCGTTGCGGATCGAGGAGCTGATCGGGACGGTGCCCTCGTGGACGTTGGTGATCTTCACGACCGGGTGCCTCTCATAACTTATAAGATGTGACGGCTGTTAGAGTGAGACCGTCCAGCACGCCGTGTCAAGGGCTGGGGAACCTCCGGAAAGGAACGGTCAGGGGCTATGGCGGGCCAGAACCTGTTCTTCAGCAAGAGCGATCTCGCCTACGCGGAACTGCGCAGCCGGATCCTCACCGGGACTCTCCCGGCCGGTTCACGCCTGGCCCAGTACGAGCTGGCCGACTCCCTCAACATGAGCATCACACCGCTGCGGGAAGCCATCCGCCGCCTCAGCAGCGAGGGCCTCCTGGACGTCGACACCCACCGCGACGTCCGCGTCTCCACCATGAGCTCCGACGAGGCCCGCCAGCTGTTCGAAGTCCGTCTCTCCCTCGACCCCACCGCCGCCGAACTCGCCGCGCGGCGGCGCACCGACGACGACATCGCCACCATGCGGGGAGCGGTGGACAGACTGCTCCCCGTCACACGCCAGTGGGGAGACGAGGCGCTCACCGCGCACCGCGCCTTCCACCAGGCGCTCTACCGGGCCTCGCACAACGATGTCCTCATCCGGCTCCTGGACGACCTGTGGGACAAGTCCGACCGCTACCGGCGCCTCGGCCTCGAACTCCCGCCCGGCGACGAACCCCGCACCCGGGACCTCCAGGAGCACCACCGGCTCGTCTCCCTCGTAGTCGACGGCCGGGCGGCCGAAGCCGCCCAGCTGATGCGCGACCACATCACCCACAGCCTCACTGCCACCGCGATCAGCGCCCTCGAGGACCGCGAGGGCGCACGCACGGCGTAGCTCGGCGGGGTCTCACAACAGGGCCTGGTCCCACGGTTGTTGGCGCAGGGCGGCGCGGACCAGGCCGAGCATCGTGTTCTGCTCGCTCAGCGCCTTGGCCCGGCCGCTGGTTTCGTGGCCGCCGCTGTACCAGTCGACGACCACGTTCCCACCGGCCGCGCGCAGCGCCTCCACATAGCCGCGCACCTGATTGGGCGCGGTGCGGGTGTCGTGGGTGCCCTGGTTGATCCACACCGGGGCCACCACATCGGCTACGTAGGTGATGGGCGACGCGCGCACGAAGCGCTCCACGTCGTCCTGGGGCCGCGCGCCGAAGAACGACGAACAGGCCGCGCGCAGCGCCGGGTTCATGTCCTCGTACCCCGCCAGCCAGTCCGCCATCGGTACGTGGGCCAGCGCTCCGGCGAACAGTCCGGGCAGGCGTCCCACGGCCAGCAGCGAGAGGAAACCGCCGTACGAGGCACCCGTGATGAAGACCTTGCCGGGATCGGCGACGCCCTCGGCGACCAGCCACCGGACCGCCGCCTCGATGTCCTCCAGCTCCCGGTCGCCGATGTGCGGCATGAACCCCTCGCGGAAGCGCCGCCCGAAGGTGACCGAACCGCAGTAGTTCAGCGAGGCGTACGCCACGCCGTTGTCCAGCCATGCCTGGGCCGCGGGGTCGTAGCGGTCGACCGTCACCAGGTTGGGGCCGCCGTGCAGATGCAGGACGAGGGGCACGGGCTCCTCGACGCCGCGCGGCCGGGCCCACCACAGCTGGAGGGACGTCCCGTCGGCCGAGCGGACCGCGGCCGACCGGCACCGGACGCCGTCCAGGTCCTGCCGCGGGAAGACCTCGGGGCCGGGAAGGTTCTCCGGGCCGTCGCCGTTCAGGACGCGCAGGGGGGAGTCGAAACGCTGGTGCAGCAGGCGCACGGTGTGCCCGGGACCGTAGTGCGAGGCCCATAGGTGGCAGTGGGTGTCCGCCACGTCCGGCTCGAAGTACGCCCCCGGCGGATGGTCGAGCGGCCGGAGTTCGCCCGACTCCAGGTCGGCCTCCATGACCCGGTGGATACCGCCGTCCACGTGCACGGCCAGGACGCGGGTGGCGTCCTCGGACCAGTCGAGCGGGACCAGGTCGCCCCGCAGATGTGATGGGTCGATGTCGACGCGGGTGCCGCGCGTGGGATGCCAGACGCAGGGACGGGCGAATCCGGTGCGTTCGGTGGCGGCCAGTATCCGGTCGTCGCCCGGGACGGGGGAGAACCGCACGCCGCGCACGGGCGCCTCGGGTCCGTCGCTCAGGCAGGCGAGTACCGCGCCCGTGACGGTGTCGACGACGGTGACCGCGAACCTGCGGACCCCTGGGTTGTGGTCGGTGGTGTCGACGCAGGCGAGGCGGGCGTCGGCCGAGATCAGGCCGTTCCACGCCTCGTTGCCCGACCTCAGCAACAGCTCGGGGCCGGCGGAGCCGTCCGTGCTGAGCAGCCACAGGCTGAAACCGTCCTCGGCGGCGCAGGTGATCACGGCACGGTCGGCCCGTCCCGCCACATCCATCCCGCGCAGGGTGTAGGGCGGCAGGTCCGGTGTCAGATCATGGCTGACGCCGTCGTCGAGGCGTATCGCGTACACATGGCCGACCTCGGACCCGTTGTCGTCGTGCAGGCTGAGCAGGTGCCCGCCGTCGGAGGTGAGCACCGCCTGCGCGAGGTCGCCCGAGGTCACCTCGCTCAGCGGCCGGACCGTGCCGTGCTCGGTGTCCCACAGCGTCAGCCGGGGACCCTCGTCGCTCTCCACGACGATCAGCGACCTGTCGCCCGGTCCGCGCCCGCGCCGGACCGCGAGGGGCCGTTCGGCGGTGAAGAACCGATGCCAGTTCCTGGTCATGGTGCGGTGACCTCCTTGGGTTCGCCCGGTATCGCCGGGGGCGGGTCAGCGGGAAAGTGGCAGGCGGCAAGATGACCGTCGCCCTGCTCGGCGAGGGCTGGCGCGGTCTCGGCACACAGGTCCCGCGCCTTCCAGCACCGGGTGCGGAAACGGCAGCCGGACGGCGGAGCCAGCGGACTGGGCAGATCGCCGTCCAGGACGATCCGCCGGCGCGCCCGCTGGACACGTGGATCGGGGATGGGCACGGCCGACAGCAGGGCCTGGGTGTAGGGATGGCGGGGCTGGGTGAACAGCGTGTCCACGGGCCCCTGTTCGACGATCTGCCCGAGGTACATGACGGCGACCTCGTCGCTGATCTGGCGCACCACCGACAGATCGTGCGCGACGAACAGGTAGGTGAGTCCCAGCTCCTCCTGGAGGTCCTCCAGCAGGTTGATCACCCCGGCCTGGACACTGACGTCGAGGGCGCTGACCGGTTCGTCGAGGACCAGCACCTCCGGTTCGACCGCGAGCGCGCGGGCGATGCCGATGCGCTGCCGCTGGCCGCCGGAGAACTGGTGCGGATGGCGGTGGGCGTGCCCGGGGTCCAGGCCGACCAGTTCCAGCAGTTCGCTCACCCTGTCGTTCTCCCGGCCCCGGTGCAGACCGTGGATCTTCAACGGTTCGAGAAGTGCCGCGTGCACGGTGAGCCGCGGGTTGAGGGAGGCGTACGGGTCCTGGAACACGAACTGGATACGACGGCGTACGGCCGCAAGCTCCCGTCGGCCGGCCGCCGTCACATCCGTGTCGAACAGCCTGATGCGTCCGGCGGCCGGGTCGGTCAGCCGGACCAGGCAGCGGCCCAGGGTGCTCTTGCCGCAGCCGGTCTCGCCGACCAGGCCCAGGGTGGTGCCGCGCGGGATGACGAGGTCCACCCCGGAGACGGCCCGTACGGTCTGCGCGCGTCGGCCGCGCCGGCCAGTGGTGTACTCGGCCACCAGCCCCTCGACGGTCAGTGCCGGTGCGGTCATGGCGTCACGCTCGCGATCTCGGACGCCCGCAGACAGACCGCGGTGTGCCCCTCGCCGACCGTGACCGGCAGGAGGCTCTCGGCGCATCGGTCCTCGGCGTGCGGGCAGCGGTTCTGGAAGGGGCAGCCCGGGGGCCGCTCGGTGGGGGAAGGCGGCTGGCCGGCGATCTGCGCCAGGCGCCGGGTGCCGCGGTCGATCCTCGGCAGCGCGGCGAGCAGACCGCGCGTGTAGGGGTGGGCCGACCGGTAGAAGAGGGGCTCCACGGGGGCCTCCTCCATCTTGCGCCCGCAGTACAGGACGAGGACCCGGTCGGCGAGGCCGGCCACCACGCCCAGGTCGTGGGTGATCAGCAGGATGGCGGACTTCGTACGGTCCTGGACACGCCCCAGGACGTCGAGGACCTGGGCCTGGACGGTCACGTCGAGCGCGGTGGTCGGCTCGTCGGCGATCAGGACGTCCGGTTCGTTGGCGATGCCGGTGGCGATCATGACACGCTGGCGCATGCCGCCCGACAGCTCGTGCGGGTACTGGCCGGCTCGGGTCCGGGGGTCGGGGATGCCGACCACGTCGAGCAGTTCGACGGCCCGGTCCCGCAGGGCGGCGCGGGAGATGTCCGGGTCGTGCACGCTCACCGCCTCGGCGAGCTGGGCGCCCACGGTCATCATCGGGTTCAGCGCGGCGAGCGCGTCCTGGAAGACCATGGCGATGCGCCGGCCGCGCACGGTCCGCATCTCCCGGTCGGACAGGCCCAGCAGCTCCTGGCCGCGGAACCGCACCGAGCCCGCTGCCACGGCGTTGCGCGGCAGCAGTCCCATCACCGCCAGGGAGGCGGCGCTCTTCCCGGAGCCCGACTCGCCGACGATGCTCAGGGTCTCCCCGGCCCTCAGGTCGAACGAGAGCCGGTCGAGGGCGACCACGGGCCCGGCGTCGGTGCGATAGGTGACGCACAGGTCGCGGACCGACAGCAACGGAGCCGTCGCCTCGCCGGTCACTTCGGTGAAGGACTTCATCACTGCCTGCCTTGGGGGTCGAGCGCGTCACGCAGCCCGTCGCCGAGGAAGTTCACGGCGAGCACGGTGATGAGGATCGCCAGGCCGGGGACGTACAGGAGATAGGACTGCGAGGTGCCGATCAGCCCGGCCGCCTGGGTGAGCATGTTGCCCCAGCTCGACCGGGGCGGCTGGATGCCGTAGCCGAGGAAGCTGACGGTGGATTCGAGGATGATCGCCATGGCCACCGACAGGGACACATTGACCACGATCAGGCCCGTCAGATTGGGCAGCAGATGCCGTACGACGATCCTGGGGCCGGAGGCGCCGATGACCCGGGCCGCCTCCACGAACTCCTGGTGGCGCAGCTGGATCACCCGGGCCCGTACGACACGGGCGATGAGGGTCCAGCCCAGACTGCTGAGCACCACGACGATGGTCACGGGCGAGGGACCGAGGCCCTGGAGGGACACCGCAAGCACGGCGACCGGGGGCACGATCAGGAAGAGGTCGGCCCCGCGCATGATCACCTCGTCGGCCCAGCCGCCGAGATACCCGGCCACCGCGCCGGCCGCCGTCCCCACCAGGGTGGCCAGCAGGGCGACGCCCAGTCCGATCGCCAGCGAGAGCTGGCCGGCGTAGAGCATCTCGCTGAGGTAGTCGCGGCCCAGGGAGTCCGTGCCCAGCCAGTGGGCGCCGGACGGTGGCTGGGAGGCGTCCAGGAGGTTCTGCGCGTTGCGCGGGCTGGGCGCGATCCAGGTGGCGCCGAAACAGCAGACCGCCAGCAGGACCAGCACGATCAGCGAGGCCACCGCGAGCCGGTGGCGCAGGAAGCGGGACAGGAGGACGCGGGAGGTCCGCGGGTCGCCGGGCGCGGCGGGCGGTCCGGAGACGGGGGGCGGCGGCGTGGGAAGGGCGGTGGGCTGGGTCATCGCAGGACCACCCGGGGATCGAGGAGGGCGTAGGACAGGTCGGCCAGCAGGTTGAAGAGGATGACGGCGATGGCCACGACGAACATCCAGGGCAGCAGGACGAAGACGTCGCCGGTCTCCAGGGAGGCGAGGAACAGCTTGCCCATGCCGGGGATCGAGTAGATCTGCTCGGTCACCACGAGCCCGCCGACCAGCGCGGCGGCATCCATCGCGACCACGGTGACGAACGGCGCGAGCGCGTTGCGCAGGGCGTGGCGCAGCAGGATGCGCCGGCGTGGGACACCCTTGGCCCGTGCGGTGCGCACGTAGTCGCTGGAGAGCGCCTCCAGGAGGGTGGCGCGGCCGAACCGGGACCAGGAGGCGACGAGGCCGACGGTGAGTGTGGCCACGGGCAGCGCCAGATGGCGCAGATAGTCCAGATCGAGTCCGCTGTGTCCCACGGAGTGGAGCCCCACGAAGTACAGCGGCGGATCCGCCAGCCCGAACTGCTGCTTGGGCCATACGGCGAGCACCTGGATGAGCACCAGGCCGAACCAGAACGCCGGCATGGCGACGCCCAGATAGGACAGGCCGGTCAGGACGTGGTCGCCCGCGGAGTACTGGCGCGCCGCCGAGTACAGCCCGATCGCCAGTGCCAGGACGACGGCGAGGGCCACGCCCCACAGGATCAGCTGCAACGTGGTCCCGAGGGCGTCGCCGACCATGGGCAGCACGGCTCCGCCGGTCCGGGTGCTGGTGCCCCAGTCACCCCGCACGAAGCCCTTGACCCACAGCAGGTACTGCTCGGGCAGGCTGCGGTCGAGCCCGAGGCGGAGCGTCTCACGGCGCAGGGCCTCGGGATCGACCGACTGACGCAGTTTCGCCAGTGGGTCGAAGGTCGCCCGCACCGCCCAGAAGAGGATGAACGAGGCGACGCAGACCACGGGGACGGAGGCGAGCAGGCGGCGCAGGACGTACCTCGTCATGGTCGGCCCCCGCGCGGTGAGCGGACCGGTGTCACTTCGCCTGGCCCCATTCCTCGAGGTTCCACCAGGGGCCTTCCACCGGGTTGATGGAGAGCGGTCCGCCGACCCGCTTGCCGGTGACGAGGACGTTCGGGACGGCGGACAGCGGGAGCGAGGGGACGTCGTCGGCTATGAGCTTCTCCGCCCTGTGCGACTCCTTGATCCGGGAGGTGTCGTCCAGTTCGGTGTCGACCCGCTCCAGGACCGGGTCCAGGCCCGGGACGCGGATGCGCATGAAGTTGATGCCCGACTGGTTGTTGGCGGCGCTCGGGATGGCCGTGCTGCTGAAGGTGGCGGACAGCGTCGGGTTGGGGAAGGAGTCGGTGATGTTCCACAGACCCAGCTGGAAGTCACCGGCGGGGGCCAGCTTGCCGAAGATGTTCGCGGGCGTGGAGTTCTTGATCTTCACTCTGAACCCGGCCTTGGCGAGCTGGGACTGGAGGATCTGCTCGGTCAGTTCACGGCTCTGGTTGCCGGCGAGGGAGGTGACGGTGAACGCGGCCTCCTTGCCGTGCTTGGCCCAGAACCCGCTCGCGTTCTTGGCCCATCCGTCCGCCTTCATGAGCCGTTCCGCCTTGGTGGGGTCGGGCTTGTAGCCGGAGAAGTCGGTGGACGCGTAGCGGGAGACCAGCGGCGACTGGAAGCTCTGTGCGGGAGTGGTGACGCCGTACGAGCCGAACAGGCGCTTGACGATGGCCTCGCGGTCGACCGAGTAGGCGAATGCCTTGCGTACGGCGGCCGAGTCGAAGGGGAACTTCGCGTTGTTGAGCCACAGCGCCTGGAGGTTGCCGGTCTGCGCCTGCACCTGCATACGGGCCGCACTTCCCAGCGCCTTGATCTGGTCCACCGTGGTCAGCTGCGGGGTGGGGTAGAGGGCGTCGAACTGCCCGCTGGCGAATGCCTGGGTGGCCGCCGAGGTGTCCGAGGCGAACTGGAAGGTGACCTTGTCCAGGTGCGGTTTGGGGCCCCAGTAGCGGTCGTTGGGGACGAGGGTGAGGGAGACCCCCTCCTTCCAGGACGCGATCTTCCAGGGGCCGCCGCTGAAGGTGTAGCCGTCCTTCATGACGGCGTTGCGGTCCTTGCCCCGGAGGAGGTGGGAGGGGAGCACGCCGTAGCCGGCGCCGAAGAGCTGTTTCCAGTTGCCGTAGGGGGACTTGAGCGTGACGACGGCGGTGGTGCGGTCGGGGGTGTCGATCGACGTGATGCGGTCGTAGCCACTCTTGTCGAAGATCGCCTTGCCGTCGCGGACCTGGAGGGCGGTGTACTTCAGATCCGCGGAGGTGATCGGCTTCCCGTCGGACCAGACGGCCTTCGGGTTGAGCCGGTAGGTGATCCGCTGTTGTTTCCCGACCACTTTCGTCATCGGCTCCGACGCCATCAGGTTTGACGGGACCGGTGTCCAGTTCTTGCCCTTGAGGCGGACATCGAAGACCTGCGGGATGGTCTCGGCCTGCATCAGGTAGGTGCCCCAGACCGAGGCGCCGCAGGTGCCGATCCAGTCGGCGCAGTCGGGCTCCTGCTCGGCTCCGATGACCAGGCTGCCACCCTCCCTGACCGGGAGGTTCGTGCTGGTTTCCGACTGGGGGGAGGCGGTCCCCGAGGTGCATGCTGTGGCGGTCAGCGTCAGGGCGGTGAGAAGTGCGCCGGCCGCCGGGAGTCGGGCCGGGAACCGGCCCTGAACGGTCGCTGCGAGCAGTTGAGGCATGGCTGGAAACCTTCCGTGGCGAAGCCGTTGGCTCATCGTAAGGAGCGGCACAAGACTTAGCAATGGAGATAGGCTAGTAACTATGCGTTCGCATTGCCTACGTGTGTGAATAACGTTTCGTAGCGAGCGATAGGGTCGCGACGGTGTCCCGGAAGCCGAGGGAAAGGAAGATCATGAGTGGTGCGCGCGCGGGCGACAGCAAGGGAGCCGCGGCGGGCGGGGCCGGGGGCCGGCGGCGGCTGGCACGGGACACGCTCAGCCGGCGGGTGATCCTGGACGCGGCGGAGAAGGTCGCCTCCCGGGACGGTCTGGAGGCATTCACCTTCCAAGCCCTGGCGAGGGAGCTCAACGCCCATCCGACCTCGCTCTACCGGCACTTCCGCGACAAGGACGAGCTGATCCTTGAGCTCATCGACGACCTCCGGGCGCGTTCCTACGGCGGACAGCTGCGGGCCACCGACTCCTGGCGCGACGATCTGCGGACCCAGGCCCGGTACATCCACGAGCACTATCTGCGCTATCCCGTGTTCGCCTGGCAGATGGCGGCGCGCACGACCCGCCGGCCGACCGAGTTCGCCAATGTGGAGTTCGCCCTCGACTGCCTGCACCGGGCCGGGCTGGACGATGAGGAGGCGGTGATGTACGTACGTGTCCTCGGGAACGTGATCCGCTCGCTGTCCGCCATGGAGGCCGGGCTCCAGGCGCTCGACCCCGAGACCCGGGACCGGGACACCCTGGCCTGGGAACTGGAGTACCGCCGCCTTCCGGCGGACACCTACCCGCGTATCGCCGCCCTGACGGCGCCGCTGGCCGCGATCGGTGACCCCACGGTCTTCGACCACGCGCTCGACATGCTGCTGGACTCGGTGGAGGCACGGGTGCGGCAGAAGGCGGCGGGGTAACCGGATCGGTCGGGCCCGCGCGGGGTCAGGGCGCGCGGTCGGCGAGCAGGCCGGCGATCAGGGACGTACGGTCCCTGACGGAGGTCAGCTCCACCCACTCGTGGCGGGCGTGCGCGCCTCCGCCGTCCGGGCCGAGGCCGTCCAGCGTGGGCACGCCCAGACTGGCGGTGATGTTGCCGTCAGAGCCGCCGCCGACGCCGGTCTCGGTGACCGGGGTGAGTCCCAGCCGCTCGGCGACCGCGCGGGCGGAGCCCAGCAGGTCGACGGACATCGCCCGTTCCAGCGGACCGCGGTTGACGCCGCCCCGGAAGGCGAGTTCGGCGCCGGGCTCCCGCGGGCGCAGCGCCCGCAGCGCCCGTTCCACCCGTACCAGTTCGGCATGCTCCCAGGCCCGCACGTCGACATCCACGAACGCCTGCTCCGGAACGGTGTTGGTGGTGGTGCCGGCGCCGCCGACGGTGGGAGTGACGGTGGTTCCTCTGTCACGGTCGGCGAGATCGCTGATCGTGAGCACCTGGTGGGCCAGTTCGACCAGCGCGTTGACGCCCTTGTGCGGTTCGAGCCCGGCGTGCGCGGCCCGGCCACTGACGCCGAGCCGGTACAGCGCCACGCCCTTGCGCGCGGTCTTGAGCGCGCCACCCTCGCTGGGTTCCAGCACCAGGACCGCCCCGCACGCCGCCGCGGCCTCCTCGACCAGAGCGCGGGACGTGGTCGATCCGCGTTCCTCGTCCCCGGACACGACCATGCTCACATGGGAGACGTCCCCGGCCAGCCCGAGTGCCTCGAAGGCGAGGACGAGGCCCGCCTTCATGTCGAAGACGCCGGGACCGGTCGCCCGTGTTCCCTCCACCTGGAACGGGTTCTCCGCCAGGGTGCCCCGTGGCCACACCGTGTCGGCGTGCCCGAGCAGCAGAACCCGGCTGCTTTTCGGCACGGCGGGATCCGTACCGCGCCAGTACAGATGCGGCACCCCATCGGAGACGACCCGTTCGGGCCGGCCCAGGGAGTCCCCCGCCCAGGCTTCGAGCAGGTCGTAGGCGTCGTTCAGCCCTCGGACCCACCCCGACGGCGTTTCGATACCCACCAGTTGCCCCAGCCGCCGGGTGAAACGCTCGGGGGCCGTGGAGCCGGAGCTGACGGACAAGGCGGGCTCCTTCTGGTCGATGACTGTCCCGTCGGCCGCGGGCCGCCGGGGTTCCGGGGCATCACCATGCCCCTAGTCTAGAAGATAGTCAACATGCATTGCTATCTTCCGCGGGGCGTACGCGTGTGATGCGACGGCTGGAGCTCGTGACGCACGGCGGGCCGCGGCACGCCGGGTTTCCCTCGTCGGCGTTGCGGGCGGACAGCGGTTGCCGTCTGGTGCGAGGGCGACGGTTGTGCGGGACGCCGCGCGCTCACGCCTCCAGCGCTGTCTGAACGAATCGGGCGATCCACGGCGATCGGCTGCCTGCCGGCCAGAGAGCCAGGGTCTGGTACGGCGCCACGTCGGGCACCGGTCGGTACGTCACGTCGGGCCGGACGTTCATCGCGGCCAGCGAAGCGGGCACCAATGCCACGGCCTGGCCAAAGGCGACCACGTCCAGTAGTTGGGCACTGTCGCGCACGGTCGGACCGTCAGCCGGGCGATCCGGATTTCCCAGCCAGTAGTCGCGGTCGACGACCTTCGGGTCGCTCCACCGGGGCGCCGGCTCGGTGAGCAGGTCGGCGGAGCTGAGGACCTCACGCTCGGCCAGCTTGTGTCCCACGGCGAGCGCGGCGACGCGTGGTTCGGTCCTCAGGAGCTCGGTGTCGAGGTCGTGGCTGTCGACGCAGGCGGCGATGGCCAGGTCCGCGCGCCCGTCCCGAACCATGTCGGCCTGCTGCCCGAATCCGCTCACCAGTACTCGGAGCTCGGGTGCGTCCGGATCCGCCCGGAACCGTTCGCAGATCCGCAGCAGCAGCTGCGTGGCCACACCTGGTTTGGCGGTGACCACGAGTCTGCGGCCGGAAAGGCCGGCATGTTGCGTCCGGCGTACCGCGGCGGCGAGGGCGCCGAGGACGCCAGTCGCCTCCTTGAGGAGGATCTCTCCGGCCTGGGTCAGCGCCAGCCCGCGCCCGGTGCGATCGAAGAGGTCGACGCCGAGCCGACGCTCCAGCTGGCGCATGGCCCGGGACAGCGGCGGCTGAGCCATGCCGAGCCGCTCGGCCGCGCGGGTGATGTTCAACTCCTCGGCGACTGCGCAGAAGTAGCGCAGTTCGCGAATCTCCGGCTCCGCCATACCTCCAGGGTATGAGGCATGACCGGATTGGTCTTTCCGTTCCAGCGCCGCAACGGCTGAAGTAGCGGCATGAACAGGAATGATGTGGCACTCGTCACCGGCGGCAACAAGGGCATCGGCCGTGAGATCGTTCGGCGACTGGCCGAGCAGGGCTTCACCGTCTACCTGGGCGCCCGCGACCCGGAGCGCGGCCGCGCGGCCGTCGAGGAACTGACGAGAGGGCGGGAAGACGCGGCCCATGAGGCGCTGACCGCCAACTCGGCCCGCCGGGAACCGGACTTCGCCGACCGTCACGACAAGCTGGACATCCGCTTCGTGCCACTCGACGTAGGCGACGTGGCGTCCGTGGAAGAAGCCGTCAAGACGATCGGGGCCGCGACCAGTCGGCTGGACGTGCTGGTCAACAACGCCGGAATCATGGTCGAGTGGGACGTACACCCCGCCGACATCACGGCCGCACAACTCCGCGAGGTCTACGAGGTCAACGTCTTCGGCATCGTCTCGGTGACATCGGCTTGTGTGCCGTTGCTACGCCGCTCGCACAACCCGCGGATCGTGAACATGTCCAGCGGACTCGGGTCGCTCACCCTGCTGAGCGACCCGAACAGCCCTCTCCCAGCTCAGGGCTTCCTCGCATACAGCTCGTCCAAGGCCGCGCTGAACGCTTTGACCGTGATCTATGCGAACGCCCTCCGCGCCGACGGCATCAAGGTCAACGCAGCCAGCCCGGGCATGGTGCCGACCGACCAGAACGCCGCGGCCCCGTTCCCCCGCGGTGACCGCACCACGGCCGATGGCGCGGTCGTCCCAGTTCTCCTCGCGACGATTCCTGCCGACGGTCCCACCGGCGTCTTCCGTGGACCGAATCGCCTGGACGACGTCATCCCCTGGTGAGCGCCCGACGAAGCCTCAAGGGCACACTCGCGACGGAAACCGCGCCGCGCGTCTGCGGCCCCCCAGCACGTCGCCGCCCTTGATGTCCGCCCGCGGGGCCCACGGCGCTGCGTTCGCGGTCAGCCGCTGGAGCCGCGGACCACGAGCTCGGGTTTCAGGACGACATCACCGCTGTCGCCGTCCAGGAGCGAGAGGGACGCCTCGACCATGCGCTCGGCGGTCGAGCCCAGGGTGGTGAGCCCCGGCGCCGCGGTGTCGGAGATGTACGTGCCGTCGAAGCTGGTGATCGCGTACTCGGACGGCACGCGTTTACCGGCGTGCTGAAGCGCCGTCAGCAGGCCGAGCGCGACCGTGTCGGCGGTGCAGATGATGGCGTCCGTGTCGCCGGGGTTCGCGAGCAGGAGCTTCGCCGCGTCTATACCGCTGGCCACCGTGAAGTTCGGCATTTCCAGAACCCGGTCGTCCGGTCCGGCGAGCGCGTGGAACGCGGCGGTGCGCTCGATGCTCGACGAGGAGTCTTCCTGGGCGTCGACCATCAGGATGCTGCGGCGGCCCCGCGACCGCAGATGATCCACGAGCAGGCGGACCCCCGCCGCGTTGTCGAGCCGTACCGATGGCGCTTCGACGTCTCGTGCGCGGCGGTCGACCTGCACGACGCGGTTGGACCGGGCGAGCTCCGTGATGGCCGCGCCACTGCGCTCGAAGGCCGCGGGCACCACGAGCACCGCGTCCACCAACACCCGGTCCATGGTGCCGAGCTGGCGCTGCTCGGTCTCCGGGCTCTCGCCCGTGTCGATCGTCACCAGCCGCTTGCCCTGGAGATCCAGGTGGCGGGAATACGCCGACACCAGTTCCGCGAAGTACGCGTTCGCGATCGCCGGAACGACAAGCGCCAAGGAATCCGTCGACTGTATCCGCAGCGCCCGCGCCGCCGCGTTCACCCTGTAGCCCAGTTCGTCGCATGCGTTCCGCACCCGTAGCGCCAGCTCCGGATCGACATTGCGCTGCACACCGGACAGCACACGGCTCGCCGTCGGTACCGACACCCCCGCGCGCAGCGCTACGTCCTTCAAGCCGATGCGCGCGCCCATCCTGATCTCCCCTGCTTTCTGCCCGCCGATGCTATCAGGACGATATCGACGACCCGTTGACGCGGCAGGGGCTGGCGTGCTTAGGTTCGGAAATGGTTTTCCCGACGATGAGAGTACCGTACGGCCGCCCGCCGCGGACCCGGTGGCGCGGCGGACGGGCGCTTGTCGTCGGACCGGTGGACCGCGACCTCGGCCACAGGCTGCCGCGCCTGGTGCGCGGCGCTGGTCAGACCCGCACCACCAGGCGTTTTCAGGCGGGCGGGGGCGCGGGCGCGCACCAGGCCCTCATCGCCCGTCGCCTCGGTGCCGACGTCCCCCTGCCCGCACTTGTCGGCGGCGACGCCGAGCGCACCCTCGCCGACCTCGCCACCGCGGACGTCGTCCCCGGCACGCCGGGCATCGGCCGCGGAGCGCCGGGCACCGGCACCGGCACCGGCACGGCGATCGGTCACGACCACGCCGCGACGGGGACCGCCGCCCCGCTCATCGCTCCCGACGGCAATCGCATCGCCGCCGACGCGATCGACACGGCCGACGTCGGCGGGGCGTTCCGCGGCGCGCTCGCCGCCCCTCTCACCGGCGGATTAGCGGTCCACCCCACCGCGTAGCGCTCCGCCTCACCGCCGTACACGCCTCCGCCCACGGGCGCGCGATGGCGGTCACCGCGCACAGCACACCGCACACGGCGCCGCGTCGGCCCCGGACGCGGTTGACGCACTCCCCCAGCGCGAACCCACGACTTCCCCGAACGCAACCATCCGCCCCTCCCCACACCGCCATACACCGAAAGGCGCCCTTCCATGAGCAACGAGGCTCAGCAAGGTCGTAGAGGCACGACCGTCGAATCGAACGGCGTCAATCCCGTTCCCGATGCCGAACGGCGCGGGAAGCCGAGCGGCCTGTTCGCCGTGTGGTTCGCCTGGAACATCTCGATCCTCGGCATCAGTTACGGCATCTTCGTCTTCGGGCTCGGTCTGAACGTCTGGCAGACGATCGTCGCCGGGACCGTCGGCTATCTCATCTCGGCCGCCCTCGTCGGCATCCTCGCGGTCGGCGGGCCCCGCACGGGACTGCCGACCCTCGCCCAGACGCGTTTCGCGTTCGGCATGAAGGGCAACAGGATCCCCGCGTTCTTCGCCTACCTGTCCAATATGGGCTGGAAAGTAACGATTATCACCCTTGCCTCGACCACCGGCGCGAACCTGTTCGCGAAGCTGTGGCCGTCGGTGTTCGCCGACGCGGACGGGTCGAGCGCCACGACCACCATCGTGCTGTGGTTCGTGCTCGTGCTCGCCGTGACGATGACGGTCTCCGTCCTCGGCCACGAGCTCATCATGAAGGTCGAGGTCTGGATCTCATGGCTGACCGGCATCATGACGGTCGCGTTCCTCGGATTCATGGTGCCCGAGATCGAGTGGGCGCACCTCGGTGACACCCCCGCGGGCGGACCGCTGGTGTTCATCGGCGGCATCATCATGGCGATGACCCTCGTGGGCCTCGGCTTCCTCAACTACGGCGGCGACTTCGCCCGTTACCTGCCGCGCGACACCCCGGCGCGCGGCGTGATCAGCTGGACGGTCACCGGGCTCAGCCTGCCGGTCGTCATCCTCCTCGCTGTCGGCGCGCTTCTCGTCGGCGGGGATTCCAAGCTGGGTGCCGCCACGGCGTCCGACCCGATCGGGGCGCTCACCGCGCTCCTGCCGATGTGGTTCTTCGTCCCCTTCTCCATCGTGATCGTCATCTCGCTCGTCTCGGCCGCCATCACCGGCATGTACAGCTCCGGTCTCGCGCTCATGGCGGTCGGCGTACCGCTGCGCCGCTCGGTGACGACCGCGATCAACGCGGTCATCATCGCGGCGGGCGCCTTCTACCTGCTGTTCATCTCCACCTCGTTCCTCGCGACGTTCCAGTCGTTCCTGTCGCTCATCGCCGTGATGATGGGCACCATGGGCGGCATCCAGCTCGTGGACTTCATCCGGCAGCGCCGCATGGGCTGGAACACCGATCTGGCGAACCCGCGTGGCTATGGCGGCCGCGACGGGCGCTGGACGGCGGTTCTGAGCCTGATCACCGGAACCGTCGTCGGTCTCGGCCTCGTGACCAGCTCCGACCCGAACTTCGCGAAGATCACGGGATTCTTCCTCACCGAGAGCGGCCGCACCGGCGTGTTCGGGTCGAGCGGGCTCGGTGTCGTCATCGCCTTGGCGCTCGGCGCCGCGCTCTACGCGGTCCTCACCTTCGGGCTCCGGCTGGACCCGAAGCCCGACTACTCGCTCGTGACCGCGGCGGACGCCGCTCACGGGGCAGGCGGGCTCGAGGTTCCGACTCCCGAGGCGGCCGGCCGGAACGCGGCCGACTTCACCGAACGCTGACCGACCCGTGGCGGCGGGGCCCGCGCGGGCCCCGCCGCCGTTCGAGGAGCTGACACCCTTGTCTGGTTCGCCCGTTTCATCCGTACATGAGACCGCGCTGCATCGATTCCGGAACCCGGACCCCTGGCATGCGCCCGCCGCCTACTGGTTCTGGCACCGGCTGCCCGACAAGGACACGATCCGCGCGCAGGTGCGGCAGATGCACGACGCCGGGATCCGGAGCTTCCAGGTGCAGGCGCGGCTGTCGTACCCGATCGAGGGCTACCTGGACGACGGCTACCTCGCCGCATGCCGTACGGCCGTCGAGACGGCCGCCGAGCTCGGCATGATCGTCGGCATCTACGACGACTACAACTGGCAGACCGGACATGCCGCGGGCCGGGCCGTGACCGGACACGACGAGCTGCGCGAACGACATCTGTTCTGGGTGCGGATCCCCGCCGGCGCGAGCGACGGTTCGCTCAGCGGGATCCGCTCGGCGACGGAGAACCTCGGCCCGGCCGCGCTGGACTGGCATTACGAGGGCGGCGTCGTCGCCTGGGCCGACTGGCGGGTCGAGTACGCGCTCGTCGTGGAAGGGGAGCCGGGCACGGCCGCCGAGCGGCCCGAGCTCGTCGACCGCCTGGACGGCGCCGACGACGGGTGCCATGTCCGCCTCGTCGAGCCCGTACCCGACGGCGCGGAGGCGATCGTGTTCGTCTCCGCCCGCTGCGCGACCTCCCGGCTCGTGAACCCCGTCGACCCGGTCGCGGTCGATCGCTTCATCGAGGCCGGCTACCAGCCCTTCGCCGACGCCCTGGGCGACTTCTTCGGCTCCACCGTCGCCTATATGTTCTTCGACCAGCCGCATGCCGTGTACTACGACTGGGCACAGCGCACAGGAGACCTGCGGTCGGCGATGCCGTTCCACGAGAGTCTGGCCGTCTCGATCCGCGAGCGCTGGGGCGGGCGGACCCCCCAGGTGCTCGCCGCCGTACTCGACGGGGCCGACCCGGAGCGGCTGAGCCTTCGCGCCCAGTTCTACGAGCACTTCAGTGGCTACGCGATGGAGACGTTCCTCGGCAGGCTGCGCGCCTGGAGCCATGCCCACGGCCTGCGCCAGTCCGGCCATGAGGTCCTCGGGCACGTGGGCGGCTGGGCGCTCGACACCGCGTTCGCCAACTGGGACCTGCGCGTGAACTTCGGCCTCGACCACTTCGGCGTGGACGGCTACCGCGACCTCACCGCGGTGGACGCGCAGGACGCCCTGGTGCAGCTCAGCCCCGTGTTCGGCGACTCGGTCGCCCGCCACCACGGCCGCGGCGGGACGATGGTCGAGCAGTACTTCGTCACCCCGCCCGAAGGCGGGACCCCGTGGTCCGGCCACTGGGGCCTCAGCTTGCAGGAGTTGCGCACAACGGCGATCAACCACCATCTCCAGGGCATGCGCCAGATGATCTTCCATGGCTTCTATCAGACCCACGGCCATGGGGACGATCACGAATCACTGCGCAATCCGCGCTTCGACTTTCCCCCGGGCATCAATTTCGAGCCGTGGTTCGCCGAACATCACCCGCGGTTCGCGCTCGAGAGTGCGCGGCTGAGCGAATTCCTCGAGCCGGTGTCACCGCGGAGCGATGTGGCCGTCCTGTACCCGTTGCGTACGGTGTGGACCGCGGGTCAGCTCGGCGAACAGGCGTCGGCGCTGGGCGAGTGGGCCCGCGCGCTCACCGAGTCCCGGGTGGGCTTCCACCTCGTGGACGAACGCGATCTCGACGCCGCCACCGTGGAGGAGGGCACGGTGTGCTTCGGGGACCGCCGGTACCGGGCGCTCGTGCTTCCCGCCGTGACCACGCTGCGCTCGGCAGCGTCGCTGCGCCGGCTTCGCCACCTGGCCGAATCGGGGGTACGGGTGCTCGCGAGCGGCGCCACGCCCACCGTCTACCAGGAGGGCCCACAGACCGCCGCCGAGGACTGGGCGGATCTGGCCCCCGCCGTGGAGGTGTTCGACGCGGTCCCCGAGGAGGCGGTCCTGCGCGGGCTCGCCGCGCGGCGTGGGCGTACTGAGCCGACCCTGCGCGTGCCCGCGGGCTCGGCGGTGCGCTGGCGCGGCGGCCCGGACACGGCCAACGGCTTCCGCTTCGCCTGCTTCACCGAGTCCGAGGGCACGGTGGAGCTCCTGCTGCCCGACGGACCCTGGCATATCGAGGAATGGGAGGCCACCGACGGCACCGTGCGCACCCTCGACACCGCCGGGAACCCGGTCGTGCTGCGGCTGGAGCAGAACGCGCTGCGTCTGTTGCGTGTGTACGGGGACGCGGAGCCCGCTTCCGGTCCGGTGGACGCCACGGAGGATTCCGGGGCCGCGGCCGGTCGCGGCACACCGGAGTGGTCGGCGCCGGAGGCACTCGCATCCGGCTGGCTGCTCGAAGTCGCCGAGGACGCGTACGAGGAGGCGGGCACCCGCCGCGATATCGCGGTGACCTGCGGCTGGGAGCGCCAGGGCCTTCCGGAGTTCGCGGGCACCGCCGACTATGTGCGGCACATCGAGCTCGACACACCGGTCCCCCTGGAGCTGACGCTCCCGGCTGTCGCCGGAGCCGTGACCGTGTCCATGAACGGCACACGAGTGGGCAGGCGCGCCTGGGCGCCGTACCGCGTCACGATCCCCGCCGACGCCCTGCGGCTCGGGAGGAACGAACTCCGCGTCCAGGTCGCGCCGTCGGCGGCCAACCGCTACTACGCCGGGACCGGACTCCGCACCGAGCCCGAGCCGTGCGGGCTGCTGGCGCCACCGCTGCTGAGCCATGCGCTCCGGACTCCCGACTCCGGTGCGTCCCCTGGCGGTTCGGGCTCCGGCCCCCGCACATCCCCCATCACAGAAGGCTGACCCACCGTGCTCAAAGGACTCGACCCGCTCCTGACCCCGGATCTGCTGTACACGCTCGCGCGGATGGGGCACGGGGACACCATCGCCGTCGTCGACCGCAACTTCCCCGCGCACTCCGTGCACGACCATGTGATTCGGCTGGACGGCACCGACGTCGTCTCGGCGGGCCGGGCGGTGCTCGCACTGCTGCCGCTCGACACGTTCATCCCCGAGCCCATCGCGAGGATGGAGGTCGTCGGCGACACCGCCGCCGAGCCGCCGGTACAGACGGAGTTCATCGCCGCCGCGGAGGAGGCATCGGGCCGCCCCGTCGCGGTGGAGACGGTCGAACGCCATGCGTTCTACGCACGTGCCCGCTCCGCGTTCGCGGTGGTCATCACGGGCGAGGACAGGCCGTACGGGTGCTTCCTGCTCACCAAGGGCGTGCTGCCGGAGTTCTCTCCGGAGCGTTGACGCCCGCCGCCGAGCCGTCACCGCTGGCTGCCGAGGTGCCGCGACCCCGGTCGAGTCAGCCAACGGTGGCGGGGCGCTCTTCGGGGACGAGCCGGGGGACCAGGCGGACGTAGCCGACCATGCCGATCACCTCGACCAGGGTCTGGGTGACCACGACGACCGCGGCGACAGCCAGGTCGTCGGGCAGGGCGAGGGCGAGCGGCAGGACGACGAGGGAGTTGCGGGTGGCGCCGGTGAAGACGATCGCGCGGCCGGCCGGGGCGGCCAGGCGGAAGAGACGGGCCACGGCCTTGCCGATGAACGCCATGGCGATCAGGAAGACGGCGTAGAACGGGACGACCGCCGCGACATCGCCGCGGTTGCCGTCCAGCCTGGGCACCTGGGAGGCGACCACGACCAGCAAGGTGGCGGCCATCAGCGGCACCATCGTGGTGGTCGCCGCCTCGGAGACCTTCCGTCCGGCCGGGTGGCGCGCGGCCCACGTCTGTAGGGCCCACGCCAGGGCCAGCGGAATGACGATCAGGGTCAGGAACGCTTCGAGGAACGGCCCGGCCTCGACGATGTCGGCCAGTTCCGAGCCCATGAACAGATACAGGAACACCGGCAGCAGCGCCATCTGCGCTACGAGCAGCAGCGGGGTGGCGGCCAGCAGACGGCGGCTGGAACCCCCGGCCAGGCCGGAGAAGACGATCACGTAGTCCACGCACGGGCACAGCAGCACCAGCAGGACCCCGAGCCGTACCGCCTGGTCCGCGGGCAGGAACACGAACATCGCGGCGACCACGAGCGGTACCGCCACGAAGTTCACCGCGAGCGCGGCGGACAGGAACCGGCCGTCGCGCAGCGAGCGGACCAGCTCCCCCGCCGGAACCCGGAGGAAGGTGACGAACAGCAGCGCACCGAGCACCGGGCTGATCGCGTGTTCCAGGCCCGGACCGGCCGCGGGCGCGGCCCAGCCGAGCAGGACTCCCGCGGCCATCGCCGTCAGGTAGATCGCGACTTGGTGGTGTTCCATCCGCTCGACCAGGCCCTGCGGTCCCCGCTGCGACACCCCAACTGCTCCTTCGTACCCGTCGAGGGCTGCCCTGTGACGGCCCCGTCCCATCCTCACAGACCGCCGGAACAGGATCCGTCCCGCCCTCGCGCACAGTGGCTCAGCGCCCGGTCTTCACCACCTCGGACCGCTCCGGGCTCGGACCGACCCCCGGATCCTGCTCGCGCCGACCACCGGCCACCCGCCAGGTGACCCCGGCAGACCAGGGTGAAGAACCCTGTCGTGCGGCGCGGCGCCATCGGCAGTCCCCCATGGGGCGCGTACAGGTAGATCACTCCCCCTTCTCCGCCGCGCCCTCCAGGAGCCCGTCCCTTGAACACCGCCCGCTCCGTGTTTCGCCGCGCCGCCGTGGCAGCCGCCGCCATGACCACGGCACTCGTTCTGGCCGCCTGCGGCGCCGGCAGCAGCGCTGCCGGCGCACCGACGTCCACCCCCACCACATCCGCCCCGCGCTCCGCGCCCGCCGGACGGCACAACCGGGCCGACGTCAGCTTCGCCCAGCGGATGATCCCGCATCACCGCCAGGCCATCGCCATGGCCGATCTGGCCGGGGAACGGGCCTCCTCCCCCAAGGTCAAAGCCTTCGCCCGGAAGGTCCGTAAGGAGCAGCAGCCGGAGATCCGGACCATGACCACGTGGCTGAAAGCCTGGGGCGAGCAGGTGCCCCGTGGCATGGAAGGCGTGGGCCATAACGCCTCGGCGATGCCCGGCATGATGAGCGACCACCAGATGAACCGGTTGAAGGGCGCCTCCGGCAGCGCCTTCGACACCATGTTCCTCACCATGATGATCAAGCACCATCAGGGCGCCATCGACATGGCCAAGTCCGAACAACGGCACGGCGCCTACGGCCCGGCCAAGAAGTTGGCCGCCACCATCGTCACCACCCAGACCGCCGAGATCGCCCAGATGCGCACCATGCTGGGCACCGGCTCGCCCACCGCGACGACACGGTGAATGTCCGCTGGGGGCGGCACCGCGGTGCCGCCCCCAGCGGGATGTGTGTCAGCCGACGCGCAGGGTGAGCGCGGCGGTGTGCAGCGTGCCGCCGGTCCGGAACTGGAGGAACAGCCGCCAGTTGCCGGACTTGGGCAGCATGGCCCGGAAGGCCAGGTCCGGTCCGCCCGTGTCGCCCTTCACATCGGTCCGCGGGTGGAGATGGGCGAACGCCTGGTCGCCCTCGTGGAAGGCCGTCAGATGGGCGTAGGTGTCCAGGTAGGGCTGGAGGTCGGTGACCGGCTTGCCGCCCTTGCTGACGCCGACGGTCATCGGGTAGGTCGTACCGGCCTTCAGATCGCCCTTGACGGTGACCGTGTAGCCGTCGGCGTCGGCGCTGGTGGCCGCGGCGGGCAGCGGGGTCCGCCGCGCGTCGCCGGGGGCGGTGACGGTGCGGCTGAGGACGAGGTCCTTGCCCTTGCCGGGGCCGTCGTCCGGGATGAAGGAGGCGTACATACGCCACTTCCCCGGCTTCAGGGCCGCGAGGTCGGCGGTCCAGGTGCCGTCGTCGCCCATGGCGGGGTGCAGGTGCTGGAAGCCGGTCAGGTCCGAGCGGATGGCGTAGAAGTGCATCCGCTTCGTCTGGTCGACGGCGAAGCGGGTGACCGGCTTGCCGTCCGGGCCGGTGATCCGGAACCTGTACGCGGCCTTCTCGCCGGCCGGGAGCGCTGTGGTGGTGGAGGTCAGCTCGTAGCCGTCCTTGGCGTCGGCCAGACCGTCGCCCATGCCGCCGTGGTCCATACCCGGCATGGAACCGTGGTCACGGTCCTCACCGGCGGCGGAGGCCGAGGCGGAGGGCTTGGAGCCGTGGTCCATGCCGGACATGGACGGGCCGGAGTCTTTCGACGATCCGCAGGCCGCCAGCGTCGCCGCGAGGACGACGGCCGTACCCGCCGCGGCCAGGGCACGACGGCGTGAGGTGAAACGAGAAGCGAACGACATCACATGTCACTTTCAGGGGTGTGCGCACCGCACGGGCGGCGCACGGGTGATCAGGGCACCTGGCCCGAAGCCCGCACCATCCGGGCTCGGGCGAGGTGCTGTCACCTCCGCGCGACGCAGACCCTCAGCAGCAGCTCCCGCCCGCCGCCGGGCGGGCCACGCCGACCGGCCTCCCCGGCCGCCCGACCTCGCCCGGTCGGCCACTCCACGGAGAACGCCACGACGGCCACGGCCACCAGGGCCCACACCGGCAGCAGCAGCCGGTCACGCGTCGGGGTCGCCACACACTGGGCACCGTGCTCAGCGGAGACCTCTTGCGGCGCGGCATGCGGCGCCACGGAATCGGCGGCGGCCATCACCGTGTCCCCATGGTGGCCCTCGGCGGTCTGCCCGGCGTGCTCCACGGGGGCGGACACGGGCATCGCGCCGTGACAGCCACTGGCCGCCGTGGCGGGAGCACCGTGCATGAGGAACAGGCCCAACAGCACCGCGCACACGGCCGACAACCGGGCGACAGCCCGCCCGCGCGCGTACACGGCGTCCATCACAGCCTCTCCCTCATCGGCCGCCCTCGGGTCAGGGGGCCGACAACCACCCCTCGACTATACCCCCTCCCGTATGCCTGGAAGCGAGGTCGGGCCCTCACGCTCCAGCTGTTGATCTTCATTCGCCGGGGCTAGACTCACGTCGTGGTGGAAGGGGTTTGGTGAGCTGTGCGCGGACGGCTGTCTGACGCGGATGCGGACTCCGCGACGCGCGGTTCCGCGACCTTGCGCGATGTGGCCGCCCTCGCCGGTGTCTCGGCGAGCACGGTGTCGAGCGTGGTCCGCGGCCGCGGGAACGTCCGGGAGGAGACCCGGCGGCGGGTGCAGGGCGCGATCGACGAGCTCGGGTACCGCCCCAACCTGGCCGCGCGGCGCCTGCGTTCGGGCCGCTCCCATGTGATGGGGCTCGTCCTGCCCAGTCTCACCGTCCCGTACTTCCGTGAATTCGCCGACGCCGTGCTGCGCGAGGCCCAGAAGCACGGGATGTCCGTGCGCATCACGCAGACACATGGCGATGTGCGGCGCGAGCGCGGTGTCTGCGACGACCCGTATCTGCGGCATGTGGACGGGATCCTGCTGGTCCCCGTCGCGCTCGGCCAGGAGGACATGCGGGCGTTGACGGTGACGAAGCCGCTGATCGTGGCCACGGCGTCGTTCACCGCGGGCCGCGTCGACTCCTTCGACACGGACCTGTTCGAGGCGGCGCGCACAGTCGTGGCCCATCTGGTCGCGGGCGGGCGGCGCCGTATCGCCGCCCTGGCCCCCGGCGAGGTGCTGCCCGCGGAGAGCGACGAGCGCTATCAGGGGTATGTCGCCGGGCTGCGCGATGCCGGGCTGCCGGTGAGCGGGCGGCGGGTGGTCAGTACGGAGACCGTCACATTCGCGGCGGGCGCCCATGCGGCGCGGACACTCGTGGAGCGGGCGCCCGAGACGGACGCCGTGTTCGCGCTCGGCGACGCGCTCGCCCTGGGCGCGCTCCGCGGCCTGCGGGACGCGGGGCGTACCGTGCCGGAGGACATCGCCGTGGTCGGGTTCGGCAACGTCGCGCAGGCCGCGTACTGCGCCCCCACCCTCAGCACCGTCGACCCCGGGCGGGAGGAGATGGCGCACCGCGCCGTCGCGCTCCTGGCGGACCGCGCACAGGCCCGGGCGACCGGCGCGGCGCTCCCCGAACCGCGCCACCACACGGTCGGATTCCGCCTTGTCGAACGGGAGTCGAGCGCCGTTGCCCGTGAATGAGCCGGAGTCCCCCCGTGGCCGGCCGGCGGTGGTGCGCATGCGCGACGTGGCCGCCGCCGTCGGTGTGTCCGTCAAGACCGTGTCCAACGTCGTCAATGCCACCGGGCAGGTGAACGAGGCGACCGTCCGGGCCGTGCGCGCCGCGGTCGAGAAGCTCGGCTACCGTCCCAACCCCCTGGCCCGCGGCCTCAATTCGAGGACGACGGACACGGTGGCGCTCGCCCTGCCGGGCCTCGGGTACGGCTACTGCGCGCCCCTCGCCGCCGCGGTCTTCGATCTCGCGGAGGCCGAGGGCATCAGCGTCGTGATGGAGCCCACCGGGGGCGACCGCGAGCGGGAGCTGGAGGTGCTGCGCAACCGCGGGGGCCTCTCGGACGGTGTGCTGCTGATGCCGACCGCGCTCACCGCGCGGGACCTGAAGGATCCGCCCTCCCCCGGCCCCACGGTGCTGCTCGGATCGCGCCGGGTGGAGAGCCCCTTCGACAGCGTCGCGTCGCAGGACACCGTCGCGGCCGAGGCCGCCGTGCGGCTGCTCCTCGGCCGTGGCGCCTCGCGCGTCGCGCTGCTGGGCGGTGAGCGGAAGGCGGGCGGCGACAGCGCGGCCGCTGTGCGCACCGACGGATACCGGCGCGCGCTGACGGCGGCGGGGCGGAAGTTCGACCCGTCTCTCGTCGTGGAGACGCCGCGGTCCTCCCGGGACGACGGGTATGCGGCGATCGCTCGACTGCTGACTCCACATCCGGGCGGGGAAACGCCGTTCGACGCGGTGCTCGCGCTCGAAGAGCCGCTCGCGCACGGGGCGTTGCACGCGCTGCGCGGGGCGGGCCGGGACGTACCGGGGCAGGTCCAGGTCGCCGCGTTCGGCAACGACGAGGACGCGGAGTACTCCTGGCCCAGCCTGACGACCGTTCAGGCGGATGTCCGCACAATGGCCCGGCGCGCCCTCGACCTGCTCACGGCGCGGGTCCGGGAGGGCGCACGCCCGCGGAGCCATGTCGAGGTGCCACTCACCATAATCGAACGCGAGTCAACATTTTCTTACGCCTAGTCATTGACGGAGAACGTCGCGCGGTCCTAACGTCCACGCAATGCAACGGTTACCGTAACCGTTGAAATCCTCAGTGGAGCCGCTGTATGCCAAGGCCAGACCCACCGCCTCGGATAGCCCCCGCCGCGCGTCGCACCGTGCTCGCCAGCTTCCTCGGCTCGACCTTCGAGTGGTTCGACTTCGGGCTCTACGGAACCACCGCGGCACTCGTCTTCGGCCACGTCTTCTTCCCGACGCAGAGCAGCGCGATCGGCTCCCTGCTGGCCCTCACGACCACCGCCGTCGGGTTCTTCGCCCGGCCCATCGGCGGCCTGGTCTTCGGGCACTTCGGCGACCGGGTCGGCCGCAAGAAGCTCCTGATCCTCACGATGCTGCTCATGGGCATCCCGACGTTCGTGATCGGCCTGCTGCCCGGTTACGCCACGATCGGCGCGGCCGCCCCGGTCATCCTGCTGTTCCTGCGGGTGTTGCAGGGCATCGGCCTCGGCGGTGAGTACGCCGGCGCCGCGCTCGCCACGATCGAGTCGGTGCCGAAGGAGCGGCGCGGCTTCTTCGGTGCCATCCCGCAGCTCGGCAATCCGGTGGGCGGCATCTTCAGCAGCGGGCTGGTGCTGCTGTGCACCTGGCTCTCCTCGGATACGCAGTACGAGGACTGGGTGTGGCGGGTCCCGTTCCTGCTCAGCGGAATCCTGCTGGTCTACACCCTCGTGGTGCGCACACGCCTTGCCGAGAGCGGGGACTTCACGCGCCTCCAGAAGAAGCGCGGGGTGGAGAAGGCGCCGCTGATCACACTTCTGCGCGACCACTGGGCGCCGCTGCTGCTCGCGCTGGGCGCGCGTGCGGCCGATGCCATCACCGGCAATGTCGTCGGGCCCGTGGTGACCGCGTACATCGTCACCTACCTGCACCGGAGCGACAGCATCGGGATCGTCGGAACGATGATCCCGAGCATCATCTGCCTGCCGATGATGCTCTACCTCGGCAGGGTCGGTGACCGGTTCGGGGTCCGCCGCACCTTCGTATGGAGTGTGCTGTCGATGGCCGTGACCACCTTCCCCCTGTTCGCCCTGCTCCAGACCGGGACGCTCTTCTGGATGGTGCTCGGGATCACGGTCTTCCGGCTGTGTAACTCGGCCCAGTTCGCCGTCCAGAGCACCTTCCTGGCCGAGCTGTTCCCCACCGAGGTGCGCTACACGGCGGTGTCGTTCGTCTACCAGGTCGGCTCGATCCTCGGCGGCCTCACCCCACCGGTCGCGTACGCCATGCTCGTGGCGTCCGACGGCTCGCCGTGGTGGCTGGCCCTCGCCGTGGTCGTCTCGGTCCTGTTCAGCGCGGCCTGCGCGGCCGTCATCGGCCTGCGGATCTCCCGCACCGACCTCCGTACCCCCGACGGCCCGTCGACCGACGGCGCCGACCTCGCCGAAAGGACCACTCGAGCGTGACCGCGCGCCGCCAGCCCGACATCGTTCTCGTCCTGACCGACCAGCACCGTGCCGACGTCAGCGCCCGTGAGGGATTCCCGCTGGACACCACGCCGTTCCTCGATGAGCTGGGCCGCTCCGGGGCCTGGTTCGACCGCGCCTACACGACCTCACCGCTGTGCTGCCCCGCGCGCACCAGCCTGATGACCGGACGGTTCCCCAGCGCGCACCGCGTCACCCAGAACCCGGCGCACCGGCTCGCGGTCCGTGACGCCGATCTCTTCGGTGAGGCCCGCGCCGCCGGTTACGCCACGGCGATGATCGGCAAGAACCACACCTACCTCGACGCCTCGTCCGTGGACCACTGGGTCGAGTTCATGCACGACGGCCAAGTGACCGCTCCCTCCAAGGCGTTGAACAAGGAGTTCGACACGTGGCTGGCGGCGCTGCGGCACCGCACCCACGAGGAGCCCACGCCGTTCCCGGTCGAGGCCCAGAACCCGCACCGCATCGTGGACGAGGCACTCGCCTGGGCCGCCACCGTCCCGGAGGACCGGCCGTTCCTGCTGACGGTGTCCATCCCCGAGCCGCACAATCCGTATCAGGTGCCCGAGCCCTACTTCTCGCTGTTCCCTGAGGAGTCGCTGCCGCCGACCCGCACCGGGGCCGAGGCGCTGGAGGGCAAGTCCTTCCCCTGGCGGTACCTGCGCGGCCTGGGCGAGCGCGCGGTGGCCGACTACGAGGGCGCCATCGCCCCGTCGCGTTCCAATTACTTCGGCATGCTGCGGCTCATCGACGACGAACTGCGGCGCCTGTTCGCGGGGCTGGAGAGCCGGCACCGGGTACGCGAACGCGTCGTCGTCGCCACCGCGGACCACGGCGACTTCGTCGGCGAATACGGACTGGTGCGCAAGGGCACGGAGATCCCGGACATCCTGGCCAGAGTTCCCCTGGTCGTCAACGGGGACGCGGTGCGGCCCTCCGGCGAGCCGCGTCCGGAGCACGTCTCGCTCGCGGACCTCATGCCCACGCTCTGCGAGGCGATGGGGCGCGAACTGCCCGACGGCGTGCAGGGGCGCAGCCTGTGGCCGTCGCTGACCGGACGACCCTGTCCGGCGGAGGAGTTCGGCAGTGTCTACGTGGAGCAGGGCATGGGAGGACTCCCCTACGGCCCCGAGGACGTGGCCGACCAGATGCCCGGACTCATCTTCGACGGCCCGGACGGCGAGCCCCGCTGGGACGAGCTCAACGCGGCCACGCAGAGCGGGCGCCGCCGCAAGGTCCGCAGCGGGGACTGGACCCTGTACGCCGACATCGTCGGGGATTTCCGCCTGTACAACCTGCGCGAGGACCCGCTGGAACTGGTGGACCGCTGGTCGGACCCGGCGGCCGCCGATGAACGCGTCAGGCTGCTGTCCCTGCTGGCCGTGTGGCAGATGCGGGCCGAGGACCCGCTGCCCACGGTCCCCGGCGGCTACCGGCTCAAGCGGGACCCCCGCAACCATCTGGCTCCCTACCGGCATTCCGAGGGAAAGGGACAATCCGCATGAGACAGCGACGGCAACCGCGCGCCGGAAGACCCAGAAGAACCGAAACAACCGAAAGAACAGGAAGAACAGGAAGGACGGGAAGTGCCCGGTGGACGCTGGGGCTCCTGCTCGCCCTGCTGCTGACCGCCATGACCACCGCCGTCCAGCCGCTCACCGCCGCGGCGAACGACCCGGGCGACAGCTTCTACACCAGAGCGTCGAGCAATGAGTTCCTCGCCTACTCCCGCATCATCCGCCTCCAGCACAGCGGTTCCGCCAACGGCACACTCATCGGCACCTTCGAGCACGCGGCCAAGGACGGCACCGCGTCCGACTTCGTCATCCGCACCTCGAAGGACGACGGCAGGACATGGAAGACGCTCACGACACTGGACGACCCGCTGGAGGGCGAGAACCATCCCTCGGACCAGTTCTGGCAGCCGTTCCTCTTCGAACTCCCCAGGAAGATGGGCGAGTTCCCGGCCGGCACCCTGCTGCTCGCCGGAAACATCGCGCCCAGTGAGAAGGTCCGTACCGACTTCGTCCTGTGGCGGAGCACGGACCATGGGGCGCACTGGACCTTCCAGTCGATCCTCCAGACCGGCGGCGGCAGTGTCGGCGCGCCGCACGGCGGATCCGGAATCTGGGAGCCGTTCCTGACCGTCGACGGCGCCGGTCGCCTGGCCATGTACTTCTCCGACGAGCGGCGCGAGCCCGAGTACGCCCAGATCCTCGCCCATATGGTGTCGAACGACGGCGGTGTCACCTGGAGCGCGCGCCCCGACGGCTCCACGAACTTCGCCCCCGGGCTCGTCGTCGACGTCCAGAGCGATGTGGACACCGACCGTCCGGGGATGCCGACCGTCGCCACGCTGCCGGACGGGCGGATGGTCATGGCGTACGAGATCTGCGGCGCGGGCCGCAACTGCGAAGCCCATACGAAGACGTCCACCGACGGGGGTGCGACCTGGGGCGCCGGACCCTCGGACCTGGGAAAGATGGCGGTCACATCCGACGGCCGGTACCTCGGGAGCAGTCCGTACCTCGTATGGAGCCCGGCCCGCGGTCCTTCGGGGCGGCTGCTGCTGACCGGGATGCGGACCCGCTACACGGGAACGAACGCCTTCAGTCCCGAGGACCGGCAGGCCGTCTTCATCAACGACCCCGATCTGTCCGGGCCCTGGTCCTGGACCCCGGCGCCCTTCGGGCCCGTCGCCGACCCCACCCAGAATTGCAGCGCCAGCTACAGTCCGCACCTGCTCCTGGACGCCTCCGGCAGGACGGTCCGCTTCACCACGGCCACCGCCACCGGTCCGACCGGCTGCATGGAGGCCACGGCGGTGGCCAACAGCGGTGTTCTGCCGTACGCCGACGCCTTCGCGAAGGGCAGGTCCGGCTGGGTCGACTACGGGGGCTGCTGGGCGACGTCGGGCGGTGTCCTGTCCGAGACCTGCGGTGGCACCGGCGGGAACAAGTCGATCGCGGGCTCCACCGGGTGGACCGACTACCGCCTGGCGGGCGACGTACGCGTCGACGGCGGGGCGCAGGCCGGATTCGTCGTGCGGGCGTCCGACCCGGGCAAGGGGGCCGACGCGCTCGACGGATACTACGTCGGTGTGTCCTCGCGGCGGATCGTCCTCGGCAAGCAGAACGGCGCTTGGCGAGAGCTGGCGCAGACGGCCGTCCCCGGCGGCCTGGCCACCGGGACGTGGTACCACCTGACGGTGAAGGCCGTGGGCTGCACGCTCACGGTGACCGGCAGGCCCTCGGGCTCCACCGCCACACCGGTCGGCTTCACCTATAAGGATCCGGACTGTTCCTTCACCCGGGGCGCGGTCGGGGTACGTGACCAGGCCGGGACCGCGAGCTGGCGGCATGTGACCGTCACCAGGAGCGGCTGAGCGCCCGTGCGCCGAGGGACCGTCCTTCGCCCGGCGGTCCCTCGGCCCGGATCAGCCAAAGAGCTGTTGGCGCCCGCCGTTCGTGGACTCCCGGGCGTGCAGCCAATGCGGAGCCGTGTGCACCTCGAACGGCAGGGGCTCGGCCGAGCGGATGCGGGCCGCCAGGCACTTCACGGCCAGCGAGGCGATGGCGGTCTTGTCGGGGACCACGGATGTGAGGGACGGCGTGCTGTAGAGCGCCTCGTCCGAGCCGTCGATGCTCGCCACGGCGACGTCGTCCGGGATGGTCAGCCCCGCTTCGAACAGGGCGCGCTGGGCCCCGACCGCCAGCAGATCGCTGAAGCAGAAGACCGCGTCGGGGCGTACGCGGGCCGGCAGGGCGGTCAGGGCGCGCATCGCCAGCAGGCCGTTGCGCCGGTCGAACTCCTTGATGGCGGGCGCGAGCCGGGGGTCGTAGGTCACCCCGGCCTCGTGCAGGGCGAGTTGGAAGCCCTCCAGGCGCTGACGGCTGGTCGCCGACGCCTGCTGGTCCACACCGATGGCGGCGATCCGCGTACGGCCGAGGCCGGCCAGGTGCGCGGTGGCATCGCGGGCCGCCGCGACGTTGTCGATCAGGACGTGGTCGGCCCCCACCTGGTCGCGCTCGTAGCTGCGCTCCCCGAGCAGGACCAGCGGGAACTCATTGGCCACGGCGGCGAGTTCATCGGGCGAGACGCCCAGGGGCGACAGGATCACACCGTCCAGCAGGGACGCGCCGACGCCGGTCGCCAGGCGCAGTTCCTCCGTCGCGTCGCCCAGCGTCTCCTCGATCAGGACGGTCAGGCCCAGATGCGCGGCCTCGGCCCGTACGTGCTGGGCGAGTTCGGCGAAGTACGGCGTGGCCAGATCCGGAACGGCGAGGCCGATCAGACCGCTGTGCCCGGTGCGCAGGCGGCGGGCCGACGGGTTGGGCCGGTAGCCGAGCTGGTGCACGGCCTCCAGTACGCGCTTCCGCGTGGCCTCGGATACGCGGGGAGCATTGCGTACAACGTTGGACACGGTCTTGACCGAAACCCCCGCTCGCTCCGCCACGTCCTTGAGTGTCACCGCGGCCACTGGCCAACCTCCTCACCTGTGTTTCTCCGCATTATGCATGGACTGCGGTGGACTGTCAGCGCCGGGGTGGCTCGGAATCCCGTTCCGGACGAGGGGTTGACCGTGGCGAGATATCGCGGTTACAACGTTGGAACCAATCGATAGCAAGCGGTTGCTACCGAGGGCGTCACGCGGGCAGCCGACTGCTGCCCGTCGGACGGGTCCGGGCTGCCCGCCCGTGCCTACGGCGCCGAAGCTCACCGCATATCTCATGAGAGGGTCCGCATGTCTTCGCACCGCTCCACCACCCCACTGCGCACAGCCGTGGTCGGCACCGGGGGCATCGCGCGCTCCAGCCACCTGCCGGCGCTGCGGACGCTCGCCGACGCGGGCGAGGTGGAGCTCGTCGCCGCAGTCGACGTCGACATGGATGCGGTGCGCGCGTTCGCGGACGGTGCCGGGATCCCGCACGCCTCGACGGACCTCGACGCGACCCTGGCCGAACTGCGCCCCGATCTCGTGGTGTTGTGCACACCGCCCGCCGTGCACCGCGACCAGGCGGTGACCGCGCTCAAGGCGGGCGCCTGGGTGTGGTGCGAGAAGCCGCCGTGCCCCTCCCTCGCCGACTTCGACGCCATCGAGACCGCCGAGCAGCCCGGGGACGCGGGACCGTACGCCTCCATCGTCTTCCAGCACCGGTTCGGCTCCGGCGCGCGCCATGTGCGGCGGCTGCTGCGGGACGGGGCGTTCGGCCGCCCGCTCGTCGCCCACTGCCAGACCACCTGGTACCGGGACGCCGCCTACTACTCCGTTCCGTGGCGCGGGCGGTGGGCGACCGAGGGCGGCGGGCCCGCCATGGGACACGGCATCCACCAGACGGATCTGCTCCTGGACCTGATGGGGCCCTGGAGCGAGGTGCGGGGGATGGCGGCGCGGCTCGTGCACGACGTGGAGACCGAGGACGTGTCGACGGCGCAGGTGCGGTTCGCGAGCGGCGCCGTGGCCACCGTGGTCAACAGCGTGCTGAGCCCCGACGAGGTGAGCCGGATCCGTATCGACTGCGAGCTCGCCACGATCGAACTGACCCACCTCTACGGCTACCGCAACGCGGACTGGCGCATCACCCCGGCCCCCGGTGTCCCCGAGGAGACCGTGGCCACCTGGCGCGACTTCGGCACGGACGAGCCCAGCTCGCACCTGGCCCAGCTCCGCGCCCTGGTGGCCGACATCAGGGCGGGCCGCCGCCACGCGACCAGCGGCGCGGGCGGCCGGCAGACGCTCGAGTTCATCACCGCCCTGTACAAGTCCGCGTTCACCGACACCCCGGTCCGCGCGGGGGAGATCGGCCCCGGCGACCCCTACTACACCGAGCTGCACGGCGGCGCCCAGGGCTGGGCGCCGGACACCGCCCGCAAGGAAGAGGCCCACGCATGACGCTCGCACTGACCCACGCCCACGGTGACCGCATCACCGTGGCCCACGAGGCGACCGGCACCGAACTGTTCGCCTATGTGTACCGCCCCGAAGCCGCGTGGGAGGCCCCCAAGCCGTATCTGCACCCGGTCCGGACCCTCTCCGGCGGTCTCGTCACCGACTACCGGCCCAACGACCACCGCTGGCACAAGGGGCTCCAGCTGACGGCCTCCCATCTGTCGGGCCAGAACCTGTGGGGCGGGAACACCTATGTCCACGGCGAGGGGTATGTCGCGCTGCCGGAGCGGATCGGCTCGATGGCACACGTCGCCTTCGAGGAGGTCGCCGCCGCGGACGGGCGGGCCGTGATCGCCGAGCGGCTGACCTGGCATCCGTACGACGGTGAGCTGTGGGCCGAGGAGGAGCGCCGCATCGAGGTGAGCGATGTCGATCCGCGGGCCGGCAGCTGGTCGTTGACATGGACCTCGGCGGTCACCAACCGCCGCAGGGAACCGCTGCGTTTCGGCAGCCCCACCACCCACGGCCGCCCGGCCGCCGGATACACCGGGCTGTTCTGGCGGGGCCCGCGCGCCTTCCGCGACGGCCACGTCTTCACCGCCGAGGCGGAGGGCGGCGACCTCATGGGCAGCCAGGCTCCCTGGCTGGCATACGTCGGTGAACACGACGGGCGCGACGGCCACGCCACGGTCGTCTTCGAACACGCACCGGCCAACGACCACGCGGGCGAGAAGGGGACGCACCCGGCGCACTGGTTCGTGCGCAGCGACCCGTTCGCCGCGGTCGCGCCGTCCTGGGCGTTCCACGAGGAGCTCGTCCTCGACCCCGGCGACACCCTCTCCCGTGGCTACCGCGTGACCATCGCCGACGGCGCCTGGGACCGCGAGCAGGTCACCGCCCACCTGGACCGGCACACATGGTGAGCGCGACCTACGACGGCTTCCCCGCGGCCGTCGGCGTGTCCCGGCTGCGGGTCTACGACTGGCCCACCGTCGACGGCAGGCCCGGCGGTGGCACCCCGCATCTGCACCTCACATGCGGCGAGGGGTATGTGGTGACGGCGGGCCGGGGCGCCGTGCAGACCCTGACCACCTCCGGCTACCAGGAGACGCCCCTGGAGCCGGGCACCGTGGCCTGGTTCACGCCCGGCACGATCCACCGCCTCGTCAACGAGGGCGGTCTGGAGATCACCGTCGTCATGCAGAACAGCGGCCTGCCCGAGGCGGGCGACGCCGTGCTCACGCTGCCGCCCGACCTGCTCACCGACGCCGAGACCTACGCGGACGCGATCCGGATCCCCTCCGATGTCCCCGAGGCCGAGCAGGCGGCGGTCGCCCGCGCCCGCCGCGATCTGGCGACGCGCCGGTTCCTGGAGCTGCGGGGCGCCACCGAGAGCGGGGACCCGAAGCCGCTGGCGGAGTTCCAGCGGGCCGCCGCCGATCTCGTACGCCCCCTGGTGGACGCCTGGGAGCGGCGCTGGCGCGACGGCGCGCGGGCCGCCACGTCGGCGACCGCGGCCCACCTCGCCGCCCTGCGCGACAAGGACGAGCGGTATCTGACCGAGGCCCGGGTCGCCGCGACCGGGCCCACCGCACGCGGACGCTTCGGCATGTGCGGCCGCCTGGACGTCTATCCGGGGATCTGAATCCCTCCGGCTGCCTTGCGCAGCACTCCCCCGCACACCCTCTCCTCCCCTGGAAGGCCCCCATGCCCGAGCCTCCGAACGGCCGGCTCCCACGCCCGAGCCGCCGGGCCGTCCTGGCCGTTGCCGCCGTCGGCCTCAGCACCGCCCTGACCGGCACGCTCTCCGCGTGCTCCGCCGCGAGCGGCGACACGTCCGGCATCACCCTCCGGTTCTCCTGGTGGGGCAACGACGACCGTGCCGCGCGCACCGAGAAGGCGGTCCGCCTCTTCGAGAAGGAACACCCCGGTGTCACCGTGCGCACGTCCAACGGCGACTTCGGCTCGTATCTCCAGAAGCTGGCCACCCAGGCGGCCGGCGGTGGGGTGCCCGACGTGGTCCAGCTCGACTACCGGCAGATCTCCCAGTACGCGAGCGGCAAGGCGATCATGCCGCTGGACGGTGTCATCGAGGACCGGACGGTCCGCACCTCCGACATGGACAAGGACTTCCTGCGCACCGGCACCTACGAGGGCAGGCAGTTCGCCCTGCCCATGGGGCGTGGCATCACCGGATACGCCTACGACTCCGCCGTCTACAAGAAGGCCGGTATCGCCACGCCCCGGCCCAGCTGGACCTGGCAGGACTGGGCGAAGGCCAACGAGAAGATCGCCGCCCTGGGGATGAAGTCCCCCGACGGACGCCCCTACACGGGTTCCAACGACGGCGGCGACAACGAGGACGTCTTCGAGACCTGGCTGCGCAGCCGCGGCAAGAACCTCTACGCGAACCAGACGAAACTCGGCTTCACCGAGGACGATCTGACCGCCTTCTGGTCGTTCCGCGACCGGCTCCGCAGGGCGGGAGCCATCGCTCAGGCCAAGGACACCGCGCAGGCCAAGAGCACCGAGACCAGCCCCATCGGCCGCCGTCTCGCGGCCGCCGACTTCACCTGGGACGCACCGTTCCCCGGGTACACGGGTCTGCTCGGCGAGGACATCCACTTCGCGCCCGTGCCCACCACCGGCGGCCGGCAGGGCACGTATTTCAAACCGACCATGCTCCTCGGCATCGGCGCGAACACCGAGCACCCCAAGGAGGCGGCGCAGTTGATCGACTTCCTCCTGAACGACCCGCGGGCCGGCGACATGCTCGGCTTCTCCCGGTCCACTCCGCCGAACCGCAAGATCGCCGCCCGGGTCGCCAAGACGCTCGAGGGACCGGAGCGGGAGATCTTCGAATACTCGCAGACGATGGAGAAGTACGGCCTGGACGCCCCGCCGACCGCACCGCCGCCCGGCGACCTCGCGATCCAGACGGCGTTCAAACGGGGCTACCAGCGCGTGATGTACGGCATGGCCACACCGCGGCAGGCGGCACGTGAACTCATCGACGAGGCGAACCGGGAGCTGGAGTCATGAGCACGGTCTCGACGACGAGTGCGCCCGAACGCGCCGCCCGCACGACGCGGCCGGGCCCGCGGAAGAGCAAGCGGCGCCAGGTCCGTGAACGGCAGTGGCCCGCCTATGTGTTCCTCTCCCCGTGGATGATCGGCGCGGTCGTGCTGACCCTCGTGCCGATGGTCGTGTCCCTGTACCTGTCGTTCACGGACTACAACCTGTTCGACCCGCCGCACTGGGTGGGGCTGCGCAACTACAAGGAGATGCTGACCGAGGACCCCCGCTACTGGCGGTCGGTCGGCACCACGATGCTGTACGTCGTCGTGGCCGTCCCGCTGAAGCTGGGCCTCGCCCTCGGTGTGGCGATGCTGCTGAAGAACCTCAGCCGGGGCCGGGGCTTCTACCGCTCCGCGTTCTACGCGCCGTCCCTGCTCGGCGCGAGCATGTCCATCGCCCTGGTGTGGAAGGCGCTGTTCAACGACGGCGGCACCGTCGCGGACGTCCTGGACTCGGTGGGCATCCACACCGGCGGCTGGGTCGGCAACCCCCATCTCGCGGTGTACGGGATCGTCCTGCTGACGGTGTGGCAGTTCGGCGCGCCCATGGTGATCTTCCTTGCGGGCCTCCAGCAGATCTCGCCCGACCTCTACGAGGCCGCGGCGCTCGACGGCGCGGGCCGCTGGCGGCAGTTCGTGTCCATCACCGTGCCGATGCTGTCGCCGGTCGTCTTCTTCAACCTGGTCCTGGAGGTCATCAACTCCTTCCAGGTCTTCACCCCGGCCTTCGCCATCAGCGGCGGTGACGGCGGCCCCGCCGACTCCACGATGTTCTACACGCTGTACCTGTACGAGCGCGGCTTCACGGCCTCGCATATGGGATACGCGGCGGCGATGGCCTGGCTGCTGCTGATCGCCATCGGCGCGATCACCCTGATCCTGTTCCGGACCTCCCGGTCCTGGGTCTTCTACGCGGACGAGGAGGGCCGATGAACATCGCCACGAAGCGGTGGCTGCCGCACACGATCTCGGCCGTCGCGCTGCTCGTCCTGCTGTATCCGCTGGTCTGGCTGCTGGCCACCTCGCTGAAGCCGGCCGACGAGGTGATGACCAGCCTCGATCTGTGGCCCAGCCACCTGGAGTGGTCGAACTACACGACCGCCCTGGACGGGGTCTCGGGCGTCACCGTCACACATCTGCTCGGCAACACCCTGCTGATCGCGGGGGGCGCCGTCCTCGGCAACGTCCTGTCCTGCTCGCTGGCCGCCTACGCCTTCGCCCGGCTGCGCTTCCGCATGAGCAAGGTGATGTTCGCCTTCATGGTGGCGACGCTGATGCTGCCGCACCACGTCGTGCTGATCCCGCAGTACATCATCTTCAACCGGCTCGGCCTGGTGGACAGTTTCTGGCCGCTGATCCTGCCGAAGTTCCTGGCCACCGAGGCGTTCTTCGTCTTCCTCATCGTCCAGTTCATGCGCGGCCTGCCGCGCGAGCTGGAGGAGTCCGCGCGGATCGACGGCTGCGGTCCCTTCCGTACCTACTGGTCGATCACGCTGCCGCTGGCCCGGCCCGCGCTGATCACCACGGCCATCTTCACGTTCATCTGGACGTGGAACGACTTCTTCACGCAGATGATCTATCTCTTCGCGCCGGAGAAGTACACCATCACGCTCGCCCTGAGCAGCTTCGTCGACCAGTCGAGCACCTCCGCGTACGGGCCCATGTTCGCCATGTCGGTGATCTCGGTGCTGCCGATCGTGCTGTTCTTCTTCGTCTTCCAGCGCTACCTGGTGCAGGGCATGGCCACGTCCGGACTGAAGGGGTGAGGCACACCATGGCCCACGCACCGATCGCGCCCCCGCGCGAGCGCCGGGAACCAGGAGAGGTCTTCGGCTCCGGCTTCACCCTCTTCGCCGACATGCTGCTCATCGGCCTGCTCACCAGCCTCGCCTGTCTGCCGGTCGTCACGGCCCCGGCCGCGTTCGCCGCCGCGTCCGCGACGCTCCGGCGGGCCGCGGGCAACGGAGTGCAGGTCAGGGCCGGTACGTACATCGCTCACCTCCGTGCCCATCTGTCCGCGCGGTCGGCGGCCCTCGGGCTGGTGCCGCCGCTGCTCGCGGTGGTCGTCCTGATCGATGCCGCGCTGATGCGGGCCGCGCTGCCCGGAGCGGCCGTCATGGCGCCCGCCCTCGCGCTGCTCATCCTGGGCGCCACGGTCGTGGCGCTGCGGGCGGCCGCGCTGGAGGCGCCGCACGCCCTGTCCGCACGCGAGGCGCTGCTCCGCTCGGCCGCGAACCCGCGCGGCAGTCTTCTGCTGGCCGGTGCCGTGCTTCTCAGCGGGCTCCTGGCCTGGTCGATTCCGCTGCTGATCCCGCTGCTGCCGGGCCCGCTGGCGTTCGCCGCCACGGTCGTGGACCTCCGCTCCCCCGCGGACGCCCAGGAGAGCTGAACCGCGCAGCGGCACCTCCCCATCCCCCACCCACGCACCACACCACCGGAGTTCACGCATGCCCCTCCCGCACCTGGACGCCGCAGGCCATCCGAGGCCGCAACTGATCCGCGATCCCGACTGGCGCGACCTCGGCGGTTCCTGGCGGTTCGCCCACGACGACGAGGACCGCGGCCGCGCGGACCGCTGGATGGACCCGGCGACCTCCGCACCGTTCACCGGCACCGTCACCGTGCCCTATCCGCCCGAGTCCGCGGCCTCGGGCGTGGCGGACACCGCCTTCCACCCCGTGCTCTGGTACCGGCGCACGATCGACGTGGCCCGGCCAACCGCCGGGCGGCGGCTGCTGCTGCACTTCGGTGCGGTCGACCACCGGGCCGAGGTCTGGCTGAACGGCCGCCTGGTGGGACGGCACGAGGGCGGGCACACCGGCTTCACCTGCGATCTGACCGACGCCGTCGACCGGGACGGCGAGCAGACCCTCGTCGTCCGCGCCGAGGACCAGCCGCTCGATGCCACACAGCCCCGCGGCAAGCAGGACTGGCGCCGGGATCCGCATGTCATCTGGTACCACCGCACCTCCGGGATCTGGCAGCCGGTGTGGCTGGAAGAGGTCCCGGCCGAGCACATCGCGCTTCTGCACTGGACCCCCGAGGTCGCCCACGCCCGCGTCCGCTGCCGGCTGCGGCTCGGCCACTGGCCGCGGCGCCCGCTCACCGTGACGGTCCGCCTCACGCGGGGCGAGCGGGTGCTCGCCGAGCAGCGGACGCTGATCGAGGGCCAGGAGACGGAGTTCGACGTCGCGGTGCCCGCCCTGCGGCACGGGCAGGACCTCGACGACCTGCTCTGGCGTCCCGAGCGGCCACAACTCGTCGACGCGGTGGTGGAGCTGCGCGACGCGGCCGAGGACACACCGGTGGACCGTGCGACGTCCTACCTCGGCCTGCGCGACATCGGCTGGGACGACGGCGTCTTCCTCCTCAACCACAAGCCGTACTTCCTCCGGTTCGCGCTCCAGCAGGGCTACTGGCCCGCATCGCATCTGTCGGCCTCGGCCGAGGAATTGCGCCGCGACGTCGAACTGGCGAAGGAGATCGGCCTCAACGGGCTGCGTATCCACCAGAAGGTCGAGGACCCGCGCTTCCTGTACTGGGCCGACCGGCTCGGGCTGCTGCTGTGGGAGGAGATGCCGTCGGCGTACGCGTTCGGCGCGCGGACCGTCGAGCGCGTGGTCGCCGAGTGGACCGAAGCCGTCTCCCGCGACCTCAGCCACCCCTCGATCGTCGCCTGGGTCCCGATCAACGAGTCCTGGTCCGTGCCGAACCCGGCGCTCGTCCCCGCGCAGCGCCACTTCATGGACGCCCTCTACCACCTCACCAAGGCCCTGGACCCCTCCCGCCCCGCCGTCTCCAACGACGGATGGGAGATCTCCGCCGCCGATATCTGGGGCGTCCACGACTACACCCAGCACGCGAACGTACTGCGTGAGCGGTACGGCCACGCCTCGCTGCGGCAGGGCGAGCTGGCCGAGCAGTGGCCCGGCGCCAAACGGCTGACCCTGGACGGCGTCCGCCACCAGGGGCAGCCCGTCGTCCTCAGCGAGTTCGGCGGCGCGACCTTCGAACCGGCCGAAGGCGCCGAGTGGTTCGGCTACGACACCGTGGCCACGAAGGAGGACTTCGCGAAACGCCTCGCCGACCTGGTGGCCGCCGCGGTGGACTCCGGGCTCGCGGGCTACTGCTACACCCAGTTCACCGACACGGAACAGGAGACCAACGGCCTGCTCACACCGGACCGCCGGCCGAAGATCCCCCTGGCCGAACTGCGCGACATTCTCACCCGCCCACGCGCATAGCGTGTCCCGCCGTGCGAGGGCTCGGAGCAATTCCCTTCGTTCTTCCACAGAGGAGAAACCGCAATGGCGCGATCCGAGTACGAGTACAGTCGTCGCCGAGTGCTCCAGGCGTCCGCCCTCGCCTTCGCCACCGTACTGAGCCCGTGGGGCACGGCGGCCGGCTTCGCCCAATCGGCAGGCACCCCCGATGAGGACGGCTACGATCTCTGGCTGCGCTACCGCCCCCTCACCGATGCCCGGCGGCTCGCCGAGTACCGGAAGGCCCTGGCCGGTCTGGCGCGCCAGGGCGAGGGCCCGGTCATGGACAGCGCCGAGCTGGAACTGCGGCGGGCCGCCCGGGGCCTCACCGGCAGCGCACCGGCCCGGGTTCCCGCCGACCGGGCCTCGGTCGTCATCGGCACGGTGGACGAGTCGCCGGTCGTGCGCTCCCAGCTGAGCCCCGACCGGCTGGCCCGGATCGGTGCGCAGGGGTTCGTGATCGAGATGACCGGACCGCCGGGCAGGCGGCGCCTGGTCATCGGGGCCCGTGGTGCTCGCGGCGTGCTGGCCGGGGTCTTCCATCTCATCCGTCTGCTCCAGCTCGAGCGGCCACTGCACAAGCTGTCCGTCTCGGAGAAGCCGCGCACCGCGCTGCGCATGATGAATCACTGGGACAACATCGACGGGTCGATCGAGCGTGGCTACGCGGGCACGTCGCTCTTCGAGTGGGACAAGCTGCCGGACATCTCCGGCCGGCTCGTCGACTACGCGCGGTCCATGGCATCGATCGGCATCAACGCCTCGGTGCTCAACAATGTGAACGCCGGGGCCGACTTCATCACCGGCGAGATGCTGACCAGGCTCAGACCCCTGGCCGCGCTTCTCCAGTCATGGTCCATCTCCACCTGGCTGTCCGTCAACTACGCCAGCCCGATGATCCTGACCGCGCATGACACCGATCCGATCACGACAGCCGATCCCGCCGATCGACGGGTCCAGCAGTGGTGGCGGGACAAGAGCGCCGAAGTCTTCAACAGCCTGCCCGGGTTCGGCGGGTTCCTGGTGAAGGCGAACTCGGAGGGGCAGCCCGGCCCGCTGGACTACGGACGTACCCATGCCGAGGGCGCGAACATGCTGGCCCGCACGGTCGCACCGCACAACGGGCAGATCGTCTGGCGCAGCTTCGTCCACGAGGATTTCAGCGACTGGGCGGAGTACCAGTACCGGGTGTTCGCCCCGCTGGACGGCGAGTTCGACGACAACGTCATCCTCCAGACCAAGTACGGACCGATCGACTTCCAGATCCGCGAGCCCGTACACCCCCTGTTCGGCGCGATGCGCCACACCAACCAGATGCTGGAACTCCAGCTCACCCAGGAGTACACGGGCCACACGCTCCACACCACCTATCTGGCCCCGCTGTGGCGGGAGGTGCTGACCTTCCCGACGCGGGGGCCCGGCACCGGACCGACCGTCGCCGACATCCTCGCGGACGACGACGGCCGTGCGCCGCGGGCGGGCATCGCCGGGGTCAGCAACTTCGGCAACGCCCGCGACTGGACCGGCTATCTGCTGGGCGCGGCGAACACCTACGCCTTCGGCAGGATGTGCTGGAATCCGGACGCCGACCCCCGGGATCTGGCCGCGGAGTGGGCCGGGCTGACCTTCGGCACCGACGAGGCGGTCACCGAGGTGGTGGCCGACATCCTGACGCACTCGCGCCGGACGTACGAGGACTACACCTCGCCGCTGGGAATGGGCTATCTCACCGACCCCGGTGGCGACCATCTCGACCCGAACCCGCTGGGTACCCTCTTCCAGTCACACCACTCCACGACCGAGGGCACCGGCTTCGACCGCACCGAGGCGACCGGCAGCGGCTTCACCGGGCTCTACCCACGGCCGTGGCGGGAGCGCTACGAGTCCACGGCGGCCTGCCCCGACGAGCTGCTGCTGTTCATGCACTGGGTGCCGTACGGCCATCGGCTGCGGTCGGGCAAGACGGTCATCCAGCACATCTACGATACGCACTTCACCGGGGTCGACCACATCGACCGGTTCCTCGCCGGGTGGAGCGCACTGTCCGGGAAGGTCGACCCGCGGCGCCATGCCGCCGTCACGGCGGGCTTCGAGGCCCAGCGGGAACACGCGACGTTCTGGCGCGACACGGTGGTCGGTTTCTTCTTCGACAAGAGCCGCGTCGTCGATGCGCGGCGGGAATGGCTGCAAGCGGCGCCGAACGGTTCGCGGGTACTGCTCGGCGGCCGTCCGAACCTCCTGCCGGTCACCGTCACCAACGCCTCGGCGCGGAACCGCGACCTGACGGTCGTACTGCGGCCACCGTCGGCGGACTGGCGCACCGAACCCGCCGAACGGTCCGCGGCCGGGGCCGCGACCGCCGAGTTCGAACTGCCGGTCACGCCCCCGTTGCCGGGCACCGTCGCCGCCCTGGACCTGGACGTGGCGCCGAAGCTCACCCGGCTCGACGGCCGGCCACCGTCCCTGGTCGTGGCGCCCGATGGCAGCCGATGCCACATGGCGCTCAACGCCGGTCCGCGGAACGGGACTTCGATGCCCGGCTACGACGCCCTGACCCCCGAGTCGGCCTGGTCGGCGTCGGCCGGCCACGGCTGGGTCGGCGCCGCCCCGTCGGCCAGGGACCGCGGTGGCGAGCCCCTGTTGCGCGACCACCTCTGGCACAACTCGTCCCGGGTGCTGCGCGTGGCCGTGCCGGCGGGCAGGCACACCGGGTACGCGCTGGTCGGTGACACCGGTGCCACGGCCTCGCCGACCCGGGTCGCGGTGGACGGCGCCACGGTCGCCACCAGTCCGAAGCAGCCCAGCGGAACCTTCACCTGGCTGGAACTCCCCCTCGACGGCGGTGCCACCGGCCGCACCACGGACATCACGTTCACGGGGGTGGGCGGACCCTGGCGGCTGTCCGCGTTCGCCATCACGGACCCCGGCGCCCCGGTGCCGTCCCTGGTCGTCATGCGGGCGGTGGCGGATCCGGTGTGGTGGACGGGCCGGGCCAACCCGGTCACGGTGCTGGTGCGCAACACCGGCACCGAGGACCGCGATGTCACCGCCCGCCTCGTCACCCCCGACGGCTGGTCCGGCACCGAACGGACCGTGACCGTCCGCGCCGGGGCCGAGCGAGAGCTGACCGTCACCGCGACCCCGGTGTCCACCCCGGGGTTCGCCACCGTCGAGATCCGGCTCACCAGCGGCGCCGAGGAGATCGAGCGCGGCCGGTCGGTGTCCGTGGTCACCACGCCGCACCCCGATGACGCGGCCGCGGCGTTCGACGCCGGCCCGCCGTCCAGCCCACTGCTGACCGGGTACACCAGGCTGTCGCCCGAGGACGTCTACACCGCCGACCGCGGCTTCGGCTGGGTCGGCGACCGGCCGAACACCCGTGACCGGGGCAACGCCGACGATCTGCGCCGTGACATCGTGATGCAGCGGGGCGAGCCCATCGTCCTGCGCGTCCCGGTGCCGGCCGGCAGGCACACGGTGTGGGTGCTGACCGGCGACTCCCTCACCGATTCGGGCATCACCACCATCTCCGAGGACGGCACGGTCCTCGGCCGCTCCGGCGACGACAGCCTGCCGAGCCGAGCCTTCGTCTGGTTCTCCTTCGACCTCGACGGTGGAGCCGGCGGACGCACCGCCGACCTGGAGATCACCGGCTCGAAGCTGAACGGCCTCTGGCGCATCGCGGCCCTCGTCGTCATCTGAGCCCACCCCCCGCGCCGTACACCCATCCGTTCCTCCGGGCGCGGTCCGCGACCCGGCATCTCCGATAGCTCCGGCATATCCGGTATCCACAAAGGAGAGCTCCCGACATGGCTTCGACATCAGCACGATTCCCCGCGGTCCGGGGCAGACCCGGCGCCGTCCTCCTCGCCCTGCTCATGGTCCTCGGCCTCGGCAGTGCGCATCCGGGACCGGCCGCGGCCGATCCCGCCGATCCGGCCGGGACGTTCCAGAACCCCGTGATGGACAACGTGGCGGACGCCTTCTCCGACCCGTCGATCATCCGCGGCAAGGACGGCTACTGGTACGCCTTCGCGACCCAGACCAGCATGCGCCGGGACAACCAGGGAGGTCCGTGGGAGTCGCAGCACTTCATGCCGATCACCCGCTCGGCCGACCTCGTCAACTGGACCTATGTCGGCGATGTCTTCGGGCCCGACAATCATCCGGAGTGGCGCGACTTCGCGAGCACCTACTACTGGGCGCCCGACATCCGCTACATCAACGGCAAGTACTACCTCTACTACTCGGTCGCCGGCGGCGACGAGAACACCATCGCGCTGGCCACGTCGGACCATCCGGCGGGTCCGTGGAAGGACATCGGCCGCCCCGTGCTGCCGTACGGGACGACGGTCAATCAGATCGATCCGTCGGTGTTCGTCGACTCCGACGGCCGGAAGTACCTCTACTACGGCTCGTTCCGCGACGGCGGAATCCAGGCGGTGCGCCTGAACGAGGAGGGCACCGCGCCGGTCGGCGATCCGGTGCAGGTGGTCGGCGCCCGGCGCGGCGAGGCCGCGTACGCGGTGAAGCGCGACGGCTGGTACTACCTCTTCTACTCCGGCCTGGGCTGCTGCGCCCGGGACGAGGGCGCCTATCCGGTGTTCGCCGGGCGGGCCAGGAGCCCGATGGGCCCGTTCAAGGACGCCGAGGGCGTCGGCCTGGCCGATCTGCACCCGGGCGGCACGATCGTCAACGCCCCGAACGGCAACAAGTGGGTCGCGACCGGCCATTCGGCGAACGTGGTCGACAAGTCGGGCCAGGACTGGATCCTCACCAATGGATTCGACCGCCACGAGAGCGATCCCAGCTGGGGCGGACGGCCGAGCATGATGGACCGGCTCGACTGGATCGACGGCTGGCCGACGGTGCGCGCGGGCGCCTGGACCAGCGAGGACCGGCAGACCGCACCGACGGGCACCTGGGACGCGGGCAGCACCTTCGACGAAGGTCTCGGCCGCTTCGACACCGCCGGGCGCGGGGCCTGGACCACGGGTTCGGACCCCGACTCGGGACGCTACGCCCGCGGCCGGTCCCGGGCCGCGGTCCCGCAGCTGCTGTTGCCGCGGCGGGCCCCGGACGGCGATGTGAGGATCGAGGCCGACGTCCGGCTGCGCGACGACGACGGCAGGGTCGGCCTGGTACTGGCGTCCTCGGGTCCGTCCGACCACGCCGTGGCCTGGCTGGATTCCAACGGCACACTCGCCGTCGAGGTCACCCGGGACCGGAAGGTGGTGCGGAAGCGGACCGCCCGTCTACACACCGACGCCGATCCGCGGACCTGGCATTCGCTCACGGCCGAGATCCGCGACGGCGCGGCGCGCGTACAGGTCAGCTCGGCCATGCTCGACATGCCGCTGGCCGAGCTGAAGGTGGACGTGCCCGAGGACTGGCGCCGTGGCGGTGTCGCCTCGACCCACGGCGCCGGCGAGGTGGACAACGTGGGCGTGACCCGGCTCTACACGCCGGTGACCGTCAAACAGCCGGACCCCCGCATCGGAGCCCGGCTGCCGGAGTACGACGAGGACTTCGACGACGACCGGCTGGACGGCTGGACGTGGTTCGGCCCCGCCGACGGGAAGGTCGCCGAGGGCCAGTATGTGTGGCCCACGCAGGATGCCGACTTCTCCGGCAAGGGCACCATGGCATCGGCGCTGCTTCGTGACGCTCCGGCCGGCACTTACACGGTCGAGACCAAGCTGCGCTTCCCGATCACCGACGCCCCCGACGGGCGCAGCCAGGCCGGGCTGATCGCCTTCCAGAGCCCGGCGGATTCGATCCATCTGGCCCCGACCCGGACCGGCCCGTCACGGCAGGCTTTCCTGTGGATCGGCCGGGACCGTGACAGCTGGCCGGAGATGCAGCTGGGCCCGTCGGCCGACACCATGTGGCTGCGGCTGCGCCACACCGTCGATCCGAAGACCGGCGAGCACACATTCCAGCCGGCCACGAGCCGGGATGGAAAGCACTACATCTGGGGTGGGGTCTGGCATCTGCCCGCCGGCTCCGACCCGCGCATCGGCCTCGTCTCCCTGGCCGGTGAGGGCGTGACCGCACGCTTCGACTACGTGCGCTTCTACTCCTGACACCGCTCCGCTCCACTCGCCGGGACGGGCCCCTGTCAGGAGCGCCGGAGCGGATGTGAGGAGCCCTGAAGGGTTTCCGACAGGGTGTGCAGGCGCACCGCCACCGAGATGCGGAAGAACGACTCCGAGTCCCGCCAGGTGCTGCCGAGCAGTTGGGTGATCCTGTCGAGCCGCTGGAGCACGGTGTTGCTGTGCACGCCCATCAGCCGCGCGGTGCGGGCGGGGCTGGCATTGCAGTCCACGAAGCGGTGGAGGGTGGCGAGCAGCTCGGTCCCCCGTTCGGCGTCCCAGCGCCGGACGGGGCCGATGGTGCGGTCGATGAACTGCCGCACGCTGGTGGGGTCGTGGGCGAACAGCGTGGTGTACGGCAGGTAGGCGTCGGCCGCCACCGCGGCCGCCTCGATGCCGAGGGCGGTCAGCACCCGGCCGCAATCCCGGGCCGTGGTGAAACGGGTGCTCAGTTCGTCCAGGCTCTCCGCGGGGGGCGCGGCCACGGTCAGCACCTCACCGGCCCCCATCGCGGCACACAGGCGGTCACGGACGGTGGTCGCCGCACGTTGCGGATCGCTCTCCGGTACGACGAGCGTGACGACACCGTCCACCTCGCCCGCCAGACCGGACGGCGCGGCCACTGTCTGGGTGGCCCGCAGCGCGGCACGGCGCTGTTCGGGCGCCACCACGGCGATGACGACGGTGCGCAGGTCGTCCGGGCGCAATCTGCGAGCGCGCAGCCGGGCAGGGAGGCTCGCGCGACGCCGGGCGTCGAGACTGACGAGGTCGCCGAGAAGCTCACCGCGCACATGGTCCTCGGCGTGGAGGACCGCGTCCTGTTTGAGGGTGAGGAGCGCGGTGATCTGTGCGGCGCGCTCGATGGTCCGCTGCTCCACCGCGCCGAGTTCGACCGCGCCGTCACCGATGAGCAGGCCGCCGAGCATCATCTCCCCGGCGAGCACCGCGACGGCCGTGTGGAACTCCCCGGTCGGCGGGCTCAGCGGAGTGCAGCGTCCGGAGCGCAGGCTGTCGGTGATCGCCAACCGGACGGCGGGCGGGTCGATCACCGAGGGGGTGCTCCGGTCGTCGGACGCGGCGAGCACGGCGTAGGTCTCGTCGAGGATGACCACGGGCCGCTCCAGTGCCGCTCCCAGAGTGCGCGCGACATCCGCGGCGCCGCCTCCGCGCAGCACCGCGGCGGTCAGCTCCTCGTGCACCCGGCCGGCGCGTTCCATCGCCTCGACATGGTCGGCCAGCGCGTCATAGGCACGCTGTGTCTCGGCCGCCGCGTCCCGGGCCTGGGTGAGCAGACGGGCCGATTGCAGTACGACGGCGACGTTGTCGGCGAAGGCCGACAACAGCGAGACCTCCTCCGGGGAGAAGGCGTGCTCGGTGCGATTGGCGGCGAACAGCACTCCCAGGACCCGGCCGCCGGCGATCAGCGGAACGCCCACGATGGACTCGAGGCCCTCGGCACGGACGGCGTTGTCGATGCTGTCGTCATGGGGCACATCGCGCAGCTGTTCGTAGCGTGAGGTCCACTGCGGAGCGCGGGTCTCGACGATCTTGCTGGCCAGACCGATATGCGGCGGCACCCGCAGCCTCTGGAAGGACGGGGCGACCGCCCCGGCTGTGGAGCGGACCCTCAGCTCACGGGTGGTCTCATCGAACTCGGACAGATAGGTGATATCGGTGCCGGCCAGGTCGTGGGCCCGCTGCACCAGCCGGGTGATCAGCAGATCCACGTCGTGCAGTTCGGCGAGCTCCCGTGCGCTGGAGAACAGCGCGGCCAGTTCCTGTCCGCGCCGGTGCGACCGGGCCATCGCGCCCTGGAGCTCGCGAACCCGGCGGCCCACCTGGGTGGCCGTGGCGGTGTCGAGATGCTCGGTGAGCAGCAGGTCGGTCACCGCCTCGGGCTCGTCCCGGGTGCCCTTCGCGGCGAGATCGAGAAGGGCCAGGACAGCGGCCACCGGGACGTCGGTCTGTGGTGCCGCCCGTTCGGTGTCCCGGGGTGCTCCCATGTCCACCACCCTGTCCAGCCCAGTCCACCCTGTCCGGCCCTGTGTGAATCACCCATTAAAAACTTCGCACCGTGTAGTCATGGTACATGGTCGCTCTGACCGGGCGTATCTACAGTCTGAGGTGTGACAGCGGCGTCATCCAATGAACATCTGCTGTTCACAGGGCCGTACCGCAGGGCCCGGCTCCCCCCTCGACCGCAGTGCGACTCTCCGGCGTGACGACGGACTCCTCACCGCAGGACATGACCATGATCGATGAACAGTTGCTCCAGCCCACCCACCGCCGCCGGAACGACGCGGCCGCGCCCCGGCAGCGGTCCGCCATGTGCTCCATGGGCGTGGAGCCCCGGGCGGTTCCCGCCCTGCGGGCCTTCACCCGCGATGTGGCGACACGGTGGGGGGCACCCGAGGAGACCATCGACGCACTGCGCGTGATCGCCACGGAGTTGGTCACCAACAGCGTGCTGCACAGCGGAAGCGCCGAGGTGAGCCTGTTGCTGACGGTCGACGGCTCGATGGCCTCCGTCGAAGTCAGGGACGCCGGCACATGGCGGGAACGGTGTCCCGGCACCGGGCCCCCCGACCAGATGGTGGACGGGCGGGGTCTTGGCCTGGTCCACGCCTACGCCACGACATGCCGGATTCAGCGGAACCCGCAGGGCACCGCCGTCCGCGCCGAGCTGCTGATTCCGCTTCCCACCCGACATCCGTGGGACCTGCCCGGTCGCCGGGCGCCGATCGGGTGGTGAAACGGCCGGTCACGGCGCCCGGCGGCGCCCTGACCGTCAAGCCCCCGGCAGCCATGCCGCCGCCCGCCCGCGCCGCCGGGCCCCTCTCCCCTTGAGCTCGTCACCGAAAGCAGGAGGATCCATGGCAGTCAACAGCAGGCTTTCCGGCGTGAAGGACCTGTCGATCAGTGAGCGCCGCGCCCGGATCGCGCGCGGTGCCGCGGTCGAGCCGGAGAGTCTGGAGGTGCTCGACCCCGAGCGCGGCCTCACCCTCGAGCAGGCCGACCACATGGTCGAGAACGCCATAGGTGTCCTCGGTGTCCCGCTGGGCGTGGCCACCAATTTCACCGTCAACGGCCGCGACTATCTGATCCCCATGGCCACCGAGGAGCCATCGGTGATCGCCGCGGCCAGCAACGCCGCCCGTATCGCCCGCGTCACCGGCGGATTCACCACCTCGACCACGGAACCGCTCATGCGGGCGCAGATCCAGGTCCTCGATGTCGCCGATCCGCACACCGCCCGGCTACGGCTGCTCGAGGCGCGCGAGGAGCTCATCGCGCTGGCCGACGCACAGGACCCACAGCTCCTCCGGTTCGGCGGCGGCGTCCGGGACGTGGATGTGCATCTGGTCGACGCCCCCCGAGGCACCTATGTGGTGCTGCACCTGATCGTGGACGTACGCGACGCGATGGGCGCCAACGCCGTCAACACCATGGCCGAGGCGATCGCCGGGCGGGTCGGGGAGATCGCCCGGGGACGCACGCTGCTGCGGATCCTCAGCAACAAGGCGGACCTGCGGCTGTGCCGGGCGCGTGCCGTGTTCGACGCCGAGGCGCTCGGAGGGCCTGAGGTGGTCGACGACATCGTGCACGCCGCCGCCCTGGCCGAGGCGGACCCGTACCGCGCCGCCACCCACAACAAGGGGATCATGAACGGCGTCATCGCGGTCGTGCTGGCCACCGGCAATGACACCCGCGCCGTCGAAGCCGGCGCCCACTCGCATGCGATCGGCCGGTACCGTGGGTACACATCCCTGTCGCACTTCGAGAAGGACTCCGACGGCAACCTGGTCGGCGCGCTGGAGCTGCCGATGGCGGTCGGCCTGGTCGGCGGGGCCACCAAGGTGCACCCGGTCGCACAGGCCGCCGTGGCCCTGCTCGGCGTCACCACGGCCCACGAGCTCGGCGAAGTCATCACCGCCGTCGGCCTGGCGCAGAATCTCGCCGCGGTCCGGGCCCTGGCGACCGAGGGCATCCAGCGCGGCCATATGTCGCTGCACGCCCGCAACGTCGCCGTCACCGTCGGCGCCACCCCCGAGGAACTGCCGCTCGTGGTCGCCCGGCTGGTCACCGACCGGGCCGTGCGCGCCGACCATGCCGAGAAGGTCCTCGCCGAGCTGCGCGGCGAGGGCTGATGCCTCGCCTCACCGCCTGCACGCATCCGAGCCAAGGGAGACGCTGAGACATGGCACTACAGGTTGGTATCGACGTCGGTGGCACATTCACCGACGCGGTCGCGGTCCTCGACGGCCGCGCGGTCCGCGGGAAGGCGTTCTCCACGAAGGACGTCACCACCGGCATCCTGGGGGCGCTGGCCGTGCTCCAGGAGCGCGCGGGCATGTCCGAGGAGGAGTTCTACCCGGCCGTCGACCGGTTCGTGCTCGGCAACACGATCGTCACCAACGCGGTCGACGAGCAGAAGTACGCCACGGTGGCGCTCCTCACGACGCAGGGGTTCCGCGACACGATGCGGATCGCCCGGTCGGCGCGGACCGATGAGCGCGACCCGCACAAGATGCTGCCACCGCCCGGCATCGTCGAACGCGGCCGTGTCATCGAGGTCGCCGAACGCGTCGACGCGCACGGCGAGGTCCTGGTGCCGCTGCGGCAGGAGGCCATCGCCGCCGCGGTGGACACCGCGCTCGCCACGGGCGCGGAGGCCATCGCCGTATGTCTGCTGTGGTCCTTCCGCAACCCCGCCCATGAGCAGGCCATCGGCCGGTATCTGCGGGAGCACCACCCGGACGTCCCGTTCACCCTCTCCAGCAGCCTGACACCGGTCTACCGTGAGTACGAGCGCATGGTCACCACGGCGCTCGACGCCGCGGTCAAACCGCTCGTCGCCTCGCACTTCGACCACCTCGCCGAGGAGCTGCGCGCCCGCGGCCTGCGTGCTCGTGTGCAGATCATGCAGGTCCACGGCGGGTTCCTGTCGGTCGAGGAGACCAGCAAGGCGCCGATCTCCATGTTCAACTCCGGTCCGGTCGGCGGCGTCACCGGCGCCCGTCTGCTCGGGCAGCAGCTGGGCAGGCGCCGGGTACTGACCGCCGACATGGGCGGCACCAGCCTGGACGCCGCCGCGATCATGGACGATGAGTTCCGGCTGCTCCCGCGGGCCGAGATCGGCGGTCTGCCGACGAGTCTGACCGTCGTCGACATCGAGACGATCGGCGCCGGCGGCGGCAGCGCCGCCTGGGTGGACGGCCGTGGGCTGCTCCGGGTCGGCCCGCACAGCACGGGCTCCACCCCCGGTCCCGCCTGCTACGGCAAGGGCGGAACCCGCCCCGCGGTCACCGACGCCGCGCTCGTGCTCGGCCTGATCAACCCCGGCTACTACCTCGGCGGGACTGTCGAGCTGTACGAGGACCTGGCGCGCGAGGCGCTGCGGGCCCATGTCGCGGAGCCCCTCGGACTGACCGAGGACGCCGCGGCCGAGGGGGTGTACCGGCTGGCCACCTCCCAGATGGCGAACGCGCTGCGCAAGATCACCGTCAACCGCGGCCATGACCCGCGGGAGTTCACCCTCGTCGGTTTCGGCGGCGCCTGCGGCCTGTTCGCCGCGAGCATCGCCGCCGAGATCGGGGTGAGCGAACTCGTCATCCCCCGCAACGCCGCGGTGTTCTCGGCCTACGGGCTCATGCACGCCGATTCCGTCTACTCCGCCGTGCGGACCAGCCCCTGGACGATGCGGCAGCCGGCCGCCGACCTGGACCGCGAGTTCCAGGCCCTGGAGCGGCGCGCGCGGGCGTGGTTCGACGCCGAGGGCATCCCCGAGGACCGGCGGGAGCTGTACCGCGAGGCCGACATGAAGTTCGTCGGCCAGATCTTCGAGGTCACCACGCGGCTGAAGGGCGGGACCTTCACCGAGGCGGACAAGGACGAACTGCGCGCGCGGTTCATCGCCGACTACGAGACCGAGTTCGGGGCCGGGACGGCCTGGACCGAGACCGACATCCTGCTGGTCAACTCCCGGGTGCGCGCGGTCGGCCGCAGCGATGTGCAGCAGGTCCGGCAGATCGTGGAAGCCGACGGGGAGAGCCACACGCTGCTGCGCCGCACCATCCTCGAACCGGCGACCGGGGCCCGGACCGAGGTGGAGGTGCACCGGGGCTTCGCCGCGCTGGCGCGGGCGAAGGGCCCGTGCCTGCTGGAGGAGCCCGACACCACCGTCTATGTGCCCACCGGAGCCACGGTGGAGCTGACCGAAGCCGGCCACTTCCTCATCCGGCTCCAGCCGTCCGTCTGAACGCCACGGCCCGATCCAGGAGACCCACATGACCGAATCCGCCACCGGCCGGCTTCCCGCCGGGTTCGACCCCGTCACGCTCGAGGTCATCCGCATGCGTCTGGACTCCATCGTCGAGGAGATGGGCATCGCGATGATCCGCTCGTCCGGCTCGCCGGTGATCACCGAGGCCGGCGACTTCAACACCGCGCTGTTCGACCCGACCGGCCGCATCTACGCCTACTCCGACTACGTCCAGTTCCACATCGGCTCCGGCAGCGTCGCCGTGCAGAATCTGGTCCGGGAGATCGCCGGTGAGCCGCTCGCCCCCGGCGACGCCTTCATCTGCAACGATCCGCACACCGCCGGTGCGAGCCACCCGCCGGACACCAATGTGATCTCGCCGATCTTCCACGGTGACGAGCTGATCGGGTGGGCGCAGTCCCAGGCCCATCTCGTCGACGTCGGCGGTATGACACCGGGCGGCTTCGCCCCCGGGGCCCATGACTGCTACAGCGAGGCGCTCCGGCTCCCGCCGGGGGTGAAGATCTTCGAAAAGGGCGAGCCCGTCGAATGGGTGCGGCGCATCCTGCTCAACAACGTCCGGGTGCCCGCGCTGTTCTGGAACGATGTGCGCTCCCTGGTGGCCAGCAACAACACCGGGATCCAGCGGCTTCTCGCCACGATCGGGGAGTTCGGGCTCGACGACTTCCGCGAGTACACCCGGCTCAGCTTCGAGCTGGCCGAGCAGGTGGTCCGCGACCGCGTCGCGAAGATCCCCGACGGAACGTACACGGCCGAGGAGTGGACCGAGCACAACGGCCATGCCGATGAGCTGTACCGCGTCGCCTGCGCCATGACCAAACGGGGCGAGCAGATCACGTTCGACTTCACCGGATCCAGCGAGCAGACCGACGGCTTCGTCAACTGTAGCTATGGAGCCCTCGTCGGCAGCGTCGCCACGGCCGTCGTGCCCATCCTCGCCTGGGACGTGCCGTTCAACGAGGGCGTCATGACCGCCTTCGAGGTCATCGCCGAGCCGGGCTCCATCGTCAACCCCACTCCCCCGGCGCCGATCAGCAACGGACACCTGACGACCGGCGCCCGCGTCAGCCGGCTGGTCACCAAGCTGATGAACGACGCCTGCCGGGGCAGCGCGGACGAGACCGTCCGCGGCCGCACCCAGGGTGTGTGGGCCGACTCCTGGACCGGCGGCATCTCGGCCGGGACCTCGGACGACGGCGAGTACTTCGTGCTGTTCAACATGGACGGCGGCGGCATGGGGGCCGGAGCCCAGCCGGACACCGACGGTCTGGACTGCGCCGGGATGATGACGCAGGTCAACAACATGCTCCCGGACGTCGAGATGAACGAGATGCTCTATCCCGTCCTCTACCTGTGGAAGCGGCTCAACATCGCCAGCGCCGGGCACGGGGCCCACCGCGGCGGTCTGGGGCTGGAGTTCGCCTGGACCCTGCACGGTGCGCCCTCCGCCATGCAGACCGTGTTCGCCCCCAGCGCCCAGGTGGTCGCCGACGGATACGGCGGCGGGCTTCCCGGCGGGGGCAGCGGACACGAGATCCTGCGCCGGTCCAATATCGCGGGGCTGCTCGCCGCGGGCACCGTGCCCACCGACGACAGCCTCGCCTGCGACACACGGGACCCGCTGGCCATCAACCAGTCCTCGGTTCAGGTCTCGGCCGGCGATGTCTTCGTGCAGTGGATCGCCGGTGGCGGCGGGTACGGAGACCCCCTCCTGCGTGACCCGCGGCGCGTCGCCGAGGACGTCCGGGACGCGTACATCACCGACCACACGGCGTCCGCCGTCTACGGGGTGGTGCTCGCCGACGGTGCCGTGGACGCCGCCGCGACGGCCCGCGCACGCGAGGCGATGCGCGCCGCCCGGATCGGCGGGGAGCCGACCGCGCCGGTCGCCGCCGACGCCGCCGCCGGGGCGTCCGCGCCCCGCCGTGCCGCGGACGGCTGGTACTGCCCGGCCAGCGGTGCCCTGATCAGCACCGAGGACGACTGGCGGCAGGACGCCATCGTCACCACGCGGGTGGCCGCCGATCGGCTGGGCGAGTACGGCGTCCGGGTACGCCCCCGGGGCCACGGACAGCGGGTGCTCCTCGAGGAGTTCTACAGCCCGCGCTGCGGCACCCTGCTCGACGCGCGCATCCGGGTCGAAGCCGCCACGGCCGGCTGATTCCACAGCGGTATTCGAAAAAGGAGGTGTGGTCGCGTGACGGAGTTCAACGCCGGGTTCGACCTCGGTGCCGTCCTGCCGGGCGGTCCCGCACGCGGGGCGCTGCGCGGGGTCGTGGTCCTCGACATCACACGGGTGGTCGCCGGGCCGTTCTGCTCGATGATGCTCGCGGACCTCGGAGCGACGGTCATCAAGATCGAGAATCCGAAGGACCCGGACTATGCGCGCGAGTTTCCCCCGCTGCTGACGTCGCCCGGGGGCGAGGCGTTCAGCGCGTTCTTCGCCCAGTACAACCGGAACAAGCTCGGCATGACCCTGGACCTGTCCAGGCCCGAGGGCAAGGAGCTGCTGCGCACGCTCGCCGGTCGCGCGGACGTCCTGGTCGAGAACTTCCGTGGCGGGACCATGGACAAGCTGGGCGTCGGCTACGACGAGCTGCGGAAGGTCAATCCGCGGCTGGTCTACACCGCGATCTCCGGCTACGGCCAGACCGGCCCGTACCGGCGCAAGCCCGCGTACGACAACAGCGCGCAGGCCACGGGCGGTCTGTGGTCGATGAACGGCTTCCCGGACCGCCCGCCGGTCCGGGTCGGCACCATCATCGGCGACCTGTCGGCCACGCTCTACGCCGTGATCGGCACACTCGCCGCGCTGCGGCATGCCGAGCACACCGGCGAGGGGCAGCTGGTGGACATCTCCCAGCAGGACTCGGTGCTCAGCCTGACCGAGAACGCGGTCGTCTCGCACACCGTCGAGGGCAAGGTACCGACTCCCCTCGGCAATGAGCATCCGTTCGTCAAACCCTATGAGCTCTACCCGTGCAAGGACGGCTTCGTCTTCTTCGGCGGCTACACCGACAAGTTCTGGCGGTTGACATGCGAGATGTTCGGCGAACCCGAGCTGGCGGCCGACCCGGAGATCGACACGATGGCCAAGCGGTTCACCCCGGAGGTCTACGAGCGCCGGGTGCGGCCGCTGCTGCACAGGTGGTTCGCCGATCGCGCCAAGCTGGAACTGGAGGAACTCGCCGGTGACCTCGTGCCGCTGAGCGCCATCAAGGACATCGGGGAGGTCATCGCGGATCCCCAGATCCAGGCCCGGGACATGGTCGTCGACGTCGAGTACCCGGAATTCGGTCCACTGCGCATGGTCGGCTCACCGGTCAAACTCGATGTCACCCCGGCCCGGCCCCGGGGGCTCGCTCCCCAGGTCGGCGAGCACACCGACCAGTTGCTGCGCGCCTTCGCGGACCTCTCCGAGGAACGCATCCGCGCCCTGCGCGAGGCGGGGGTGGTCTGAGATGAGCGGTATCACCCTCGACCGTGACGGACCGGTCGCGCTCATCCGGTTCGACCGGCCGGAGAAGCTGAACTCACTGACCCTGGCGATGTACGAGGAGCTGGGAGCGGCCTTCGACGAGGTCCGCGACGATGAGTCGATCGGCGTCGCGGTCCTCACGGGCGCGGGGCACCGTGCCTTCTGCGTCGGCGCCGATCTCACCGAATCGATCCCCGCGCTCGCCGAGGGGCGGTTCGACATCTCCTGGTGGGACGGTGCCCACCAGAAACACACCACCTTGTTCAAGCCGGTCATCGCCGCGGTCAACGGGCTCTGTCTCGGTGGCGGGTTCGAGATCATGCTCTCCACGGACCTGCGGATCGCCGCCGACACAGCCGAGTTCGGGCTCCCCGAAAGCGGTGTCGGAGTCGTCCCGGCCGGCGGCACCCTGACCCGGCTGACCCGACAGATCCCCTACGTCTGGGCCATGGAGCTGATGCTGCTCGGCGACCGGATCACCGCGGCCACCGCACTGCGGTACGGCCTGCTCAACGCCGTGGTGCCGGCCGACCGGTTGCTCGAGGCGGCGATGGACCGGGCGCACCGGCTCACCGCCCGCAGCGGCACCGCCCTGGAGACGATCAAGGAGTCGGTGCTGCGCCTCGGGGACCTCCCGCAGGACCAGGCGTTCCACAGTGAGGCGCTGTACGGGCAGCGGGCGTTCACCTCCCCGGACGCGCATGAGGGACTGGCCGCGTTCGCCGAACGCCGTCCGCCCGACTTCCCCTCCCGCCGGAACGTCGGCAAGCCTCCCGTATGACGGATCCACGCAGGAACGTCGCAGGCCGACCGTCGCCCGCCGATTCCGCCGGTCCGCCGGTCCGCCGGTCCGCCGGTCCGCCGTCGCCCGACGCCCGTCGCCGCCCGCGACGTTCCGCGTGGCCGCCCCCCCTCGCCCTTCCCACCGCCTGACGGGGACGCCATGACATCCGAGACCACCTCGTCCACCGACGCACTGCCCCGCATCGCTCCCCAGCGGGGCATGCCCGAACAGGTCCGCATCTACGAGGTCGGCCCCCGCGACGGCCTCCAGGCCGAAGCCGTACGCGTCCCCACCGCCGTCAAGGCCGAGTTCGTCCGGCGGCTCGTCGAGGCGGGCCTGACCACCATCGAGGTCACCAGCTTCGTCTCCCCCCGGTGGATACCCCAACTCGACGACGCGCACGAGGTGCTCACCGCCGTGGGCCCCCTCGATGGCATCCGCCTCCCGGTGCTCGTGCCCAACGAACGGGGTCTGGAGCGGGCCCTGGCCGCCGGTGCCCGGGAGATCGCCGTCTTCGCCAGCGCGACGGAGTCCTTCGCGAAGAACAACCTGGCCCGGGACATGGCGGGGGTGCTGGCGATGTTCGAACCCGTCGTACGCCGGGCCCGCGCCGCGGGCCTTCCGGTGCGCGGCTATGTGTCGATGTGCTTCGGCGACCCCTGGGAGGGCGATGTGGAGCCCCGCAAGGTCGCCTCGGTCGCCCGCGGGCTCCTCGACATGGGCTGCACGTCCCTGTCGCTGGGAGACACCATCGGTACCGGCACCCCCGGCCATGTCCTGGAACTCCTCGACACCGTACGGGGAGCGGGCATCCCCCTGGAGCGGACCGCCCTCCACTTCCACGACACCTACGGCCAGGCCCTCGCCAATGTGCATGCCGCGCTGACGGCGGGCGTCACCGAGTTCGACAGCTCGGCCGGTGGCATCGGAGGCTGCCCCTACGCCCGCAGCGCCACCGGCAACCTCGCCACGGAGGACCTGGTGTGGATGTTGCGCGGACTCGGCATCCACACCGGGGTCGATCTGAGCGCGCTGGCGGCCACCAGCCGGTGGATGGCCCATCACCTCGGGCGCCCAAGCCCCTCCCGCGTCGTCACCGCCCTCGCCTGACATCCACCCGGCGCTCACGCCGACTTCCGGCCGGGCGGCCCGATGGGTTTCGCTTTGCCTCTGAGGCAACACAGCGTACACACACTGTCGCAGGTGGTGAGGAGTCTGTAACTCCGCTTTATTCCGGATGACTCGGTTCGGCAATGGCCCCTGGCTGAAGTGGTCCCCACAAGCAGCGGTGAGGTGTCAGCACCTCGGCGCCTCGCCTGGAGGACTTCATGCCTGAGAGCTATTTCCACGTTCGTGGGGCCCACGTCCGTGGAGCCCACTTCCCGGTCGCGGTGGTCGGCGGCGGACAGGCGGGCCTGTCGATGAGCTACTGCCTGCGCCGGCGCGGTGTCGAGCACATCGTGATCGAGGCGAACCGGGTGGGACACGAGTGGCGCGAGCGCCGCTGGGACAGCTTCTGCCTGGTCACCCCCAACTGGCAGTGCAAACTGCCCGGTTTCCCCTACCGGGGGGACGACCCCGACGGCTTCATGGTCCGCGACGAGATCGTGCGGTACCTGGAGGACTACGTGGCCTTCTTCCGGCCACCGCTGGTGGAGGGGGTGACCGTCACCCGGCTGCGCCGGGCGGCGAGCGGGGTGTTCGAGCTGACCACGTCCGACGGCGACTGCACCGCGGACCAGGTGGTGGTCGCCACCGGCCCGTACCACGCGCCAGCCGTGCCCCGGATGGCCGAGCGACTGCCCGACGCCATCCACCAGATCCACTCCTCGCACTACCGCGATCCGGCCCAGCTCCCCGAAGGCGGCGTTCTGGTGGTCGGCACCGGCCAGTCCGGTTGCCAGATCGCCGAGGATCTGCACCTCGCCGGCCGGCAGGTCCATCTCGCGGTGGGCAGCGCACCGCGCGTGGCCCGGTTCTACCGGGGCCGCGACTGTGTGGCCTGGCTGGACGACATGGGCCACTACACCAGGACCATCGACGAATTCGACGAAGCCGACGCGGTCCGTATGCGCGTCAACCACTACGTCACCGGCCGCGACGGGGGCCGCGACATCGATCTGCGGGCCTTCGCCCGCGACGGCATGCGGCTGTACGGACGGCTCACCACGATCCGCGGCACCACCCTGGAGTTCGCCGACGATCTGAAGGCGAACCTGGACCACGCGGACGCGGTGGCCGAGGGCATCAAGGACGCCATCGACGCGTACATCGAGGCGAGGGGCGTCCCGGCTCCCGTCGAGCCCCGGTACGTACCGGTGTGGGAACCCTCCGGGCAGCCGGGCCGCCTGGACCTGGCGGCGGCCGGTATCACCTCCGTCGTCTGGTCGACCGGCTTCCGTCGCGATCACCGGTGGATCGAGGCACCCGTCTTCGACGGGCGCGGCTATCCGATGCACTGGCGCGGCGCCACCAGCGCTCCCGGCCTGCACTTCCTGGGCCTGCCCTGGCAGCACTCATGGGGTTCGGGGCGCTTCGAGGCGGTGGGCCGGGACGCCGAGTTCCTGGCCGGCCATATCGACGCCGCCCGCCGCACGGCCGACGTCTGCTCCACCCTCACCGGCGCGCCGCTCGAACTCGCCTCCGCACTCCCCGTCGGCTGAAAGCACCGCCATGGTCTTCGACGCACACCGCCACATCGGCGTCCTGCCCGCCCACCCCTTCTACGGCGGCCCGCCCGTCAACCCCGACACCACCGCCCGCGCCACGGTCGGTCAGCTGATCGCCGACCTGGACGCGGAAGGTACCGAGCGCGCCCTGGTCATCCCCAACTACGGGGTGCCGGACCCCGCCGTCGCGTTCTCCTTCAACGAACTGGCCGTCGAGGCAGCGCAGAGCGACGACCGGATCAGAGCCGGACTGTGGGTCTCGCCCCGCCCCGAGGACGAGGCCAGGACCACCCGGGCGCTGAAACTGGCGAGGGAGAGGGGCGTGAAGGCCCTGAAGCTGAGCTTCCTGCTGGGCGGCCGCCCCACCGACCCGGCCTGCCGGCCGCTGCTGGACCACATCTTCGCCGAAGCCGCCCGGCACTCACTGGTGGTCCATGTGCACACCTCCCCGGGCGCCGCCTCCGACATCGACGAGGTCGGCCATCTCGTCGACCGGTACGCCGACCACGTGCCCGTCCACCTCGTCCACTTCGGTGGCGGAATGAGCGGCCACATCAAGCTCGCCGGCTCCCGGTTCTTCGACTGGATCACCGTCGGCAAGCGCGTCTACACCGACCTCTCCTGGGCCATCGGCTTCACGCCCCGCTGGCTCGCCCAGGAGATCGAGCGCCGCGGCATCGGCCACGACCGGGTGCTCTTCGCCAGCGACCAGCCGTGGGGCGACTTCGCGGGCGAGTACGCCCGTATGGCCGCGGCGACCGGCGGCGGCGCCCTCGGCGAACTCGTCTTCCGCGACACGTTCGCCGCGCTCTACGACTGACCGACCCGACCCATCTGATGCGTCACACCAAGGAGACACGCGTGTCCGAGACCCCGGCGACCGCCGAACTCACCGACGTCGAGCAGAAGTCACTCCACGAGATCCCGCACCCCTCGCTGCCCGAGGGCTCCAGCATCTACGGTTCCACCAAGGTCTTCCCCGACTACCGGGCCGAGAACGGCGAGAGCTACTTCACCCTCGTCCATGGCATCGCGCATGAGTCGTCGGTGTCCTTCGTCGCCGTCCTCCAGGCCACCCGCGCCCTGCGCAAGGGCTTCGAGACCGCCATCTACTTCTACGGTCCCGGCTCCCTCAACTGCCTGGCCACGCGCGGCTTCCCGACCACCGGCAACTCCGCCTTCCCCGGTGAGCACAACATCAACAACCAGCTCAAGACGTTCATCGCCGAGGGCGGCAAGGCGTACTGCTGCCGCTTCGGCCTGTCGCTGCACGGCGCCCGCGAGGAGGACCTGATCGAGGGGGTCATCCCCACCCATCCGCTCGACGTCCAGGACGCACTGATCCACTACGCGCGCAAGGGCGCCATCATCAACTCCACCTACCAGCTGTAAGGGGGCACGACGTGAGCGTTGGCACCGGAACGACAGGTACGGCGGTGGACGTGCGGATCATGACCCGCGCCGAACTCGCCCTGCGAGGAGTCGCGTTGGACGCCCCCGTGCGGCGGCCGGACGGCGCGGGCCCGAGCGACGACGGACACGTCCTCGTCGACGGTGCCAACGCCGCGCTCCCCACCAACCCGGACAGCCCCTACCGGGTCCGCGACGGCAGGGTGTGGCTCGGCGACGAGGACACCGGCCTGACCCTGACCGCCGTACGACGGCCGCGGTTCTACGACCTGAGCACCGCCGACGGCATCCCCTACGAGCACATCGCCCGTCTGCACGGCGCCGATGTCCTCGCCACCACCGTGGTGCAGACCTGCGTCCGCTACGCCGAGGCCGACCGCTGCCGCTTCTGCACCATCGAGGAGTCCCTCCGCTCCGGCGCCACGGTGGCCGCCAAGACCCCGGCCCAGCTCGCCGAGGTCGCGGAGGCCGCCGTGCGGCTGGACGGCATCAGGCAGATGGTCATGACCACCGGCACCACCACCGGCCAGGACCGCGGCGCCCGCACCCTCGTACGCTCGGTGCGGGCGGTGCTGGACGCCGTTCCCGGCCTGCCCGTCCAGGTGCAGTGCGAGCCGCCCGGTGACCTCGCCTGGATCCGTGCCCTGCGCGACGCGGGAGCCACCGCGGTCGGCATCCACATCGAGTCGCTCGACGACGAGGTGCGCCGGCGCTGGATGCCCGGCAAGTCCACCGTCCCGACGGCCGACTACGAGCGGGCGTGGGACGAGGCGGTACGCGTCTTCGGCCCGAACCGCGTCTCCACCTATCTGCTGGTCGGGCTGGGTGAGGACCCCGACGAACTCATCGAGGGCGCCGGGAGGCTGATCGAGAGGGGCGTATACCCCTTCGTCGTCCCCTTCCGGCCCATGCGCGGCACCCTCGCGGCCCGCGACGGCGTCCCCGCGCCGAGCGCGGAGCAACTGGCCTACGTCACCGAGGGCGTCGCGGCCAAGCTGCGCGCGGCCGGGATGAAGGGCGCCGACCAGAGGGCCGGCTGCGCGGCCTGCGGGGCGTGCGGCGTGCTCGAGTCGGCGGGCGGCTGAGATGTACCTCGACGGATCCGCCACCGCACCCGTCTCCGGCCGGGCCCCCGACATCCTGGCCCTGCTCGGCGACCGCAGCACCCTCGCCCGGCAGCCCGCGTTCCGTATCGCGGAGGCCGATGGGCCGGCCGATCTGAGCGCCTACCGGCGCCTGCGCCGGGACGCCTTCGTGTACGAGCAGGGACTGTTCCGCGGACACGACCTCGACGAGCGTGACACCGACCCGCGCACGCTCGTGCTCATCGCCCGCGGCCGGGACGGCACGGTCGTCGGCGGAGTGCGGCTCGGCCCGGCCACCGACGGCCCCGACATCGGCTGGTGGCAGGGCGGTCGCCTGGTCGTCGCCCCGGCCGTCCGCGGCTCGGCCGGCGTCGGCGCGGCGCTGGTCCGGGCGGCCTGCGCCCGCGCCGAGGCGGAAGGCGCGCTCCGGTTCGATGCCACCGTCCAGACGCGCAACGAGGTGCTGTTCCGGCGGCTCGGCTGGCGGCGCGTGCGCGACGTCACGGCCGCGGGCTCGCCGCATGTGCTGATGCGGTGGCCGATCGGACGGATCGCGGCGCAGGCGTCCGCCGCCAAGGCGGCCCTCGGCCCGCTGCTCGACCCGCTCGCCACCGCCTCACCCGGTTTCATCGGCGACGACGGCGCGCCCGTCCCGGGCACCGACGTGGTCGCCGCATGCGACGCGATCGTGCCGTCCATGGTCGAACGCGCCCCGGACTGGGCGGGCTGGTGCGCCGTCCTGGTCAACGTCAACGACCTGGCCGCCATGGGGGCCGCACCCGTCGGGCTGCTCGACGCGCTCGGCGCCCCGGACGCCGCGCACGCGGCCCGCGTCCTGACCGGGCTGAGCCGGGCCGCGCAGGCGTACGGCGTCCCCGTCCTGGGCGGGCACACCCAGCTCGGCGTTCCGGCGGCCCTGTCCGTCACCGCACTGGGCCGAACCCGGCATCCGGTGCCGGGCGGTGGCGGGCGCCCCGGTCACGCCGTACGGCTGACCGCGGACCTCGGCGGCACCTGGCGCCCGGGGTACCGGGGCCGCCAGTGGGACTCCACCAGTCACCGCCGTGCGGACGAACTGCGCACGATGACCGGCGCGGTGGCGGCCGCCCGGCCCGCCGCGGCCAAGGACGTGTCGATGGCCGGCGTCGTGGGCACCCTCGGCATGCTCGCGGAGGCGAGCGGCTGCCGGGCCGTGCTGGACGTGGCAGCAGTCCCCCGGCCGCGGGAGGCGGCCATGGGCGACTGGCTCACCTGCTTTCCCGGCTTCGCGATGCTCACCGCCGACGCGCCCGGCGCGCCACCGCTCGCGGCCGGGCCCGCCGAGGGGGCCGTGTGCGGGGAGCTGAGCACAGGAGAAGGCGTCGGGCTGCGCTGGCCCGACGGAGACATCACCGAAGCGGTCACATCCACGGTGACCGGGATGGGACCCGCATGACCGCCTTGCGCATGGCCGCCGTCGCCGCCGAGTTCGGCCGCGACCTGGAGGGCGCCTTCGCCACCGTGGAACGGCTGATCGAGGAGGCGCGCGCCGACGGCGTACGGCTGCTCGCCCTGCCGGAAGCCTGCCTGGGCGGCTATCTGCTCAGCCTCGACGGCGCCGAACCCGACGAGGGCCCGCCCGCCCTCGCCCCGGACGGCCCCGAGATCCGCCGGCTGGCCGCCCTGGCGGGGGAGATGACGGTCGTGGCGGGCTACTGCGAGGCGGGCACGGACGGACGGCGCTACAACAGCGCGGTCTGCGTCACCGGCGGCGACGTCCTGGGCAACCACCGCAAAGTCCACCAGCCGCTCGGCGAGGACGCCAGCTACGCCTCCGGGGACCGCTTCCACGCCTTCGACACCCCCGTCGGCCGGATCGGCATGATGATCTGTTACGACAAGGCGTTCCCCGAGTCCGCCCGCGCGCTGGCGCTGGACGGCGCCGAGATCGGGGTGTGCGTGTCCGCCTGGCCAGGCGCCCGCACCCAGGCCGCCGCCGATCTGGCGAAAGACCGCTGGAAGCGCCGCTTCGACCTGTTCGACCGGGCCCGCGCCCTGGAGAACCAGATCGTATGGCTCTCCGCCAACCAGACGGGCACCTTCGGGTCGCTGCGCTTCGTCGGCAGCGCCAAGGTGGTCGACCCCGGCGGCGAGATCCTCGCGGACACGGGAGTCCCGGCCGGGATGGCCGTCGCCGAACTCGATGTCGCACAGGCCCTGCGGACCGCCCGCAGGTCCATGGGGCATCTGCGCGACCGGCGCCAGGACGCCTACACACCCGCGGCGGCGGCGACCGTATGAGCACCGTCAGGATCGCGGCCGCGGCCGCCCACTTCGGCCGCGACCTGGAGTTCGACCTGGCCCGTATCGCCAAGGTCATCGACGACGCGCGCGGATCCGGTGCGGGACTGCTCGTGCTGCCCGACGCGGCGCTCGGCGGCTACCTCGCCGATCTGCGCCACCCCGACCCCGATGTGCTGCCCCCGGCGCTCGAGCCCGACGACCCGCTCATCCTCGAAGTGGCCCGGCTGGCCGCCGAGATGGTGGTGTGTGTCGGCTACCGCGAGGACGGCGGCACCGAGCGCTACAACGCGGCCGTCTGTGTCAGCGGCGACGGTGTCCTCGGCCGCCACCGCAAGGTCCACCTGCCGGCCGGCGAGGCCGCCGCCTACGCCCCCGGCGACCGTTTCGACGCCTTCGACACCCCGGTCGGCCGGATCGGCATGCTCATCGACTACGACAAGACGTTCCCGGAGTCGGCCCGCTCCCTGGCCCTGGACGGCGCCGAGATCCTCGCCTGCCTGTCCGCGTGGCCCACCAGCATCACCAACCGTGCCCCGCGCATGGCCCAGGACCGCCAGGCCAGGCTCTTCGACCTGTACGACCAGGCCCGCGCCGCGGAGAACCAGGTGGTCCTCGCCTCCTCCAACCAGACCGGTGCCCTGGGCGGCATGCGCTTCCTCGGCCAGGCCAAGGTGGTCGGCCCCGGCGGCGACATCCTCGCCCGCACCTGGGCCAAGGCCGGACTCGCGGTCGCCGAGGTCGACGTCTCCGCCGAAGTCGACCGGGCCCGCCGCACCCTGCACCACCTCGGCGAACTGCGCCCCTCCGCCTACCGGGAGACCTCGTCGTGAAGATCGCCCTGCTGAGTTACTCCACCAAGCCGCGCGGCGGGGTGGTCCACACCCTCGCCCTCGCCGAGGCCCTCGCGGCCGCGGACCAGGACGTCACGGTGTGGACGCTGGGCCGGGGCGGCGACGCGGGCTTCTTCCGGCCCGTGGACCCGGCGGTACGGCTGCGGATCGTGCCGTTCCCGGACGGCCCGCGGAACGAGACCGTCGGCGAGCGCGTCCTGCGCTCCATCGCCACCCTCCACGACGCCTTCGACCCGGCGCCGTACGACATCGTCCACGCCCAGGACTGCATCAGCGCCAACGCCGTCGGGCGCTGCGTGCGCACCGTCCACCACATCGACCACTTCACCACGCCCGAACTGGCCGCCTGCCACGAGCGGGCCATCGTGGAACCGTACGCGCACATCTGTGTCTCGCGGTCGGTGGCCGGGGAACTGGCGCGGGGATGGGGACTGTCCCCGGCCGTGATCCCCAACGGGGTGGCGAACGAACGTTTCGCCACCACCGACCCGGACGCCCGCGCCGCCTGGCGCTCCCGGCTCGGCCGCTATGTCCTCACCGTTGGCGGCATCGAACCCCGCAAGGGATCGCTGGACCTGCTGGAGGCGTACGCCGCGCTGCGCGCCGCCCGTCCCGATGTGCGACTGGTGGTCGCGGGCGGCGAGACACTGTTCGACTACCGCGACTACCGGGCCCGTTGGGAGACCCGGGCCGCCGAGCTCGGCGTCGAGCCGGTCGTGCTGGGCCAGGTGGCGGAGGAGGAACTGCCTTCGCTGGTGGCCGCCGCCGGCGCGTTCGCCTTCCCCTCCGTCAAGGAGGGCTTCGGGCTCGCCGCCATGGAGGCGCTCGCCGCGGGCGTCCCGCTGGTCGTGCGCGATCTGCCCGTCCTGCGCGAGGTGTACGGCGACACCGCCCGTTTCGCGCACACCCCAGGCGGTCTGGCCAGCGAACTCGGCGCGGCGCTCACGGCCGACGATCCGGCCCGCAGGGCAAGGGGCCGCGAGCTCGCCGCCCGTCACACCTGGCAGGCGGCCGCCGAGCGGCACCTGGCCTTCTATCGCACGCTCGGCTGAGCGGGACGGGGACATCGGCGGCAGTCCGAAACCACGGGTCCGGGCGCGGTGCGCGAGTCCGCTGCCGTCTCGTGGCCCGGCCAGGGGCCCCTCCGGAGGAGGAGGTCATCCGCGCAGGTGTGCCAGCAAGTTCCGCTCAGCGTGCTCGAGGTGCTCCAGGCCCACTTGGCCGGCTCCGGGAACGTCGCCGTCGCGGATGGCCGTGATGATCGTCTGGTGCTCTTCGGCGATCTCCGCGGGGGCGAGGAGGTGCGCGTTCTGCACTTGGGCGAGGCAGAGCCGTATTTCATTGATGATCACGCTGTGTGCGCGGGAGAGGCGGTCGCTCTCCAGACTGTCGATCAGCGCACGGTGAAACGCGACATCCGCTTGGACCAGGGCCGCCACGTCCGAGTTCGTCGAGCACTCCCGGAACGCCTCATGGGCCGTCAGGGCTTCGGGGGTCAGCAGCCGCCTGCCCGCCAGCAGTTCGTAGGCCCGCACTTCTATCACGCCACGGGCGAAGTACAGGTCCCGCACGCGCGCCTCATCGAGCATCGGGACGCGGGCGCTGCGGTGCGCGGTGCGTTCCAGCAGGCCCTCGCCGACCAGCCGTTCGATGGCGGCCTTCGCGGTCTGCCGCGCGACCTTGTACTCCGTGGCGACCGATGCCTCCGTCACCGCCGTGCCGGCGGTGATCTCGTCCGCGAGGATCCGTTCCCGCAGCGACATCACGAGGGCGTCGCCGACGGACTGGGTTACGAGCTGGATCGACATGTGGGTCCTTCGCGTCGTGGGTGAAGTCTGGGGGTGCACAGAGTATCCGCTGGGTGCTAGACAATCCGACAAACGGGTGAGATAACTTGACGAACAATTTTCGGGAGGAGCGTCTCTATGCAGGTAGACGCCGTCCGGCGCGTCGTCCTCGCCCCGGATAAGTTCAAAGGAACCGTGTCGGCGCAGCGTCTCGTCGATGTCATGGCGGCAGCGATCGCGGAGCAGACCCCCGCCGCGGCCGTATCGCGGCTGCCCGTCGCCGACGGCGGCGACGGCAGCGTGGCCGCCGCGGTGTCGGCGGGCTGGAGCACCGTCACCGTGCCCGCGTCCGACGCCTGGGGCGCGCCCGTGGAGGCGCCCGTCGCCAGGCTCGGCGGCCGGGCGATCGTCGAGGTGGCGTCCGTCTGCGGCCTCGGGGCGCGGCGCCCCAGCCCGTCCGAGGCGGCCACGGCCACCACGTACGGCGTCGGCCGGATCGTCGCCGCCCTCCTGGACGACGGGGTCGAGGAAATCACCCTCGCGCTCGGTGGCAGCGCCGCCACCGACGGTGGCACCGGTCTGCTGTGCGCGCTCGGCGCCGAGCTGCGTGACGCACAGGACGACCGGCTGGCCCCGGGCGGTGCCGCGCTGATCGGGCTTGCGACCGTCCGTACCGCTGGTCTCCATCCCGGCCTGCGGAACGCCCGGCTGGTGCTGGCGTGTGATGTCGACACACCCATGGTGGGGTCCGACGGCTCGGCCGAGATGTTCGCGCGCCAGAAGGGCGCGGATGACGACATGATCCGGCGGCTCTCCGCCGGACTGGCGCATGCGGCGGGCATTCTGGAGAACGCCCTCACCAGCCGGGGGGCGGCCCGGCGGCCGGGCTCCGGGGCCGCGGGCGGCCTCGCATGGGCCGGTCTCCTGCTCGGCGGACAGCTGCGTTCCGGCTCGGAGGTGTTCCTCGATCTGCTGGGGGCGGCGGAGGAGATCCGCGGGGCGGACCTCGTCATCACCGGCGAGGGCCGCCTCGATGTGCAGAGCCTGCGGGGCAAGGCTCCCGTGAGCATCGCCCGGCTCGCCCGGACGTTCGGGGTGAAGACCGTCGCGATCGTGGGAAGCGACCGCCTGCCCGCCACGGCGGAGGACCGGGCGCTGTTCGCGGACACCGTCGCGCTCGACCGTATCGATCCCGCCTGCGCCAACGACCCCGAGCTGACCTGCCGCCTCGTGGGGCAGGCCACTCGCGCCCTCATCCAAACCCACCTGGGCGCAAGGACCGCCCACCGGAACGGAGCCCGCACGTGACGACTCGCCCCTGGAGCTGCGACACCATCGTCGCGCTCCCCGACTCCACCCGCGGCCGAGCGGTTCTCTTCGGCAAGAACAGCGACCGCCCCGCCGGTGAGGCCCAGCCGCTGCGCCGGCGCCCGGCCCGGCCCGCGGGCGGTCCCCTGCGCCTCGCCTACCTCACCATCGAGGACGCGCCCGCCTACGCACACATCGGCTCCAGCCCGTTCTGGTGCTGGGGATACGAGATGGGCGTGAACGAGCACCGCGTCGCCATCGGCAACGAGGCCGTCTTCAGCCGTGTCTGGGCGGACGCCGTGGCGAGGGAGAAGGCAGGCGACTCGCAGCAGCCGGGCATCCTCGGTATGGAACTCGTCCGCCTCGGGCTGGAACGCGGCAGCACCGCGCGTGAGGCGCTGGACGTCATCACGGATCTGCTGGAGCGCCACGGCCAGTGGGGTTCGGCCATGGTCGGCACGCCTCACGCAGAAGGCTCCTACGACAACGCCTTCGTCATCGCCGATCCGCGGGAAGCCTGGGTGCTGGAGACGATCGGACGCGACTGGGCGGCCCGCCGCATCACCAGCGGTGTCGCGTCGCTCAGTAACGAGCTGTCCATCCGCGCGGACGCCGACCTCACCAGTTCCGGCCTGCGTGAGGCGGCGACACGGACGGGCTGGCCCTCCGAGCGGCCGCTGGACGTGGCGGACGCCTTCACCGACCCGGGCACGCCGCTCCAGGTGTCACACATCCGACGTCGCCGCTCCCATCAGCTCCTCACCGACGAGGCGGCCGCGGGCATCGGCCTGCACACCATGAAGCGCGTCCTGCGCGACCATCTGGAGGACACCTTCCTCGGCGGCCCGTCCTTCGACGCCGCGCGCCCGGACTTCCACACGCTCTGCATGCATGAGCACCCGTCCGGCTTCACGTGGGGCAACACCGCGGCCTCACTGATCGTCGAACTGCACGACGGCCCCGGTCCGCTCATCCTCTGGTGGTGCCCCGTCACCCCCTGCACGGGTGTCTACCTTCCCGTTCCGCTGGACATCGAGAGCCTGCCCGACGGGCTCACCCGGCCCGCCCCCGACTTCTCCTGGGATCCCCGCGACCACCGCCGGCCCGCGCACGACCCGCTCGCGGTCTGGTGGCAGTGGCAACACCTGCTCGACGCCGCGAAGGATCCCCGGGCACGGAACTTCACCGCCCGTGCCGCACGTCTGCGCACCTCCTTCGACGACCTCGAAGCGCGGTGGGAACGGACGCTCCCCTCCCCCGCCGACGGCCCGGGCGCCCGGACCGCGTTCGTCCGTACGTGTCTGGACGAGGCCCGCGCCACAGCCACCGGGCTCGCCCATGAGTTCGGCGCCGATCCCGCCGTCGCCCTCGACAGCCGCTGGGCCGCACCGACCGTCTGACCAGGTTCCGTGGAAACACCGCCCGCACCACTTGGAGAACCACCCATGTCCATCAGAGAGTCCTTCCGCGGCCCCGAAGCCTCCATCGACGATCAGATCGAGAGCTTCGCCGTCGAGCGCGTGCCCGACAACAAGCGCTGGCCGATCCCCGCCATCAGCCTCGTGCTGCTGGGCAACGCCACCGCCATGTTCTTCTTCTCCTTCGGCGCCCAGCAGACCTTCCTCGTGGGCTGGCCGACGATGCTGCTGCCCATCGGCTACTTCTTCATCGGCGCCATCCTCATCGGCTCCCTGACCATGCGGATGGCCAGCCGCGAGGGCCTCTCCCAGAGCCTGATATCCCGCGGGCTCGGCTTCGGAAGCCGCGGAGCCGCGCTGACCTCGTTCATCTACGCGGTCAACTTCGTCTACTACTTCCTCTTCGAGGGGACGATCGTCTCCCACGCGATCGCCTACTACTTCCACATCCCCATCGACTCCCTCGCCGGTATCGGGATCTTCGCCCTCATCGGTCTGGTCACGATCGGCTTCGTCTGGCGCGGCATGTACGCCATGTCGACGCTCCAGAAGTGGGGTTTCCCGATCTTCGTGGGACTGCTTGCCTGGGCACTGATCTCCCTCGGCTCCCACCACGATGTCGCCGGCCTCAGCCAGTGGAACTCCACCGCGACCGGCGGCGGAGCCGCGCTGTGGACCGCGATGAGCTTCGCCAACGGGCAGATGATCTTCCAGGGGCTGATGGCCACCGACTACGGGCGCTTCGCCAGCACCAAGATCCGCTACCGCGGCACGGCGACCATCATGCTGCTCGAACTCATCCCCATGTTCGTCATCATCTTCCTCGGCGCCATGCTGGGCGCGTCCCTCGTCGGCTCCTTCGGCGAGGAGAAGGCACAGGACCCCGGATTCGTCTTCGTCCACCTCATGGGGCTGCTCGGCGTCGTCTTCGTCGTCATCACCCAGATCCGCATCAACGTCATGAACCTGTACGGCGGTTCCATCACCTTGTCCAGCGGCTTCGACGTCGTCGCGGGGTTCCGCCCCGGACGCCCCTGGTGGATGTTCGGAGTGTGGCTGTTCGGCGTCATCTTCTACGCCACGAACGTCATCAACCACCTCGGCACATTCCTGGCCGTCACCGGTGTCCTCACCAACACCTGGGTGCTCATCATCCTCGCCGACTACTTCATCTGCCGACGCTGGCTCAAGCTGGGCCGAGCCGAGGACATCGAATTCCACGAGCACGAAGTGCGGGAGTGGAACCCCTGCGGCCTGCTCTCCCTCGGCCTCGCGGTGTTCGTCGGCGCCCTCGGCATCCTCGAGGTCTATCCGGTGGCGTACGCGTCCTTCATCTCGATGTTCCTCGGGCCCATCATCCACGTCATCCTCACCAGGATGACGAAGGGACGCTTCTACACACCGGCCCACGCCACCACCGACCGCGTTCCGTCCACAGCGACTTCGGGGAACTGACACCCGGAGCTCGACCTGTAGGAGATGAGTGCGCCAACCGCGAGCCCCGGACCACCGGTCCGGGGCTCGCTCGCGTATGCGGCGGTTGAGGAACATCCGCGCCGGATCGTAGCCATCGATATGAGGGTTTGGGACGCCATGCGTCCACATGTGCAGAGAATGCACCAAACAGGCAAAAGTCACGGAGGAAGCCCACGAGATCCGATATTCATGGCGACGTCATGCTCGGTTCAACAGCTTTGGGGGCTTCGATGCAAAGACGCAAGCGTATGGCGGCCTTGATGAGCGCTGTCGGCGCGGTGGCAGGGCTCACCCTCGCCGCGGCTCCACCAGCAGCGGCGGCGTCCTACAGCTTCCAACCCACCTGGCCTTCCTGGGGCCAGATCATTTTGGTCAAGGAAGACGGGTACGGGCAGGTCGGGTTTGCCGAGTGGCGACAGGACCCGGGGAGCGGCAATCCTGGCGACGCCTTGCGGGTCTACGATCAAGAGCCGGACGGCTACGGTATCGAGGCGCATCTGAGCGACGGCCGCAAAGCCACCACCCGAGGCCACAACTCGCCCTACCAAAGCCCGTGGACAACCGGCGACCTTCCCGAAGATCACACCTACTACCTGTGGGTCTGCGTGGTGAAGGGAAGCTACAGCAACTGCTCGCAGAAGTTCGCCGTTTCGTCCTGACTTCCTGAACGCATCGGGCCGGCATGAGCGGTCGTCACCGCGGGCTCCGAGACCGAAGTCGCCGCGAGGTTCTCCGCAATCAGCTTCTGACCAGGCAGAAGGGATGTCCGGCCGGATCGGTGAGGACCCGCCATCCGTCCCCGCCCGGCTGATGCTCCGGCTTGCCCGCGCCCAGCTCCAGCAGGCGGGTCTCGGCCGCGTCCAGGTCGTCGACCGCGAAGTCGAGGTGGAACTGCTGGGGCACGGTCTGCTCGGGCCACCGCGGAGGCCGGTAGTCGTCGACCCGTTGAAAGCCGATGGCGATTCCGCCGTCACGGCTGAGACCGGCGAAGTCGGCATCTGATTCCGGGTGCGGCTCCAGACCGGTGGCCTGCTGGTAGAACGCCGCCAGAACGAGGGGGTCAGGGCAGTCCAGCGTGATCGCGGTCAACTTCATGTGCGGGTGCATAGCGCCTCCGGGCCGAACGGTGGACTGTCTGCGCATCGAGAGCGGTCTCGAGCTCTTGGAGAGCCCGGCGGGCGGTCTCGATGCGGTCGCGCAGTATCTCCTCGCGGGGGCCCGTGGGCTCCGGAGACGAGGGACGATGATCCATGGCGGTCTCCATCTGGCGTGCTTCCTCAAGGGAGTTGATGACGACGCCGATGAGCAGATTGACCAGCACGAAAGAGCCGAAGAGCACGAACGAACCGAAGTAGACGATGGTCCAGCGGGAGATCTCCAGCCCCGCGCGCACCGCGTCGCCGAGTCCGTCCAGGGTGATGAGGAGGAAGAGGGTGAGGACGGCCCGGCCGATCGAGCCGTAGTGCTCGGGGTCGTCGTCGGCGAAGAACACCCAGCCGACCATGGCGTAGACGTAGAGCAGCAGCGTGCCCACCAGGACGAAGCTCAGCATGCCCGGAAGGCTCTTGCCGATCGCCGAGATCACGATCCGCACCTGTGGCAGGAACCGCGCGGCACGCAGCACCCGGGCCAGCCTCAGCAGCCGCAGCACGGTCGCGTTCTCGCGCGCGATGGGGAGGAACGCGAGCGCCACCACGGCGATGTCGAAAAGGTTCCAGGGGTCGCGGAGGAAGTCCCGGGGCCGGTCGGCGTGAGCCGCGGCCCGTAACAGGATTTCGGCGGTGAAGACCGCCAGGAAAGCGTGTTCCAGCATCTTCAGCTCGGTGTGCCAGCGGTCCACCGCACCGCTGTACGTCTCGACTCCGAGAACCGCGGCGTTGGCCATGATGACGCCGAAGACCGCCATGCCGAACCAGTCCGAGTCGACGACACGGCGGGAGCCCTCCACGAGGGCGTGCACCTTGGGTGCGACGGTCCGGTCCGCCATCTCACTGTCCTCAACTCTGTGCTGCCACTGCTCGATGTTGATCTTAATCCGCCGAGGTGGGCGACGGCCCCGTTCACTGCCGCCAGGCGCCGTTGCCGCCATGCGCAGCACGGCATCGAGCGGAAACCCGGCTCGAACCCGCTCGCACGAGTGCCACGCCTATGACCACCGGTCGAACCTCGCCGCTGCCACATGCTGCCGCGACACCCGGTCGAGCAGCACGATCGAAGCCGCCTCCGCCAGGGGTGCGGGGACCGGCCGCACCGCGGTGCCCGGGCATGCCGCGTCGGGCGCGGGCACCGCGGCCAACAGGCGGTCGAGGCCCCGCTGATGCCGGGCGAAAACACGTGGCCGGGCGCACCGGCCCCGCGCCCTTTGCCCCGCCAGCGCCTCGTCCGCCCCCACGTCCAGGAGCACCACATGCACCTCACGCCGCTGCCGTCCGGCGGCCCGGGCCAGCCAACGGCGCAGCCAGGGGCGGCTGCCACAGTCGTGCACCAGCAGCGGGGTCATACGGCGCATCTGCCGCCGCAGCCATTGGAAGTGTCTGAGCCGAGCCCAGGGCCGGTACACCCCGTACGGCAGCCAGTCGGGCATGAGCGCCTCACACGCGAGGTGGACCGCCCTCGGATCGATGGCGGGCGCGGCCCTCGACCAGCACTCCATCAAGGTGCTCTTCCCGCTTCCGGGCAGGCCGGAGACGACCACCACAGCGTCGGCCGGGTAGGCCAGGACCGCGGGAGGGCCGGTGTGCCCGCGCAGGTCGACCAGGCCCTTCGGCCGAAGGCATCGGCATCGCCCGTGGTGTGGTCGTAAGAACGTGTCCGCCGCGCCCGCCTCGTCGATCGTGCTCACGGCTTCCTCTGATCCCGCGGTCAGCGGCCAACACCGCCACCATCACATTAACGGCCGGAGGGATTTACTCGTTGCCGCCGTACTCCTTGGCGATCCCCTCCGGTTCCGACACGTAACCTTGGCGGATCGCGCGTTCGTCGAGTGTCGGACAGATCGAATCTACAACACTGTAGAAATGCGAGGAGATGGCAACCGATCATTTGAAGCCATCAGCCCTCACCGGGCCGTCCGGCCGGATCACGACAGCGCGGCCTTCCGCTCAAGGGCATGACGGGAGGGCGTCATTCGCGACACCCATCTACAAACATGTAGATTTCGTTCGCACGACGTGTGATGGGCAGTGGCGACAAGGAGATGCAGATGGCGCTGTGGGACCGCCTCAAGGACTCGGTCCAGACAATGCAGGCCCAGCTCACAGCGAAAAAGCACGAGTTGCGAAGCGGAGCGTTCCGGGACGCCAGCATGGCGATGTGCGCCCTGGTGGCGGCGGCGGACGGAATGATCGACCCGTCCGAGCGCCAACGCGTCACACGGCTCATCACCACCAACGACGTACTCCAGAACTTCCCCCCGGACGATCTGCACCGCCGCTTCGAGGAGCACCTCGACACCCTGACCGCGGACTTCACCATCGGCAAGGCGGGCGCACTGCGGGAGATCGGCAAGGCCAGGAGGAAACCCGCCGAGGCCCGGGCCGTGATCCAGATCGGCATCGTCATCGGCTGTGCCGACGGCCATTTCGACGAGAGCGAGCGGACCGTCGTCCGCGAAGTCTGCTCGGCCCTGGAGATCCCTCCGGACGAGTTCGACCTCCACCGGGATCTCCGCGCCCCACGCCTCCACCGGACTCCGGACGAATTCCCACGGGTGACCGACGACCGGGCGTCCCCGCGAGCGGACTCGGGCGCGGAACAAGCGGAACAAGGTGTGCGGCCCGAGGCGGCCATACCCGGCGACGATCTTCAGGTCTTCCTCAAGGCGCTGGCAAGCGGGACCCGTCAGAGGCTCTTCGCGCACTTCACCGACGGGGAGCGGCTGACGGTGGGAGAGGTCGCCGAGCGGGCCGGACTGGGCCTGTCAACCACCTCCGAGCACCTCGCGGTTCTCCGACGCGGCGGGTTGCTCCAGTCGACGCGCACCGGCAAGCTGGTCCGCTACCACGCCGACAGGGAGGGCATCACCGAACTGCTCGGGCAGCTCCATTCCTACCTCCTCGCCTCCCCCGAACCGCAGGACACCCGCCCAACCCACGGCTAGTATCCGCCGAGTTCACGCCTTCCTCGGCCGACGGCCCATGACCCCCTGGCCCGCGCTTCTACACTTATGTAGATTGCTCTCGTCATTCGAGGCGCCCTCTCCGCGCCCACAACCTACTGGAGGAGACACTCACCGATGTTGGGCCTCAGCGAGCTTGCCCTCCTCCTCATCGTCGTCATCGTCCTGATCGGCGCCAAGAAGCTCCCCGACCTCACCCGCTCCGCGGGCAAGGCGGCCCGCATCTTCAAGAGCGAGGCCAAGGCCATGAAAGCCGACAGCCCCCCGGCGGACGGCACGAGCGCTCCGCGCGTCATCAAGGCCGCTCCGGGCGATGTCACGCACAAGGCCCCGGGAGCGGAAGGCAATCAGGGCTGACGCCCCACCCGTCGCCTCCCGGCGGACACGGACCGGTGGCAGCCCCCACGAGGAGCTGCCACCGGCGCCGAGAACCCGGTCTTCACGCGGAGAGGCTTTGGCGAGGTGCGCGCCCTGGAAGGCGCGCCGGCGGGCCCGGTGCGGTGGTCAGCCCTTTTCGCGTCGGCTGCGGATGCTCAGCGCGATGACGGAGACAAGGAACCAGAAGGCACCGAAGGCCGAGTATCCGGCGACGGTGGACAGGCTGCTCGTCGCCGAGGCTGACGTGGCAGCGACGGTGGCACCGGCGAGCACGGACTGTCCGCCACTGATGACCATGGGCCACTGACCGCCGACGGTGCGCCGGCGCCGGATCGCCACGACGAGCTGGATCGCTCCGGAGAGGAGCGCCCAGACGCCGAACACGAGAAGGGCCTTCCCGACGGTGGAGAAGGCGGCGATGATCATTCCGGCGGTGGCGGCGAGGCCGAGAGCCATGTTGACGGTGCTGACGCGGTTCGGGGTGCCGTTGCCGGCCATACGGCGCTCGAGGAGCGTGGCGATGACGTCCCACATGCCGACGATGTCGTGCCGATCCCCGGCACATTGCACCTCTCGCGCCTGGAGGAGAACAGCGGCGCGGCGGAGCTGGCCCTCACCGAGGAGGAGATCGCCCGCCTCGACGCCCTCCCCGTCAGCGGAGAGCGCGAGAGCGAACTGGGCCACAACTGGTCCTACGGCGTGACCCCGTCCCAGCGCTGACGCCCGCGACCGAGGGACGCCGCCCCGGGCGCCCCGCGCGCGGCGGCCGGTCAGGGCAAGCGGACCGGACCGGCCGGCCACCGCACCACGAGGCCGCTCGTTCAGGCCGGTGAGGTGGCCGACCGGGACCGGTCCGCGGCCGGCTGGGACCGGTCCACCGCGTCCCCGGCTTCGGACATACGCCGTCGGCCCCGCGCGGCGGCGAGGTTGGTGCGATTGCCGCAGGTGCGGACGTCGTGCCAGACACGGCTGTTGTTGCGCGACTCGTCGTAGAAGGCGATCCCGCACACGGGGTACGGGCAGGTCTTGAAGCGCTGCCAGGTTCCGGCGTGCTGGGCGAGCAGGATCTCGGCGGTGACGAGGGCGGCGACGGCGCGCCAGCCGCCGGCCGTGGTGCCGTAGACGACGTGACCTTCCGCGTCGATGCGAAGGGCGATGCTCGTACCGCTGAGCTGCGACGGGCGGGGACCGCTCCGCGCTCCGACGAGATCGCGCATCGCTTCGCGCAGCCGGCGCAGGGGCCCGAGATCCGCCTCGGTGAGCTGGAGTGCGGGAGCCTGCTGCCCGGCGGCGTCCGCCCATTGCCGCAGGGCCGCGGCCAGCCAGCGGTTCGCGTCCTGCCCGTTGGTGAGCAGATCCGCCACCCGGTCCGACTCCGCCTCCAGCCGGGTCGAGGTGTTGACCAGCTCCTGGACGAGGCACAGCCCGCCCGGCGCACGGCCGGCGGGTAGGCGCAGCCGGTCTGTCGCGAGTTCCTCCATGCCTGGACACTACCTCGCGGGCAGCCCGGCCGGGCCCTGGATCGACATAGGCAAACGGCTTACACTTCTGTCATAACCCTGGAGCGGACCCTGAAGGACGGACCATGAGCACATACCTCGGCAGCGGGAACGCGGATCTGCACAGGCGGGACTACCGCCCGGCATGGCTGGACGATCTGGCGGAAGACGCCACCATGGAAGCCTCGGTCCTGAACGGGATCGTCGAGGGTGCGGAGTCCGTGCGCGCGATACTCGGCTACGCCCGCACCCTGTACGACTACCAGGAGTTCAACTACGTCGGCGAATACGGCGAGCACGGCTTCGTCGAGGACTACACCTCGCGGGTGCACGGCGAGCCGATCGGCAGCATCGTGGTGGTGCGCTACAACGACACGGGCCGGGCCCAGCACGTCATCATCAACCACCGGCCGCTGCGGTCGGTCCTGCTGTGGTCGAGGCTGATGGCCGACCACTTCGCGAACACGCCCTACGCCAAGTACTTCATCAGCCCGGAGCTGACCCGGGATCTGCTTGGCCCGGACACGTCCTCATGACCACCGGCGGCGCGCTCGGCTACTAGGTTCTGGTGTCGGATCCGGCCCCGTGCACGACACCGCGCCGCCGGACGGACAACCCCCGCGCACAGGTCGCCGCCCTCACACCCTCCGCTCCACGGCCCAGCTGGAGGGATGGTCAGTCCGTCGCCTCAGCCGCGGCGCCATCGTCGGCGATCCGGTCCAGCAATTCGCCCAGCAGAGCGCGTTCACCGGGGGTGAGGTGCCGCACGCCGTCGCCGAGCAGGGCTTTGAGCGCGATGGCGTGGACAGCCGCCTTGTTCGCCAGGTCGTCGGCCTCCTGACTCCCCTGCGGCCCCACCAGGACGGAGCCGAGCACGGCGTCGCGGACGCTGTCGGCCAAGCCCTCGTAGTGGGACAGCTGCCCCGCGGCCTGTGCGGCGATGAGCGTGAGCGCCACGCCGACACCGGATGAGTGGACCATCGCCGCCGCGGACTCGACGCTCGTACGCAGCCGGCCGGCCTTCGCGATGCCCTCCACCAGCCCCAGCAGTACCTTGTGCGCCTCCCCGGTCAGAGGGGACTCCGCATCGGGCCGGGGGTCGGCGTACAGAAGGCGGTAGACGGCGGGATTCGCGAGGGCGAAGGCGATGTGGAGATCCCAGCCGTCCCGCACCTGTTCCACCGGGTCACCCGCACCGATGTGAGCCTGCTTGGCCGCGAGGTAGTCGGCATAGCCGCGCCTCGCGACGGCGTCGAGGAGCCCTCGCATATCACCGAAGTGGCGGTAGATCGTCTGCGCCTGCACCCCGGCGGCGGCGCTCACAGCGCGCGTGGACACCGCCTCCCTGCCTCCTTGGGTGAGCAACTCGGCGGCCGCTTGCAGGATCCGCTCACGCGGCTGGGGGATCACTTCAGCCTCTGTCATGCATCAACGATAACAGTTGACAGTGAGCATCGATGTGTTAGCGTCGATGTATCGACCTGGTGAGCACCGATGTGATTCACCTCGGCGATACACATCCCCGCAGAATCCCGTCCACTCCTGGAGGCGTGCCATGACCTCGACGCGCGACCCCGAGAGCCGTAACGCGGCACAGGCCCAGGCCACGCGGGACGCCGCCAAGACAGCCGCCGGATCCCTGAGCGTCAGCGAGCTGGACGTACGGTCCGAAGAACCCGCCCGGGGCGGCGATGGCGCCGCCTTCACCGGCGACACCGCGCGCACCGCCGCCGCCCACGACAAGATCGCCCCGTACCTCGCCCCCGTGGGCGAGAACACCGAGCGCCTCATGGTGAACGGCGTCTCCGCCGATCCTCAGATCGTGGCCGGTGACATCGTCCGCACGTCACCGGGCCCTCCAGTGCGCCTGACCGCCGACCACCCCATCCCTCCACTTCCCTCCCCTCCACTTCCCTCCCCTCCACTTCGAAAAGAGCATCTGTCATGACTGACACCAAGAACCGCGTCGCACTGGTCACCGGCGGCTCCGGCGGCATCGGCCGCGCCGTCTGCGAGCGCCTTGCCCGCGAGGGCTACGCGGTCGCCGTCCACTACGCCGGCAACAGGACCCGGGCCCAGGAAACCGCCGACGCCGTCGCCGCGCTGGGCGCCAAGTCCATGCTCGTCGTCGGCGACATCGCCGACGAGACCCAGATGACCACCGCCTTCGACGCCGTCGAGAGCGAGTTCGACGGCATCGACGTGGTCGTCAACACCGCCGGCATCATGCTGCTCTCCCCCATCGCCACCCTCGACCTCGACGACCTGGACCGGATGCACCGCACCAACATCCGAGGCGCCTTCGTCGTGTCCCAGCAGGCAGCGCGCCGGCTCCGCGGCGGTGGCGCGCTGATCAACTTCACCACCTCCGTCACCCGCCTCCAGTTCCCTGCCTACGGCGCCTACGTGGCCAGCAAGGCCGCGGTCGCGGGCATGACGATGATCCTCGCCCGGGAGCTGCGGGGCAGGGACATCACCGTCAACGCGGTCGCCCCCGGCCCGACCGCCACCCCGCTGTTCCTGGACGGCAAGGACCAAGCCGCGATCGACAACCTGGCCAAAGCCGCCCCGCTGGAGCGCCTGGGCACCCCCGACGACATCGCCGAGACCGTCGCGTTCCTGGCCGGCCCCGCCCGTTGGCTCAACGGTCAGGTCCTGTTCGCCAACGGCGGCATCGCCTGAGCCACCGCGCGACACCGCCCGGCAGCGGACCACGGCTTCCGCCCGCGCCCCCCGGCAACCGCGCCCCATCACCCTGAGGAGACCCTCATGAGCAACATCGTCCTGATCACCGGCGCCTCCAGCGGCTTCGGCGCCCTCACCGCCCGCGCCCTGGCCGACCGGGGTCACACCGTCTACGCAGGTATGCGCCGGACCACGACCCGCAACGCCGGCCAGGTCCGGGCCGCCGCCGACTACAGCCGTGCGCACGGCGTCGATCTGCGCTCCATCGAGCTCGACGTGAACTCCCAGCAGTCCGTCGACACCGCCGTCGCCCAGGTCATCGCCGAACACGGCCGGATCGATGTCCTGATCCACAACGCGGGCCATATGGTCACCGGCCCCGTCGAGGCGTTCACACCCGAGCAACTCGCCGAGCTCTACAACGTGAACGTGCTCTCCACCCAGCGCGTCAACCGCGCCGCCCTGCCCCATCTGCGTGCCGCCGGTCGCGGACTGGTCGTCTGGGTGTCCAGTTCCAGCGTCAAGGGCGGGACCCCGCCGTACCTGGGCCCCTACTTCGCCGCGAAGGCGGGCATGGACTCCCTCGCCGTCAGCTACGCCGCGGAGCTGGCCCGTTGGGGTGTGGAGACCTCGATCGTGGTGCCCGGGTCGTTCACCAGCGGCACCAACCACTTCGCCCGCTCCGGCAGGCCGGAGGACACGGACGTCGATGCCGCGTACGAGACCAAGTACCCCGGTCTGGTCGACCAGGTCGCCAAGAAGCTCGCCGACCTCGCCCCGGCCGATGCCGACGCCTCGATGGTCTCCGACGAGATCGCCCGCATCGTGGCCTTGCCCGCAGGTCGGCGGCCCTACCGCGTCCACATCGACCCGGCCGACGACGGCTCCGAGGAGGTCTCCGACGTCGCGGACCGCGTCCGCAGCGAATTCCTCACCCGCGTCGGTCTCGCCGACCTCCTCACGGTCTGAGACCGGGAACTCGCCCGGCGAAGGTCATGCGCTTACAAGAGCCCGTACGACCGCAAGGCGGGCGGCCCCCGTCCGGACCGAGGAAAACCGCAGCTCGTTCCACTCATCAGGCCCCCTGGGAATCGATCATCTGGGGAACCGGGAGGCGCTCTACCGGCGGACCGCCGAGATCAGTCCGCCGGGCCGCTCCTCGCGCTGCGGCGGGGTGCTGATCGGGCGGCCGTAGGCGGCGGCGCGCTCGCGCAGAGTGTGGCTGTCGGCCTCCCAGCCGTGCCCGGCCAGCCAGCCCACCGGGTCGTCGGGCATCTCCGAGATCCACATGGACGCCGCCGATCCCGGCGCGGCGTCCGCGCCGAAGCGCTCGATCACGCCGCGCGAGCCCAACGTCAGCCCCAGCCGACTCCCTGCCGCCGACTGCGTGCTGATCCGGGCCAGCAGTAGCTTCACCGCGTCCTCGGGCAGATAGATCAGCAGTCCTTCGGCGATCCACGCGGTCGGCACGGCCGGGTCGTGCCCCGCGGCGGCCAGCGCGCCTGGCCAGTCCTCGCGCAGATCCACCGCGACGGTGATCCGCTCGCAGCGCGCGACGGCCCGCTCCCGGCGCAGCACCGAAGCCTTGAAGTCCAGTGGGGCGGCGGTGTCGACCTCGAACAGCCGGGTGCCCTCGGGCCAGTCCATCCGGAAGGCCCGGCTGTCCATGCCGGCGCCGAGCAGCACGACCTGCCGGACCCCGGACGCGGATGCCTGCCGCAACAGGTCGTCGAGGAACTTCGTCCTGACGACGATGGAAAACGACACGGCCAGCCGACGGCGTCGCGCGGCCTCGTCGTCGGGCAGCGGCGGCGAGGAGGGCCACAGGCCGCCGGCGGCGGCGAATGCCTGCGCCAGTGGGTCGCGGAACAGCGCGTTCTCCCGCTCGGTCTCCAGCGCCCGCACCCTGGCCACCCCCACCGCCGTGGCCCACACTCCCGACGGCCGCACCCGCTCCTGCTCATCAGTCACCGCGCCAGCCTAGATGATCGATTCAAGAGCAACCCTCGTCCGCGGACTCATCTGTTGGAGGAGCCCATGAAGCGAACGGCATGAAGCCGGTGGCTAGATTGGCCAGATGACCTGGAGCGAGGAGGAGTACGTCGGCTATCTGCAAGGCGAGCGGCGTTGCTACGCGTGGGTGATGCGGCGGCACGGCGGCCTGACACCGGAGCAAGCCTGGCAGGCCGCTGTGGAGCGTTACCCCTACGAGCCAAGCGATGAGGCCCATCGCGGCCTCCTCTTTCACGACGAAGCCTGGCATTGGGCGATGCTGGCGCTCTACGGCGCTCGATACACCGTTGAGCACCCCGAGCTGATCGAACCATCAGCCGAGTACAGGGCTCTTGACTGACCCGTAGCAGGGAGGCACCTCACCTCACGTCATACCTGTTGTTGCCGTCAAGGCGGGTAGCGCCGCGAGGCTGTGGCGCACGGCCTCGCCCCCGTACTGGAACATCTGCCGCTCGTAGCTGTCGACCGCGGCGAGAAGATCTTGACGGCCCTCGGCGGCCTCCTTCAGGCAGCGGCCCAGCAGGTCGGCATCGCGCAGAGCGGTGTTCGCACCGTTGCCGCCGGTCGGAGAAGTGGCGTGGACAGCGTCACCGAGCAGTGTGACCGGACCGGGCGCCCAGCGCTCACCCGGCTCGATCACCCGGATGGACAGCAGGCTGCTGTTGTCCGGGTCGGCCCGCTCGATGAGCGCCCGCAGGTCCGGGTGCCAACCGTTCATCCTGGACAGCGCGGCCTCCTGTGCCGTCAGGGTGCCGGGAGAGCCGTTCGGCGGGAGGACCATGGCCCAGCGCACGTAGTCATGGATGTCGGGGAGCGTCACTTCGGGCGCCAGTTTCTCCGCCGCTTCCTTTGGCGGAACGGGGAACCGCATCGCCCCGAGCAGCAGACTCACTCCGTCCCCGACGATCTTCCCTCCGTAGGCCCGGGACAGACCGGCGAACTGGTCCGTCAGCGGCGTGCGGCCGATGACGAACCGAACGCCGGTGTCAGTCGGGGTGGTCCGCGGCGTCAGCACCTGGCGAACCGCGGAGCCGACCCCGTCCGCCCCGACGAGCAGATCGGCGGTTGCCGGATCGCGGTGCGCGAACCGGGCTTCGACCCTGCCGTTGTCCAATACGTCGTAACCGGTCAGCGCGGCCCCGATGTGCACGGTGAGTCCGGTGAGCAGCAGGTGCCGGAGCACATGCCGGTCGACCACGATCCCGCTCCTGGCAGGGCCGAGTTCGCCGATCTTGTTCAGCTGGGCGTCCAGGACCAGTCGCTCGACGTAGGCGTCACTGACGACCGCGTCCAGCAGCGGGTGCCAACGCTGTGGCAGACAGCTACGCAGCGCCTCGAATCCGACCGGATCCAGTACGAGCCGGTACCCCTGGAATCGTGCGGTGATCGCCGGGTCCCGCTCGTACACGTCGGCCTCGATACCGGCGCCGCGCAGGGCCTGTGCCAAGCACAGACCCCCCAGGCCGGCCCCGGCGATGGCAACCCGCATCACACACCTCCTGAACAGATTTTCCGAACCCTGCTCAGGGCCTGAGCGGGGGTACGCGAACCGCGCGGGAACGAACTTAGTTCTGCTTGTACGATCTAAGCTCTACTTGGCGAACTTAGTTCGTGTCAAGCTATAGTGGCTGGCATGCCCTCCGATCCCCGGCAACGCCGAGCAGCTCGTCACGCCCAGCCCCCTGGGGAGCGCTCAGCGGCGTCACCACGCAAGAAGCCCATCACGGTCGACCGGATCACCGACGCCGCCCTTCAGGTCGTGGCCACCGAGGGCTATGACGCGCTGACCATCCGTCGAGTCGCCGCGGTACTCGGCACCGGGCCGTCGTCGCTGTACGCGCACATCGTCAGCAAAGAGGACATCGACGATCTGCTCGTCGGCCGGCTCTGCTCCGAGGTCGTACTGCCCGAACCGGACCCGGCCGCGTGGCGCGAGCAGATCCTCGACGTGTACGCGCAGATCCGCGACCAGTATCTGAAATACCCCGGGATCTCCCGTGCCGCACTGGGCGTGGTCCCGACCAACCTCGCCACGTTGCGGGTCAGGGAAGGGCTCTTGGCGATTGTGCTCGCCGGCGGAATCGAACCGCGGAGCGCCGCCTGGGTGCTCGATGCCCTGTCCCTCTACGTCAGTGCCTACGCCTTGGAGCAGTCACTGGTCCAGCAGCGGCGCAGACACCCGGACCAGGAATGGGTCCTTGGCCGCGAGGAGCTGATCCGCCGGTTCACCGCGCTGCCGGCCGACACGTTTCCGCAGACCCGCCGCTATGCCGCTGAGCTGACCTCCGGCACCGGACACGACCGGTTCGAGTTCACCCTCGGACTGATCATGGACAACCTCACCCAGCGGTGACTCCCGGCCGCGGAAGGCCGCTGGGTACGCCTCGCGTCAGCCGTGCCCGCCTCTGACGCCGGTGACCGAGGTGGTCATTTCCGCGGATTCCTGGCCGTTGCGTTTGCCGCGGGGACGAAATTCGGGCCGCTGGTGTCGAAGTCGGCCCTGTTCTCGCTGACGAACTGTTCGACGGACATCGGTGCGCGATGACCGATCTTCTTGACGTTGTCGTTCGTGCCCGCGAAGACGCTGTTCCGGTAGTCCACCGCGACATTGCTCAGGTGCTGGATGAGATGCGCGGGGAGCCCGCGTTCGGCCATGGCCGAGGCGAACTCCTCGACGCTGATCGGCTCGTAGTGCACCGGGATGCCGAGCGTCGTGGCCATGATGCCGGCGATGTCATGGTGGTTCAGCTCGACCGGGCCGTGCAGGGAGTAGGCGGCGCGGTCGTGCGGCTCCGGGTCGAGCAGCAGGGCGGCGATCACACGGGACTGGTCGGCCGAGGCGATCGGGGCGTGCCGGCCTTCCCCGAATGGGAGCCGGAGATATCCCTCGCCGTCCCGCTTCTCCCACCACAGCTTCAGCCACTCGGCGAAGAACGTCGGTCGGATGTGGACGGTGAGCAGGTCGGTCCTGTCCAGTAGGCGCTCGCACAGCCAGTGCTGCCGGGCGGCGTCGCTGCCCGCGTCGCGGCGGGCGGAGATCTGCGACATGTTGACCACGGACCGCACCCCCGCCTCTGTCGCGGCCTGGGCGAAGTAGGTGGTCGCCTCGATCAGGCCCGGGAGGATCGGGTGGCACAGGTAGGCGGCGGTGACGCCCCGCATGGCCGCGGTGACGCCGTCGAGATCATGCAGGTCCGATACGGCGAGCTCGGCTCCGGCCGCCGCCAGCCGCCGCGAGCGCTCATCCTCGCGGTGCACCAGCGCACGGACGCGATGACCGCGCTCCAGCAACAGGTTGACCGTGCCGCCCCCGGTCTTGCCGGTCGCGCCGGCGACCAGGAACAGTCTGTCGGTTCGAGCGGCGGCGGTCACTGGACGGTCGCCTTGTCGTCGATGAGGTTTCCCCTCATGAGCCACGTCGGGCCTTCGGCGTAGGCGCCGGCCTCGGCGAAGAACGCTCCGAAGTAGGGGCCGTTCGCGTGCGCGTTGAACGCGTCGACGTCCGCGTAGACCTCGTTGAGGTAGAAGACATCCGGGTTTTTCTCGTCCGCGATGACCTCGAACCGCCGGGAGCCGGGCTCGTTCGCGAGGGAGTCACGCGCGGTCTTCCTGGCCACCCGGACGAAGTCGTCACGGTGCCCGGGGCGCACGGTGAAGGAAGCGAGGAACTGGTACATGGTGGCGCACCTCCGTGGTAGTTCACTGAGTGAACTGTAACACAGGGCGGTTCAGTGACCGAACTACCCGAGGTAGGGTGGTTCTCATGACCCTTCCCTCCACCTACACGGACCGCAACTGCTCGCTGGCGCGAGCCTTGGAGATCGTCGGAGAGCGGTGGACGCTGCTGATCGTCCGGGACGCGTTCTTCGGGGTCCGCCGATTCGGCGACTTCGCCACCCAGCTCGGGCTCCCCCGCGCCGTGCTGACCAACCGGCTGAAGCTGCTCGTACGGGAGGGTGTGCTCGCCCGGGACGACAACGGCGCCGGCACGGTCGAATACCGGCTGACCGACAAGGGCGTCGAGCTGTGGCCGATCGTGCGTGCCCTGATGGCCTGGGGCGACGCGTTCTACTCACCGGGCGGGATGAAGCGCACGCTGCGCCATGACCTTGACGGGGGCCTGCTCGACTCCGAGGCGCGCTGCCAGGAGTGCGGTTCGGTCGTTCCGGTCGAGGACACCCGCATCGAGCCGGGCCCCGGGTTCGAGCCGGTGAACGCCGATTCCGATGCCGTCTCCGCGATGCTCAACAGGCCGCGGCGGCTGCTCCAGCCACTCGTGCCCGCGCGTGCGTCCCACGCCGACGAAAGCAAGTGAGGACACCACTTTGCCGTCACATCCGTTGGACAACGCGATCCACTCGGCGCTCTCCGGGCCGCACGCCCACCTCGCGCGGCGGCGTGGCAACGCACTGCGCTACACCGCCGACATGTCACCGTTCATGGCGCTGCCGGACTCCCCCGGCGCGGCCGACTGGGCGAACCTCGCGGCGCTGGCCGGCCCCGGTGCGCGGGTCACGCTGAGCGGGCCCGTGCCCGAGCCGCCGGACGGCTGGCAGGTCGAGGCGCGCATCCCGCTGTTGCAGTTCACCGGCGGCGGGATCGCCACCGCGCCGGACGAGGAGGCCGTCCGTCTCCATGAGGCGGACGTTCCGGAGATGCTCACCCTGGCGGAACTGACCCGGCCGGGACCGTTTCTGAAGCGCACGATCGAGATGGGCACCTACCTGGGCATCCGTCGCAACGGCCGCCTGGTGGCGATGGCCGGTGAACGACTGCGTGTTCCGGGGTGGACGGAGATCAGCGGTGTCTGCACCGACCCGGGGTCACGCGGACAGGGCCTGGGGACACGTCTGCTGCTGGCCGTCGCCGAGGGCATCCGGGAACGCGGCGAGACGCCGTTCCTGCACGTGCTCGCGTCCAACGCGAGCGCCATCCGCTTGTACGAGTCCCTGGGATTCCGGCTCCGCCTCCGCACCGGGATTCTCGCCCTCACCTGCCCGCCCGCGTGACCCCGCGACCCACGTCATCGAGGAGGAACCGCCATGTCGTCCGTGCTCATCACCGGCGCGTCCCAAGGAATCGGCCGGGCCATCGCCGTCGAACTGGCACGCCGCGGCCACCGGGTGATCGCCACCGCCCGCCGACCGGAAACCCTGGCCGACCTCCCCGTGGACCAGCGCCTGCGCCTGGACGTCACCGACCAGGACAGCGTCGACCAGGCCATCGAGGACGCCGGTGACATCGACGTGCTGGTCAGCAACGCGGGCGCGACAGTGCGCGCACCGCTGGAGAGCGTCCCGCTGGCGGAGGTCGAGCGCCTCTTCCAGCTCAACACCCTGGGCGCGCTGCGAGTGACGCAGGCAGTGCTGCCCGCGATGCGGAAACGCGGATCGGGCCGCCTGGTCTTCGTCTCCAGCATCCAAGGGCGGCTGGTGTTGCCGATCATCGGCCCGTACAGCGCCAGCAAATGGGCTCTGGAGGCGATCGCCGAGACACTGGCCATCGAGACGGGCCACTTCGGCATCAAGGTGAGCATCGTGCAGCCGGGTGCCGTGTCCACGAGCGGTGCCGGGAAGGCCACGGCGTTCTTCACGGACAACGATCCGTACACCCCGCTCCACCAGCAGATCGGCACGCTGCGTGACGCCGCCGTCACCGCCGAGGAGGTGGCCGCCACCGTCGCCGACACGATCGAGCAGCCCGAGCCGCCACTGCGGGTGCCCGCGGGCGCCCCGGCCGAACGCATCCTGAAGGCGCGCAAGGAGGCTCCCGAGAGCGAGCCGTTCATGCCGGTCAGGCTCGACTGGTAACCGCTGCGCGGGACGCGGACCACGCCGGGGCACGACCCGCGTTCACCCGTACCGGAGCCGACGTCCTGCTCGCGCGCTTTCGGTCGTGCCGGGGCTTCGGCTATCGCGCTGCGCGTATTCACCCCGTACGCCATGGCACTGGCCCGCCGACTGCTCCGGGCCGGGATGCCCGTGGGAGCCCTCGGAGGAGCCCCCCGCGCAGCCCGATCTCGCCCCGCTGCCCATGAGCTACCCGTAGGCACTTGCCGAAGCCGAGCAGTGCGGCGTGTCCTGAGAAGCGGCGGTCGCACGTGCCTCGTTCCTGCTCTGGGCAAGATCCGTTTGAAGATGGACCCTGGTCTCTCCGTAGACGGACAACCCAGATGGGGGCGGGATGACGCGGATCGGGAACATGTTGCTCGGTGATGGAACGGCGATGCGGGTCGAGGTCGACGGGCCGGAAGACAGCGGGATCGACCGGGTGGGCCGAGTCGCCGACGTCGTGAGCGGCTCCGCCGAGACTCTCCAGGAGGCCCTGACCCACATCCGACCCGCGCTGGAAGCGGTCGCCCGGAGTGTGCGCGACATGGCGCAACAACCGGACACCGTGAGCGTCGAGTTCGGCATCAAGCTCTCCGCGGAGGCGGGGGTCGTGGTGGCCAAGGCGGCCAGTGAGGCCAATTTCAGCGTGCGTCTGGAATGGGGCACCCGCGACCAGGGATGATGGCCCGCATGGGAGTCCCTTGGGGCGACAGGCCGCTGGAATCCGGTGCGGCCCGGGTGTGGGGTAGCGGGGGTGTGGCGGGGGCGGGTTTCCTGATCGCCCCCGACCTTGTGTGCACCTGCGCGCATGTGGTCGCCGACGCGCTCGGGCTGCCCAGAGACCTGACCCGGGCACCCGAGGGCACCGTTCGTGTCGAATTCCCGCTTTTGCGCGAAGAGGACGGGACGATCCCCGAAGTCCTCGCGGAGGTCGTCTCCTGGCAGCCGGTGAAGCGGGATGACAGCGGCGATGTGGCGCTGCTGCGGCTGGATCGTACGGTTTCGAACGCGCGGCCGGTGCCACTGGTCGACGGGTCGGCGGTGTGGGGACACACCTTCCGGGTGTACGGCTTCCCGGAGGGCGCCACGCACGGAGTGTGGGCCTCCGGGACGCTGCGGGCCGCACAGGGCGCCGGCTGGCTACAGATGGACGCCGAGCCCGACAGCGGTTCGCGGATCGGGGCGGGCTTCAGCGGTTCGGCGGTATGGGACGACGCCCAGGGCGGCGTCGTCGGTATGACCGTTGCCGCCGGGCGCGGTGGACTGGCGGGGACGGCGTATCTGGTGCCGTCCGCGGCACTGGTGGACGAGGAGGTGCTGCGGCCGAGGTGCCCGTTCCGCGGGCTGGCGGTGTTCGGGGAAGAGGACGCGGAGTTCTTTCACGGGCGGCAGGACGACGCTGAACGGCTGGCGAAGGCGGTCGGAACGCGTCCGCTCACCGTCTTGGCCGGGCCGTCCGGTTGCGGGAAGTCCTCCCTGGTCCGTGCCGGGCTGCTGCCGGCGTTACGGGCGCGTGGCACGACCGTGTCCGTGCTGCGGCCGGTACAGGGCGTACGGCCCCGGACAGCGCTGGCGCAGGCGGTGATGCCGGTGCTGGAGCCGGCGGCCGGGGAGGTCGAGCGGCTGCGCAAGAGCGAGGAGCTGGTCGGACTCCTGGACGACGGGGCGCGTGACGGGAGAGAGCAAGAGGTGGCCGCCGGGCTGCGGGCCGCACTGGGACGGCGGGGAGGGAGCGGCGGGCACCTGATCTTCGTCGACCAGTTGGAGGAGTACGCGGCCGCCGAACCGGCTGCGGCGCGTGAGCTGTTCACCCTGCTGGCAGCGGTCGCGGGAGCGCCCGACGAGGGGATCGGTACGCGGGTGGTGGCCACCGCGCGCCCCGAGTCGCTCGACGTCCTGGTGACCCCTGAGACCTCCGGCGCCCTCAGCGACGCCGTGATCTTCCTCGCCGCGCTCTCCGCCAAGGGGTTGCGCCAAGCCGTCACCGGGCCGGTCGGCGCCACTTTGGGGCTGTGGCTGGAACCCGGTCTGGCGGAGCGGATCGTCGAGGACGCGGCGGGCGAGCCGGGCCGGATGCCTCTGACGGAGTTCGCGCTGACCCGGTTGTGGGAGCGCCGCGAGCGATCCATGCTGACACACGCCGCGTACCAGGAACTGGGCGGCGTCGCCGGGGCGCTGGTCGGATACGCCGAAGATGCCTTCCGCGCACACGTCCCCGCCTCCGAGGAGCCCGCGGCCCGGCGGCTGTTCGTCCAACTGGCCCGCCCGGACGACCGGGGCGGTTTCACGCGCCGCCCCACCCCGGTCGCCGACCTCGACACCGCCGCGGTGGCGATCGCACGCCGACTCGCACCGGGGAAGCTGGTCGTCTTCGGCCGTACCTCCGAGGGCACGGAGATCGTCGACCTCGCTCATGAGGCACTCACGAGACTGTGGCCCCGGTTGCGCGGCTGGCTGGAGGACAGCCGCGAGTTCCGGGGCTGGCAGGAGCAGTTGCGGCGCGACCTGGCTCGGTGGGAGGACCGGAGCGGAGAGGCGGGAGGGCTGCTGCGCGGGCGGCTGCTCGCCGAGGCGGAAGACTGGCTGAAGCGCAGGCCCGAAGACATCACCTCCGGCGAGCGTGCCTACATCCAGGCCGGACGGCGGCACCAGCGGCGCGGCGTACGGGCGTGGCAGGCCGCTGTCGCGGCACTCGCCGCACTGCTGCTGACGGCGTCAACGCTGGCCGCGGTCGCCGTGCAGAATCGACGGGAGACCGAGGCCAAGCTGCGGACGCTCGCCTCCCGGACGCTCGCCGACGCGTCGGACAAGCAGTCCGAACGCGCCCCCGGCACGGCGGTGCAGCTGGCGCTGGCCGCCTGGCACACCGAGCACACGCCGCAGGCCCGGGCGGCGCTGCTCCGCCAGTACGTGCGCGGGCAGTACCTACGGGGCGGCTATCGGGGCCTGTGGCGGGGCCGGGCGCAGAAGCTGGACGCCACGCCGGACGGGCGCACCATGGTGGTGCGGTCCAAACCGTCCGGCTTCGGCCCGCAGCAGGTGGCCGTGGTGACCGGCGTACCGGAGGGAAAACCGCGCCATTACACGCTGCGTGGTGTGCCCGAGGGCGACACGCGCAGTGCCATCAGCCCGGACGGTCGGCACTACGCGATAGCCACACCCGAGGGCGGCGTACTGCTGTGGCGGCTGGACGGCACCAGTCGCGGGCCCCGGGTGTTGGCGCGTGACGTGGCGGGCGAGCGCAACGTCAACAGTGCGCGCTTGGACTTCAGCGCGGACAGCCGCCGGCTTCTGCGGCTGCTCACGTTCAGCAGACCACTGCCGGAGGACGACGGCCGCGAGGGGCTCCTGGGGGCATGGGACACGGGCAGCGGCCAACCACTGCCCATGGCGGACGAAGTGATCCCGCGCGGTGTCATCCTGAACGATGCGGCGTTCGGGGTGGACCCTGACACCGTGCTGTTGCTGCCCTGGTTCCGGGGCAAGAACAGGGAGGTGGTGGTGCGCGATCTGGGTACCGGAAGATCCGTGCGGAAGATCTCAAGCCGTACCAAGGCCGGGTCATTGTCGCTCGGTGGCGGTGGAGCCTACGTCATCGAGTCGGACTCCTCGTCACGGTCATATCTCCATGATCTGGCCAAGGGGTCGAGCGCGCGGCTCCCCGGCAGCTCCACGACGCCGGACGCCACCGGTGTGTACCTGTTCGATACCAAGGGGGTCGAGAACGGCGGATATAGCGAGATCGCGCTGACCCGGCCGACCACGGGCGAAACCTACCGGACACGGGTGCCGGTGGACAGCGAGCCACAGGATCTGATCGCCGTCGTATCGCGCGGGGGCGGCGGGGTGCGGGTGCTGGCTCCGGTCGGCGACACTCTGATGGTGGTCGAGGCACTCCGCGAAGTCGCCCGGGAGCCCGATAAGTCGGATATCCCCGTCGGGGCACTGTCATCCGACGGGCGGCGCTTGGCGCGGGTATCCCACGGCCGACTGGAGGTGATGGACCTGGTGAGCGGCGACCACCGCACCGCCGCGCTTCCCCGTACTCGCCGTAACCGGGATTGGCTGGTGACATGGACCGCGCGGTCCACGCGGCTCGTGACGTGGCAGCCGAACGGTACGGAGATGTCCACCTACGCCGCTCGTGACCTGGCCGACCGGGTGGATGTGCGGCTGGACATGGGACCCGACACCGACAAGGAATTGGGAACCGTGGACGCGGCCGAGCCGCTGTACGGCGGGGATGTCGCCGTGCTGACGGCGGGCGGCGCCCTGTTGCGGGTGGACCCGGAACGCGGCGTGCAGATCGGACCGCCGCTGTGGGCCGACCGCACGCCCCTGGACTCCGGCAAAGCGTTCGCGGGGATCGGTCAGATCCGTGCCCGTCCTGGCCATCCGGACCAGGTCGCGGTGGCGGGCCGGAATGGCGCCGAGCGGGGCAGGGTGGCGCTGTGGGACATCCGGGCCCGCAAGCGGACGGGCACACTGTCCGGCGATCGGATCAGCACGGTCTACTCGAATTACGGCGGCTCCAGCATGGCCTTCTCGCCGGATGGCGAGGAACTGGTGGTGAAGCAGTACGACGGCTTTCTGCGCCGCTGGGGGGTTGCCGAGCAACGTGCCCAAGGCCAACGTATAGCGGTCGACACTGCCGGTGATGTGGTCGGGGTAACCGACGAAGGCACAGTGGTCACGTTCTCGTACGCGACCGATCTCGAGTTGTGGGAAGCCGCCACCGCTGACCGGGTCGGCGTTATTCGGATACCGGGCGGCCGCCACGCGGCGGTCGTCCGGGGCAACCGGCTGACGATGGCAGGCGACGATTGGCGGCAGTCCTTCGACCTGCGTCCCGAAACCTGGTTCAAGGATCTGTGCGAGGGCGTGGGCCGCGACTACACCGACGATGAACGGAAGCACCAGCTGCCGCCCGGAACACCCTCGGAGCCGCCATGCACCAGCACCGGCCCGTGAGCCATCGGGTGGTGGAGTCCGCGGAAGGGCTGCGGCGCCCTGGTCACCCCCTGACTGGGGTCCGTCGTCAAACCCAGAGCCCCGTATTGCGGAGGTCGAACGCGCCAAGCACCGTCAGGCCGCGGCGGCAGGTTGGCCGGGCTGGATGATTTACAGGTTGTTCAGGTAAAAGTTGGCGAGCCGGTCGACGGCGGCGTCGACGTACTCGGGCTCGTCGTACATCTCGTAGTGCCCGGCGCCGTCGATCACCATGAGGTCGACCGGGTTGGGCGCCAGCTTCCACAGCTGCATGCCGGACTCGTAAGATCCGGTGTTGCCGATGCGTCCGGCGAGGATGACCTGTAGCGGTTGGGTCATGAGCTGGTCGACCAGGTGATACGCGTCGTAGCCCAGCAGCAGTGAGTCGCCGCGCGAGAGGCGGCGGTTCGTGGAGTGTTCGTTCCTGCCCCGCTCGGTGCGGTAGTAGGTGACTGCCTGGGTCGTGTCGATATCGGTCAGCCCGGCCGCTGCGGCTTCCTCCAGGGTGTCGGGCAGCCAGTTCACGCGGGTCAGCTCGCCGGAGCGGGTCTCTTCGGTGCGCGCGTCGGCCATGGCGTCGAGCGCGGCCACCGCGCCATCCGGCTGGAAGCTGCGGAACGACGTGCCCATGTTGCCCGGGACGACCGTGCCGACCGCCTTGATGCGATGGTCCGTGCGGGCGGTGTGCACCGCATAGCCGCCGCCGGCGCAGATGCCGAGGACGCCGATGCGTTCCGGGGCGATGCCGGGGATCGTGCTGAGCGCGTCGATCGCGTAGGAGATGTCCTCGCCGCGGCGGTAGGGGTCCTCGAGATCGCGGGGCTCTCCACCGCTCTGACCTTGATGGGCGGGGTCGAAGACGAGCGCCGCGACGCCGCGTGCGGCGAGACGGGATGCGTAGTTCGCGCCGATCTGCTCCTTCACGCTGCTGCCGGGCGTGGAGAGCACCACGGCGCGCAGCGGCGCCGCGTCGTCGATGCCGTCGGGTAGGTAGAGGTCGGCCGAGAGATCGATCGGTCCGCGCGGGATCGTGAGGTGCTGAAGCATCTGGTGACGCCTTTCGCGTAAGTGTTTGTTCCATGGCCGTCCAGTACGAAATACCTCTGGTACAGTTTGGAACTAATTCAGAACTGTACCACCTGGACGGATGGAGGGGCTCGCGTGACGGTTGACGGTGCGCAGCTGTGGACGCTGAACCAGCGTCTACTGAGCGTCGTAATGGATGCCTGTAGCGCTGAACTGGCCGAGCTCGGGCTGGAGACGAAGGAGTTCTTCGTGCTGGCCGAGGTGGCTGCGTCGCCGTACCCTGCCGAACTCGCGGCGGCGCTGATGATCCCCAAAGCGAGCGTGACGGTCTATGTCCGCAACCTCGTCGCAAAGGGGTTCATGCGGCGTGAGATCGACGACGAGGACCTGCGGCGGCATCGGCTCTCCCTGACCGCCGAGGGCAAGGCGGCGCGGGACCGCGCGCTCTCAGCGCTCGCCGCGGAGTTCGACCGCAGGCTGGCGCGGGTTACCCCGCAGGACCGCACGGATCTGCGGCGCATCCTGCTGGAGATGCTCAAGTCGCCACAATGAGGCCGTGATGACGGGCGGTTGGCCTTCCCGGCGAAGTTCGGCGGCCAGGACGTCATGGACACGGACCGGGCGGATCGGCGGTGTCAACTTCGGCATGGCCGCGAGCACCGACCGCCCCGGTTTCCGTGGGTGATCGCCCCGGCTCAGTCCCTCCCTGAAGAGCCTCCGGACAACGCCGACAGAAGAAGCCCGGTGAGGTCGTGGCGCCGTTGCTTCCCGAGTGCGCGCTCCAGGGCGGCGTCCACTTCGGCGTAGGCATCGCGCCCCGCCCGGAGGAGTTCCTGGCCGGTTGCCGTGACGTGGAGTTCCGCGGTGCGGCCCCGTCCGGGGTCGGTGCGGCGCTCGACGGCACCGCGCTCTTCCAGTTGCCGGACGGTGGCTTGGGCGCTCTGTGCGGTGATCCCTGCCCTGCGGCCCAGTTCGCTGTAGGACATTCCCGGTTCCCCCATCAGATGACCGAGGGCCGAGAGATGGCGCAGCGTGTAACCGGTCGGCTTGAGCGCCCGTTCGACGTCCTCGCGTGCTCGCCGACCCAGGACGGCGAGCAGGAAGGCGGTGCTGGTGGGCGGGGGCTGGGCGGTCACGACTCCTCGTTCCTCCTCGGATGGTTTCAGCTTGACTTTAACTGGAGATCCAGGCAATCTCCAGTTCCAGCGGGCGCAGCGCAGGACTGGGCCCCGAGTTTCATACCCACTGAAACGCGAGGCGAGTGGACCTTGCGGTGACCTCTGCACCCCCCGTGGAGACCGGCTGTCCCCGAGCGACAACACCCCAGGACGATCACCGCAGCCGCCTGGTGATCCAGAGGAAGTGAGATGACGAAGATGAGGCTCCTCGTGGTCGGCGCCAACGGCGGCCTGGGCAGGCAGGTGGTCACCCACTCCCTGGAGCGCGGACACCAGGTGACCGCGCTCGTACGACGAGGCGCAGGGCAGGTCGAGACGCCGGGGCCGCGCATCGTGGCGGGTGCTGTGGGCGATGACCTGGCCGCCGTCCGCCGCGCCGTCAACGGGCAGGACGCGATCGTCAGCGCACTGGGCAATCCGCTCTGGCTCAAGGCACGTACCGGCTCAGCGGTGATGGCCCGGGCCACCGCGAATCTGGTGGCCGCCATGCATCTGCATCGGGTACGGCGTATCGCCATGCCGCTGGCCTGGGGAAGCGGCGCCTCACGACAGCACACCGCGTGGCCGCTCAAGGCGCTGCCCCGGCTGCTCATCCGCCGCGACTACCAGGACTTCGACACCGCGGAGGCGATCCTCGCCGCCTCGGGGCTCGACTTCACCATCGCCTACTTCGGCTCGCTGACCGACCAGCCCGCCTCATCTGCCTGGTCCGCCCACCCCGGCATCATGGCCTCGGGCTTCGGCCGGTACATGGGCCGCACCGGCAGCCTCCTGAAGACCGCCGCCCGCCCGTTCATCGGCACCCCTCGCCAAGGCGCCGCACGGCTGGCCGAACTGGCCACCCGCCAACAGGCCCTTTCCGGCACCTACTTCGTCCACACCCGCCCTGCCAAGGGTTCCGCCCAGCTCCACAGCCGTGAGCTCGGTACGGCCCTGTGGGAAGCCGCCAACCGCGCGACCGCCGATAGCGGCACGCCCGCCGCATAGCGGCGGCACGCCGCAAGCGGCTGCCCGGCTCACGACCGTGGGGTCGGGGTGGTTGGTTATCTACGGAGGAGCAGCTATGCCCCCCACGTCGTCCGTCCCCGCGTTCATCCTCGCGCGTTCCAAGGATGCGCGGGCCACCTACGGTGATCACGTGCGGCGGGAGGTACGGAGCGCATGAGTCTGCGGCACTACTTCCGACGGCCACCGGCCGTCACCGCCGTTGAGGCGGTCCGTCTTGTCGCGGACGGCGCGCTTGTCGTGGACGTCCGCCGCGCGTTCGAGTGGAACCGCGTGCACATCCCGGGTGCCGTGCACATGCCGCTCGAAGTGCTGCCCGAACGCTGCCTGGAACTCCCGACGTCCGCCTCCTCATCACCTTCTGCACCGGCGGTATCCGCTCCGCCGGTGCGGCGAACCTGCTGATGGAGAACGGCTTCGACGCGGTCAACATGAGCCGCGGCCTCGTCGACTGGCGCATCGCCGGTGGGCCCCTCGTCACCGGTGAGCGACATCCGCCTCGGTGAACTTCTCCAAGCGGCCGCATGTCGGTCGATACCGGCAAGGTGGCGAGAGGCGCGTATGGGTGGGCAGGACCTGGGGCGATTATGTGCGAAGCCAGATGACCAGGGCTGCTGCGGCCTGCACGCGTACGGCCGTGCAAAGCTCGCCAACCTCGCCTACACCCTGGACCTGGCGCAACGTCTGAAGGGCGACGGCATCTCGGTGTTCGCCGCCGATCCCGGCGGCGCGGTCACCACCATGACCACCGGGACCATGTCCTCGTCCCGAGTCGTCGCCCCCTGGCTACGGCCAGAAGGGCCGTGGTCGTTGACGTTTGGCCCGACCTTGACCGTTTTCGCCCCGCGCCCCGATCGCCCCTGATCGGTCCCCGACCCGACCCGGAAAAGCCCCTGACAGGGGCCCCACCTGAGCGGCAGTGCGCCTAACGTGACGACGGCGCCCCGGCCGGGTCCGCATGCCTGACACAACCGTTCTCTCACGAGGAGGATCCATGCCGTTAAGGGGCAGATCCGCACTGCGGCGCATCGCCGTGCGGGGCACGGCCACAGCCGTTGGAGCCGCCATGGCCGTCATCACCGGCCTCGCCGCCGCGCCTGCGGTCCACGCGTCGCCGTCTGCCACCGGGGCCCTGAGGTGGGCACCGTGTGACGACCCGGAGAAGCCGGGAGCCGAGTGCGCCATCCTTTCGGTGCCGGTCGACTGGGCCCATCCGGACGGGCCGAGACTCGACCTGGCCGTGGCCCGCCGCAAGGCCACCGATCCCAGCGCACGCGTCGGCTCGATGGTGTTCGGCCCCGGCGGGCCGGGCGACTCGGGTGTGGAGATGGTGGTGGACCGTATCAGCCGGTTCAGCCCCGAGGTCCGCCGCAGGTTCGACATCGTCAGCTTCGACCCGCGCGGCGTGGGCGGCAGCAACCCGGTGACCTGCTCCGGCGATCTGCTTGCCGAGCGGCCGTCACCGGAGCTGAGGAGCCAGGCGGACTTCGACGCCACCCTGGAGTACAACAGGCGGCTCCGCGCCGACTGCCGGGCCCGTACCGGCCCGGTGTTCGACCACCTTGACACCGCCCAGACGGTCCGGGACCTGGACGCTCTCCGGGCCGCCCTCGGCGAGCGGAAACTGACCTTCCACGGCAGCTCGTACGGCACGCTGCTCGGGGCACAGTACGCCGAGACCTACCCGCGCCGCGTGCGCGCGATGGTGCTGGAGAGCGTCATGGACCACAGCGTCCCGACCACCCGTGACTTCCTGAAGGCCGAAGCGGCCACGGCAGAGGATTCATTCCATGAGTTCGTGAAGTGGTGCGACGGTGCCGCGGACTGCGCGCTGCACGGCCGCGACGTCCGCGCGGTCTGGCAGGGCCTGTTGGCCCGGGCCGGGCGCGGCGAGCTGGAGGACCCGGCGAAGCCGGGTACGTCGCTGTCGTCTTCGGACCTGGTCAACAAGATGGCGTTCCGGAAGTTCTACGCGGCCGACTACGCGGGCCTGGCCACGGCGATCGCGGGGATGGACGCGAGCCGGCCGCTGCCCGCGTCGCCCACCTCGGTAGCGCCGCTGCCTCCGGCCACCCCGGTCTTCTGCTCTGACTGGCACCTGCCAGTGCGCGACTACCAGGAGTACGCCTCGCTCGTCGCCATGATGAACATGACCGCGCCTGACCTGCCTTACCTGCTGCCGATCCACATGGCAGCGGCGTGTCTGGGCGCGCCGACCGCCAACCCGCAGCACCGCCTGGACTCACACGGTGCCCCGCCGGTCCTGGTGTCCAACGCGCTGCACGACCCCGCCACCGGCTACCCGTGGGCGGTCTCGGTGGCCCGGCAGCTCGGCCGCAGCGGCGTGCTCCTCACCTACGAGGGCCACGGCCACGGCAGTGTCACCAGCGGCCCATGTATGGAGGGCGCCGTGGACGGCTACCTCACCGACCTGGCAGTCCCACCACGGGGCACCAGTTGCCCCGCCGTGCCGCCTTCACTCCGGCGAGGTCCTGGCCCCGCTCGTGGGTGACCAGCGGTCGGCCGTCCGCCAGGCCGGCGTGGGCGAGGAGGATGGAACCCCCGCAGGCGGTGGCAACGGTCACCTCGGGGCGGGCCAGTGCCTCGCGCAGCAGGCCCGGCAGCTCCGTGGACCCCGCCTGGCCGGGAATCCAGCCGATGCCGCCGGCGACGCCGGGATCCAGCGAGAGGCTTCCCGCGGCGCCGGGGACGACGATCACGCTTTTCTTGTCCACGTCCACGTCCACGTCCACGTCCACGTCCACGGCGGAGGTCGCGGTGAGCCTGTTCGAAGGGAATCCACTGACCACTTCACGCGCGCCTTCGACACCTTCGATCCCGCGGCAGCCGTCAGCCGCCGCGCGGTCGACAATCGCGTACGGGCACTGGGCGCCCTGTGAGCTTCGATGTGACCGTCGTTCACAGGAGCAGTGCGAACGTCACCGCCATCCCCAGTGCCATCGCGCCGTGGCAGCCGAGATCGAACGCGTCGCGCTCGGCCGTTGCCGAGGGGTGCCGCGACCCGGTGGTGCCATCGAGCCGGGCGACGTCGAATCCCCGCGCCAGCCACCTCAGGGCGAGCAGGAGGAGCAGCCCGGCCAGCAGTCCGGCGGTCAGCCTGGTGCCGGTTCCGGTGAGGGTCATGGTCGCGGTGCCGGAGCCGCCGGACATGTCCATCCCGGGCATGTCGTCCATGCCGTCGGAGCCGCCGTGTCCCTGCATCGAGGAGGACGAGACCATCGCGGCGGCCATCCAGGCCATCGCGCCCATCATCGCCACATGCGGGAGGGCATCCGACAACGCGCGGGTCCGGGAGAGAGGAGCGGGGCGGGCCAGGGCCACCAGGGTGAACCACACCCCGCCCAGTGTGAACAGGATGATCTGCGGCCGTGCGGGAAGGTCCATGCCCCACGGCCAGACCATCGCCACCATGGCGAAGGCCATCACCGCGTGCAGCAGATGTGTGATTCTCCCTGCGGCGCCCGGTCCGCCATCGGCGCGTTCGGGTATGACGGCGCGCCACACCGCGGAGAGGGCGGGAACGAGGAACAGTACGGTCAGGACCCAGCGCAGCCCCGTCGCGGCAATCATCGGACCACCGCCGCGCGACGGCACTCAGGAACATCCGGCGATGTCGCCCGTTCCTCGGGCGTGGTTATGCGTGTATGGACAGCGGTGTTCACCTCAGGCACCAGCCGTTTCAGCCCGTTTTCCACGCCGGTCGGCCAGGCGGCCGAGTGCGAGGTCGATGAGCAGGAAGCCGATCAGGGGAAGGCCGAGGAGCGGCAGGTAGTAGCCGAGGACCGCGACGACGACGGTCAACACCGCGAGAACGTACGACGGCACCTGCCGCCAGGCGCCGCGTGGGATGGGGCGGCCGAAGGCACCGGCCCGGCCGCGCCGCCACCACATCCGGTAGCCCCACACGATCAGGAAGATCAGGGCGAGCGCGAGGGCGGCCAGGGCGATCTGATTGGGCAGCCCGAACAGGCTCCCCATATGGGCGTCGATTCCCCAGCGGGAGAGCTTGGCCAGCGGCGGATGATCGGCGAACCGCACCACGTCGGTGACCTGACCGGTCGCCGGGTCAACGGCGGCGGCGTCCTGCTTTTCGGGCCAGCTGCGCTGGATCTGGCTGACGGTGTACGCGGCGCCTGCCCCGGTGGGCGGGACGATCTCGACCGGGTTGCCCAGCCCCTCGGCGCGCGCGGCCTTCAGTACGGCGTCGACACCGACATCGGCGGACTCGCCGCCCTTTCCGCTCGACCCGCCCATGTCCATGCCCGGCATGGAGCCGTGTCCGGCGTGTTCGCCGCCGCCGGCGGAGCTGACGGCCGGAGTGGCCTGGCCGAGGGAGGCGCGGAGGTCGGTGACGTTCGCACCCGCGTACGTGGACCAGGTCAGACCGGTCGCGGACAGGAAGAACAGCCCCAGCGCCGCCCAGACCCCGACCGAGCCGTGAAAGGACATCATCCGCCGGCGGCCCGTGGCGGACCGGTCCGGCAACGCCGTCGCGCGGAGCCTCCGCCTCACCGAGCCCTTGCGGCGTCGAGCGATCCACAGCACCAGACCCCCGCCGGTGATCACCCACAGCCAACTGGCGGCGAGCTCGCTGTAGAGGCGGCCGCTGTCGCCGAGATGCAGATTGCGGTGCAGGTCGTCGATCCAGGTGCGCAGCGGCAGCGCGCCACTGGTGCCGTACTGCTCCAACGCGCCGCGCACCTTCCCCGTGTACGGGTCGACGAAGACGGCCAGCTTGTGCTCGGGGTCGACACCCTTGACGCCGGAGAGCAGCACGCGCGTCGTGGCGCCCGCCTCCGGTGAGGGGCGGATCGCGCCGATCTCCCCGTCGGGGTGGGCTTTGCGAGCGGCGGCGATCTGCTGAGAGAGGGGCAGTTCGCTCTTGCCGACCGGGACCCGCAACTCATGGTCGTAGACGATCTTCTCGGCCTGGATGGAGCCCGCGTAGAGGAGTCCGGTCACGGCGGCGACGAGCAGGAACGGCGCTACGAGGACTCCCGCGTAGAAATGCAGTCGCAGGACCAACGGGCGCAGGACCAACGGGCGCAGGACCAACGGGCGCAGGACCGACCAGCCACGAGGACCCGCGGCCGAGTCCGATGTCCGGGGCGCGCCGTCGGGCTGCGGCGTGCCAGGCGGCTGTGGTCCGTCTTCGGTGTCGGCGGCGACGGGTTCGGCGGACATGGGAACTCCTGGCTCGGGGACGATACCGGTCGGCCGGAGCCGTACCGGTCCAGTAGTCGGGCCTCCGGGGGAAGAAGTTTCAGAGGTGTGGTGTGATGTGCGCCACAGGGCATCCCGTCCGGCAACAGGCTCCCGGGTGCGGTGGAGACGCGACCGCTCGCCCTCCGCCGCGCCCGCCCCTCCGTCCGGCCGGGTGGACAGGTGTGCCCCGGCCGCTCCCAAGTCGGGCCTTCCGCTCTCCGCCGGACCGGGGCAGAGAACCCTCACAGCTCAGAGGTCGGCCGACTCACCCGGACGGTTCCCGGCCGGGGCGGTTTTTCTCCTTGTGTGACAGAGCCTCCGTACGGTGAGCGGCCGGCGTCCCGGGCCCGTAGAGGTGAGCGAACCCCGGCCGTTTCCGCCAAGCCCGCACAGGGGAGTGCCGAAGATGCCATTGACCGATACCACCTCGCCGCCGCGACCGGCGCCCGACGGGGCGGAGCCGCGCGTCGCCCGGGCGCGGCGCGCGCTGCCGCCTCCCGCCCTGGCCGGGTTTCTCGTCCTCCTGGCGGTGTTGATGGCCGCCTCCTACGCGGTGGGGCGGGCGGCCGGTCCGGTGGCACCCGGTATCCATCGGAGTGTGCCGCAGGACGGCGGGGCCGGAGGCATGGATACGCACGGCATGGGGCCGCAGGGCATGGGGCCGCAGGGCCCCGGCGCCTGGGAAGGGGCGCGATGAGCAAATGTCCGGACACCACGTCCGATCCGACAACCTCGTCCGGCGTGTCCGCCCGCACCACCGACCTGCTGATCGGCGGGATGACGTGCGCGGCCTGCGTGGCGCGGGTGGAGAAGAAACTGGCCCGCGTCGAGGGCGTGAGCGCCACCGTGAACCTCGCCACCGGCACGGCGCGGGTCTCCCACCCGGTCACCGTGGACGTGGACGAACTGATCGCCACCGTCGAACGAGCCGGTTACACCGCCGATCTCCCCGCGCCTCCCGCCGCCACCGGAGAAGACGACAGCCGATCGCCCGGGGGCGGGGCCGACGACGGGCCCGGCCGCGATGAGGTCGTCGACATCGAGCGGCTCGTCGTCACGGCGGTGCTGGCGCTGCCTGTGATCGTCATCTCGATGGTCCCCGCCTGGCAGTTCGACCGGTGGCAGCATGCCTGCTTCTCCCTCGCCACGCCGGTCGCCACCTGGGGCGCGTGGCCCTTCCACCGACGGGCGTTGCGCGGTCTGCGGCATGCCACGGCCACCATGGACACCCTGGTGTCCCTCGGCGTCCTCGCGTCGTTCGCCTGGTCCGCGTACGCCCTGCTCTGGGGTGGCGCGGGTGTGACGGGGATGCGCATGCCGTTCAGCCTGCTGCCCTCGGCCGACGACGGTGTGCCCCATATCTATCTGGAGGCGGCGGTCGCCGTGCCGCTGTTCGTCCTGCTCGGGCGCCACTTGGAGGCGCGGGCCCGGCACCGCAGCGGCTCGGCGCTGCGGGCACTCGCCGAACTCGGCGCGAATGACGTGGAGTTGAGGGAGCAGGACGGCAACCGCCGCGTCCCGGTGGCCGAACTCACCACGGGACAGGAGTTCATGGTGCGCCCCGGTGAGAAGGTCGCCACGGACGGAGTGGTGGTCGAGGGCGGCTCGGCGCTGGATCTCTCCCTGGTCACCGGCGAGAGCGTGCCGGTGGAGGTGACACCCGGCACCGCCGTGGTCGGCGGCGCCGTCAACTCCGGCGGGCTGCTCGTCGTGCGGGCCACGGCGGTCGGCGCCGATACGCAACTGGCCCGCATCACCCGCCTGGTGACCGAGGCGCAGGCGGGCAAGGCCAGGATCCAGCGGCTGGCCGACGCGGTGGCGGGAGTGTTCGTGCCGGTGATCGTGGCGATCGCCGGCACGGTGCTGAGCTTCTGGCTCGGCGCGGGCGCGGCGGGTGAGACCGCCGTCACCACGGCCGTGGCCGTGCTCGTGGTGGCCTGCCCCTGTGCGCTGGGGCTCGCCACACCGACCGCGTTCCTGGTGGCCAGCGGACGCGGGGCGCAACTCGGCGTCCTGGTCCGCGGTCCGGAGGCGCTGGAGCGGCTGCGCCGTGTGGACACCGTGGTCTTCGACAAGACCGGCACACTCACCACGGGGCACATGACGCTGACCGACACGACCGTGGCGGAGGGCGGTCCGGAGGCGAGCGAGGTGCTCCGGCTGGCCGCGGCCGTGGAGCAGGGCTCCGAGCACCCCATCGGCCGGGCGGTGGTCGTGGCTGCCCGCCACGAGGAGGACGGCGTCGCGCGGCTGCCGGAGGTGACGGACTTCCGGGCCGTTGCCGGTGAGGGCGTGTCCGGGCGTGTGGACGGCCGTGAGGTGCGGGTACGCCGCCCCCGGCCGTCGGAGCCGTTGCCGGAGCCGTTGCGCCGGGCGCGCGCGGCCGCCGACCGCGCCGCGCACACCGCCGTGATCGTGGAGATCGACGACCGCCCCACGGGACTGCTCGCCGTCGGCGACACCCTGCGGCCCACCAGTCGCGAGGCCGTCCACGAAGTGCGCGCGCTGGGCATCGAGCCGGTGCTGGTGACCGGTGACGGCGCCGCCCCCGCCCATGCGATGGCGGAACGGGCGGGCATCGACACGGTCCACGCCGGAGTGACCCCGGAGGACAAGGAACGGATCGTCACCGCACTGCGCGAGCAGGGCCGGTGCGTCACGGTGATCGGGGACGGGGTCAACGACGCCGCCGCGCTGGCCTCCGCCGACCTGGGCATGGCGATGGGCGGTGGCACCGACGCCGCGATCGGCGCGGCCGACATCACCCTCGTACGCAACGACATGCTGGCCGTCGTCGACGCCATCCGGCTCACCCGGCGCACACTGAGCACCATCCGCGCCAATCTCGTCTGGGCCTTCGGCTACAACGTGGTCACCGTTCCGCTGGCCGCGACCGGCTGGCTCAACCCCATGGTCGCGGCCGCGGCCATGTCCGCCAGCTCCGTCCTCGTCGTCACCAACAGCCTGCGGCTGCGGTACTACACCCCCGGCGGGCGGCGGACCGCCACCCCGCCCGCTCCCCTCTCCTCATACCGCCCCGCGGCCACCGAGCACAGCCACCCGGGAAGGAAGTCCGATGTCCTCAGCGACCGATGACCGCACCACGCCGCGATGCCGCCTGAGGAGGACGACGGCCCGGGGAGTACGGGCGGCGCTGGTACCGGTGGGCGGCTGTGCACTGGCGTTGGCCCTGCTCACGGGCTACACGGCGACCGGAGCGGCGGGAGAGCCCACACCGAGGATCCGGGTCAGTGGCGGCCGTATCGTCCAGTCCACCGGGCAGACGGCCGCCGCCTACTTCGAGATCCGCAACGTCGGGGACACCGACGACACCCTGATCTTCGCCGACTCCCCGGAGTTGGGAGTATCCATGCTGCGCGAGCCCGACCGGAAACGGCCGGGCACCGTCCGGCGGCCGAAAGCAGTGACCGTGCGCGCACACAGCACACTGCGGATGTCCCGGGAAGGCATCCACGTCGCCCTCCTCGATCCCCCGACGCTGCGGCCGGGGCAGAGAGTCTCCTTCAACCTGTGGTTCTCCGTACGCGGCCGGGTCGGGGCCGAGGCGATGCGATCACATCTCACCGATCGTTGAGAGCGCGGCCCGCCCGCGAAGGCCCCTCCAAGGGGGCCATGCGGTGCCGGACGGCGGCTGGAGGGCAGGGTTTGGGGCGGATGGGCGCGATCCGCGGGGACGTCGGGCACCTGGACCGGATCAGGACCTGGTTCGGCCGGCCCTGATCCCCGACGGCTCTACAGGTCGGCCGGGTCCCTGCGCAGGGTCACCTCGCGCCCCGACGCGGTGCGCACCGTGACCGCGCGCACGCCCGGCCGGCCGGGCACGACCACCAGCGGCAGCCGCCCGAAGGTCTCGGCACCGATGTGCTCCCGCAGCTCCGCGGCGTCGGCGCCAATCTCCAGCCGGGTCACGGCCGCCCCGCGATCACCGCGCCCCACCTCCCCGCGATCCGGGTTGGTGGCCGGGTCCTCCCGGTAGAACCAGTTCGGCAGCCCCCGGCGCCAGCACGTGTCAAACGCGCGGCCGGGGCCGGGCGCGGTGGTGATGATGCGCTGGGTGCCGTCGGGCTGGACGCGCCCCGGAAGCCGCGCCACCTCGCCGCCGAGCCGCTGCGCGACCGCGGCCAGCTCCTCGAGGGTGTCGGCGCGCAGGCTCCAGAACATCCACCGGTCGCCGTCCGCGACGGCCCGGTCGAACCAGGCGGCCCCCGCATCCCGTACGGCTGCGGGGGCCGTCACCGCCTCGACCTCCAGGTAGACGTCCTCGCCGAGCGGGAAGATCGTGTTCGCGATGGCGTCGGCGATGACGCCACCGTCGTAGTGGGCGAGTCCCGTCTCCTCGTGCACCCGGCGGACGCCGTCGCCCAACTCGCGGACGCCCAGGCAGAGGTGATCAAGATGAAACATGCCGATCCTTTCCGGGTTCACCAAAAAGTTACCAAACGATCGTTCGCCAACTTACTGAACAAACGTTAGGAATCTTGAGGGCACCTGTCCACCGTCTTGATCAAAACCGCCATCACAGAGGAGAACAGCCGGGATGAAATGAGAGAAAAAGCCGCGCTTCAGGCGAAAACAAGCGCAACGAACTCGTCGACGAACGACATCACGGAGTCCGCGTCGTTGTGCTTGGCGGAGTCCTGGAAGAGGGCGACGCGACCATGCGCACCGACGAACGCGATCACGGCAGCCCGCTCAGGGGACACCCGGAGCGCGACCCCCGCCGCGGCGCAGCGCGCGAAACCGGCGACGAGCAGGTCGATCACGTCGACCAGTGGCCCGGCCGGACGGACGCCGGGCGCGGTCCCGGGAGGCCCGTTGGCCGTCATCAGCCGGTAGTGCCCCGGATTGTCCATCGCGAACCGGCAGGAGGCGTGGAGCATCGCCCGCACACGGCCCACCACGTCCCCGGAGTCCACGCGATCACCGGCCGCCTCCATCGCGACGCGCAGCCGGACGAACTCGTGCTCGGTGAGGCCCGCCACGAGCGCGGCCCGATCGGTGAAGTGCTGGTAGATGCTGGCCGGCGCGATACCGGCGACGCGGGCGACACCGCGGATGGTCAGCCCGTCCTCCCCGTCGAGCTCGGACAGCAATCGGCTGGCCGCGGCGAGGATCTCCCCACGGAGCCGCTCGCCCTCCCCCCAGCGGTTGCGCGTGCGCGGGGCGCTGACCTGGACCTCTTTCGACACGTACCTATTCTTACCACTCAGCCGCCCGACCGCGGCCCGGCCCGGACTTCCCCCCTTGGAACGTGGCAGCCCGGAGGCCCTACCCGAGGCAAAGGTGTCACCCACAGGCCGGAGCGGACCCCGCCGCGTCTGCGAAGTTGAGGGCCTGTCATTTTTTGCCGTCACAACTCTTGTGAGAGGTATCCGCCTTCATTACTTTCCAGTAGGTGGCGCCCCGACGATGACAGACCCCCACCTCGAATGGAGTGGCCATGCCGCCCGAGCACCGTGGCTCCACCCGAATGGTTCTCTCCCTCGCCGCCGCCGTGGCACTGGCCGTCACCGGTTCCACGGCGGTGAGTGCCTCCGCGGAGTCAAAGGCAGCCGGTCTGCGGGAGGTGATGTTCGTGGGCAACAACTGGGACGGCACCGCCGATGTCATCAAGTCCAGCGGCGACTTGGCCAAGATCGGCCGGATCAACGTCATACCGGACAAGGACCAGCGGCTCACCGAGATCTACCTCAACCCCATCAAGCTCGCCTTCTTCCTGGGGATCCGGCTGGGGCCGGGTGAAGGGCACGACCAGTTCGTGGACGACATGTACTCGACCCCGGACGGGTCCGCCATCGTCGTATCCCGGCCCAGTTTCGCCGACGTGGTCTCGATCGACGTCGCGACGGGCAAAATCAACTGGCGCTTCCCGGTGTCGGGTTTCCGCGCGGACCACATGGCCGTGTCGCCCGACGGCAAGCGCGTCGCGGTGTCGGCTTCGACCTCGAACACGGTGCATATCCTCGACATCGAGACGGGAAAGCAGCTCGGTTCGTTCTCCGCCGGTGACAAGCCCCATGAGAACGTGTTCACCGACGGCGGCAAGTACCTCTGGAACATGTCGATCGGCGAGGTCAACACCGACCTGGACGATCCGTCGATGGACTGGACGAAGGGCGACCGGCACATCACCGTGGTCGACACGAGTACATATCGGCAGGTCAAGGTCATCGACATGCGCGAACGGCTGGACGCCTTCGGCCGCAAGGACCTGTCCGACGCCGTCCGGCCCGTCGCGTTCACCCCCGACGAGTCCAAGCTCTATTTCCAGGTCTCCTTCTTCAACGGGTTCCTGGAGTACGACGTGGCCAACGACAAGATCACCCGGGCGAAAACCCTCCCGAAGAACCCGGCCACCAGTGAGGACCGCACCACCTGGGTCAACGACTCCCGCCACCACGGCCTGTCGATGAGCCCCGACGGCAGGAAGCTGTGCGTGGCCGGGACGATGGACGACTACGCGACCGTCGTCGACCGGGAATCGCTCCAGGAAGGCCCCCTGGTGCCGACTTCGAAACCGTACTGGGCGACGGTGAGCGGCGACGGCACCTCCTGCGTCGTCTCCGAGAGCGGTGCCGACCGGGTCACCGCGATCGACTTCGCGACGGGCGAGAAGACCGCGTCCGTGTCGGTCGGCGACCACCCGCAGCGCGTGCGCATCGGCCATGTGGCGGCCGACTGGACCGGACCGTCGGCCTCGTAGCGGTTCGTCGGAGCGTCGCGGCGCGGCGCATCTGTGACGTGGCGGGGGCTGATGTGCGTTCGGCCCCCGCTGCGTCATGCCTCCGCGCCACGATCGGAATGCCGCCACGATCAGAGCGCCGCCACGATCAGAGCGCCGCCACGATCGGAGCGCCGCCACGATCGGCCTGCCGTCAGCGCGCCCAGACCCTTTACCGTCGCTGCCGACGAAGGCGCGTCAGTGGTGGTGGCCGTTCCGGCCGAGGGTCTCCACCGGGGTCGCGCCGGGGCGGGTCCACTGCGGCACGGGTCGGCTGGTCGGCCCCCAGGTGGCGTTCCCGTCCGCGTCCGAGCGCCAGGACCAGCACGCGTGGCGCCCCTCGGGCCAGCCCTCGGGGTTGTCCTCCCACGTCTCGCCACGGCCGTAGGGCGTCATGTCGAGCAGGCCCATGGACCCGTTGACCCGCTCATTGCCACGGCCCGTCGTGGAGTAGGTGAGGAACACGCGGTCGCCGTCGCGCAGGAAACAGGTGAGGTAACCCATGGGGGCGCCGACCGGCCCGGCCACGTCGCGCACCGAGTACCAGGGTTGGGTGTAGCCCATGAACTCGACGTAGGAGGCCACCTCGTCCCAGCGGCCCGTGGTCAGGACGGCGTACGAGACGCCGCGGGCGTTGAGGTAGGAGGCGTCCTCCAGGTGCCAGGCCGTGGTGGTGCAGCCCTCGCACTGCCCCTGGTGCGGCGCGCCGTCGTACCACATGTGCTTGTAGACCACGAGCTCGTCGCGCCCCTGGAACAGGTCCAGGAACGGGACCGGGCCGTCGGGCCCGACGACCTCGACCGTCCCGTCGAACTCCACCATCGGCAGCCGGCGGCGGGCCGCGGCGAGGGCGTCGCCCTCGCGGGTGTGGGCCTTCTCGCGGACCAGCAGCTCGTCACGGGCGGCCTGCCAGGTGGCCATGTCGACCACGGGCGGGCGGCCGGGCAGCGCGGTGGTCGGGTCGTTCGGCGTGGTTGTCATGGTGTCCTCCGTGGTGTCTCGTGCGGGCAGCGTCGTACGACGTCCTAAGACGGTCACCACATACAGACTCGCGACCCGGCCGGAACTCATCGCGGCTCGAGCCCGGAGTCCATTCCGGCTCACTCCGATGTACACCGCCGCGGCCATCGCCGCCGCCCTGGCGGCGGGCCGCTTCACACCGCCTGTTCCACTCGCCGCTGGAGAAGGCCGGTGACGACGGCGAGTGGGGGCCAGTCCGAGTGGCCCCGGCGGGCGACCGCGAAGACCCGCATCGAGACCTCCGGGGCGGTCAGCGGCAGCAGCTGTACCCCGGGTGCGGTGGTCCGGGCGGTCGGCAGCAGTCCGACGCCGAGTCCCGCCGTGATCATGTCCTCTACGAGATCCAGGCTGTCCGAGCGGTGGGTCATGCGCGGTGTGAAGCCGGCCATCGAGGCGAGCGTGCGGATCACCGTCTCGTCCGCGGTGTTGCGGGAGTTGCCGATCCAGTCGGCCGACCGGAACCGCGCGACGGTCCGCGCCGCCGTGGCAGGTACCGTACCGGCGGTCCGTGTGTCGGCCTGGGCGGCGGGATGGTCGGCGGGGACGCCCAGGCTCCAGGTCTCCGTCCACAGCGGCAGGGCCGTCGAGGAGCCATCGGGTTCCGCCGGGGCCAGGTTGTAGTCGTAGACGAGGGCCAGGTCCACCTCGTCGGCCGCCAGCTGCGCCAGGGCCTCGACGGGCTCATGCTCGCGCACCAGCACATGCAGGCGCGGGTGCTCGGTGGCCAGCTGGGTGATGATCGGGAGCAGATGGGCGCGGATCGCGGTCGCGAAACCGGCCACGCGTAGCGTGCCGCTCGGTTCGGCTCCGGGCGCGAGGTCGCGCTGTGCGGTCTCGACCGCGGCCAGGATGCCGGTCGCGTGCTCGACCAGCCGTCGGCCGGCGGGCGTGAGCCGGACCAGCCGCCCGTGCGGCTCGATCAACGCGACGCCCGTCTCTTTCGCCAGTACCGCGATCTGCTGCGAGACCGTGGACGTGGTCGTGTGCAGGGCGTCGGCCACCGCCCGCATCGAGCCGAGCCGAGCCAGCTCGACCAGGAATCGCAGGCGCCGTGTCTCCATAAGGCCATTGTTCAGCGATCCCGAACGGTACGTCCATGATCCGCACGTGGACGCGAACGTTGGCCGCGCGATCTACTCGCCCCATGACCAGCACCACCGCCCCCAGCCTCAGTCCCGAGCCCGGCCCCGGCCCCGGCCCCGCCCCGACGTCCGATGCCGCCCGGACCGGGACGGCGATGGGGGTCGCCGGCATGGCCACCGTGCAGCTCGGTTCGGCTCTCGCCGTCCCGATGTTCGCCCACCTCGGTGTCCTCGGGACGGCAGGACTGCGCGTGACCTGGGCGGGGCTGTTGCTGCTCATCCTCGTCCGGCCCCGCCGTCGCGACTTCGCAGGGCGCGATCTGGCCGCCTGTGCCGTCCTCGGCGTGGCGACGGCCGGGATGATGGTCTTCTTCGCGCTCGCGATCTCCCGCATCCCGCTGGGCACGGCAAGCGCCCTGGAATTCCTCGGGCCGCTCGCGGTGTCCCTCTTCGGCCCGGGCCGTAGCCGCCTGCGCTGGACCGCGGCCGCGGCGGCCGGTGTCGTCCTGCTCACCGAGCCCTGGCACGGCGGCGTCGATCTCCTCGGCGTCGCCTACGCCCTCGGCGCGGCCGCCTGCTGGGGGACGTACATACTGCTCACCCAGCGTGTCGGCGACCGGGTCACCGGCCTGAGCGGCCTGGCGGTGTCGCTACCCGTCGCGGCGGTGGCCGCCATGCTGGTGGCCGCCCCGACGCTCGGGGAAGTCCACTGGCGGCCGGCCCTGATCGTGCTCGGCCTCGCCGTGCTCAACCCGGTCATCCCCTTCGCGCTGGAGTTCCTGGCCCTGCGCCGTCTGACGGCGTCGTCCTTCGGCACCCTGATGAGCCTGGAACCGGCCATGGCCCTCCTGGTCGGCCTTCTCGTCCTCCATCAGATCCCCGGCCCCGGCCCCGCCCTCGGGGTCGCCCTGGTCGTCACCGCCGGTATGGGTGCCACCCGTACCGGCGCCCGCGTGGAAGTGGAACACATGGCCACGTCGGCTGCCGTCGAGCCTCCCACTCCCCCGGACACCGAACGCGCCGCCTGACCGGACGGCTGACGCATCCTCGCGGTCTTCGGGCGTCACCTTGGGCTGGGGCCCTGGGTCAGGTTGGTGGCGATGGTGCCGGCGGCTCGTTGCAGGCGTTCGACCATGTACGGCAGCCGGCCGGACTTCATCCGTTCGCTGGGGCCGTTGGCGCTGATCACACCGATCAGCCGGGCCGCTTCGTCCCGTACGGCCACGGCCACGGCGAACAGGCCCTCCTCGACTTCGTTGTCCATGGTGGTGTAGCACAGCTCTTTGGTCTCATGGAGGGCGCGGAGGAGTTCGGCCCGGTCCGTGATCGTGTAGCGGGTCAGGGCGGGCAGCTTCTCGGGGAGCAGCGACTCGAGCCGCTCGTCGGGCAGTTCCGCGAGCAGCATCTTGCCGGTGGCGCTGGCGTGCAGAGGGTATTCCTGGCCGACGTAGGGCTGTGACACGGTGAGCATGCGGGATCCGGCCGCCTCGGCGACGAGGTCGAAGTCGGTCTCGCCGTTGACCACCGCGTAGCCGATGGTCTCGTTCAGCTGCGTCGCGAGTGTGTCCAGGGTGGGCTGTACCCGGGCGATGATGCCTCGATAGGGGTCGGCCAGCCTTCCCAGACGTGCGATTTCCCATCCCAGCGTGTACTTGCTGTCGGTTCTCTCGACGAACCCGGTCTGTTCCAGGCTGAGCAGGAGCCGGAAGGCGGTGGGCCGGGTCATGCCGACACGTTGTGCGAGTTCGGTCACCGTGATGCCACTGCGATGCCGCCCCAATTCGCTGAGCAGCACGGTTGCCTTGATGACAGATTTGTTGGTGAGGTCCGGCGTTTCCGGAACCTCGTCGGTGCTGCTGCCATCGGGCACAGTGCGTGGGCCTTTCGTCTGTCTGCGGTCCGGTCGTCCGCATTGCGGGCGGACCGGGAAGCGGCGGGTACCACCGTAACGCTCGGTGGACGATGCACATGGTCGGCCGGTCCCCGAAGAGCCCGGCCCGGCGTGCGCCCGCCGGAGGCGCTACGCATACCGCACGACGTTCACATACTGAACGTGCCGTTCGATGGCTCATGTGCGACCTCAAGGATCCACGTCGCGGAAATCCCGTGGAGCTGCACCTCTTGACGGTCGTCCGCATGGGATTTAGCTTGAACGTCACGTTCATTATATGAACGTCCCCCTGTATGCGAGGGAGCAGCACTCTTATGAAGAACCACCCTCTGCGCCTGTTCGCCTTCGACATCGTCGCCCCCGCTCATCTGACGGCCGGTTCCTGGCGCGCCGACGGGGATGAAGGGCATCGGTACACCGATCTGGAGTACTGGAAGGGCGTTGCCCGGATGCTCGAGGAGGCGGGCTTCGACGGCATCTTCTTCGCGGACACCGTCGGCTACCACGACGTGTACCAGCAGCGTCCCGACTGGGCGTTGCGCGACGCGGCCCAGTTCCCGGTCAACGATCCCCTCCTGCTGGTCAGCGGAATGGCGGCGGTGACCGAGCACCTGGCCTTCGGGGTCACCTGTTCGCTGACGTATGAGCAGCCGTATCTGCTGGCGCGCCGTTTCAGCACACTGGACCACCTCACCAAGGGCAGGGTGGGGTGGAACATCGTCACCTCCTACTCCGAGTCCGCCGCCCGCAACCTGGGGCTGGAGCGGCAGTTGGACCACGACGAGCGGTATGCGCTCGCCGAGGAGTACATGGAGGTCGTCTACAAACTGTGGGAGCGGTCCTGGCAGGCGGACGCGGTGGTGCGCGACACGGCCGCGGCCACCTACGTGGAACCCTCCCGCGTCCATCCGATCGGGCACCGCGGCAGGTACTTCAGCGTGCCGGGATTCGCGCTGTGCGAGCCGTCTCCGCAGCGCACGCCCGTACTGTTCCAGGCCGGCGCGTCCTCGCGGGGAGTGGCGTTCGCCGCCCGGCACGCCGAGGCGGTCTTCATCAACGCCGTCTCCACCGCACAGGCCCGGCGCGGCGTGGACAGGATCCGCAAGGCCGCCGTGGAGGCGGGGCGGGACCCCTACGACATCAAGGTCATCGTCCTGCTCACGGTGATCGTGGCGCCCACCGACGAGGAAGCGGAAGCCGCGCACGAGGCCCATCTGCGCCACGTCGGCGTCGAGGGCGCCCTGGCCCGGTTCGGCGGCTGGACCGGGCTCGATCTGTCCGCCTGGGATCTGGACACACCGCTGAAGAGCATGAAGACCCGCGGTGTGCAATCCCTGATCGACATGTTCGCCACCGCCGGCCCGGAACGGGCCTGGACCGTCCGCGACATCGCGCGGTTCCTGGGGATCGGGGGCACCGGATCCATCGTCGTGGGCTCCCCGCGGACCGTCGCCGCCGAGTTGCGGCGCTGGCGGGACGAGGCCGATATCGACGGCGTCAACCTCAGCTACGCCACCAAACCGGGCAGCTGGCGGAGGTTCATCGACCTCGCCCTTCCCGAACTGCGCCGCCAGGGCATCGTCTCCCCCGCCCGCGCCACCGGGCAGGCCGTGACGTTGCGCGAGAAGCTCTTCGGACCTGGCGCCAGGCACACCGCCGAAACACACCCCGCCACCGGGCACCGCGCAACACACCACACCCCTGCCGTGGCCGCGGGCCCGGCGGGGTACTGATCAGCCCCGCGCCCTCTGCCGCACACGGACCACGCATCCCCCGCCACACACGGACCCGCGCTCCGCCACCCGGGACGGACCCGCACACCCCCGCCGAACACGGAAAGGGCCGCATATGCACGAGCAGACAGACGTCGTCATCATCGGAGCCGGCATCGCCGGCCTGATCACCGCCCGCGAACTGAACCGCACCGGACTGCGCACCGTCGTCCTGGAAGCACGCGACCGGATCGGCGGCCGCACCTGGACCGCTCACCGTCTCGGCCGGGATGTGGAGATGGGCGGCACCTGGGTGCACTGGGTCCAGCCACACGTCTGGGCCGAGATCACCCGCTACGGACTGGCCGTCACCCGGGGCCCCCGCGCCGAGGAAACCTACTGGCTCGCCGGTGACGACGTACGCCGCGGCACCGCCGAAGACTTCATGCGGCTGATCGACCCGGGCATGACCCGGCTGCTGGAAGACACCATGAAGTGGATCCCCCGGCCCGACGCGCCACTGACCGTCCCCCGGCTGGCGGAAGTCGACCAGTTCAACCTCCAGGAGATGCTGGACGAACTCGACCTGCCCGTCGGCGAGAAGAACGCCAACGAGGCGGCCTGGGTCGGCCACTTCAACGCCCCGCTCCATCTGTGCGCCTACACCAGTGCCCTGCGCTGGACCGCCGCCACCGCCGGATCCTGGCACCTGATGCACCAGGCATCGGCGATCTTCCGGCTGACCGGCGGCACACGCGCCCTGGCGGAAGCCATCGCCGCCGACGCCCACGCCGACGTCCGCCTGTCCTCACCCGTGCGCTCCCTCACCCACACCCCACACGGCGCGGAGATCACCTACGCCGACGGGCAGACCCTCAGCGCCCGCCGGGTGGTCATCACCGTCCCCCAGAACATCCTGCACCAGCTCGACATCACCCCCGCCCTCCCCGAGGGCAAACTCCGCCCCAGCCGGGAGAAGACCGCCTCCCGAGGTGTGAAGGCGTGGATCCGCGTCCGCGGCCCCGTCAAGCCGTTCTTCGCCTACTCCTCCCAGCACCACCCCCTCTCCGTGGTACGCACCGAGTACGCCGGCGAGCACGACGCGGTCCTGGTGGCCTTCGGCGCCGACGCCACCCGTATCGACGTCACCGACCCGCACGCCATCGAGGCGGCGCTGAAGGTATGGCGTGCGGACCTGGAGGTACTGGAGGCCGACGGGCACGACTGGATGACCGACCCCTACGCCCAGCAGACCTGGCTCATCCAGCAGCCACGCCAGCTCACCCGCTACCACCGCGCCCAGCAGGAGAACACCGGTGTCCTGCACTTCGCCAGCAGCGACCACGCCAACCTCTGGGCCGGATTCATCGACGGCGCCGTCGAAAGCGGCATCCGCACCGCCCGCCAGATCCACACCGGCTGGGACCAGCAGCCCGCCACCGGTTGAGCCACCCCGTCCGGAAACCCTCGTGCCCAGCGCTCAGGAGCTTCCTCATGACCAGCACCGCCGTCACCGCCGCAACCGCCGTGTCCACCATCGACCCGGCACACTTCCGCTCCGTCATGCGCCACCTGCCCACCGGTGTCGCCGCCGTGTGCTCCACGAACCCGCGCACCGCCACACCCTGCGGCCTCATCGTCGGCACCTTCGCCTCCCTGTCCCTGGACCCTCCATGGGTGACCTTCAGCGTCGCCCGCACCTCCACCAGCTGGCCCGCCATCGCCAGCAACGGACACTTCGCCGTCAGCCTCCTCGCCGATGGACAACAGCCCGTCTGCACCGCACTCGCCGGCAAGAACCCCGACAAATTCCGGTCCCTGGAGTGGGAGATGTCCGCGTACGGAACACCCCATATCCACGGGTCCCTCGGCTGGATCGACTGCACACTCCTCCACCAACTCGACGGAGGCGACCACCACCTGATCATCGCGGCCGTTCGCGACATCACCGCCGTCGGCAGCGGCGACCCGCTGATCTTCCACGGCGGCCGGCTCGGCAGCTTCCGCGAAACCACCGCCGCCTGAGGCCACCTGAGGCCACCTGCGGTGACCCGCTGCGGGCGGACCGTATCCGGATCACCGGCGCCCGAGATCCGGTGGCGACGAGAGACAGCCAACGGCGCCACCGGATCAGGTGCGGCGAAGGCCGGTGGCATCGTGCGCGGTGCCCGGAGCCGATGTCGCCGTCGCCGCCGGGAAGGCCCGCGCGCGGCCTGGGCAACCGTGGATGTCAGACGCCGCCGTCGCTCGGTATGAAGTTGGAGTACTCCTCGATACGGGTGATCAGGTCGTCTTCGAAGCGGAAGTAGACGGCCGCGTGGACCTGGCCGCGCATACCGTTCTTGGTGGTCACGTGCACGACGTGCTGCTGGAGAACATCGCCGGGCCGGGAGAGTTGGCGGGTGATGTCGTAACGCATCGACTCGATGGCGTCGATCTGCCCCTCCATCCCCTTGATGTTCTCCTCGATCGTCTGCTCGCCCTTTCCGTCGTTGTGCCAGACGGTGGCTGTGGGCGCGCACATCGCCCGGGCGGTCGCCCAGTCGGCCTTCTCCAGGGCGCGGAGGTAGGTGATGGCCTTGTCCTTGAGGTCCTGGCTCACGGTTTTCGTCCTTCTGTGGAGGTGGGCTGTCCGGTGCTCGGGTTACTTCGTGCCGGTCGTGTCGTAGATCAGGGCCCGCTCTCCGGCTCCGACGCGCATCGGCAAGTGGTTGCCGGGAGGTGAGAGCGGACAGGTGAAGACGGCGGGCCGCAGGTGGTGGTGGGAGAGGGTGGCTTTGTTGAAGTCGACCGACAGCGTGCTGCCGGGCTCCAGGAGGGGCAGCACCAGCCAGCGGCCGATCTCCGGGGTCCCGTCGCCGTTGGTTTCGTCGGTGAAGACCACCAGCCGCTGCCCTGGCATGTCCTCGAGCACGGCCAACACGTACTCGGTGCCGTGAATGGTGACGACGAGGTCGACGGGCGCCGAGATGGCTTCCGTGCTGCGCGGAGTGGTCAGCCGTCCCACCTCGATACGGCGGCCCTCCGGCACCGCCCGGTAGCTGCCTTCGAACACCCATGAGGGGTCGTAGGGGTAGGTGTCGATACCACTGAGGCCGGAGCGTTCGACGGCCGCGTGGTCCATGACGACCAGCCCGTAGGCGCCGTTGCCACCACCGGCGAAGCCGACGCGGCCCTCCGGGAATTCCAGGGGGCGGCCGGGGGGCACTTCGGCCGTTCCGGCCACCGTCTCGCCGTCGACCCTCACGCCGTCCGCGGCCGTGGCCGTCACGGTCAGGGCACCGGCTTCGTCGGTGCTCCACTGCCCCGGAACACCGGGCAGCGTATGCCTACCACGGCCGACGATCTTGCCGTTGGTGACGACCTTCGCCTTGCCGTTCGGGCCGGCGACCTCCTCCCAGCGGCCTTGACGCCATGCCGTGTACTCGCCGGGCGGATCGGCCGCGGCGGAGCTGTCCGCCGGTCGATCGGCGGCTGTCCGGTGTGCGGTCATGAGAGCGCTCCTTCCTCACCGCCGTGCACACCCCTGTCGTATGGGGTGTGCACGGCGACCGTGCCGCGCAGCGGGACTGCGCGAGTTCTGACACTCACGCTATGAGCCGCATGCTCCAGGCGCATTGACTATTGCGCCTAAGGCAAGAAGAACGGCGTGAGCGCTGCCTGGCGAGCAACTGTGCGCGGGTGCGCCGACGGCGGGTGGATCAGCTGTCGCGGCGGGCGGCCCAGACGGTGCGCTCGGTGCGCACCATGAGGTCGCCGCGGCGCAGGATGCTGTGGGAGCTGTCGGTGTCGAGCAGCCGGTCGAGCGCGGCCAGGTCCTCGGCCGGGAGCACGTCGGCGGCGCTGTAGCGGACGCGCCGCAGGCTGCCGAGGGCATACGCGCCGACCGCCGCGTTGTGGGAGCCCTCGATGTGCACGGTGATGGTGCGTTCGCCATCGAGGGTGAACCCGGCGTCGGTCAGCTTCGGCCCCCATGCGGCGCCACGGTGGGGCACATGCTCGGCGTGGAAGCGCTCGCTGGCGACGTGGCAGCGTTCTTCCAGACCGGGCCGGTCCTCCGGGGCGTTCGCGGGCAGGAAACGGGGAAAGCCGGCCAGCTCGACGACCGCGAACAGTCCGCCGGGCGCGAGCAGGTCGTGTACCTCGCGCAGTGCGCGGTCGGGGTGGGCCATGTGATGCATCGAGGCCGAGGCCCATACCAGCTCCGGCGTGCCGAGGTCGGGCCAGTCGGCGTCGTCGAGGTCGGCCCGCACGGTGCGCACGCGATCGTCCACACCCCGGGCACATGCCTTCTCCCGCAGGCGCTGAAGGTGTCGGTCCGAGGAGTCGACAGCGGTGATGTGTGCATCGGGGAAGCGGTCGAGGAGGGCGAAGGTACCGGCCCCTGTCCCGCAGCCCAGATCCACGACCTGACGAGGGGGTGTCCGGACGGGCAGCCACGCGGTGATGGCGGCGATGTGCTCGGCGAGGACCTCCGCGTCCAGGTCGAGGATCTCCGCCTGGTCCTCCTGGCCGTCCTGGCTGCCGTGGCCGTCGTGCTGGTGATGGTCGTCGTGGTGTGCGCTGTGCTGGGGTGTGTGTGGATGAGGCATGTCGTCACGCTAGGACGGTCCATGCGCATGCGACACGATCTCTTGCCGTATCGGCAAAGTGATCGTCATGGGCGATGCTGAGCGCGCAAGCGCCGACCGCGGCGGGAGGTCACGTACGGGGACGGGCTGACGCGCCGCCGTTGTCGGAGCGTTGGGGACCGCCGTCGCGTTGGTGACCGCGTCGGGCGTCGCGGTCGAAGATGCCCAGGATCTCGCACGGCCCTCCCTCGGCACCGAGGGCGTGCGGCAGCATGGTGGGGAACTCGGCGGCCTGGTTGGTCTCGATCCGGAAGCGGCGGTTGCCCAGCAGCAGGACGGCGGTGCCGGACAGGACGACGAACCATTCACGGCCCGGGTGCGCGCGCATGCGCGAGGGACTGTCCGGCGGCGGGTTCGTCATCCGCTGACGCACGACGCTCATACCGGGCTCGGCCTTGATGGGCCAGCGCATCTGCGAGTGGGCAGCGTCGATCATCGGGCTGGAGACGACGTCGTCCGTGGCCGTTTCGACCAGCTGGTCGAGGGAGGTGTCCAGCGCGCGGGCGAGGGTGACCATCTGGTCGAGCGCCAGGCGCCGCTGGCCGTTCTCGATACGGCTGAGCGTGGATGGGCTGAGCTTGGCGCGGGAGGCCAGCTCCTCGAGCGACCAGCCCTGCGCCACCCTCAGAGCGCGGATCCGTTTGCGTACCAGGCTGTCCAGATCGCCTTCGTCTTGCGTCATAGGCAACATCGTATGCGCAAGATGCAAAGAGTGCTTAGCGTCGTGTGCAGACGGCCCGGAACAGCTGGGTCCACACATGAAGGGAGGGTACGAGGACATGCCCGTGACGACTGCCGCGTACGCGACCGACACACTGCCGGGCGGAACCGTCGACGCCGTGGTGATCGGCGGCGGTGCCGCGGGGCTGAACGGTGCGCTGATGCTCGCCCGCTCCCGCCGCTCGGTCGTCGTGATCGACAGCGGCACCCCGCGCAACGCGCCCGCCGAGGGCGTGCACGGCCTGCTCGGTCTGGACGGCACCCCGCCCGCCGAACTGTATGAGCGGGGCCGGGAGGAGGTACGCCGCTACGGTGGCGTGATCGTCTCCGGCGAGGTCGCCTCCGCCGAGCCGGCCGCCCCGTCTGCCCTGCCTGCCTCATCCGCTTCGTCCGCCTCGTCCGCCGAAGGCGACCCGTCCGCCGGGAACGCCCCGTCCGCCGAGGCCACCCCACCCGCCGAGGGCGATCCGCGCTTCACCGTCACCCTGGCCGATGGCCGCACCCTGACGGCGCGCCGCCTGTTGGTGGCCACCGGCCTGCGCGATGTGCTGCCCGACGTTCCCGGTCTGGCGGAGCACTGGGGCCACGGCGTGGTGCACTGCCCGTACTGCCACGGCTGGGAGGTGCGCGATGAACCCATAGGGGTGTTGGCGGTGGGCCCCGCCTCGGTCCACCACGCGCTGCTGTTCCGGCAGTTGACCGACGACCTCGTCTACTTCACCCGCGGCACCGAACTGGACGAGGACACCCGTACGCGCTTCGCCGCACGCGACATCCGCGTCGTCGACACTCCGGTGGAGGAGGTCGTGCGGGCCGACGACGGTGGCATCGCGGGTGTGCGGCTGGCGGACGGCCAGGTCGTCGCCCGCAGTGTGCTCGCGGTCGCCACCCTGATGCGGGCCCGCACCGAGGGCCTGGAGGGTCTCGGCCTACCGATCGAGGACCTGCCCGATGGCATGGGCCGCCGTTTCGCCTCCGGCATGGCCGGTGCCACCGACGTGCCAGGGGTGTGGGTGGCCGGCAACGCGACCGATCCAACCGCGCAGGTCGGCGCCGCCGCCGCGGCCGGCGCCCTGGCCGGTGCCCACATCAACGCCCTGCTGGCCATCGCCGACACCGACGCGGCCCTCGCCGCGGCCAAGAGCGGCGCCACCACCGTCTGACGTCCGCCGGGCGCGCTCGCGCCTTCCCCCCTTCACCCCCTTCTTTCATCCCCGTCCCGGCAGCCGGACACGTCCGGCAGCCGAACTCGTCATGTCCTTTTGACTCGTCATGCCCTTTTGAGAGGAATCCATGAGTACGAACCAGCCCGCACGGGCGGCAGTCGCCGAAGCGAGCGACACCGCCCACGGCGAGGGTGTACCGGACGCGCGTCAGCTGCGCACCATTCTGATCGCCGTCTGTGTCGCGTTGATGGCCGTCATCGCCTCGGTGTCCGGACTGAACGTGGCCCAGCCCGATCTGGCCATCGCGTTCGACGCCTCGCAGAGCACGATTCTGTGGATCATCAACATCTACACCCTCACCCTGGCCGCTCTGCTGCTGCCGCTCGGCGCGATCGGCGACCGGCTGGGCCGTAAGCCCATGCTGATCACCGGCCTCGCCGTCTTCGGCGTCGCCAGTGCCATCGCGGTGCTGGCCCCGTCGGCCGAGGTCATGCTGGCCGCACGCCTGCTCAGCGGCGTGGGCGCGGCGATGATCATGCCCATCACCCTCGCCGTGATCACCTCCACCTTCCCCCAGGAGGAACGTGGCCGGGCGATCGGTGTGTGGACCGGTGTGGCCGGCGGTGGCGGCATCCTGGGCATGTTCCTCTCCGCCGCGCTCGTGGACGTGGCGAGTTGGCGGTACCTGTTCGTACTGCCCATCGTGCTGGTGGTCGTGGCGCTCGGCATGGCGCTGCGCTCGGTCCCCAACTCGCGCGAGCACTCCGGCCACCCCTTCGACACCGTGGGCGCGCTGACCTCCGTCGTCGCCGTGGTCGGCCTCATCTTCGTCCTGCAAGAGGGCCCGGAGCGCGGCTGGAGTGCCCCTGCCACACTGGTCAGCCTCGCCGTCGGGCTCATCGCCACCGTCTGCTTCGTGGCCTGGGAGCTGCGCCGCCGGGACGCCGCCCTGCTGGACGTACGCCTCTTCCGCGAGCGCGGCCTCGCCGGCGGCTCGATCACGCTGCTGACCGTCTTCGGTGTTCAGGCGGGCATCTTCGTCGTTCTCTTCCCGTTCTTCCAGGCCGTGCTCGGGTGGTCGGGCCTGCTGTCCACACTGGCGCTGATGCCGATGGCCGTGCTGATGATGATGGCCTCCGGCCTCGCTCCCAAGCTGGCCGTGCGCATCGGCCCCCGCTCGACCATGGCCACGGGCATCCTCCTGGCCGGAATCGGTCTGGCGCTCATGGCCGTCATCGTCTCCGTCGACGGCGGCTATCTGTCCATCCTTCCCGGCATGCTCGCCATGGGCATCGGCATGGGCCTGTCGATGACGCCCTCCACCGAGGCCATCACCAGTTCCCTGCCGCGTGAGCGCCAGGGTGTCGCGTCCGCGCTCAACGACGTCACGCGCGAGTTCGGCACCGCTCTCGGCGTCGCCCTGCTCGGGGCGCTCCTGTCGGCCGGCTACCGCGGCGCCATCGGCGACAGGCTCGACGGCATCCCCCATGGCGCGGCGGACGCCGCACGCGAAGGCGTGGCAAACGCCGTCGAGGCCGCCAACGGCGCGGGCTCCCACAGGCAGGCGCTGGTCCACGCCGCGCGGCAGTCCTTCGTCGACGGCTGGCAGCAGGCCATGTGGGCAGGCGTCGCCGTCATGGGCGCCCTGCTCCTCTACATCCTGGCCCGCGGCCCGAAGAACACATCCCCCGTACCGGCGGACGACGCGGAAGCCGCCGAAACCGTCGTCTCCCGACGAGCTCCCGGGCCGCAACGTCCTTCTGGAGGAGCAGGGTGATTACGTCGTTTGGGGGCGCGGCGTCGACCATTCGTGGTTCGCGGAGGAAGAGTCGGTGGTACTGACCGTGCGATGGCCGTCCGTGCCCGGCTACGCGGTGGCAGGGAAGGGCGGGGCGCCACTGCCGCGCTGAGCACGCACGACCGATGGTCTGTCGGCCATGGTGGCAGCGGCGTGTTCTTGAAAAGTCACCGCCATTCACTGAAGAACGGGGGAATCACCATGACACGCGATCCCGGCGAAAGGCTCACCGTGGCGGGCCTTGGCATGCCCGAGGCCACGGGGAGCCGCAGGATGGACTGGGCGGCGATGCCACGCGAGGCGACGGCTCGGATCGAGCGGATGCTCGGCAGCCCCGTAGCCCACGCGATCAGCCAGCGGGGCGGCTTTTCCGAAGGGCTCGCCGCACGCGTACGCCTGGAGAACGGCAAGCGTGCGTTCATCAAGGCGGCCAGCTCGCTGATGGCACCGGCGGAGGCGGACTTCCACCGCCGTGAGATCGCGGTGTCCGAGCAGCTTCCCGGGGAGGTACCGGCCCCGCGACTGCTCGATGCGTATGACGACGGCACCTGGGTGGTGCTGGCCTTCGAGGAGATCCCGGGACAGTTGCCCGCCCAGCCCTGGCGACGGGAGGAACTCAACAGAGTGCTCGCAGCCGTCACCGATATGGCAGAGGTCCTGACGCCCTCGCCCGTGAATGAGGCCATCTTGAGCAGGCCGCGCCTCGGAGGGTGGCTGGCGATGGCGGACGATGCCGTTGTCAGAGGCAAGGTCGGGGAGCTGTCACCGTGGGCGGGCCACCATTTCGGCCGACTCGCCGCCCTGGAAGGGAACGCCTCGCTGGATGGCGCCACGCTCCTGCACGGAGACTTGTACCCGTTCAACATCATGCTGACAGCGGACCGTGTCTTCGTCGTCGACTGGCCGCACGCCTGGGTCGGCCCCCGCCACTGTGATGCGGTCACACTGATCTCGAGCGCGTCTCTCAGCGGCCTGGACCCGCAGCCGATCGCCGAGAACCACCCGCTGACCCGCGGCCTTGACCCCGTTCAGCTCAACGAGGTGCTCGCCCTGCACGCCGGGTTCCTCCTGCGGACCGCTGCCGGGGCCGGACCGGGCGCCGATCCCCATCTCATCGCCATGATGACCGCGCTGGGCCTCGCCTCGCTGCGGTGGTTGCGGAGGCGGATGGGGGACGTGGGCGGCTGAGCGGGTAGTCGCCCTCGCTCCAACTCCCCGCTCCTGGGCGCGAGCTGACCCGGCGGTAGGCTTCGGCGGTCGCCTCGGTTGAAGAGTTTTGGAGTGATCGATGAAGGCTTTCCGGTACGTGGCAAAGGGCGCCCCGCTGCAAGTTGCCGAGCTGCCGGATCCGGTGGCGGACCCGGGCTGGGTCGTGGTGGATGTCGAGGTCGCCGGGCTGTGCCACTCCGACGTCCATATGATCGACGGCCTGATCGAACCGATGCGCCGCCCGCCCTTCACCTTCGGCCACGAGGTCGCGGGCACGGTCTCCGCGCTCGGCGAGGGGGTGGAGGGCTATGCGATCGGCGACCGCGTGGCCGTCGCGATCATCGCGCACCCGGAGGTCCAGGCGTCCTACGCGCCGGGCATCGGCGTGGACGGCGGCTACGCCGAGCGACTGGTGGCCCATGCCTCGACCCTCGTGCCGCTGCCCGACAGTGTCTCGACGGTCCATGCGGCCGTCGCCACGGACTCGGTCGTGACCGCCTATCACGCGGTCCGTACCGAGGCCCGGGCCAAACCCGGCGATGTGATCGCCGTCGTCGGCCTGGGCGGCCTCGGCCTCAATGGAGTCCGTACGGGAGTGATCGCGAGGGCCACGGTCTATGGCGTGGACATCAACCCCGACACCTTCGAGGCCGCCGGCGCGGCGGGCGCCCGTGAGTGCTTCACCGACGTGGCCGCGCTGGCGGACCTGCGGCCCGACGCCATCATCGACTTCGCGGGCGTGGGCTCGACGACGTCCGACGCGATCGACGCCGTACGCCGTCTCGGCCGGGTGGTCGTGGTCGGCCTCGGCACGAAGACCACGACGTTCTCCAACGGCAGCCTCATCCGCAAGAGCGTGCGGCTGCACGGTTCGTACGGCGCCAGCAAGGACGAATACCGCCAGGTCCTCGACTTCATCGCGGCGGGCCGGATCGAGCCGATCGTGGAGGAGATCCCGTTCGCCGAACTCAACGAGGGACTGGACCGACTCCGCCACGGCAAGGTCCGCGGCCGCCTGGTCACCCGCCCGAAGGGCTGACGGCGCGAGGGCTGACCGCGGGCGCCAACTCCCCTCGGCCCGGTGGCAGCATCCACTCGTCCCCCTGGTCAGGGCCGCGGATTGGCGTCGTGGGTGAGAAGGGCGAGCTGGACGCGGTTGTCCAGACGCAGTTTGGTCAGGGCGCTGGAGAGGTGTGCCTTGACCGTGCCGAGGGACAGGTGCAGGCGGGCGCCGATGTCGGTGTTGGACAAGCCTTCGGCGACCGCCTCGGCCACCTCTCGCTCCCGTGCGGTGAGCAACGCGAGCCGCTGCCGGGCGTGTTCGGCCCGGTCGCCCGGTCCGGCCGCCGCGTGCTCGATCAGGGCGCGCGCGGCGGACGGCGACAGCGCGGGCTCGCCGCGGGCAGCCCGTCGTACCGCCTCGACGATGTCCTCGGGCGCGGCGTGTTTGGCGAGGAACCCGGCGGCGCCTGAGCGCATCGCCTCCAGCACCAGGCGGTGCTCGTCGAAGGTGGTCAACACGATCACCCGCGGGGCCCGAGCATCGTGACGGGTGAGTGCCCGGGTGGCCGCGAGGCCGTCCATGACCGGCATGCGGATGTCCATGAGGACCACGTCGGGTTCGTGTTCACGGACCGCGGCGGCCGCCTGGGCACCGTCCGCCGCCTCCGCGACGACCTCGATGCCGTCCGCACCGCGCAGCATCATCGTCAACCCGGTCCGTACCAGAGGGTCGTCGTCGGCCAGCAGCACTCGGATCATGGCGTCACCTCTCGGGCCACGGTAGCCGGGCGCGCAGTGTGAAGGTGTTGTCGGCGGCGGTGTGGTCGAGGGTGCCACCGTCGAGGCGGACGCGTTCGGCGAGCCCGGTCAGACCGGCGCCGGTGCCCGGGATCGCCTCGCCGGTGTCGGTGTCGGTGTCGGCGGTGGCGGGCGAGGTGGGCAGCCCGTTGCGGACCTCGACGGTGAGGCCGGTGCCCGGTCCTCCGGTCAGGCACACGCTGACGGGTGTACCGGGCGCGTGTTTACGGGCGTTGGTCAGGCCCTCCTGGGCCACGCGGTAGACGGTCCGGTGCAGTTGGGACCGCAGTTCGTGGACGGCGTCGGCGGTCAGCTCGGTGTGGAAGTCCACCGGCTGGCCCGTGGCGCGGGCGTCCGCCACGAGACCGTCGATGTCCTGGATCCGCGGGAGCAGCGACACCGGCTCGCCACCGCCCTCCGCGTGCAGCAGGTGCAGCACCTCCTGTAGCTCCTCCACGGCCTCGTGCGCGTTTCCCCGGATCACCTCGGCGCTCTGGGCGACCTCGGTGCTGTTGAGCGCGGGTCCGGCGCCGGCCTCCGCCTGTCGGGTGCGATAGGCCAGTGCGCCCGCGTGCACGGAGAGCAGGGAGATGCGGTGTGCCAGCACATCGTGCATCTCACGGGCGATGGCCTGGCGTTCGCCACGGCGGGCGTCGGCGAGTCTGCGCTCGTGTTCGGCCCTGGCGCGCTCGGCGTCCACGCGCAGCCGCTGGACGAGCAGCCGACGGGAGCGCAGGGCATGGCCCCAGGCGAAGGAGGCCAGGAGGTAGGCCAGGCAGAACACGGCGTCGAACCACAGGTCCTCGGCGTGCCCCGACAGCAGCAGGCCGGAGGGCACCATGCACACCACGTACGCGGCGAGCATCACCAGCGCCCGCCGCCAGCGGAGGCGGAGCGCGACATTGGTGACGATCACCGCGCCCGCGGGCAGAGCGCTGGTGGCCAGCGCCACCGCGGGCAGCCCGATCAGGGCCACGGCGAGCGGGAAGCCACGCCGCCACCACAGCGCGAGACAGGCCACGAGCCCCAGCAGCGGGTCCAGTTCGGTCACCCAGCCCGGCAGCTCGCCCTGCTCCTTCACCACGCCGAGGACGACCATGCCGAGGAAGACGGCCACGCAGAAGAGCACCGCGTCCACCGCCCAGTCACGCCAGGTGCGCCCGGCGCGGAGGGCGGGGTCGAGGCCGTTGGTCATGGGGTGAGGGTATGCGGGCCGCGCAGGGCAGCGGTATCGGCCCACCGGCCAGGTCGGCCTCGGCCACCTGGCCGAGGCGGGTGGCGCCGATGGTCGGCGTGGCGTCAAGGCCATCGGTCCGGGAGGGCATGCCGGGTCGTTCTTTCGGCGATGGCGATAGGTCCTTGGGCCTGTCTCCCCGTAGACCATCGGCGAATGGTGCCGACCGCGGTGACCCTTCAGGCTGCTGCCATCCGGAAGAACGGGAGAGAACCAGATGGGTGCAGCCCAGATCAGCAGGGCGCGGTTTTTGCAGCTCACGGGGGCCGTCGCCGTCGGCACGGCACTGTCCGCCGGGCAGGCCGCAGCGGCGAGGCGGTACGAGGGGACACGCACCAAAGTCCATGGGAGGGAGGCGGGAGACGTGGACCCGGGCGGTGTGCGATATCGCGGGGTCGTCTACGAAGTGGGAGAGGGCGAGACACCGGCGACGGCATGGAATCCGGCTCGTACCCGGGCCGATCTGCGGGCGATTCGCCACGAGTTGCATGCCGACACGGTGAAGATCACCGGCGATGGTGTCGAACGGCTCACCCGCACCGCGGCCGAGGCGGCCGAGAGCGGTCTGCGCATATGGCTGGAGCCGACCCTCGGCGATATGCCCGCCGGGGACATCCTCGACCACCTCGCGGAGACCGGACGGTTCGCCGAACACCTGCGGCGGCAGGGCGTGCGGGTGCATCTGAACGTGGGCTGTGAGTTCATGTTGTTCGTGCCCGGGATCGTGCCCGGCGCCACCGCGGTCGAACGGATCGAGAACCTGGTCAAGGGCAACTACGACCCGGTGAAGACCGCCCAGCGGCTGCACCGGTTCACCACCCGCGCCGCGGCCGTCGGCCGCTCGGTCTTCCATGGGCCCCTGTCGTACGGGGCCGCGCAGGACGAGGATGTGGACTGGGACCTGTTCGACCTGGTGTGCATCGACTACTACGGCTGGTTTCCCCACCGCGCCGGACACGTCCGGGAGCTGCGCCGGTATCAGCGTGACGGCAAGCCGCTGGCGATCACCGAGTTCGGCTCCTGCACTTTCGAGGGCGCACCGCGCCTGGGCGGCATGGCCTGGGACGTCGTCGACTACACCACGACACCGCCGCGGGTGAAGAAGGAACTGGTGCGCAGCGAGCGCACCCAGGCCGCCTACCTGACGGATGTGCTGGAGGTGTTCGAGTCGATGAACCTGTACGCGGCCATGGCCTACACCTTCATCACACCCGACGCCCCACACCGCCGTGAGCACCAACTCGACCTGGATATGGCCAGTTACAGCTTGGTGAAAGTGATCCGGGACCGCCCGGCGGATCCGGACTCCGCCTGGCGCTGGGAGCCCAAGGAATCATTCACCGCCCTGGCCGATGCCTACGCCCGCCACCGACGGCACCCCTGAGACTCCAGGTTGCGAGATCACCCCCCGGAAGCGTCATGTCGGTCGTTGACCGCAGCTGGCCGAGGCCCGACGTATGCGGGCGGTGGAGTTGTTCGAGCAGGGACGCTCCCATGCGCAGATCGCGGGCATGCTGGGGTCCGTCCCGAGAGCGTGCGGCGGGGGTGAAGCTGGCACGGGCGTCGGTGTGGCGGCTGCCGACCGGGCGACTGGGGTGGAGTCCGCGGCGTCCCCAGCGCCGGGCGGTCGAGCGGGACGAGTCCGAGATCGCCCGATGGGTCACCCATGAGTGGCCACGCATCAAAACGCGCCTCGATGCACATCAGCCGTGCCGCCTTAGGAGGAGGTCAGACCTGCTCGTCGAGCCCCCCTTACCCAAGGTTCAGTTGGTGACTTTGATGTCAGCGGCTTTGAAGGCGGCGCGGAGGGTCTCGCGTTCGGTGTCGCTGACCGGTGTCAGCGGCGAGAGGCTGTGGCCTCCGTTGCGGCCCTGCATGGCCAGTGCCGCCTTGATGCGGGGGGTCATGTTCGGGCCGTCGATGGCACGCCAGATCGGAAGCTGCTTATTGTGTAGCTCCAGGGCAGTCGCGATGTCGCCCCGCTGTACCGCGTCCCACTGTTGCAGGCACAGTTCGGGGACGACGGTCAGGGTTGCGGAGATGGCGCCCTGGGCGCCCATCAGGTAGCTCGGGAAGAGCAGGTCGTCGACGGCGGTGAACACCTTCCCGCCAGCCGGGTTCATGTGGAGAAGGTCGGCCAACTGGTGGATGTTACCGCCGGACTGCTTCACACCGATGACGTTCGGAACCTCGTTCAGTATCCGGGCGACCGTGGTCGCGGGGATGAGCGCGTACGGAATCACGTTGTAGATGACAACCGGCATGCCTGTCTCTTCGGCTACCCGCCGGTAGTACTCGATCGTCCGCTCCTCGTCGGGCTGGAACAGGTAGTGGACCGGGGTGACTTGCAGGGCGTCGACGCCGGTCTGGGCGATCGCCTTGCCGTAGCGGATGACCTCGCGAGTGCTGTCCTGGATGATTCCGGCGATCACTGGCACTTGTCCCGCGGTCTCGCGCACTGCGGTGTCGGCGATCGCCACCGAGTCATCCACTGAGAGCATCTGACCGTCACCCGTGCTGCCGGTGACGCACAGGCCGTGCACTCCGAGGTCGAGGTGGTAGCGGACCTCAGCGCGAAGGGCGTCAAGGTCGGGCTGCTCGTCAGCGGTGAAGGGGCTGACAAGCGGGGGAATGATGCCATGAAGATCAAGCGTCATCGCAGGTGTCTCCTTTTAAGGCCGAGAGGTGCCGTCAACCGGGTTCGAATCCCACGCGTCGGCAAGTACGAGCCGTACGCACACTGGATGTAACCGGTGACATTTGCAGCATGTGTGACCGCCGCTCCTGCTGTCAAGCGCCCGAACGGCTTGGCGCCGCAATGGCCGAGGGAGGACTCGACCATGCTCGGACCTCGACGCCAGCAGGGCATCCGTGTCGCCGAACTGAGTGATAAGCATCCGCGCGGCCCGGGATGGTGGCGGCGACGGGTGCATCGGTTGAGTTGCCGTCAGCGGGCGTCCGGAACCTGGCTATCGGGCGTCGATGCCGCCGTCGGTGACCTTGATGCCAGTGTCGTAGGTCCCCGGGTCGAGTTCGGCGTGGACTTTCGTGACTGGCTCCTCGCGACCGCGCCAAGGAGTGGTCACTGGATACAATCCGCTGCACGCGTGGCCGTCACCTGGGCGCATGAGCGCCGTACACGCAGTTCCGTGGGCAGTACGACATCCCGACCAGCGGCCGGCCCGGCGATACCGTCGAGCTCGTCGAACAGCAGCTTTCCCGCGGCCGAGCCGATCTCGTAGGCGGGCTGCGCGATCGCGGTGAGGGGCGGGTCGATGAACGGGAACAGGTCCGTGTCGTCGAACGTGATCATCGAAAGGTCCTCGGGCAGATGCACGCCACGCTCGCGCAGCGCCCCGAGCGCGCCGACCGCGAGCATGTTGTTGAACGAGAACACTGCCGTCGGGCGAACAGGCAGGTCGAGGATCTCCAGCATCGCCCGGTGTCCGCCCTCGCTGCCGAGGAAGCCCTCGCGCACGCACTCCGGGCGAACGCGCAGGCCGGCCTCCGCGCACGCGGCCCGGAACCCGGCCAGCCGCTGTGCCGCTGTCGCCATGCCGGGCGGACCGGAGATCATGCCGAGGTCGGTGTGGCCCAGTGCGATCAGGTGCCGGACCGCGTCCCGTGCCGCCGACAGACTGTCCGTGCGCACCAGCGGGACCGATAGCACGTCGGGGGGCCTGCGGTCGATCAGCACCGTGGGGATCCCGTTGCGGATCAGCCGCTGCACCCCCTCGGCCGCCTCCCCGGTGGACATCAGAGCGACCGCGTCAACCGTTCGGCGGGCGAACGACTTGAGGATCTGCGCCTCGCGGCCCGGGTCGAAGTCCGAACTGGAGATCAGAACCTGGTAGCTGCGCCGGACCGCCTCATCCTCCAGGCCGCGCGCGGCCTGGGCGGTGAAGGGGTTGGCGATGTCCGAGACCAACAGCCCGAGGAGCCCGGTCCGGCCGCGGGACAGCCCTGCGGCCACCCCGTTGGTGACGTAGTCGAGTTCCTTTACAGCACGTATGACACGCTCGGTGCGGTCCGCACTGACCGTGGCACCTCCATTGAGGACCCGCACCACGGTCGCGGTCGAGACTCCCGCGGTCCGCGCTACGTCGCGAATACTGGCCACAGCTCACAACCTCCTCCGCGCTCCTGAGATTGTAGCCAGGCGGCCACCGCACTGTCCTGCCAGGTCACGACGGCCGCGGCCCGCCCGAGGACGCACCTCGTCTCGACGCGCATCGGCCGCAGCCCGCCTCGTCTTCTCGACAGGCATCGGCCGCAGCCCGCCTCGTCGGCACCTCCTGACGGCATCGGCCGCAAGGACCGTCGAAGCTCTGGCCGCAGAACCCCGACCGCGGGTCTGTCCCGCCGATGCGATCAGCCCCTCGCTCTTGCACACGGCTGGTCCAGATCTCGACCGCACCCAGGCTTCCCAGCCGCCGATTCCCGGAGCGCGGACTCTGCCGCGAGGACGGCGTCCGCCGCCCACGCCCGGCACGGGGGCCCATCACACAGTCCGGCCACCGCGCCGGATCCATCGAGAACAGAAGCGGAAACAAATTGGATACCGCTGGTTGACACAGCGACTCGGGCCTTGCTCTCATGCAGATGTAACCGGTGACATCCTCCGCGAGTGGCTGCTTCCACGCTGCGGACCCCCGTCAGCACAACGAGGTGACAACGTGTCAGTGGAGAACAGCCACCGGGTACTCCGGCAGCAGGCCGAGCCCGCCCATCCTCCGGCACGGCCGAAGGGCAAGAACCTACGCTGGGCGGTGATCGGCGCCATCACGGTTCTGACGATCACCAACTACCTGGACCGCGGAAACCTCTCGGTGGCGGCTCCGCTGATCGCGGACGACCTCGGCTTCAGCAACACCGAGACAGGGCTGATCCTCTCCGCCTTCATCTGGCCCTACGCGATCATGAACTTGCCGGCCGGCTGGGCGGTCGACCGGTGGGGGCCCCGCCTCCTGATGACCCTGGCCGCCGGGCTGTGGTCCGTCGCGGGAGCACTCACCGGCGCGGCCCGGAGCGTAAGCATGTTCCTCGGACTGCGGGTAGTGCTCGGCGTAGCCGAGGCCCCGCTGTTCCCTGGGGCGCTGAAGGCGACCAGCGAGTGGTTCCCGGAGCACGAAAAAGCCCGGGCCACCAGCATCTACATCGCCGCGACCCAGGTGGGCCTGGCTATCGCGCCGCCGATCACCACGGCGTTGATGATCGCGTTCGGCTGGCAGCTGATGTTCGTCATCGTCGGCCTGCTCGGGTTCGTGGGCGTCATCGGCTGGATGGCCGTATACCGCCGTCCCGAGGACCACCCCCGGCTCAGCGCCGAGGAACGCATCTACATCGAGAAGGACCGTGGGGAGCGTGCGGACCGGCAGGAGCAGCGGGCCGGACAGCCGACGGTGAGCGGGTCCGCGGGAGGTGACTGGGCGCGGCTGTTCCGGTACCCAACGATCTGGGCGATGATGCTCGGCGCGTTCTGCCTCCAGTACGTGTTCTGGTTTTACATCACCTGGCTGCCTGGCTATCTGGAGTCGGCTCAGCATTTCTCCATCACGACGGCCGGCCTGGTCTCGGCGCTGCCGTACGTCGCCGGCGGGATCGCGGTGATCATCGGTGGCCGGTTCTCCGACATGCTGGTCAAGCGGGGCATGCTCGCCATGCACGCGCGGCGGCGGACCATCGCCGGTGGCGCGCTCCTCACAGGGCTCGCCCTGCTGGGGACGGCCTTCAGCAACGGTCCGGTCGCCGCGGTCACGATGCTCACCCTCGGCATGTTCGCCTACAGCCTGACCACGGCCTCCTACTGGGCCCTCGCCGCGGATGTGGTGAGCACCGACCGCTTGGTCGGCTCCGTCGGCAGCATCCAGAACTTCGCCGGTTTCCTGGGCGGGGCATTCGCGCCCATCGCCACGGGGATGATCGTCGACCGGTTCGGCGGCTTCGTTCCGGCACTGATCATCGCGGCGGCGCTGCTGGTGGTGACGTCCGTGATGTACGGCGGTTTCGTCAACCGCCGTCTTCCCCTGTGAGGAGTGCCCGCATGGTGAACAACGGTGTCCGGTCCGAGGCTGGTCGGGCGGCCGAGGCAGAGGAGGTGGACGTACTGGTCGCCGGTGGCGGCTCGGCGGGAGTGGCGGCCGCGTGCAGCGCTGCCGAGGAGGGTGCCCGCACCGTCTTGGTGGAGGCGTCGGGATCCGTCGGCGGCACCCTTGCCTGGCAGTATCTGGAGCACTCGGCCGGCTTCCATAGCGTCACCGGCAACCAGGTGGTGGCGGGCTGGGCCCAGCGGCTGGTCGACCGGCTGGCCGCGAACGGGGCCTCCCCTGGCCACATCCGGGACGACGTCGGCTACACCGCGAGCCGCACCCCCGTCGACCACGCCGAACTGGCGCTGACCGAGTCGATGATGCTGGCGGAGGTGGGCGCGTCGGTGTGGACGGAGTCCGCGGTCACCGCCGTCACCCGCGGAGCGGACGGCCGGCTCGCCGAGGCGGCCGTGCACACTCCCGACGGGCCGCGCACCGTGCGAGCGGCGACGGTCATCGACGCCACCGGGGACGCCGCCGTGGCCGCTCTCGCCGGTGCGCCGATGCAGTCCGACACGGCCGCGACGCAGCCGGTGTCCCTGTCGTTCAAGCTCGGCTCCGTCGAAGTACCGGAGCTGCTGGCCTACTTGCGCGAGCGTCCCGAGGAATTGCGTCCGGGCAGCGTCATCGGCGAGGACACCGCCGCACACGCCAACATCTGGGGTCTACGCACGCTGCTGACCGAAGGGCACCGTGACGGCCTGCTCAGCCTGCGCCGCGCCGAATTGCACCTGGCGGCGTGGGCCCGGCGCCGTGAGGTCGTGGTCAACGTGACCCGTACGGCGGTTGGGGACGGCACATCACCCGCGTGGCGTGGTACAGCACATGCTCACCTCAGCCGCCAGGTGCTGGAGTTCGTGCGGTGGTTCCGCGAGCGCGTTCCGGGGTTCGCCGACTGTCATCTCACCGCGGTGGCCGACCGGGTCGGGGTACGGGAGTCCCGGCGGGTGCTCGGTACGTACACGATCCGCGGTGACGATGTCCGGGGCGGTGCCGTCTTCGCCGACGCCATCGGGTGCGGAGCGTTTCCGATCGACGTGCACGCCGCGGACACCCCGACGTTGTCGCACACCGACAGCGTGGGCGCCGGTTACGAGATCCCGCTGGGCGCCCTGCTCGTACCCGACGTGCCGAACTTACTGGTCGCGGGGCGCTGCCTGTCGAGCGACCACGAGGCCAACGGCTCGCTGCGCATCACCGCCACGTGCTTCGTCACCGGGGAGGCCGCCGGTGTCGCCGCCGCGCAGGCTGCCGCAAAGGCCGTCGACCCGGGTGAGCTGGACGTGCGGTACGTTCGCGACCGCCTCGCGGAGCGCGGAGCGAGGATCCGGCTGCCGCGCGGTAATGCCACCGGTGAGGCCGGACGCGGGGTCCCTCCCAGCCATCAGGGGTGACGAGCGGGCCGACGGGGTGTCGTCGGGCAGGTGACCCGGTCCCTGCCATCGCCAACTCCCGCCTTGGCAAGCCGTGGTCGGGCTTCTCGCCGTCCCGCCGGAAGCCACACATCGATGGTGACGTTCCCCGGCCGCTGCCATGCGCGGCGCACGACCCCCGGCCGTCCCGAGCCCGAGGTCCCCACTCCGACTGTCCATGGAGCGATCATGACCGTCCCGGACGCCCGATCCACTACCGCCGATGAACACGCCGTGGCCGAGCTACGCCGTCTGCTGGGTGGCCGCGTAGTGGTCACGGACCCCGACATCCTGCGTTCCCACTCCCGCGACCACGCGCCGTTCTGCGCGGCGGGCACCGCGCTCGCGCTCGTGCGGGCGCGAACCAAGGAAGACGTGGCCCTGACCCTTCGGGCTGCCAACGAGCTGCGCGTCCCGGTGATTCCGCAGGGTGCCAGGACGGGACTGGCCGGTGCGGCGAACGCCGTCGACGGGTGCGTGCTGCTCTCCCTGGAAAAGATGGACCGCATCCTCGACATCAGCGCAGTCGACCACACGGCGGTGGTCCAACCGGGCGTGCGGAACGCGGTGCTGTCCCGAGCCGTCGCGGAACAGGGGCTGTTCTATCCGCCGGATCCCTCGTCCTGGGAGGACTCCACGATCGGCGGCAACGCCGCTACGAACGCCGGTGGTCTGTGCTGCGTCAAGTACGGGGTCACCGGAGACTTCGTCCGGGGCCTGGAAGCCGTCCTCGCCGACGGCACAACGATCCGGACCGGGCGGCGGACGGCGAAGGGGGTGGCCGGGTACGACTTCACTCGGCTGCTGGTCGGTTCGGAGGGCACGCTCGCGGTCATCACCGAACTCACCCTGGCGCTGCGGCCCGCGGCCGAGGCCGCCCTGACCGCGGTCGCCTTCTTCTCCGACGTGGCGCACGCCTGCGCGACCGTGACCGACTACATGGCCACCGGTGTCGGGCCCTCGATGCTGGAGCTGATGGACGAGCCCAGCATCCAAGCGGTACGCAGATACCGCGACCTGGGGTTCCCCGAGGGCGCCGGGGCCATGCTCATCACACAGTCGGACCGCGGTCCGCGAGCCCCGGAGGACCTGCGAGTCTTCGCTGAAATCGCCGAACGGCACGGCGGCGATGCACTGGTGGCCACCGATGCCACCGAGGCGGCCATGCTGCTCGAGGGCCGGCGCAGCGTCGGCTACGCACAGGAGCTGCTGGGCTCGTTCCTCTCCGAGGATGTGTGCGTGCCCCGGTCGCGTCTTATCGAGCTGGTGCGCGGGGTCGCCGTGATCTCCGAACGGCACGACGTCCTCATCACCTGCACCGGCCACGCCGGGGACGGGAACATGCACCCCACCGTGGTGTTCGACGCCTCCGACCCCGACCAGGTCTCCCGGGCCCGGCTGGCCTTCGACGATGTCATGCGGCTCGGTCTGGACCTCGACGGCACCATCACTGGCGAGCACGGTGTGGGCCTGGTGAAACGCTCCTGGCTCGCAAAGGAACTCGGGCCCCGGAGCCTGGCCCTGCACCGCGGCGTCAAACGGCTCTTCGACCCGAACGGAATCCTCAACCCCGGCAAGGTCATCACACCCCGCTGACCCCCTTCTCTCCCCCGCTGGGTCCCATCCCCCCTGCTTCACCCTCCCCGTCCCCTTCCGGCCCGCTCCGGTTCAAGCACAGCGAGGTGCTCCATGGACGCCGACACACGGCATGACACGACGCCCACGAAGAACACCAGAGCGCGCGGCGTGCTGCTGGCACTGCTCTTCGTCATCACCGCCCTGAACTACCTGGACCGCTCCAACCTTTCCGTGGCGATGCCCCACATCAAGGAGGAGTTCGGGCTCAGCGCGACCGAGCAGGGGCTGCTGCTGTCGTCCTTCTCGTGGGCCTATGTCATCGCGCAGTTGCCCGCGGGCTGGGCGGTCGACCGCTTCGGCGTCCGGGTCTCCTACGCCTTGTCCATCCTGGCCTGGTCACTTGTCACCGCCGCCACGTCGTTGGCCCGGGGGTTCGCCTCGCTACTCGGTCTGCGGATGGCGCTGGGGATCGCCGAGTCGCCGGCCTATCCGGCCAATAACAAGCTGGTCACCACCATGATCCCGTCGTCACAGCGGGCACGGGCCACGGCGACGTACCTGGCGGGCCAGTACCTGGGGCTGACCATCGCGCTGCCGTTCCTCTCCTGGCTCGTGGCGGTCGCAGGCTGGCGGTCGGTCTTCCTCGTCACCGGGCTGATGGGCGCGGTGGCGGTCTGGCTCTGGAACCGCTTCGGGCCCCGGCCCACCCCGGCGGGAGAAAGTACGACGGAGGCATCCCCGGAGGAGGAACGCTCGGTCGAGGCTCAGCCAGTCGACCGGAAAGACGTGGGTTACCTGTTGCGCAAGAAGCGGCTGTGGGGACTGTACGTCAGCCAGTTTTGCAGCAACGGCTCGATGTGGTTCTTCCTGACCTGGTTCCCCAGCTATCTGACGGAACAGAAGCACCTCGACTTCCTCAAGGCCGGCTTCGTCGGCACCTTTCCGTACATCGCCGCGCTCTGCGGTGTCATCCTCAGTGGCTTTCTCTCCGACCACCTGCTCAAGCGCGGGATGAGCAGGACCTGGGCGAGGAAGCTCCCCATTATGGTCGGGTTCGCCCTGTGCGGGGTGATCGTCACGGCGAACTACACCGACAGCGTGCCGCTCGTCATCACCATCATGTCCGTCGCCTTCTTCGCCCAGGGCCTCGCGGCCATCGGCTGGACGCTCGCCTCCGAGATCGCTCCGGTGCGGATGATGGGACTCGCGGGCGGTGTGTTCAACTTCTTCACCAACCTCGGCGGGGCGGTCGTGCCCGTGGTGATCGGGGTGATCCTCGACGCCACCGGCAGTTTCAACGGCGCGCTCGCCTTTGTCTCACTCCTCTCGATCCTCGGTCTGCTCTCCTATGCCCTCCTCATCGACCGGGTCGAGCGCCTTGACCCGGACGCCGAGGCGGCGTCGGCCGGCCCGGCCGGTCCCGGCGGAGGGACCGAGTAGGATCGCGCAGATCGAACGGCTCAGGACCAAGGTCACCGAGCTAAAAGAGCGCCTGGCTCGGCGGGACGAGACCATAGCGGAGCTCACCCCGTTCAAGGAGCTCGTGGTCTCGCGCTTGGCCGCGCAGTGCTGACTGGCTCCATCGGGGGGCGTGCGGCCCCCATGGCGGCCGCGTCACCGGGTTCAAGGATCCCGACTCCGTCGATCTCCTTGCGCATCTATCGACGCCGGCCATGGCACTGTCGATACCCTCGATCAGATCCAGACCAGCCGCTGTGGCATGGACTCGCTTGCTGCGCTCGTCCCGTGGTGCGGGGCCGGTGCGATGATTGCCGCTAGTGTTTTGCGCGCTTTCGCATCGACGTGGACGAAAGGTTGACGCATGCCCGGGGCTGCTTCGCTCGCGGCGGTCGCCGCAGCTGCCGGTGTGTCCGTCGCGACGGCGTCCAAGGCGCTCAACGATCGCCCGCGAGTCAGCCCCACCACCCGGGCACGCGTCGTGGCCGCGGCGGAACGCCTCGGATACGTCCCCCGGCAGGGTGCGCGCCGCTTCAAACTCGGCGGCACGGTCGGCATCATCGCGAGCGATCTCGCCGGACGGTTCGCCCTGCCGATCATGATGGGAGCGGAGGACGCGTTCGGACTCGGCGCCATCTCGATCGTGATGTGCGATGCACGAGGCGACGCCATCCGGGAACGGCACCATCTGCGGGCCCTCGTCGAGCGGCACGTCGACGGCATCATCGTGCTCGGCAGCATTTCCACGGAACGGGCGAGTCTCGGGAGCATGTTCGATGTGCCGCTCGTCTACGCGTACGCACCCTCGAGCGCGCCCGAGGACACCTCCGTCGACGCCGGCCACGAGCAGGCCGGCACCATGGCCGCCGAGCACCTTGTCCAGGCCGGCGCCACCAAGGTCGGGATTATCGCCGGGGATCCCCGCGTCCGCGCGACGGCGCAGCGGTCGAACGCCGCCCGCAGGCACCTCGCCGCGGCGGGCGTCGAGATCGTCGGCGGGGTCGTCCACACCGGCACGTACTCCGAGACCTGGGGCCGCACAGCGGCACGGGCGATGACCGGACGCACGCCCGACATCGACGGGTTCCTCTGCGGGAACGACCAGATCGCGCGCGGCGTGCTCGACGTGCTTCGCGACCTCGGGTGGGACGTCCCCGGACGAGCCCGCGTGATCGGGCACGACAACTGGCTGGACATGGCCGAGTCGACGCGGCCGCCGCTCACGTCGGTCGACATGCACCTCGAACAACTCGGCAGGCTCTCGGCCGGACTGCTGCTGCGGGCCATCGACGGCGACCCGCGGCCGGGCATGCACCGGGTCGAGCCGAGCCTGGTGGTGCGCGGCTCCACGATGCGCACGGGCTGAGGCCCCGGCCCGCGCCGCGAGCGAAAGAACACGCGAAACTTCGCCAGGGGTCTGCCGCCGCCCGGATCGCGTTCGTACGCTCTCGGTCGTGAGTCGCGATACCGGGTCACGCAGGTCACGCAGACGCGGCGACCGGCCGGTACCCAGTGCGACCGTACCCGTGACACGCCGTGCGCCGGCGCCGTCCACCGTGCCCTGAGGCCGGGACGGCGTCGTTCGCGGCGTGCCGCCGCGGCTCCCCCCATCGACGAGAGGAACCGGCCCATGCGCCCCAACCCCATCCGCGACAAGTTCGCCGGCGGAGCGCCGACCATCGCAACCCGCGTGTTCCTGCCGGACCCGGCGGTCACCGAGGCGGTCGGGCAGACCGGGGTGTTCGACTACGTCGAGTTCCTGGCCGAGTACAACGCCTTCACCCTCCACGATCTCGACAACATCGGCCGCGCAGCAGAACTGCACGGACTCGGCACGATGATCAAACTCGACTACGAGCACGCCCACTACCTGGCCCAGCGCGCCGTCGGGTCCGGTTTCAGCGGCGTCCTGTTCGCGGATATGCGGACCCGGCAGGACGTCGAGCGGGCCGTCGGGTCCGTTCGCCCGGACACCCCGGAGCACGCCGGCACATACGGGGCCGCGGCCCGCCGCAACGCCCGCCCGAACTACGGCGGCGGCCGGGAGTATGTCACGAGCGTCGCCGAGACCGTCGTCGGTGTCATGATCGAGAAGCGGGAGAGCTTCGACGACCTCGACGCCCTGCTCTCGGTCCCGGGCGTCGACTTCGTGCAGTGGGGCCCCACGGACTTCCGGATGAGCTCGGGCGGCACCGCCGCCGAGATCGACCGGGCCCGCAGCGAGCTGTTCGACACTTGCGACCGCAACGGCGTGCCGGCCAGGATCGAGCTCGCCGACCTCGGCGAGTTCAGCGATCTGTGCGCGCGGGGCTTCCGGCACTTCTCCCTGGGCATCGACGTCGAGATGCTGTTCACGGCGTGGAAGCAGCTCGGCACCGAGGCCCGCGGGATCCTACAGGCATCGACGGCGGTGCTCTCGTGACGTTTCGGATCGGGTCCACCGTCGTACTGCCGGCCCGGTCCATGGCCAGGCTCGAGGATCTGGGCGTCGACCTTGTCCCCGTCGAGAGCGTATCCGGCCTCACCGCACTGACCAACATCGACGCGGCCATCGTCACCATCACCGACCCCGTCGGTGGCGAAGCCGTGGCCGCGCTGCGCGACGCCGGGACGCGGCTCATCGCGAACGTCGGAGTCGGGTACAACAACATCGACGTCTCCACGGCGGCCGCGGCCGGTATCACGGTGACGAACACGCCGGACGTCCTCACCGACGCCACGGCCGACATCACGATGGCACTCCTCCTCGACACCACCCGACGGGTGACCGAGGGCGACCGGCTCGTCCGCAGCGGGAAACCGTGGTCGTGGGCGTTCGACTTCATGTGGGGCAGCTCGCTCGCCGGGAAGCGCCTGGGCATCGTCGGCTACGGACGCATCGGCGAGGCGGTCGCCCACCGGGCCCGCGCCTTCGGGATGACTGTCGCGTCCTCTTCCCGCCGCCCACGCACCGAGCCGGACGTCGAATGGATGAGCCTGGACCGGCTGTTCGCAGAGTCGGACGTCGTCTCGCTGCACTGCCCGCTCACCGACGACACCCGACACCTGGTCGACGCTGCCCGCCTGCGGTCGATGAAGAAGACCGCGGTACTCATCAACACGGCGCGTGGCCCCGTCGTCGACGAGGCGGCACTCGTCGACGCCCTGCGCGCCGGCACCATCGGCGCCGCCGGACTGGACGTCTACGAGCACGAGCCGCTGCTCGCCCCAGGACTCGCCGAGCTGGCGAACGTGACGTTGGCGCCGCACCTCGGTTCCGCGACGCGGGAGACGCGCGAGGCGATGGCCGACCTCGCGGTCCGAAACGTCGTCGCGCTGTGTCTGGGAGCCGACCTCCTCACCCCCATAGCCGTCTGACGGCACGGCCGACCAGGCCATCAGGCACGATCACCCATGCAATGAAGTGCGGAGCCATCATGACCAATCCCCCTTTGTCCGCAGTGCCCTGGTACCGGGAAGTGTCCCGCCGTCAGTGGAAGATGTTCGGCGCGTCGTGGCTCGGCTACATGCTCGACGGCTTCGACTTCGTGCTCATCACCCTCGTGCTGACGGACATCTCCGACGAGTTCGGACTCACCGGCGTGCAGGCGGCGAGCCTCGTCTCTGCCGCGTTCGTCAGCCGGTGGTTCGGCGGTCTCGCGATCGGCGCGATCGGCGACCGGTTCGGCCGGCGGACCGCGATGGTCACGAGTATCCTGCTGTTCTCGCTCGGCTCCCTCGCCTGCGCCGTCGCCCCGTCGTACGGCACCCTCTTCGCCGCCAGACTCGTCATCGGTCTCGGGATGGCGGGCGAGTACGGTGCGAGTTCCACCTACGTCATCGAGGCGTGGCCCCAGCGCCTCAAGAACAAGGCGAGCGGCTTCCTCATCTCGGGCGCCGCGATCGGCACCGTGCTTGCCGGTCAGGTCTTCCGGTTCGTCGTTCCGGAGTTCGGCTGGCGCGCGCTGTTCGTCATCGGGCTCGCCCCGATCGCCCTCACCCTGTGGCTGCGCCGGAGCCTGCCCGAGCCCGAGGACTGGGAGCGGGCCCGACGCCGCAGCGCGGCAACGGACGCCGTCACCGCGCCGAACGTCTTCGCGGTGCTGTTCAAGCGCCGGCTCCGGGTCGTCAACACGATCACCGCGATCGTCGCGATGGGGCTCCTCATGCTCGTCTTCACCGGCCGGCTGAACGGCCCGGCAGTAGCCGGCGCCGCGATCCTCATCGCCGCGGTGTTCGTGTCCTACATGGTTCAGTTCGGCGGGCGCCGGTGGCCACTCATCGTCGCGGTGACGGTGACCGTCCTGGCGGCGTTCCTGTACTCATGGCCCATCCAGGCCCTGCTGCCGACCTACGCGGCGTCCGAACTGCACCACGACCCGGCACAGATCTCCGGCGTGGTGTTCTTCGCGGGGTTCGGCGCGGCCGTCGGCTGCTGTGTCGCGGGGTTCACCGGTGACAGGTTCGGCACCCGGTGGGCGTACGTGGGCAGCCTCCTCCTGTCGCAGTTCCTCATCTTCCCGGTATTCGCGATCGGCGGGACCCAGCTCGCCGTACTCGGGGTGCTGCTGTTCCTGCAACAGCTGTTCGGGCAGGGCATCTCCGGCCTCCTCCCCAAGTGGATCGGCGGATTCTTCCCGACCGAGCAGCGCGCCGCGGGCTTGGGCTTCACCTACAACGTCGGGGCCCTCGGTGGTGCGATCGCTCCGGTGCTCGGCGCCGCCATCGCCGAAAACTTCTCGCTCGGTGTGGCGCTGTCGACGCTCTCGTTCTCGCTGACCTTCGTTGTCATCCTGCTCATCGGGTTCAACGTCCCCGCACGGGTGCAACGCCGGATCCACCCGAGCGCGTCACTGCCGACGGACTTCACCAACGACGGACTCCTTGGCGTCGATCAGCCCGTCCCGGCCCGGGTAGCGAAACCAGCGCTATGAGCACCCGACTCCAGCTCCGCGTCTTCGTCCCGCCGCTGTCCGGCCCCGCCCAGAGGTCGTTTCCTCTCGTTGTCTCATCCTGGAATCCGCGGTTGGTGAGGCGCCCGCCGGGTCCACAGCGCAGAGGAAGTCCGCAGCGGCCGAGTTGGACTCGATCAGATAGGCAGGCGACGGCCGCCGAGCGGGCACCGCGTGGTGTCCCGGTCGAGGGAGACCGGCCCCTCGCCGAGGAGCCGCTCCAGCACGCCACCGCGGTCTGCGGCCAGGGCCACTCCCAATGCCGCGGGCGACCCACTCGCCGGACTTGCCCGTCCGCAGTTCCTGGGCGTGCCCGGCCAGCAGGGCGATGTCGGCAGCCGCAGCCATCACCAGATACTCCTGCGGTTGGGCCCCCAGTCCACGCCGGCGAGTTGTTCGGGCTGGTCGACCCGGAGCACCCCACCTCCACCGGCGGCGGGGACTTCCCTCAGCTCTTGGCGGGAGAGCACTCGGCGGATGCAGAGCTGGAGCACAAGCAGGGCCTGCTCACCGGTGAGGACGAGCGGCTCCCCGGCGGTGGGGCCGTCCGGGACGATCAGGTACTCGGAGACCCAGTCCACGATCTGCGAGCCCAAGGTTGGTAGCTCGCCTGGATAGTTCGAGCCCCACGACACCCCCGGAACAACCCCCTAGGGTTTCACCCCGGGATCGGCGCAGACGGTTCGGTCGGGGATCGGGCGGCGGTGCCGCGGCCCAGCGGCTGGCCGACGACGAACTCCCCCCGGACGGGAGCAGGTTCACCACGGGAGGTTCCCGGATCGGTCGATGAACTGTCCCGTCGGCCCGTCCGGGCCGATCGTCGCCAAGGTCACGATGGACTCCGCGCCGTCGGCGACGCTGTGTCCGAGGCCGCCGGTGAAGTCGGTCGCGGTCTGCCCGGGGTCTGCGGCGTTGACCTTCACATCCTTGAGTTCCTTGGCGTACTGAGTCGTGAGCATCGTGACCGCGGCCTTCGAGGCGCAGTAGAGGGGCAGGGCATACTGCGACTCGATCCGCACCGGGTCCTGGGTCATGCCGAAGGAGCCCATCCCGCTGGACACGTTGACGAGGACGGGGTTCGGCGACTTGCGCAGCAGCGGGAGGAAGGCGTGCGTGACGCGCACGATCCCGACGACGTTCACGTCGAGCACGGCGCTCACGTCGGCCGCGGTGTACTCCTCGACGGGGCCGACCTTGCCGAGTACGCCGGCGTTGTTGACCAGGACGTCGATCGTTCCCTCATGCGCGGCGACGTCCGCGGCCGCGGCCCGGACCGAGGCGTCGTCGGTCACGTCGATCTGAACGAACCGGGCGCCGAGCGACTCGGCCGCGGCCCGACCGCGCTCACCGTGGCGGGCACCGAGGAGGACGGTGTGCCCCGCCTCGACGAGGCGACGAGCGGTTTCAAAACCGAGGGACTTGTTGGCCCCGGTGATGAATGTGGTGGTCATGCTGGCTCCTCCTGGTCCGAACAGCACGGTCGTGCGCTGTTCACGCACTCCATGCTGGGTCCCCGGGAGGGTTGGCGGGAGCTACGGGACTTCCTGGTACCGCGCGTACCACCCAGCGGCCTGGTCCACCGGACGAGGCGGAACGCGGGCCTTCATCCCTGAGGAGACATCCTCTGGACCCCAAGGGCCGCAAGGAATTCGAGTTTGCTACGGGCGTCAGTGCCTGGCTGCGGCGTGTACACCACGAGGCGGAGGTTCGTGTCCTGGGTGTTGAGGATGTCGGAGTTCATGGCGATGTCTCCGACATCCGGGTGCTGGACGAGTTTGTGCGCACTCTGGTGACCGCCCACCGCTCGGCGGCTCCACAACTCGCAGAACCGTGGGCTGAGGTTCAGCCTTGATACCAACGCCGCGAGGTCGGGATCGTCGGGGTACCGGCTCGTCGTCGCGCGCAGGTCGGCGACGAGGGACTCCTCGAACGCCGCCCGATCGGCCGCCGTCTGCCGGACCCGGGGCAGCTCACCCAGGAACTGCCAGACCAGGACGTTGCGGTCCCCCACACCGCGGACCGTGGGATCGCCGAACACGGCCGCGAACAGCGGATTCCAGTGCAGCAACTGCCAGGTGGCGTCGTAGATCGCCAACGGGTTGCCGGCGAGCTGGTCCACGATCCGGTACAGGCTCCCTGGAATCATTCGCGGAACCCGGCTCGGATCCGCTGCATGACCAGCCATGCGCATAAGGTGAGCGCTCTCGTCGTCGGACAGGCGCAGGGCGCGAGCCAGGGCCGAGCAGACCTGCGCCGAGGGTGTCGCCACCCGTCCCTGCTCCAGCCGGACCACGTACTCGACAGAGATGCCGGCCAGCGTCGCCAGCTCCGCGCGTCGCAGACCGGGGACCCGACGGGGTGAGCCGTGTGCGAAGCCCACCGTCGCGGGGTCCAGCCGGTCCCGCCACGCCCGCAGCGCGGCACCGAGTTGATTCATGCACACGATCCTCCCGCACACCCCGCCCCGCTGGGTGGTACGCGCTGTACAGGGTCCGTGGCGGTCGTCCTGTGGGGTGACCGAGGACCGCGACACGGCGTCCTGTCCGTCACCGCACGGTGTCTGCCGAGAGGCTTGTGATCGCCGTCTGAAGCACTCAACCATCCTGGCAGCGTGACCGGGGCCACGATCAGCGCACAGGGGCCTGGCTGGTCATTTTTGGGTGTGCCCCGGCAGCCACGTCAGACCCAGCGAGGTACGGAGCGGCCTCGGGCCGGGCGGCGAGCGCACGCATCCGCTCGCCGGCGCTGTTGGCCTCACCGCTGAACCAGACAGCGAGACGTTCGGCGCCGACAGCGGCCCAGCTGTCGAGCGTGGCCGCGGTCGCCGCGACGGCCTCGGCCGCAGGACCGTCACCCATTCCGATCCGGGCCTCGACGCCAACCGGTCGGCCCGCCAGTTCGCGCAGTCGGGCGGCTCGCTCGGCGAACGCCTCCGGTGTCAGGGCGAACGCTTGCCACCGGTCCCCGACAGCGGCGGCGCGGCGCAAGGCGGCATCGGAGGTGCCGCCGACCAACAACGGCACCGGCCGAGCGGGAGCGAAATGGCCCCCCGGATGGCCGTAGTGGGGGTCCTCGAAAGGGGCGCCGCCAGTCGTGTGCAGGTCCCGGATGAGACGCAGGGCACTGGTGGTACGAGCACCACGGGTGGTGAAGTCGGCTCCGGTGGCATCGAATTCGTACTTCTCCCAGCCTGCGCCGACACCCAGTACGAAGCGGTCGCCGCTCAGCGCGGCGAGAGTGGCGGCCTGCTTGGCGACCACGAACGGATTCCGGAGCGGCAGGATGAGCACCGAGGTCCCGAGCTCGATCCGCTCGGTGACAGCGGCGAGGTGAGCCAGTGTCACCAGAGCGTCGTGCGGGCCCCCGTACTGGGCACCGAACGGCTTCGGAGGCAGCAGGTGATCCGGAAGCCAGACACCTCCATACCCCAACTCCTCTGCGGAGCGGGCGAGTTCTACGAGGCGGCGGGGGTCGGCATCGGCCTGCTCCGCCGGCAGCACAGCATGAAGTTCCATATGTTTCAGTATTCCGCAGGATCGCCCAGGGATAGCACCACGCCCAAGCCCTCCTCTGCCTCGCCAGACGCCGGGCCGACGTGCTCTTCGCGATGCTCCGCGATGGCACCGTCCACCAACCACCAGTACACCCCTGCAATGCCGGGCGGCGCAGGCGGAACTGCCGCCGACGGGGACATCGTCGCTGTCGGTACTCCGGGCCGACCGCAAAGCATCGTGCCGGCACCTCGATAGGCGGCTGCCTTACGGCATCGGGCACCGGCAATGGTGCCACCGGCAAGACTTGTAGCATCGACCGGTCACGCAGGTGATCCAGCAACTGGCTCATGGCCCACCTGCTGGACTGATCAGCCACCTGGCAGGTCGGACAGCACGGCGTCGACCAGGTGGTCCGGATCCGCAAGCGCGGCAAGGTCGACCAACCACACGCCGCGGCGTCCCTTCTGAAAATCGCCCACGCGGCTGCGACATATGACGTAGCTGCGGCAGGACAAGACTCCGCGTCAATCCGGTCATTAGCGAGTTACCTGTCTTCGCAGACCTCTTTAGCGTCAGTCTCGTCGCCCTCCTGAACGCACGGTGGGCATCGGCAACGCTGCGAGGAGATGATCGAATCTGAAGTCCTGCTCCGAAGCACCCGCGGCACCCGCGGCACCCGCGAGACGGAAGTCCTCGACGGCGAGTTCGACCACCGTGACGCCGTCCTCACCGACGACGAGACGGCGGCCAACGACACGACGATGATCCGCGTGTCACGCGCCAAGAACGGCCGCCTCGTCCTCGATCTCTGACCCCCGCCGAACGGCCAAGAAAGGTGACGGCTACAGACATGACCCTCGAGAAGCGCCCCTCCATCCAAGTGATCAGCGCGCACTCCGGAGACTTCGTATGGCGCGCGGGCGGAACGCTCGCCCTGTACGCGGAACGCGGCTACGACGTCCGAATCGTCTGCCTCAGCTACGGCGAGCGCGGCGAGTCCCAGGGCCTGTGGAAGCAGGACGGGATGACATTGGAAGGCGCCAAGGCAGGACGCCGCGCCGAAGCCGAGGCCGCCGCCGAGGCGCTGGGCGCGAGCATCACCTTCCTCGACCTGGGCGACTACCCGCTGCGCATCGACCCCGAGGCACTGGATCGCATCGTCGCCGAGATGCGTGCCGCACAGCCCGAGGTCCTCCTGACCCACGTGGCCTCGGACCCCTACAATCGCGACCACAACGCCGCACACGAGGCGACGCTGCTGGCCCGGCAGGTCGCCCAAGCGGCCGGACACGACCGCTCCACCAGCCCGATCGGGGCACCGCAGGTGGTGCAGTTCGAACCCCACCAGCCCGAGCAGTGCGGCTTCGTCCCCAACCTGCTGCTGGACATCACCTCCGTCTTCGACCGCAAGCGCAAGGCCATGGAGTGCATGGGCGCGCAGTCCCACCTGGTGCAGTACTACACCGACCTGGGCCTGCGCCGCGGCGTTCAGGCGGTCCGCAACGGCGGCGCCAAGACCATCGTGCAGGCCGAGGCATACCAGCGTGTCTTCCCGATCGTCGGGAGAGAACTGCGATGACGCCGGCGCACAGCGGACCCGTCATCGTCCGCACCAGCCGCGGCCCCTCCGACCACGTCGTCACAGCACTCGCCAAGAGCGGCGTCGCGACCGCTCACGAAGCCTTTGGACGGCGCGGACTGCTCGGCCCCGAACTGCGACCCATCTACCCGGGCGCGCGCATCGCGGGCCGCGCGGTGACGGTCCTGTCCCACCCGGGCGACAACCTCATGATCCACGCCTGCATCGAACAGTGCCGCGAGGGCGACGTGCTCGTGGTAGCGACCACATCCCGGTCCACCGACGGCATGTTCGGCGAGCTGTTCGCGACACAACTGCTGCACCGCAAGGTCCGCGGACTGGTCATCGACGCCGGAGTCCGCGACGTCGCCGACCTCACCGCCCTGGGCTTCCCCGCCTGGTCACGTGCGGTGCACGCGCAGGGAACAGCCAAGGCAGTGCCCGGCTCCGTCAACGTGCCGGTCGTCGTCGCCGGACAACTGATACATCCCGGCGACGTCATCGTGGCGGATGACGACGGTGTCCTGTGCGTCCCGCTGGCCCAGAGCGAGCAAGTCGTCGAGGCATGCGCCCGCCGCGAGGCCAACGAGGAGGCCAAGCGTCTGCGCTTCCGCGAGGGAGAACTCGGGATCGACATCTACAACATGCGTCCTCTTCTCGAACAGCTCGGCGTGCGCTACGTCGACGCCGCAGACGACGCCTCCACCTCTGAGAAGGACTCTTGATGAGTACATTCGTTCTCGTCCACGGTGCCTGGCACGGCGGCTGGGCCTGGCAGCGCGTGACCCCCGCGCTCCGCGCCGCCGGCCACGAGGTCCACACGCCGACGCTGACCGGCCTGTCCGACCGCGCCCACTCGCTCCACCCGCAGGTCGGACTGTCCACCCATATACAAGACGTCGTGTCCCTCATCGAGGCGTACGACGCCCGCGACGTCATCCTCGTCGGGCACAGCTACGCCGGCCAGGTGATCACCGGTGTGGCCGACCGCATCCCGGGCCGACTGTCCAAGCGGATCCACCTCGACGGCTTCGTCGGTGACGACGGCGACGCCGCCCTCGACCTGCTCCCTCCGGCGATCGCAGGCCACTACCGCGAAGGTGCTGCCGGCCCGGGATTCGGCTGGCTGATCCCGGTTCGCTCCCTGGCCAAGCTCGGCGTCACCGACCAGGCGGACATCGACTGGCTCACACCCAGGCTGACGCCGCAGCCGTATCTCACCTACACCGAGCCTCTGCGTCTGACCGGCAAGGGCGAGCAGGTCCCTGCCGCCTTCATCGAGTGCGTGGACTGGATGCGCGTGTTCACACCGCAGGCGGAGAAGGCGGCGGCACGCGGCTGGCCCACCTACGAGATCGCCACCGGCCACGAGGCCATGGTCACCGCTCCCGACGAACTCGCCGCGCTGCTGATGGACGGCGCAGCCGGCTGACCCGCCCCCTGCCATCGCCGAGGAGAACATTGTGGAGTTTCTGGTCCGCACGGAGAACCTGCTGCCCCACGACACCCCCGAAGAGGTCCGCGACCAGCTGAAGAAGGGCGAGCGAGAGCGGGCCATGCAACTGCGCGAAGCGGGCATTCTCAAGCGGCTCTGGCGAGTGCCCGGACGCAACGCCACCGTCGGCCTGTACGAAGCCGAAGACCCCGCCGCCCTGCACGACGCGCTGACCTCCCTGCCCATGTGGAAGTGGATGGACATCACCGTCGAAGCACTCGCCACACACCCCCAGGAGAGGTAGTGAGCCATCGCCTCGCCGGCGTGACCGCGGTCGTCACCGGCGCCGCCGGCGGACTCGGCACCGCAATCGCGACCCGCCTCGCCGACGAAGGCGCATCCGTAGCCGCCCTCGACCTCCACCGGAACCACAACCCCTACCCAGGCGAGGGACCGGGCAGCATCTCGACCTGGACCTGCGACATCACTGACCGCACCGCCATACGGACGACCGTCACCCAGGTCGCCGACCACCTCGGCGGCATCGACGTCCTCGTCAACAACGCCGGCTTGCTCTCCGGACGAAGCAGCCTCCTCAACGCCACATCAGAGGACCTGCACCGCTACTACGCCGTGAACGCCGTCGGACCACTGCTCATGGTCCAAACCTGCTTCCCCTACCTGCGGGACAGCGCCCACCGAGGCCGCGTCATCAACGTCGCCTCACGAACGTTCTTCACCGGAGCGCCCGGCCAGATCGCATACATCGCCAGCAAGGGGGCGCTCATCGGGATGACCCGCGTCATGGCCCGTGAACTCGGCGAACACCGAATCTGCGTGAACGCCGTCATGCCCGCGCAGATCGCCACACCAGGCACTCGCGCGCATTCAGACGACGAGGTCTTCGCACGGACCATGGCTCAACAGGCCATTCAGGAGTTCGTGTCCCCCGAAGACTTCGCCGGCCTCGTTGCCTTCCTCGCGTCAGCCGACGGGCGCCTGGTCACCGGCCAGTCACTCGTCTGCGACGGAGGCAGCCTTCTCCGCTGAAAGACCCGCGTGATCGGCGTCGCCCACGCCCGAGTACATCGGCGGGCGACGCCCCCGCCCCCTCCCCACAGGTCCGGTCCCGCACCGATATCCGCTCAATGAGGAGCCGCCATGTCCATCAGCCCACCAGCCCCGGGGAACGCCGCGGCCGGCCGCAAGGCCGGCACGGTGGCACTCGCCAGCTACATCGGCACAACGGTCGAGTGGTACGACTTCTTCATCTACGGTGTCGCGGCGACGCTCGTCTTCCGCACCGAGTTCTTCCCCGGCTTCTCCGACCTGGCCGGCACCCTCGCCTCCCTCGGAACCTTCGCGGTCGGGTTCATCGCACGCCCCCTCGGCGGCGTGGTGATGGGCCATTTCGGCGACCGAGTCGGCCGTAAGTCGATGCTGGTCGTCTCCCTGCTCATGATGGGCATCGCGACGACGCTGATCGGCCTCATCCCGACCTACGACACGATCGGAGCCTGGGCACCCATCCTCCTGATCGTCCTACGCCTGGTCCAGGGCGTCGGCGTCGGCGTCGGCGGCGAATGGGCCGGAGCCGTCCTGATGGCCGTCGAGAACGCTCCTCCCAAGCGCCGCTCCCTCTACGGCTGCTTCCCGCAGCTGGGACTGCCGTCGGGGATCCTGCTCTCGCAACTTGCCTTCCTGCTCCTCACCGGCGTCATGTCCGCCGAGTCCTTCACCGCATGGGGCTGGCGCATCGCCTTCCTGTCCAGCTCCCTGCTCATCGTCGTCGGCCTCCTCATCCGGCTGCGTATCGAGGAAAGCTCCGACTTCGAAAAGGTCCGAGACGCGGGACAGGTCGAGAAGCTGCCCGTGGTGGAGGTATTCAGACGCAGCTCCCTGCAAATCCTGGTCGGATCACTGGCGTCCATCGCGGCCCCCGCGATCGGCTACATCGTCTCCGTCTACATGGTCTCCTACGGCACCAAGACCCTCGGATTGCCGACCCCGACGATGCTCTGGATCCTTGTCTCGGTCAGCGGGGCCTGGATCGTGATGATGCTCGTCTCCGGGCTCGCGGGCGATCGCTTCGGCCGCAAGGCCACCTTCACCTTCGGCGCCGCGGTCGGCGTGCTGTGGGCATTCCCCATGTTCTGGCTCGTCGACACCGGATCCATCGCCCTGATCGTCATAGCCCTGATCGGCATCACCGCCGCCAACTCCATCATGGCAGGCCCGCAGCCCGCCCTGATCACGGAGATGTTCCCCATTCGTCTGCGCTACAGCGGAGCCTCCATCAGCTACACCTTCGCCTCCATTCTCGGCGGTGGGGTGGCGCCCTTGCTGGCCACGGCCCTGTTCGCTGAGTACGGCACCAGCGCGGCGGTCTCCGTGCTCATCGCTGTGATCTGCCTGACAAGCCTGTGCGCCATCCTCGCAGCGAGCCGCAAGGTCCTCTACGCCGAAGAACCTGCCGCCGTCCCGACGACGTCCCGCACACTCCGCCCCCTCGTGGATGACACCACGACCTGATCCCTCTGCACGCCGGCGGAGGAGCAGACACCTGCCCCTCCGCCGGCGGCTGGTACGCAGCCGCAACAGTCGCATCAACCGGCGCTGACGACCGGGTCCCGCGACACTCCGCACCACCGCAACTGCCCCTGACGGGTGGGCCCGCGGCGGCAAGGGCGGACGAGCCCGCAGAACCACAGGTTCTGCCGGCCGATCACTCGACGGTGTGCCCGGGCGCTCGCCCCGTCCTCCGCTCGCCCGGGCCCGACCGGGTGCCCGCCGCCCTGGGCGTTATCTCAGTGCCTCACGCACCGAACGCTCCACGGCAGCGGCGCGGACGGTGAGGTCGTCCACCTGAGCCAAGGTGTCGAGGAGAGCTTGTCGGACCGGTTCGTCGCGGATGCCGCCGAGGTTGATCTCAACGTTGAGCCGGGCCGTGGTGGCTGCGGCCCGGGCCGCCTCGCCGGCCGCAGCGACATCGGTGATGACGTTGGGGTTCGCCACGGGCAGGAGCTCCTCCGCGAGCGACATCAAAGAGGTGGCGAGCCGGATGACACCGGCCGGCGGACTCGCGGCTCGAGCGAGCGCGGCGGCAATGGCCGCCGTTCGCCGTTCCTTGTCCTCGTGCGTGTCACGGGGCAGGCCGTAGGCATCGGTCACCGCGGTGAATGCCGCGACGTCGTCGGCGGCGAGTCGCATGGCGATGGCGCGCTCCGCCTCAGACGCCCGGAGGACGTTCTTCACGACGTCAGCTGCCGCGGCGTACTTCTTGCCGGTGGTGTAGCGGGCGACCATGCTCAGGAGCGCTGCCGCCTGGGCCGCGTGCAGGGCCGCCGTCGCGCCGCCGCCCGGCGCGGGCACCCGGGCGGCCAGATCGTCAAGGAACGCTCCGACTGTCTGCTGTCCGAGGGTGACCCCGGTTGTCTGCCCGGTCATGGGAAGACGACGGTCCGGTTGCCGATGACTGCGACCCTGTTCTCGCTGTGCCAGCGAACGGCGCGGGCCAACGCACGGGTTTCGGCCTCACGACTGCGGGCAGCGAGCTGGTCCGGGCTGAGGGAGTGGTCCACGCGGATCAGCTCCTGCTCGATGATCGGGCCTTCGTCGAGGTCGGCGGTCACGTAGTGCGCGGTTGCGCCGATGAACTTCACGCCACGCGCGTGCGCCTGGTGGTAGGGCTTGGCGCCCTTGAAGCTCGGCAGCATGGAGTGGTGGATGTTGATGGCCCGGCCGGCGAGCTGCTTGCAGAGCGTGTCGGACAGGATCTGCATGTATCGCGCCAGGATGACGAGGTCGATGTCTTCGTCACGGACCAGGTCCAGAAGGGCGGCCTCGGCCTGCGGCTTGGTGTCCTTCGTCAGAGGGATGTGGCGGAACGGCACGCCGTAGCTGTCGGCGATGCGGCCCAGGTCAGGGTGGTTGGAGACGACCGCCACGATGTCGAGGTTGAGCTCGCCGATGGAGTTGCGGAAGAGCAGGTCGTTCAGGCAGTGCGCGAACTTGCTCACCATGATGACGGTGCGCAGCCGCTGAGCGGCGTCGGCCAGCTGCCACGTCATGTCGAACCTGCCGGCCAGCGGCTCGATCTCCTGGCGAAGGGCGTCGAAGTCGAGCGAGGAGCCGTCGACGTGGGCGAACTCGACACGCATGAAGAAGATGCCGCTGGTTGAGCTGCCGAACTGCTGGCTCTGCACGATGGTGCACTTCTCCTGCATCAGCAGCTCGCTGACCGCGTGCACGATGCCGGGGGCGTCCGGGCACGAGAGCAGAAGCACGCCGCGCTGGGCGGCGGTGGGCGGGGTCATGACTCCTCCATGAGCGCTGGAATCGGGGTGGCAAAGGAGAGCACGTCGTCGACGGGAAGGCATGCAAGGAGGTGGGCGGCACGCACGGTGTTGCGCAGCAGCCAAACGTCGGTCACCGGTCCCACGCCCCCGGGCACGGGGGTGATGGCGCGGACTCGCGGAGCGACGGAGGCGTAGTCGACGTCACCGACCATGCGCACGCGGCCGTCGGCGTCCGTCCGGGGATTGATGCCGACATCGATGACGACGGCGTTCTCGCTGACGTGCTCCGTCTTGATGAGCCCGGCCTTGCCGGCGGCGACGATCAGGACGTCGGCCCATCGTGTGTGGCGTCCGATACCGGTTGTGCGGTCGGCCCACTCATCGACGGACTGGACTGTTGCCTGCCGTTCGTAGCCCAGGGAGATGGCCGGCTTGCCCACATTGTTGGATCGGCCGACGACCACGATCAGCGAACGGTGGTAGAAGTCTGCGCGGTTCTCTCCGACCGAATCGAGCCAGGTGTCGAGCAGGTGGAACACCGAGGCGGCGGTGGAGGGGATGAAGCGGGGCACTCCGAGGGCGAGGAGACCGGCGTTCTCCGGATGGACCGCCTCGATGTCCTTGCGCGGGTCGATCGCGCGGAAGACGGTTGCCTCGTCGATATGGGCCGGCAGCGGCCGCAGGACGAGGATGCCGGACACGGAGGAGTCGTTGTTCAGCTTCTCGATCAGACGGATGACGTCGTCCTGAGGGGTGTCCGCCGGCAGCGGGTGCGGTCGGTGGGGAACGCCCAGTTCTGCGGCCAAGCGGCGGATACGGCGCTCGTAGGCGGAGGCCCCGTACTGGTCACCGATGAGGATCGTGGCCAGTCCGATGGGCAGTCCGTCCTGCTGGAGGCGCGACACATCGGCCGGCAGGGTCGCCTTGAGCGCGTGGGCGCAGGCACGCCCGTCGATGACCTGGGCACTCATGGATGGTGCAACTCCTCAGGTTGGGGCCCCGCGGGCCGGCCGGTTGTGCGGTACACAGCCGGCCCACGGGTGGACGGGAACGCCGGCAGCGGGGTAGCGGTCAGGTCAGGCGGGCGAGCCATGCCTTGCGCCAGGCTTCGGTGCTGTCCAGGTCGTTGAAGGTGAAGACGTGGAAGCCCCGCAGGTTGTTGTCCTGCTCGGCGAAGGCCGACGTCAGCTTCTGGATCAGCTTGTTCGGGCTGTAGCCGCCGGGCAGGAAGAACCGCCAGAACATGGTCTGCTGTTTCTTCAGGAAGCGCGCGGACTGGCCGAGGCCGAGGCCCGCCGACACCCGGATCAGCTTCTGCCTGCTGATGGCTCCCGGAATGCCGACCCGGATGGGCAGCGTGATACCCCGGTCCTGTGCCTTGCGCGCCCACCGGATGGTGGTGTCGGCGTCGAAGCAGAGCTGGGTGATGATCAGGTCGGCGTAGGGCGCCTTGCTCTCCAGGGCCCGCTCGATCAGCTCGTCACTGATCGAGCCGTGCCCCTCCGGATAGCCTCCGATGCCGATGGAGGAGAACGGGTGGCCGAGGTCCCGCAGCCCCTGAAGCAGGCTCAGCGCGTCCGTGTAGTCGCCGACCGGCTCGGCGGCGTCACCGCCGATGCAGAACAGCCGGTCGATGCCGCTGTCACGCAGCTGGTCCACGATGTCGGACAGATGCGCCCGGTCGCGCACCAGCCGTGCGGCGATGTGCGGCGCCGCCGAGTACCCCTGCTTGCTCAGGGAGGCAGCCAGGTCGATGGTCGGTCCCAGGCCCTTGGCCTCGGTCGTGGTCACCGTGAGCGCCACGTCCGAGGGAACGTGCGCCAGCACCTTCTCCTCGGCGCTCTTGAACGGCAGGATCTCGTAGGTCGCGTTGCGCAGCGCGTGCGCTACTGCTGCCCTGGCGGTCCGCGGAGCAGAGCCTTCCTGGTCCGTTGCCAGTGTCATCTCACTTGCTCCGGTAGTTGGTGCGGGCGAACTGGACGAACGGCACGGGAGCGACGGTCGCGCGAATCTCCCACTGCTTGTGGTCCTCGACCTGCGGCTTCGCCGAGCGGGGGTGCTCGCCCCAGACGACGGTCACCTCGGTGCCCGGCTCGGCATGCTCCTTGGCGATCGTGGCGAGCGACACCATGGCGCGCTCGTTGGCGATGTAGCCGCAGTCCAGGGAGATACCGATCCGCTCCCCGTCGACCAGGACCCTGTCCTCCTGGTGGAGCGCATAGCGGATCTTCGGCAGGTCGAAGTACTTCGCGCCCGGGCCGTCCCCGAGCAGGGAGCCCAGCGCGGCGGTGACGTCATCGTTGTTCCACACGAGGGTGACCTTGGTACGCGGCGGGTTCTTCGCCAGCTCCTCCAGGGCGGCACGGCCGATGAAGTCGTGGTCGAACTTGACCGTGCGGTCATAGCCGATGTCGTACGGCGTGAGGTAGTAGTCGGCGATGTCGTCGGAGTCGACGCTGCCGCCGATGGCGCCGATGGCGCTGGCCGGCAGCCACTCCCGGTACTCCTGTAGCAGCGGGTCGTCCCCGAAGATCGCAGGGATGGGGGCCGGAACCCAGCCGGACTCGAGATTGGCCGTCGAGTACGCCTTCGCGCCCGCGCGGACGAGCCCGTGGTCCTTGCCGGCCGCCAGGAGCGCCGCCAGGACGGCCTCGCCCTCCTCCCACGGACCGAACAGCTCGAAGCCGGGCTGGCCCGCCATGCCGTGACGCAGACCGCGAACGGTGTTGCCGGCGATGGTGAAGTCGGCCATCGTGAAGAACTTCGTCTCCGGCAGCGACTGCTGAGTGGCCTGCTCGAGGACAGCCGCAGCGGTCGGGCCCTGAAGCTCGTAGCGGTAGAACTTCGGCGGGCCGTCGGTGCGGACAGCGGAGTTCTCGTCGCGCTCGGCGGTGACCTTGTAGTCGCCGCGGTCCAGGTGGAAGAGCACCCAGTCGAGCACCATGGGGTGACCGACCAGGTCGAACAGCTCCTCCTCGAGGTGGAACAGGATCGCGTCACCGATCAGCTGACCGTCCGGGTTCACGGCCACGAACTGCTTGGCCTTGTTCACACCGAAGTTGTTGAACGTGTTGACGCCCAGGTCGCTCAGCAGGCGCAGCGCGTCGGGGCCCTGGAGGAACAGGTCCACCATGTGATGCGACTGGTCCAGCAGGGCGCAGGACTCCGCCCAGGCGCGCTGCTCGGAACGCCAGTTGGTGAACTCGGGGGCGACGGGGAACGTGTGGGCGCGAGCGGCGGTGTTGCGCAGCAGGTCGACTGGGTTCCCAACACGGGCGATGGCCGTCGCCAGACTCTCGGAAGTCATGATCGCAGCAGAACCTTTCCTCGGAACCGAATGTGTCGGGTGCGCCGCCGTCGAGGCCACCGCAGGGCGCCGCTGGGCCGGGCTCCGGACCTGCTACGACGCTAAGAAATGCGGCGTTGACAAGGATCGCGCGGATGACCGGACCTCCCCTCGCCGAGCGTCGCGATGCGCCCAGGACAAGTGACGTAGCCCAGGCTCGAACACACGGCTCCGCGACAGATGACGTTGCTGCCCGCGGACGGAAGACCCGGTAGCCCTGCGCAATACGCCGATCCCGAAAGTCCAGGTCACAGGCAATATCGGTCCTGCGGTGGTCAAACCGCGCCCGGCCCCGCGGGAGCCGGCCTACAACGGCGGGAGGTAGTTCGATGCAAGACGGTCCCGGCCCGTGGGCCCGATTCGACGACTTGGTCGCACAGACGGCACAGGTCTTCGAAGCCGTACAGCAGGTGCTGGTGGCGCAGCGCCCGGAGGAGGTCGTCGAAGTCCTCGACGCCGTTGAACGCCTTGCCTCCCAGGGCAAGTGGGCATTCGGCTATGTCACCTACGAAGCTGCTCCCGGCCTGGATCCCGGCTTCACCGTACGCCCACCCATCGACGGACTGCCGCTTGCCTGGTTCGCCATCACCGACGCCCCCCGTCAGGTACCGGTCGTACGGCATGAGACGGACCGATCCCACCTCGCCCGCACGGCCGGGCCATGGCAGCGGGAGTGGGATGAACCCACCCACGCGCGGGCCGTCGCAACAGTCCGGTCCCACATCGCGGCCGGCGAGACCTACCAGTGCAACGTGACAACGAGGCTCAGCGGCCCCGTGCGCGAGGACCCGATGCGGCTGTACCGCGACCTCGCTCTCGCCCAGCGCGGCGCCCACAACGCCTATCTCGACACCGGCCGCTTCGTCCTGGCCAGCGCGAGCCCCGAACTCTTCTTCGAGACCAGCGGCAGCACCATCCTGATGCGCCCCATGAAGGGCACCGCCGCTCGCGGCCGCACGACGAGTGAGGACCGCCAAGCAGTGTCCGCGCTGCGCTCCAGCGCCAAGGAACAAGCCGAGAACATCATGATCGTCGATCTGGTGCGCAACGACCTCGCCCGTCTTGCAGTGCCAGGCAGCGTGACTGTCCCGCGCCTGCTGCACACCGAACGCTACGAGACAGTCCACCAGCTCACCTCCGACGTCACCGCCGAGATGCGCGCCGACGTCGGCCTCACCGACGCCTTCCGCGCCCTGTTCCCATGCGGCTCCATCACAGGAACTCCGAAGGTGCGGACGATGCACATCATCGCCGACGTGGAGGACAGCCCGCGCGGGGTGTACTGCGGTGCGATCGGCGTCGTCTCACCCCCGACCCAGCCCGGCGTCCGCTTCTCGGCCCGCTTCTCCGTAGCCATTCGGACCCTCCTCCTCGACCGGGACACCGAGACGGCCACCTACGGCACCGGCGGAGGCATCACCTGGAGTTCCGAACCGGCCGCCGAATACCGGGAACTGCTGGCCAAGACCCGCGTTCTCGACGTGCGACCCCAGGAGTTCCACTTGATAGAGGTGATGCGCCATCACGCCGCCATCGGGCTGTGCTCGTTCGACGCGCACGTCGCGCGGGCTGCCGACTCGGCCGCCTACTTCGGCTTCCGATTCGACGAAGCGGCACTGCGGGCGCAACTCACCGAGCGCCTGGCGGGAGCGGGCGACGCCGGCATCCTGCTCAGCTTGTTCCGCGACGGCAGTGTCCGCATCGACATCGAGGACCTGCCGCCGTCCCGTCCCGGGCCGGCGCGAGTCGCCCTCGATCTTGAGCCGGTGGACTCGACGCAGTGCTGGCTCCACCACAAAACGAGCCGGCGCGAGCCCTTCACGACACGGCTCGCACGCCACCCGGAGGCCGACGACGTCCTGCTCGTCAATGAGTACGGCGAGCTCACCGGAGCCTGCACCGCCAACCTGGCCGTCCGACTCGACGGCGTCTGGTGGACCCCGCCACTGGGCAGCGGCTGCTTCCCCGGAGTCGAGAGAGCACGCCTTATCGACACGCGCCAACTCGGCGAACGGCCACTCCGTCGACAGGACCTGGCCCGGGCCGAGGCTGTAGCGCTCGTCAGCTCCCTTCGCGGGTGGCGCAGCGCGACGGTCCTGACCCGAACCGCCGATATCTCATCCCCCGATACGACCTGGCACAGGAGATCCGCATGAACGGTCACAGGCAGCGTCGTCACCGCCGGTCAGGCCCGCTTCCTGCGCGCCGGCGAGGCTTGAGCGACTCGCGTGACGACCCGGACGGCATCCGCGGACGCGGAGATGTCGTGGACGCGAACACCCCAGGCTCCGGCCTGGGCGGCGAGCACCGTTGTCGCCAGGGTCGCGGCGTCCCTGGCGGCCGCGGGCCGGTTCTCCCCGTCGGCGCCGAGCGCCGCACTGAGGAAACGCTTCCTCGACGCGCCGACGAGCACCGGGAATCCAAGCGAGATGATCTCGTCGAGGTGCGCGAGAAGGGCCCAGTTCTGGCCGCCCCGCTTCGCGAATCCCAGACCGGGATCGAGGATCAGCCGGTCCGGACGGACACCGGCGCGCAGCGCGTCATCCACTCGCGCCATCAGTTCGGCGCTCACCTCGCGCACGATGTCGTCGTATGTGGCCTGTGTGTACATGTCCCGGCTCGTGCCCCGTGAGTGGTTGAGGATCCACGGCACGTCGGCGGCGGCCACGACCTGTGCCATGTCGGGATCGGCCAGCCCACCGCTGACATCGTTGATCACCACAGCGCCCACGGCCAGTGCGGGCTCCGCCACGGCTGCCCGGGTGGTGTCGACGCTGACCGGCACATGAGCCGCTGCCAGTTCCTTCACGACGGGGATGACGCGCCGCAGCTCATCCGCGAGATCCACCCGGCCGGCGCCCGGCCGGGTGGATTCGCCGCCCACGTCGACGAAGTCGGCGCCCGTCGCCCGCAGCGCCATGCCCCGCTGTACCGCCGCCTCCGTCGTGGCATACAGCCCGCCGTCCGAGAAGGAGTCCGGGGTGACGTTGACGATGCCCATCACTTGGCAGCGGTGAGTAGGAGCTTCCTCGCTACCGGCGGACGGCGGGGAGTGGATGAGGCTTTTCACCGACATCGAGGTACTCCTGCACGGGTTGCTGGGCGGCGGCGCGAGGTTGATCAGGCCGGCCGGTTGTCGAACAGAGCGAGACCGGCCGCGGTGTTGGAGGCCGGCACATGATAAACGCTGTGCACCTTGCGGACCTGCGCGTTCATCGCTCCGCGCATGACCAGCCACATGATCAGCTCGATGCCTTCGGAGCCGGCTTCGCGGATGTACTCCTCCCGGCTCAGCTCCGCGAGCTTTTGCGGATCCTTCTCGATCGCCTCGAGGAACATGTGGTCGAAGGTGGGATTGATGAACCCGGCACGCGCGCCGGCGAGCTGATGCGACATCCCACCGGTGCCGAGGATGCCGACCGTCCGCACCCCGTCGTAGCCGGCGATCGCCCGCCCGAGGGCCTGGCCGAGCGCGTAGCAGCGGGCCGCGGTCGGCTGCGGATACCGGATCACGTTGACCATGATCGGAATGACGGGGCAGGGCCAGGCATCCCCGGGCTCCGGCGTCCACACCGACAGCGGCACCGTGAATCCGTGGTCGACATCCAGCTCGGAGAACACCGTCAGATCGAAGTTCTCGTCCATCAGGTGATGCAGGATGTGGAAGGAGAAGTCGGGATCTCCCTCGATATGGGGGACCGGGCGGCGCCCGAAGCCCTCATCGGCCACCTGGTACTTCTCCGCCGTGCCGATGGCGAACGTCGGGACGATGTCGAAGTCGACCCCATTGGCGTGGTCGTTGTAGACCAAGATCGCCACGTCCGGCCTGTTCTGGGCAAGCCAGTCGCGGGCCGGCCGGTAGCCCTCGAACAGCGGCGCCCACACCGGGTCCGCCGTCATGCCGCGGTCCATGGCCGCGCCGATCGACGGCACATGCGACGTGGCCAGGCCCCAGATAACCTCAGACATCAGTGCGTCCTCCCGCCAGCATCGCGGCCTTGAACTCCGCCTCGGACATCCCGGTGAACACACCGCCGAGATACTGCATGGACAGCCCGTCCATCATTGCGAGCTTGTAGATGTAGAAAATGCTGCCGCCGAGGTCGAGCATCGCCTGCCAGTCACGGCCGAGAATCGCTGCACACTGCGCCTCCGAAAGGCTGAAGCGCTGACAGTATGCGGCCTCGTCGGCGAGGAATTCCTTCCTGGCGCTTTCCTCGCGCAGCGACATGAACAGTTTGTTCATGTTGTGCCCGCGGCGGCTCGTCGGACCATCGAAGACATAGGTTCCAGGCAGGTCCGCCCTGCTCTGTGGGGTCATACAGTGCTCCCTGACTCAGCTCGCGCGATGCGCCGACGGCGGTCTGCTTCGACCGTAGGACGCCCAAGCCCCCCGGCCATCGCGCACTTGTCGCGACTGGTGCGCGGCGACCTGTCGAGTTCCCCACACGACAAATGACCTAGCAGGCGAGCGTCTACGTCAAATGACCCGCGGGCACCGGCCGTCCCGGTCGTTTCGGTCCCGCCATTCCTCACTGCCGCTCCGCTGGATCCCTCCATACCGTCGGACATTGGAAGGTCCGAGACGTCAGAACGGGTGGCACCGATGAGCGCCAAGAATCTACAGGAAGTACTCGACCAGGCGGGCAACACCGTCGAATTGCTGCGCAATTCGCAACTCGGGGCCTATATCTACCCGGTCGTGCCCGCCGAGTTCACCAACTTCCGCCGCGAAGTGCAGGCGTGGCAGAACACCGCCGTGCTGTTCAACCAGTCCCACCACATGGTCAACTTGTGGGTGTCCGGCCCGGACGCCCTGCGGCTGTTCACCGAGACCGGCATCAACAGCACCGCCAACTTCCCGGTCGACTCGGCCAAGCAGTTCGTGCCGGTCTCCCCTGAGGGCGGTGTGATCGGCGACGGCATCCTGTTCCGCCTGGCCGAGGACGAGTTCGTCTTTGTCGGCCGCGCCCCGGTGGCGAACTGGCTGACCTACAAGGCCGAGCAGGGCTACGACGTCGACGTCCGCTTCGACGACCGCTCGCCTTCCCGCCCCTACGGCAAGCAGGTCACCCGGGACGTGTGGCGATTCCAGATCCAGGGACCGCGCGCCTGGGACGTGATCGAGAAGGTCAACGGCGGGCCCGTCGACAAAGTCAAGTTCTTCAAGATGGGCTACATGAACATCGCCGGCGAGCGCATCCGCACCCTGCGCCACGGCATGGCCGGGGCGCCCGGACTGGAGATCTGGGGACCCTACGACAGCTACGACAAGATCCGCGAAGCCATCCTCGAGGCCGGCCGTGAGTTCGGCCTGGAGGCGTCCGGGGCCCGCGCCTACTCCTGCAACACCCTCGAGTCGGGCTGGATCCCCTCCCCGCTGCCCGCGATCTACACGTCGCCGGAGCTGCATGCCTACCGCGAGTGGCTCAAGCCCAACAGCTACGAGGCGATCAACGCGCTGGCCGGCAGCTTCGTCTCCAGCAACATCGAGGACTACTACCTCAACCCCTGGGAGCTCGGCTACGGCGGCTTTGTCAAGTTCGACCACGACTTCGTCGGCCGCAGCGCCCTCGAAGCGATCGACCCGGCCGCCCAGCGCCGTAAGGTGACCCTCGCCTGGAACGCCGAGGACGTGGCCAAGCTCCTCGCGTCCCCCGTCGACCCCGACGGCCCCGGCTACCAGTTCTTCGACCTCCCAAACGCCAATTACGGCTCGTCGAACTTCGACGCGGTCCAGGACGCCGACGGCAACACCATCGGCCTGTCGCTGTTCACCGGCTACAGCGCCAACGAGCGCAAGGCGCTGTCGCTGGCCACCGTCAACCCCGACGTCCCGCTGGGCGCCGAGGTCAAGGTCATCTGGGGTGAGCCCGACGGCGGCTCCAGGAAGACCACCGTGCAGCCGCACGAGCAGTTCGCCGTCCGCGCCATCGTGAGCCCCGCCCCCTACACTGCGATGGCCCGCGAGGACTACCAGCCGGGATGGCGTACCTCGGTCACCGTCTGATCCACGCACCGCGCGGCGGCGCCGGTCTCTCCGTTCGGAAGAAGAGACCGGCGTCGCTCTGGTGATCATGGGCAGGTGGTCCTACGGATTGCCCCCGGTCACCACCGGCCGCGATGGCCTGCCCCGTGACGACGTCCATGAGTCAGCTCTGTGGCGGAACGAGCCCCTGCCGGACCGCTACGAGCGCGGCCTGGGTGCGGGAGGTCAGCTGGAGCTTGCGAAGCACGTTGCTGACATGTGTGCGAGCGGTGCGCTCGCTGATGATGAGCTCATCAGCGATCTCCTGGTTGGAACAGCCTTGGGCAACCAGGATCAGGACGTCGCGCTCCCTACTCGTCAGCGCACTCAGGCCGGTAGGCGGGGACACGATCTCCTGGGTGAGCTGTCGGGCGACCGCCGGATCAAGGAAGACATCCCCGGCCGCCGCAGCGCGGATCGCGGCGACGACCTCAGACGGTTCGGCATCCTTGAGAAGGTAACCGGAAGCGCCGTTGGCCAGCGCGGCGTGTACGCGCTCCATCTCGCCGAAGCTGGTCAGCACCACGACCCTCACATCCGGGTACAGCTGCCGGATACGCGCGGTGGCCGCGGCCCCGTCCATCTTGGGCATCAACAGGTCTATCAGGACGACGTCCGGCAGGTCCCCATGCACGGCCATGGCCACCAGCCGATCCAGCGCCTCCTGGCCGTTGCCGGCTTCGGCGGCCACCTGCATGTCATCGAGAACCTCGAGGTAGGCGCGGATACCGCGGCGGACGACGATGTGGTCGTCCACGATCAGAACCCGGATGCCCACCTTGGTCGGGTCGGGTTCGGCCGGAGCGTTCACGGTGTCGGGTCCTCCGCTGGTTCCTTGTGCTGGCCGGGCTGGGAGTGCGTACTGCGGGGCACGAGCGCCGGCAGTGGGACGACTGCACGTACCACAGTGCCGGCGCCGGAGCGTTGGCGGACTCGGACCGTGCCGCCCCACCGCTCCGCTCTTTCTTTCATGCTCGTCAAGCCGTACCGATCGCCGGGGACGCCCTTTTGCATACGCGTCGTTCGGATGCCCTTGCCGTCGTCGGTCACGGTCACCGCGAGCTCGTAGTTGCGCACGCCCATACGGATCGTGACCTCGCTGGCCTCGGCATGCTTGACCACGTTGTGGATGGCTTCGGCGATGATCCGGTACACGTCCTCGGCCATCTCCGGAGTGAGCCGGTCCAGGCCCGCACCGACGAGCACGCTGAAGGTGAGGCCCGTGCGGTTCGTCGCGCTCTCAGCCAGGGCGCGGACGGCTTCCTCCAGGCCCAGCTGGGTCAGGGACGCCGGCCGGAATTCGTGAACCATCGCTCGCAGGTCCGTCAGGACCGCCTGAGTCAGCGTGCCCACCTCGTCGGCGAAACGTCGGGCAGAAGCAGCGGGAACGCTCTCTCCCCGGGCCGCCAGCACGCCCACCGACTTGGCCTGCATGCCGATGGAGAACACCTGCTGCACGATCGAGTCGTGCAGGTCACGGGCCAGCCGCTGACGTTCCTCACGACGGGCGAGCTCACGCTCCTTCTGTAGCAGCGAAGCGTAGTCGACGGCGACCGCAGCCTGTTCGGCCATGGCCTGAAGAAACTCCATCGTCCGGTGGCCGACCACCTGCCCGGGAGCGAAGAAGGCGTTCAAGATCCCCGCCGAACGGCTGCGGATCAGCAAGGGAACGCTGGCGAACCAGCTCCACTTCAGCTCGCCCAGATACTCATGCAGCGGTTCCCACGAGGGGTCCTTCTCAATGGCGGCCCACCGGTCAGGGATCACGACCGGCTCCCGAACCTCGAAAGCGTCGATCATTCTCAGCGCTGCGCCGCGCTCACGGCACTCCATGAGCCGATCGAAGAAGTCCGGCCACCGACGAAAGCCGGCCGAACCCATGACCTGCAAAGCCTGGCCCGACTCGTCCAGAGTCAGAATCTGGACCCCGGCCATTGCGTCCGCCTGCGACACCTCCCGCGCCAAGGCGTCGAGAGTCGCCGTGATCGACCCCTCCGAGGCCAGCTTCACCGCCGAACGGGCGATCGCTGCCAGACGACGCTGCCGACGCCTCTCCCCGCTCACGTCCCGGAAGGAAACCACCGTCATCGACGGATCGTCCGGAAGCGCACGACTGCGATAGGCGAATTCCAGACGTCGGCCGTCGGCGGTATCCCACACACAGACCTGCTCGGCAGCGTCGTCGTCCAAGAGCCCCAGGGCATCCGGTGATACATCCTGGACAGGCTTGAATGGAGCCAGAGCCCCCACGAGCGAGGCGGCGGGGCGTGCGCACAAGGTGATCGCTGGAGCGTTGAGCCGGACGAACGCGCCCTCCGCGTTGATCACCGCGATGCCATCGGGCACAACGTCGGACAGGCACCCATCGGTGATCGGCGCACCCACAGGCACGACGCTCCTGTCGCGCACGTCGGCGACACCCGTGCCACGACTACGGCTGTTCATCGGCCCTCCTCACTGCTCTTCCGTACAGCGGGCTGCCCAAGACAGCATGCCCGGGGTCACGCAACGGCGTCATCCTTCGCTCAGCACGGTACCCCTACGTCATTTGTCCTGGTCAAAAGAGGACGAGCAGCCGGGAAGCTGATCGGTCATTGCACGGTCGCCAGACCATCGGCGACTTCCCAGCGTGTGGCGGTACTGTCCATTTGTCTCCAGGCCGGGAAGATCACCGGGCACAGCGTTGCGAGCAGGTACACACCCCCGATCGTCAGCAGCGTGGAGGGCGGGCCGACCGAATCCACGAGGAAGCCCACAGCCAGTCCGCCCAGCGGAGTGACCAGCTGGACCGAGGCTGTCGTCGCACTCAGCACCCGGCTGCGCAGTGCCTCCGGCACCGTCTCATACGTCACGGTGGCCATGATGGGGTTGAGCACACCGCAAGCGAGGCCCTCAACCGCCATGATCACGGCCAGCGGCGCGAAGGTGTCGGTGAGGGCGGCCACCACGAAGCGCGGCAGGCCCACGATGAGAAACGCAACCGTGAACACCGGCCACCGCCGAAACCGGCTGCCCACCGCACCGTAGACCAGCGCCCCCGTGAGTGCGCAGATACCAAACGCCGCGTTCAGCAGACCGAGATCGATGGCACCATCAAGCTCCTCACGGGCATGCACCGGGAGGAGCACGGCGCTCCATCCCTGATCGAGCCCCCTGGTGACCAGCGTCATCAGGCACAGGCCCAACAGCAACGGCGTGGCCGCCACGAAGCGATACCCTTCCGCGAGTTCACGACGGTAGGCACGCAATGACGCGGGCTCGACGCGCCGTCTGGCCTGTGCCTCAGGCAGACCGCGCACCCCGAACGCGAACAGCGGCGCGGACACAGCGAAGGTCGCGGCATCCACCAACAGGACGTTCTCGGCTCCGAGTACGCCGATCAGCACACCTCCGAGAGCCGATCCAGTCAGCGCCGCACAGCGTGCCGCACCGTCGTACAACCCGGCAGCCCTGGTCAACGGCATTCCGGCGCGTTCGGCGAGCGTGGGCAACAGCACGCTGCGGGCAGTTTCACCGGGCGAACGGAACAGCCCTGTCATCGCCATCAGCGCGCACAGCATCCAGAAATGCAGGATGTCGGCGAATTGCAGCAGCGGGATCGCCGCAACCGCGACTCCGCAGGCGAGATCCGAAGCGACACTCACCCGCCGTCGCCCGATCCGGTCGATGACCGGACCACCGACGAGCGCAGCGAGCACCACGGGCAGCAGTGTGCAGAACGCGACGATCCCGGCCTGGGCGGCACTGCCCGTGCTCTGGAGCACAAACCACGGCACGCCCATGTACGTGAGGCAATTCCCAGTGATCGAAACGAGGTTGGCGCCAAGAACCGTTGTCAGAGGACGGCGATCACCCGTCAAGAAGTCTTCGGGCACTACGGTGGTCTCCCATAAGGGGAAGCGCCCACCGCGAACGAAGCAGGTCAGCCGGTGGGCGAAGCGAAGTGGTCGGCGTCTGGCGCGCACAGCGAGTCGCACCGCGATGCGGTGTTCACAAGCAGCGCCTCCAACACTTCGCCGGGATGACCACCCGGCACCTCCACGGATTGTCCCCTCGGGCACCGGTCCTCCGCAACGAACCCGCCGAGACCGCGGCCCGCTCCGGTAACCACGGCAACCCTGCCGTCAAGCATGCGGCCGCCTCAGCGCCCCGTCGGCGCTCTCGTCATCTGATGCGCGTCGGCCGAGGCCACGTCAGCTCTGCGGGGACACGAGCCCCTGCCGCACCGCGACGAGCGCGGCCTGCGTGCGGGAGGTGAGCTGGAGTTTGCGCAGGACGTTGCTGACGTGTGTCCGGGCGGTGCGCTCGCTGATGACGAGCTCGTCAGCGATCTCCTGGTTGGAGCACCCCTGGGCGACGAGGATCAGGACATCGCGCTCGCGACCGGTCAGAGCACCGATGCCCGTCGGCGGCGACACGATCTCCTGGGTGAGCCGGCGGGCGACCGCCGGGGCGAGGAATACATCCCCAGCCGCTGCCGCCCGGATCGCGGCGACGACCTCGCCGGGTTCGGCGTCTTTGAGCAGGTAGCCCGACGCGCCGTTGGCCAGCGCCGCGTGCACACGCTCCATCTCGCCGAAACTGGTCAGAACCACGACCTTCACGCGCGGGTACAGCTGGGTAATGCGCGCTGTTGCCACCACCCCGTCCTTTTTGGGCATCAACAGGTCCATCAGGACGACGTCCGGCAATTCGCCGTGGACGGCCATGGCAGCCAGCCGGTCCAGGGCCTCCAGGCCGTTGCCGGCTTCGTCGGCCACCTCCACGCCCTCGAGGACCTCAAGGTAGGCGCGAATTCCGCGACGGACGACAACGTGATCGTCCACAACAAGGACCCGGATCTCTGTCCTGGTCGGAGTCGGTTCGGCCGGGACGTTCACGGTGTCGGGTCCTCCGTCTGTTCGTCAAGCTGCTCGGGCTGCGAGAGTACGGCGTGTGGCACGAGGACCGGGAGCGGGATCATCGCCCGCACCGAGGTGCCCGCGTCCGAGCGCGGTCCAACCTGCACGATGCCACCCCAACGTTCCGCCCTCTCGCGCATGCTGATCAGGCCGTATCCACTTGCCAGGTCTTGGCATCCGGCATGGGCTGCGCGAATCCCCCTGCCGTCGTCGGCCACATTCACGGTAAGGGCGTGGGATCGCACACCCATGTGGATGGTGACCGTGTTCGCATCGGCGTGCTTGACGATGTTGTGGATGGCTTCAGCGACGATCCAGTACACGTCCTCGGCCATCTCCGGGGCGACGCGGTCCAGCCCGGCTCCGGCGATGACGCTGAATCGCAGTCCGGTGCGGTTCGTGGTGCTCTTGGCGAAGGCCCGGATGGCCTCCTCGAGCCCCAGCTGAGTCGATGCCGTCGGCCGCAGCTCGTGAACCATGGCACGCAGGTCCGCCAGGACGGTGTTGGACAGCACTCCCACCTCGTCGGCGATGCGCCGCACACTCTCGCCCGGAATGCTCTCGCCGCGCGCTCCCAGCACACCCATCGACTTGGCCTGCATCCCGATGGAGAACACCTGCTGCACGATCGAGTCGTGCAGGTCACGGGCCAGCCGCTGCCGCTCCTCGCGGCGCGCGAGCTCCCGCTCGCTTTGCAGCAAGGAGGCGTGGTCGACCGCAACGGCGGCCTGTTCGGCCATGGCCAGCAGAAACTCCATGGTCCGGCAACCGACGATCTGGCCGGGCGCGAAGAAAGCGTTGAGGATGCCGGCGGAGCGGCCGCGGATCGTCAAGGGCACGCTGGCGAACCAGTCCCACTTCAACTCGCCGAGGTACTCGTGCAGCGGTTCCCATGACGGATCCCGTTGGATGGACGCCCAGCGGTCGGGCACCACGACCGGATCGCGCTGCTCGAACGCGTCGATCATCTTCAGGGCGGCCCCGCGTCCGCGGCACTCCATGAGCCGGTCGAAGAAGTCCGGCCAGCGGCGGAATCCGGCCGAGCCCATGATCTGCAAGCCCCTGCCCGACTCGTCCAAAGTGAGGATCTGCACTCCGGCCAAGGCGTCGGCCTGCAACATCTCCCTGGCGAGGGCGTCGAGGGTCGCCGTGATCGAGCCCTCCGACACCAGCTTCACGGACGAGCGGGCGATGGCGGCAACCCGGCGCTGCCGCTGCCGCTCGGCAGTGACGTCGCGGAAGGCAACCACGGTCATCGACGGATTACCCGGCAGCGGACGAGTCCGATAGGCGAACTCACAGCCCTGCCCGGCGCCCGGCTCCCAGACGCAGACCTGCTCAGTCGCGCCATCGTCGAGAAGCCCGAGGGTGTCGGCGGACAAGCGCTGCGCGAGCTCGAACGGTGCGGGCTTTCCGACCAGGTCTTCCGCTGGGCGTGCACACAACTCGGACCCCGCAGCGTTGATCTGGACGAACTGTCCGTCGGAGTCGATCACGGCGATACCGTCGGGAGCATGCTCGGCCAACTGCGCCCACGCGATCGGCGGGCCAGCAGGCCCGGCCTCCCCGGAGTACGGCTCCGCGACCTCCGCGCCGTGGCCTCGGCTGGGCATGGGCGCCTCCTCCCTGCTCCTCCGCGCTGAGGACTCTGTGACCAGCATGCCTCCCGCCGTACACCGCATCATCCCCCTCGTGTCAGGGTCCGTCTGCGTCATCTGTCCTGGTCGCACCGGGACGAACGCCCTGCCGGTCGGCGGCCGCGCCATCACCGCGCATACCGGCCGACTCAATCCGCGCCACGTCTGGCAGACCACGGCGACACAGCGTGCGGGCACGATCACCGTGGCCGGCAACGCGGTCTGCCGGCCGCTCGTCGACGAGCGGCCCGCTTCTTCCCCGTCCCGGCGACGGTCGTCATCACCAAGGATGACCGGATCCTCGAACCCGCGAGCGACGAAATGGTCGGCCTCTGAACGCCTCATCTGCCCGTCGGCACAACTGACATGCGCGTTCAGACAACCTTGGTGGCCGCCGCGTCGACGAACCAGTTCGCGCCGATCGCGCTCGGCATGGTCGGGGAGGCCAGCAGAAGCACCGCCCGGGCGATCTCGGCGGGGTCGATCAGGGTTTCGGTGAGCATCCCGCTCTGCTTCGGCAGGCTGGCCACCAGCATGTCGTGGTCGATACCCGCCCTGTCCGCCACTTGCGCGATGTATCCGTCCGTGCCCGTCACCAGGTTGGTGCGCGTGGCTGACGGCGACACCGCGTTGACGCGTACCCCGGAGGACGCCACGCGCTCGGCGAGCTGTCGGGTGAAGGCGTTGAGGGCTGCCTTTGCGGTGGTGTAGGGCAGCGGCTCCGCCCCCGGCCGGCGGGCGCTGTCGGAGCTGATGTTGACCACGGCGCCCCTGGCCTCGGTGAGCGAGGGCAGGGCGGCGCGGGTGGTCCGTACCGCCGCGTCGAAGTTGAGCGCGAACCCGGCTGCCCAGACGTCGTCCCCGCCGTCGAGCGGATCGCCGAACGCCTCATCCGGCACGACGCCGCCGCCGGCGTTGTTGACCAGGACATCGAGCCTGGGATGGGCGGCCAGGACGGCCTCGACCATGCGCTGCGGGCCGTCGGCCGTGGAGAGGTCGGCGGGAACGAATGCGGCTCCCGTGGCCTCGAGCTCGGGCGTGATGCTTCGCGCCGTCGCGGTCACCGAGGCGCCTTCCTCCTGGAACGCCCGAACGATCGCAAGGCCGATGCCCCTGCTCGCCCCGGTGACCAGGACGCGCTTGCCGGCGAACTGAAGATCCATGACGTGCTCCTGTGTGAGAAGACTCAAGCGCCATAACTGAAACATCGCTGCCTCATTTCGTCAATAACTGCGCCACCGATGTCTCGTTTACCGTCGTCGAGGGTAGGGTGACACTCCGACGAAGGAGGAGGTTGCATGGGCGGGAACACCCCTTCCCGGCGGATACGGGCGGACGCCGAACGCAGCACGGCCCGCATCCTGGAAGCAGCCGAGACCGTGCTCGCCGAGGACGCCAACGCGTCCCTGGAGCGGATCGCGGACGCCGCCGGGCTCGCCCGCGCCACCGTCCACCGACGGTTCGCTTCCCGCACCGCGCTGCTGGACGCGCTGGCCGAGCAGCTCAGCCGGCGCTATCTGCTCGGTCTGGCAGAAGCACGGGTGGAGACCGCGCCGCCCCTTATCGCGCTGCACCGACTCACGGAGATCGTTTTCGACCTCAAGCTCAGCCACCGCTTCGCCGTCCAGCTCAGCGCGGCCATCACGCCGACCGTTCTCGACGGCCTCGATCTGCTCTTCGCCCGCCTGCGGGACACAGGAGCGATCACCGCGGTGGACCCCGCCTGGTGTCGCCGGGTCTATCTGGCCCTTCTCCACGAGGTCCATGACCTGCCCGCGGACTCCACGGCCCTGGCCTCCTCGGCCACCGGAGACGAGACCGAGGCGAAGGTCGATCTGCTCGTCCGAACCGCGCTCGGCGCGCTGGGCGGCAGCCACGACGCGACGACAGCCCTCTCACTCACATGAGATCGAGGTCCCGCCATCGCCGCGGCGACGGGCCCCGACGGGCATCGGCTCGGGCAGCCAGTCGTCCGTGGTCGGTTCGGCGCCGGTGGCCGAGCCGGAGCCTCAGCTGTTGGCCAGGGTGCGGTCCAGGAGGGGAAGCAGGCGGTCCCAGTGGCGCTTCAGCCCGGAGGCGCTGAAAGCGTCGGTGTCGGACATGGTGAAGCCGTGGCTGGTCCTGGGGTAGATCTCGGAGGTGTGGTCGACACCCGCGGCATCCAGGGCCCGGTTGAGCTCGCCGAGGGCCTCGGGTGTCATGTCGCTTTCGGCGTGGCCGAGGTGGACCTGGGCGGTGAGCTCGGCGAGAAGGTCGGGCCTGTCGGTGTCCACGGGGGCGTGGAATCCGGCGACGGCGGCCACCTGGCCGGGGTGGGCCGCGGCGGTGCGCATCGCCAGAAGGCCACCTATGCAGTAGCCGGTCACCGCGACCGGGCCGGCGGCGACCTCGGGCCGGGTGGCGAGGAACCGGAGGTAGGCATCGGCGTCGCTCAGGACACGTTCCGCGGTGTGTGCCTCGATCAAGGGCATCAACTGGGCCATGACCTGGGGCCGGGCCTCTGCTCCGATGTGCTCGGGAAGTTCGATCACCGGTGCCGGGCCGTGCCGGTAGAAGACATTGGGGACGAGCACGTAGTACCCGTGCCCGGCCAGTTCATGGGCCATCTCCCGCAGCACGGGCCGGACGCCGAAGCCGTCCGCGTACATGAGCACCCCTGGGTGCCGCTCGCCGTGGTCGGGGAGGGCGGCGAATGCGTCGGCCCGGCCGTCCGATGTGGGAATCCGAAGCGTCTTGGTGGGCATGAATCCTCCTGTCGTGGTTGATCTGTCGAACCTGTGATCAACGCGACGGAGGCGGAGCCCGCGCGGCAACGCCGGGGCCTCGTTCGAACAGCGGGCCCGTATCGGCCCGTTCGGCGCTCAGAAGAGCACCGGGTCACCAATCCGTGTGTGGCGCGAGGCCGTCCCGGTATTCATCGCCGCGCAGCGTAGCCCACCGGACCGGGCCGACGCCAGCACGCGAGTCCGCCGTGCGGTTCGCGAGGATGATCTCGGCCAACGCCTCGGGCGGCGAACACGTCGAGGTGACGGTTCAGCGCTCAAGTGCCGCATCGAGGTGGGCAAGCAGTGCCCTCAGGGTTGTCAGCTGCTGCGAGTCGAGTGAGCCGAAGAGCCGGCGCAGGGTGTGTGTTCCTGCCTGTTCCGCTGCCGCCAGCGTTGTGCGGCCTTGGTCCGTCAGGGACACGGTTTTGCGGCGGCGGTCGTCGGCGTCCTCGGCGCGGGCAACCAGGCCGATGCGTTCGAGGCCCGCCACCATCTGTGTGACGGAACGCGGTGCCTGACCGAGGGCATCGGCGAGCTGGGCCTGGTGCAGTGTGCCGCGTGCGGCCAGCACCTGGAGGACTTTGGTGCGGGACAGGGACAGTCCCGCGGCCGACAGCATGGATCTGTCCACTTCTTCCCGTACGCCGTAGGCCGCGGTGAGAAAGGACAGTCCTACCTGTTCAGGGCCACCGCCGACGGTGATCGCTTCATGCTCGCTCATGGTGTCAGGTAGCCTCCCACAAAGAAGTAGTGAGGTACCTCATGAATGGAGCGTGTCATGCACCGTCCCGTCGCCCTGATCACCGGAGCCACCTCCGGCCTGGGCCGTATCGCCGCTCTGGACCTGGCCGGCCGCGGCTACCGCATCGGCGTGGTGGCCCGCTCCCGCGTCAGGGCCGACGCGCTCGTGAGCGAGCTCGAGGCGGCGCTCGGTGACGCTCCGGTCGACGTCTTCCACGCGGACCTGAGCCTCATCTCGCACGCCCATCGGGTCGGCGAAGAGATCGCCGCGCACTATCCGCGGGTGGACGTGCTGATCAACAACGCCGGGCTGCACGCCTTCTCCCAGCGCACCACCGCCGAAGGCTTCGCGGAGATGACCGCGGTCAACTACCTTGGCCCGTTCGTACTGACCCACGCACTGACCGGCAGGCTTCTCGCGTCGGCGCCGGCGCGGATCGTCAACGTCGCCTCCGAGGCATCCCGGCAGGCCAAGACGATCACGCCGACCGAGGACCTGCGCCGCGTCGACTCCTACACCCGACGGGAGTCGATGGCCCTGTATGGACGGACCAAGCTGATGACCATCATGTGGACGCAGGAACTGGCGCGGCACCTGGATCCCGCGAAGGTCACCGTCAACTGCTGTGATCCCGGCTTCAACGCCACCGGTCTGGGGCGTGACCTGCCCGGCTCCGGGGTCCTGCAACGCGTTTTGAACACTCTGCGCATCGGTGACCCGCGCAAGGGGGCCGGCATCATCGTTCGGCTGGCCACCGACCCCGCGTTCGCACACACCAGTGGCGGCTACTTCTCCGTACGCGATGCCCGGCCGCTGGAGTGCCCCGAGCCCGGCCGGGATCCTCGCGTGCAGAAGCGGCTGTGGGACGAGACCGCGGCGCTGCTGTCCGCCCGCACGGCAGGCTGAGACCGGCGGATCGTCTCTTCACCGGGCATCCCGGCCCCGCCCGCGCTCACAGCAGTCAGGCGGGCTGATCCGGCGAGCGGAGCACGCCACGCTCGCGCAGTTGGGCGAGGTGTTCCAACCCACCGGGCCGGTACAGCGGCACCGCCTCGATGTCGGCCTCAGCAGCGCTCACCCGGTGGACGCCGTCCGTCTCAAGCTGGGCAGCGGCAGAGGGCTGAGGCTGCGGACCATGACCGAGCGGCCTACGCGTGATGCTCATAGCAGCTGATCGTATGTCCCCACACGGGCCGACCGCGCCATCTCATACGGATCCGCTCGATGTGAGCCGACCAGCCCGACACGGCGTCACGCCGCGGCGGACGCCCGGGGGAACGATTCCTCGGTCCTGCCCAGGACAGAGGAGACCCGGTTAGGGAGTTCACCGTTAACGCAGCAAACGCGTCTTCGCCACGGACGCCGGCATTGAGCTCGTAGCTGGACGTGAGGAGGCGATGATCGCTGTGGACGAGTCGATCCTCGCGCCGCTCACCAGGTCGGAGCGCGCCGCCCTCCAGACACTGCTCGACAAGATCACCGCTGATCTGCCGATCCTGGGCGACTCGTGACGCGCCCGGCCGAGACGCCAAAACCACATCCCGTTCCCCACCGTGTCGGCATCGGCCGACGCGCACTCGAACCCGCCCGGACAAGCGCGTCCGGCAAGTAAAGGTGCCGTCATCATGACGCGAGCAGACCGGACACTGACCATGATCCGCGTGGTGTGCGCCCTCGGGCGCGTCGAGTTCGAACGACCGCACACCGCCGAGGGCGACCCCGACGCCGGACGTGCGCTCGTACAGGGGCTGCAAGCGATCGGGCCGGGCGGCGAGCCCAGTGACATCTCCCTGTCACTGGGACTGTTGGCGCCCCGCGCCCCGTACTTCGACCGGCTGGTGCTGGACGCTGTCGAGGCGGGGATTCTCCAGGTCGTAAACCTCGGTGCCGGCTACGATGACCGCGCTCTGCGGTTCCGCCATTCCGGCGTGCGGTTCTTCGACCTCGATCTGCCTGACGTCGTTGCCGACAAGGCCCGTCGGCTCGAAGCGATGGACACCGACACCACGCACATCGCCCTGGTCGCAGTGGACTTCGGAACCGCCGATGTCGCCGAGGTCTTGGCTCACGCGGGGCACGACGCCCAGCAGCCGACCCTCTTCATCGCCGAACATCTTGTTCTGTTCCTCGAACCGGGCGGCGTCGAGCGGCTCCTCGCCGGGGTTTCCAGCCGCGCCGCGAGTGGGAGCGCCCTGGCCATCACCGCCGAAGTGCATCCTGCCGGACTCGAGTCCGGCCTCGTCGTCTCGACCGTGGACGATGTGATGTTCAGCGGTGCCGGTCCCCTGCACACGATCCGATCCCGCGACGCCTGGTTGGCACTCTTCCAGCAGAACGGATGGCAGATCGAGGACGCCGACGAGGTGACGGCAGTCAATCACTTCGAGCTTCCAGTAGCCGGCCAGTCCGTCCAGATCCGGACGCAATTCATCACCGCGACAGCGTGACGCATACGCGGCCCATGCGGAACGAGCCGGACTCCGCGACCTCAGGCGAGTGGGGCCCGTACCCTGATCAGTTCCTCGCTCACCTCCCAGAGACGCTGGGCGGACCGGGGGTCGATGGCGTGCGGTACGACGTCGGACGGAGGGTCCTGCTCGGCGCCGAAGGTCAGGGGGGCCGGGTCTTCGTCCAGTGGTGAGATGTCGTTGTCCTTGAGGTAGACACCGCCGATCTCGGCGAGCAGTGGGCTGGCCGCCGCGAACACGATGGTGGCGGCCCCCTGTTGCGGGCTCTTGAGCCCGCGGTCCGGGTCGACGATGGGCCGGCCGGACTCGTCGAGCAGTCCCATGGCCCGCTGCTGCTCCTCGCCGACCGAGCCGTTCAGTTTCGTGCCGACGACGACGCCCGGGTGCACGGCGTAGCCGCGGACACCGTCCTGGGCCCAGCGGCGGTCGAGTTCGACGGCGAACAGCACATTGGCAGTCTTGGACTGGCCGTAGGCGAGGTAGTGGTCGTAGCCGGTGGTGAAGTGCGGATCGTCCCAGCGGATGTCGGAGAGTCGGTGGCCACCGGATGACACGTTGACGACGCGGGCGCCGTGGGCGGCGCGCAGCGCGGGCAACAGGCCCAGGGTCAGCTGGAAGTGGCCCAGGTGGTTGGTGGCGAACTGCGACTCGTAGCCGCGTGCGTCTCGCACCGGACCGTCGCCGAGCGGCAGACCGGCGTTGTTGACCAGGATGTGGAGCGGGCGGCCGGAGTCGAGGTACCGGGCCACGAAGGCGTCGATCGACGTCGGGTCGAGCAGATCCAGCCGGCTGACCTCGGCACCCTCGATCCCGGCCAGCGCGGCAGCGGCGCCATCCGGGTCGCGCGAGCCGACGGTGACGGACGCACCGGCCTCGCCGAGTGCCCGGGTGGTCTCCAGGCCGAGTCCGCTGTGGCCGCCGGTGACGACGGCGTGGGTACCGGACAGATCGATGCCCGCGAGGACCTCACGGGCCGTCGAGGCCGCGGTGAAGCCGGATCCGAGGGGGTGTTGTTTGTGATCCATGTGGCCACTCTCGCGGGTACCCCTCGTACTCTGAATACTTGCGCGTTCGAGTTTTTTGCTCGATCGTACGAGCATGGTCGACGATCAGCTCTCCGAAGTGTTCGATCACATCGAGATCCAGGGACTGATGACGAGTGGTTTCGCGGCCCGCGGGTCCTGGGTGGCGCGTGGCGCCCTCAACCACCCCCTGAAGTTCATCGCGGTGGCGCGCGGCCGGGCCCGGCTGACCACCGACAGCACCGGGAGTCCCCTCGCCCTCGAACCGGGCGACGTGGCCATCCTGAACAACCGGGCGTGGCTGGAGCTGAGGGGTGGCACCGGCGACGGGCCGCCCCGCGACATCGATGTGACAACGGCGAGCTACACGTCCATCCGCGAAGACGATGCCGACCACGACGGAGCGGATGTGATCCTGGGCGGCCATATCGCCCTCAACTCGGTCGGCCGGACCCTGCTGCTCCAGGCGCTGCCACCGGTGGGGCATGTCCGGGCCTCCCCCGCCGCGACCCATCTGCGCGACCGGCTCGACGCGCTCCTCGACGAGCTGACCGGCGACCGCGTCGGCTCCGCGTTCGCCATCCGGCAGCACGGCCAGCTCTTCCTGCTCGACACGTTGCGCGCCTACATCGACCAGGCCGAGCTCCCTCCGGGGTGGCTACGGGCCCTCACCGACGATCGGCTGCATCCGGCGCTCAGCCTCATGCACGCCGAACCGGCGAAACCCTGGCGGCTGGAGACGCTGGCGAGCGCCTCGGCGATGTCGCGGACGTCGTTCGCCACGCACTTCCGGGCCGTGGCGGGCATGCCGCCGCTCACCTATCTCAACCGCTGGCGGATGCTCCTGGCGCAGCGCGCCCTTCGCGACGAGGACGATCCGATCGAGTCGCTGGCCGCCACCCTGGGGTACGCGTCGGTGAGCGCGTTCAGCACCGCGTTCAAACGGGAGGTGGGCGAGTCACCGCTGCGATACCGCCACCGGGTGCGTCGGGTGAAGCTGGCACGCGCTGATTCATGAGCGGCCATACGGGCCGGGCCAACAGCCATACGGGCAGGGCCCGTTCAGCGCGGCCCGGTGGTCCGGCGCGCCGCCGTTCCAGGCGGTGTCCCGCCAGGGTCGGCGGGGACGGTTTCGACAGGTGAGGGGGCCTCTTCGGCCCCGTACCGGCGCAGCAGCCACAGGCCATACGCGGCGTGGAAGGCGTACACGCTCGCCTGCCACCAGTCGGGGGCCGCGCCGGGAGAGCGGATCTGGAAGAAGTCGTCGAGTCCGTGGACGACCGCCATCGGCCAGATCGAGCCGATGGCATAGCGCAGGGCGGCGCAGGTGAAGCCGAAGAGGCCGGCGGACAGCATCTGCCACAGCGTGTCGTCGAGCGGGTCGCCGAAGAACAGGAAGTTCTGGATGTGTCCCGCTCCGAAGAGGATGGCGACGCCGATGGCCGCGCGGACCGGACCGAGTGGGCGGAGGGTCTCCTGGACGAGTCCCCTGCTGTAGATCTCCTCGTTGACGCCGACCCACAGCAGCGAGATGAGGCCGCTGACGATAAGTGTCGCGCTGCCGTCTAGTCCCGCCACGGCGTACGAGCAGGCGATCAGCAGCATCGGCGCGGCCGGCCACCAGCGGCGGGGACGGCCGAGCGCGGCCACCGTGGAGGCTCGCAGCCAGCCCCAGCGCCACAGGACGAGCCACGCCCCCGTGGCGCAGATGGCGTTGACCAGGGTGGCGCCGAGGTCCGGATACCACGAGGGAGCCAGTGGAGGCAGGATCACCTTGGCGAACAGCAGCAGCACGGCATGCCAGGCAAACGTCAACTCCAGTGCGCCCCACAGGGGATGACGGATGACGTGGTCTTTCCACGGCTGCATCACGGGACGAGCGTAGCGGTGAGCAGAGAAATAGGCGCAGAAAGGGGAACACAGACCTTTTGGGAGCGATCCGATCCGGCCTCGCTCCCCTCTACCCCTGGCCGGGCTTCCCCTCGGAGCGGTCGCGGCGGCGGGCGCGGTAGGCGCGTTGGCGGCAGGCGTCGGAGCAGTAGGTACGGGGGCGGCCGGTGGGACTGGAGCGGGAGATGGGGTCGCCGCACTGCGGGCAGGGAGTTTCGTAACGTGGCGACGTTCCGTCACGGCGCCGGGGCTGGTTCCGGACGAACGTCTCGATGCTGTCCAGCACGAGCCGGAGGCCGAACTCGAAGCCCCGGTCGCGGGGGTGGCGCAGGGCACCGGCGGCGCGGAGGCTCGCCACCACCGGATAGCGGGCGGGGACGAAGACGGCGTCCCAGAAGTGGGCGCGGGCGGCCCACCACTGCTCGTCGGTGAGGCCGGAATGGCGCTCGACGGCGGCCGCGTCGAGGGCGTCGCGGGCCGCGCCCCGAACGTAGGCGTCGACCAGGTCGAACACATTGACCAGCGCCTCCGGGGACAGACCGGTCGCGGTGAGCACCCGCAGGACGGATTCGTACCAGGCGAAGCCGTTGGGCCCCAGGGCGGGACGCCCGGCCGGGAGCCGCAGGATCCACGGATGACGGTGGTAGAGGGCCCAGTCGGCGCGGGCGGACAGCTCCAGTCTGGTCCGCCAGTCGCCCGGGGCGGCGTCGGCCGGCGGGACTTCGCCCATCACGGCGTCCGTCATGAGGTCGAGCAGTTCGGCCTTGCCTGGCACGTAGCGGTAGAGCGACATCGTGGTGCAGCCGAGCGCATCGGCGATCCGGCGCATGGAGACGGCGGCGAGCCCTTCCGCGTCGGCGATCCCGATGGCGGTGCGCACGATCTGCTCGAGGGTGAAGGCGGGACGCCGGCCTCGGTTGGGGCGTTCACCCAGGCCCCAGAGCAGTTCCAGGCCGCGCACGGCGCCCGCCTCCCCGCTGTGGCCGGATTCCATCCGCCATCACCCCGCCAGACGTTGACCACCACTCAGCGTATGCGTACAGCATAAACAATGAAATCGAACCGAATGACTCGTTCGACCGTGGTTCTCGGCTGTCTCGCCGCCACCCTCGCCGCCACTCTCCCCGGGACGCATGCCGCCGGACCTCAGGACCGGGCGGTGGCGATGTCCCGGAAGCCGATCGCCATGGACCCGGCCTGGCGACAGCAAGTGCTGGACGTCCCCGGCACGTTCGTACGGCCCACATCGGTGACGGCCGAGGGAGACGGTGGCACCGTCACCGGCGCCGACGGGGTGTTGCGAGAGGGCGGCGCGGCGGCGACCCTCACCACCACCGCGCCGCGTGGCGCGCGGCTGGTGATCGACCTCGGCGTACTGGCCGGAGGATACGTCGAGTTGGGGGTCCGGCGGGCGTCGGGCGCGCCGATCAGGGCGTCGTACGCGGAGGCGCGCCAGTACCTCGGCCCGGACGGGGACGCCGATCCCGACCCCGGCGGCTTCTTCCACCAGGGCAGGACCCTGGGCACCGACGACGATCCCGACGGACGGGCGGACGTCCACGCACCGCCGCGCAGGCCCACCGTGCTGCGCAGCCCCGGTCTGCGCGGCTCCCAGCGGTACATCGCGATCACGCTGGACGGACCCGGCTCGCTCACTCTGGACTTCGTACGGGTGCGGCAGACCACCTTCCCCGGCGCGTACGACGGGCACTTCCTCTCCAGCGACGCGGTGCTCAACCGGGCCTGGTACGCGAGCGCGTACGGCCTGGACCTGTCGACAGCCCGTGGACGCCGTACCGGCGCGGGGCGGGACCGGCCGTGGGTCGTCATGGACGGTCCCAAGCGGGACCGTACCGTCTACGCGGGCGACCTCCAGCTGGTGGCCCTGGCCGCGTACCAGCAGGGCGGCGCGTACCGCCGCGTACTGCGCGACACCATCAACCTGTTCGCCTGCCAGCAGCTGCCCGACGGCACGCTTCCGGCCACCAGTCTGATCGACGTGCCGTGCGAGCCCGGCAACCCCGGTCCGCCGGACGGGTCGCCGCCGGGGTTCGAGCCGCCGGGCGAGGCCGGCAAGGTCAGGCTCGACGGCTTCACCCTCCTGTGGGTCGTCAGCGTGGCCGACTATCTGCGCTTCACCGGGGACCGCGCCTTCGTGGAGCCGCTGCTGCCCGTGGCACGCCGCGCCCTGCGGTTCTTCGCCGAACATGCCCCGGACGCCGACGGCGGGCTGTTCCGGACCGCCGATTACGGCGGGCTGGCCGCCCAGAACTGGCACACCCCGGACCGGGCCGCCGGTGTCGACGCCACCACCAACGCCGCCTACTACGCGGCCCTGCGCTCACTCGCCCGGCTCGAACGGTCCGTGGCGGGCGACCGGGACGCCGCGGCGGCGCTCGGCCACCGGGCGGACCGGGTCCGGGCCGCGCTCATCGCCCGGCTGTGGGATCCGGTGGCCGGGGCCATGACGCTCAACATCGAGGACCCGCGCCGCGACCACACCGCCGATGCCAACGCCGCCGCCCTCGCCTTCGGGGTGCTCGACCGCGAACGGGCCCGCCGCGCCATCGCCCATCTGAACACGCACCTCAGTAGTCCGTACGGCACACTCACCACCCGGCACACCGACAACCCGTACATGACCCGGTACATCTCCCCGTATGTGCTGGCCCAGGAGAGCCTGGGCCGGTTCCGGCACGGCGACGGCACCGGAGCGCTCGGGCTGATCCGCACCGCGTGGGACCACATGGTCCGCAACGGCCCCGGAACGCCGTGGGAGGAGGCCGGCGCCGACGGGAAACCGGCCGTGCCCCGGCCCGGCACCTCGCTGACCTGGGGCGGACACGTCGGTATGGCCCACGCCTGGAGCACCGCGGTGCCCGCGCTGTCGATGAACGTGCTCGGCATCCGGCCGCTCGCCGACGGCTACCGCCGATGGGCGGTGGAACCCGATCCGGTCGACCTGCGCTGGGCGCAGGGCGATGTGCCGGTGCCGGCGGGCACGGTGTCCGTACGGTGGCGGCGCGGGGCGGGCGACGACTCGTTCGTCCTCACCGTCCGCGCGCCGGAGGGCACATCCGGCCGGGTCGCGGTGCCCCTCCTCGGCAAGGACCGCACCATCGCCGTGAACGGCCGGATCGCCTGGCAGGACGGCCGCCCGTCGGGGGACGCGGGCCGGGGCGCCCACCGCGTGGGCGATACGGTCGTCTTCGAGGGGGTGAGCGGAACCGCCACCTTCGCCTGGGCGGGGTAGGGGCCGGGGCCGATGGCTGAGGGGCAACGTCGTACCGCCGTCCAACGGTGTCGTGGCACGCGACTTCACCGTGTGCTCTGGTCGTCCGTGTCCGGCCCCGATCGCGCGCCCCCGGGGCCCCTGGGGCACGGTGGCGGCACACACAAGAAGGCACCGGGGATGGTGGGCCGCGCGGACCTCCTGGTGGCCAACCGCGGTTTCCACGCCGTGGCCATCGACGCGCCCGGCCACGGCGGCCGGCCGCGTACGGCGGTCGACGAGCGGGAGATCGACACGCTCCGGCGGACGATGGCGGCGGGCAGGTTCGAGGCCGACAGCGCGGTCCGGTTCTTCGCCCGCCACCTCGGCGCGGCCGTACCCTCACCGGCCTGATGTGGCGGGTATCGGCGCCCGGCCGCCGGTCGGGCGCCGATACCGCTCCCCCGCCGCGCCGAGGCCGAGCGGCATGGCGCCGATAGCATCGTGGTCGACGGTCAGCGGATCGCCGGCCCGTGAAATCGCCAACCCGTGAAGGAGCGCCGACGTGCGACTCAGCCCGCGAACCGTGCACGAGATCGATTCGCCGATGGGCGCGACCTACGCCCTGCTGGCGGGCCGCAGTGGCGAGCGTGCGCTACTCGATCTGGCCCAGGCCGCGCCGAGCTACCCGCCCGCGATCGAGATGAACGAGCACGTCGCCAGGGTCGCACACGAGCCGAACGGCGCCGCCTACGTACCGGCTCCCGGGCTGCCCCGGCTGCGGGAGGCGTTCGCCGCCGACCTCAGCCACGCGTACCAGAGCCCGGTGGGGGCCGGTCAGATGGTCGTCACCGCGGGTTGCAATCAGGCGTTCTGCCTGGTCGCCCAGTCGCTCACCGAGCCGGGTGACGAGGTCATCGAAGTCCTGCCGTACTACTTCAACTACGACATGTGGCTGCGTATGAACGGCGTCGTGCCGCGATACCTGGAGCCCGGCCCCGACCTCGTGCCCGACCCGGAGGCGGCCGAAGCGCTCATCACGCCGCGGACCCGGGCGATCGTGCTGGTCACCCCGGGCAACCCGAGCGGTGTCACCCTGACGCCTGATGTGCTCGCGGGGTTCTACGAGGTGGCGAAGCGGCACGATATCGCGCTGATCCTGGACGAGACCTACCGCTCGTTCCGCGACACCGCGCAACCGGCACACGAGCTGTTCGCCGACCCGGACTGGGACCGGACCCTGGTGAGCCTGCACAGCTTCTCCAAGGACCTGGCGATTCCCGGCTACCGGGTGGGCGCGGTCGTCGCCTCGCCGGAGCTGAGCCGCCAGGTGATGAAGCTGCTCGACTGTGTGGCGATCTGTCCTCCGCGCATCGGGCAGGAGGCCGCCTGGGCCGGACTGGCCTCGGCCCAGGAATGGCGACGCGCGCGTGCGAACGAGATCGCGGACAAGCGACGTCGGCTGGAAACCGCGCTGGCCGATCGGCCGGGCGGTTTCGAGCTGATGAGCAGCGGAGGATTCTTCGGCTGGATCCGCCACCCCTTCGCCGATCGCCCCACGGACGAGGTCGTGCGCGACCTCATCATCCGCTACGACACGCTCGTCATACCGGGCACCGCCTTCCTGCCCGACGACCGCCAGATGTTCCGGGCCAGCTTCGGCAACGTCAGCGAGGCCGGACTCACCGAATTCGCCGAGCGTCTCGAGCTGATGGCCAAGGATCTCCTGGGCTGACCCCGCATTCCGGCCCGGCCCGCGCTCGGCGGGCGTCCGGCCGCGCGCGGTGTCGGCCGCGATGGCGCCGTACGCCCGCGGCGCATACTCCGCGCCGTCGTGGCCGCGCCGTGCCCACTCCGGTGAGTAACACCTCGATCACACCGGCCCCCTCGATCTGTGCGCTCTCGAGCATGCCCTGCTCCGCGACCCCGGATCTACGCCATGCAGAAAAAAATCGACGTGGTGTAGATTTTAAGCGAGAGGCCGAATCGCAGACGCGGCGCACCTGCCGCGGCCAAGGGATGTGAACGAAAATGAAGACCTTCCTGATCACCGGTGTGAGCAGCGGGCTCGGCCGGGCGTTCGCCGAGGGAGCACTGGAGTCGGGGCACACGGTGATCGGCACCGTGCGCCGGGAAGCCGACATGGCGGCGTTCGAGGCCCTGGCGCCGGGACGAGCCCATGCGCGCCGGCTGGATGTGACCGATGACGAGGCCGTACGCGCCGTGGTCGACGAGGTCGAGGCGACCGTCGGTCCGATCGATGTGGCCGTCGCCAACGCGGGCTACGGCCTGGAGGGGATCTTCGAGGAGACACCCCTGTCGGCGGTCCGGGCGCAGTTCGAGACCAATGTGTTCGGGGCCGCGGCGACGCTCCAGGCCGTCCTTCCCCATATGCGCAGGCGGCGCGCGGGCCATCTGATGGCGGTGACCTCCATGGGCGGTCTGATGGCGGTGCCCGGCATGTCGGCGTACTGCGGCAGCAAGTTCGCCCTGGAGGGGATGCTGGAGAGCATCCGTAAGGAGGTCGCCGCGTTCGGTATCCACGTCACGGCCATCGAGCCCGGCTCGTTCCGCACGGACTGGGCCGGACGGTCGATGACCCGCGCGGAACGCGCCATCGACGACTACGACGAGCTGTTCACGCCGATCCGCGAGGCGCGGATCAGCGCCAGTGGCAATCAGCTCGGCAACCCCGAGAAGGCCGCCGAGGCGCTGCTGCACATCCTCGACGTCCCCGAGCCGCCCGCCCACCTCGTGCTGGGCTCGGACGCGCTGCGCCTGATCACGGCGGCCCGGCAGGCGGTGGACGACGACATCCGCGGCTGGGAGAAGCTGTCCCGGACGACCGACTTCCCCGGCGGAGCCCAGCTCACCGGCAACTGACCCGCGGCGCGTTGGGCACCGAGCCGGACGAGGGCCACGCCCCGGTCCCTCGTCCGGCGGAAGTACAGTGCTCGGAAGAGCCGATCAGGGGAGGCCACAGTGGGAAGGCGCGGTGCCGCCCCGAGAAAGGGAGACCTGCGCGAGCAGGCCCTCCTGGACGCCGCCGAGGCGCTGCTCGAACACACCAGTCTCGAGGAGCTCACGGTCGAGGCGATCGCCAAAGGTGCCGGGATCTCACGTGGCTCCCTCTACTTCTACTTCGGCAACAAGCACGAAGTCCTCGCCGCTCTCGTCGAGCGCACCATGCGCACCATTCGCGCCGAGGCCAACAGCACGGCGCAGGATGCCGCCTCCCCACCCGTCGACGTCATGGAACGGGCCGTCCACGGGGTGGAGCGGGTCTGGCGCGAGCACGGCACCGTCATGCGGGCGGCCGTCGACTACTCCGCGCTGCACCCGGTGATCGGGTCCGCCTGGAACGACACGGTCGAAGCGTTCGCCCGCTCCATGACCCAGGTGCTGAAGCGGACAGGAATCCCTGATGAGCACGGCCCCGACGGAGCCGCCGCGCTGGCGGGCGCCCTGTGCTGGATGACGGAACGGACCTTCTACCGCGCCGCCTGCTCGCCCGGGGAAGACCTCGCCCACGCGACCGCGACCACCATGGAGATCTGGCGCCGCGTCATGAACGGCTGAATCCCACCACGGCCTGCCTCACGGCCGGGGACACGGCCTTGTCGCCGAGGGCGAGGTTGCCGGCCCGAACAGGCGGGCGCCGGTGTCGCGGTGGGGCTTGCCCTCGTGTGCGCTCCAACTCCTACTGTCCACGGGCATGGAGACCACGGCGCACAACAGGACATTGGGCCGTAGCGGCATCGAAGTGAGCGCCCTCGGCTTCGGCTGCTGGGCCATCGGCGGTGAGTGGCGGTCCGCCGACGGGGAGCCCCTGGGCTGGGGCAGGGTTGACGACGACGAGTCGGTGCGGGCGATTCGGCGCGCACTCGACCTCGGCGTCACCTTCTTCGACACCGCCGATGTGTACGGCACCGGCCACAGCGAACGCATACTCGGCCGCGCCCTCGGCAAGCACCGCGCCGAGGTCGTCGTCGCCACGAAATGGGGCAATCTCTTCGACGAGCGGACCCGGATCCGCCACGGACAGGACGACTCCCCGGACCATGTACGCCGCGCTCTGACCGCCTCACTGCGGCGCCTGGACACGGACCACGTCGACCTCTACCAGCTCCATATCTCCGACGTCGCCCCCGAACGGGCCGCCCGACTCCGCGACATCTGCGAGGAACTCGTACGCGAGGGGCTCATCCGCGCGTACGCGTGGAGCACCGACGACCCCGCCCGGGCCGCCGTCTTCGCCGAGGGCCCGCACTGCACGGCCGTCCAGCACCGTCTGAACGTCCTCCAGGACGCGCACGAACTCCTGGTGCTCTGCGCGGAGTCGGACCTCGCCAGCATCAACCGCAGCCCGCTCGCCATGGGATTGCTCACCGGTAAGCACACCGCCGGGCGTTCCCTGGAGAACGGGGACATCCGCAACGCGCCCCCGGCCTGGCTGCCGGGGTTCATCGCGGACGCGGGCGCGGACCCGGCCTGGCTCCGGCGGGTCGACGCCCTGCGGGACATCCTCACCAGCGAGGGCCGTACCCTCGCACAGGGCGCCCTCGCCTGGATCTGGGCCCGCAGCCCGCGGACGATCCCCATCCCCGGCTTCCGTACGGTCCTCCAGGCCGAGGAGAACGCGGGCGCGATCGCGAAGGGGCCGCTCACCGCCGGGCAGTTGGCCGATGTCGACCGGATCCTGGGGCGGTGAGCGGCGTGGCGCCACCGCTCCCGCCGACCCCGCACCAGGCCATGGTGCGCACCCTGAGCCGGTACGCCGCCCTACGCGAAACCGACCGCCTCCCCCGGACAGCGGCCCCTCGATAAGGCTCCGGCCCGGAGCGAGGATGAAACGGCTGTCACCCGCCGTGTATGTACGTGTGATGACACGGATTTGACCGTCCGTAACGCCATATGACGCACCGCCACGGCTGCATGTCATGTTTATGTCATCCATTGCCACCCGCACACGACCCGGCGAATCCTCGACGAGCCGGAAGCGTGACCATGCGCTCCCCGCGAACGCGCAAGCCCCACAACCCGCAGAGCGCGCACGCACCGCAGCGCGCCACCGACCGAGGAGGACTCCCTCGCGATGGCAGTGATGCGTACCACCAAGCGGCGGATCGCCGCAGGAATGGCCGCCGCGGCGGCCATCGGAGCACTTACGGTGCTCCCCGCCCACGCCGCACCGGCCGAAGGCACCGTCCTGAACGCCGGAGCCGCGGAAGCGGTCCCGGGCAGCTACATCGTCACCCTGGACAAGACGGCCGGCTTCACGGCGTCCTCCGCCCGGGGCGAGGACCTCATATCCGGATACGGCGGCCAGGTGAAGCGGACCTTCACCGCCGCGCTGAACGGCTATGCGGTGCGCCTGGCGCCCGCCGAGGCCCGGAGACTCGCCGCCGATCCGGCGGTCGCCTCCGTCGAGCAGGACCAGAAGGTCCACGCCGACGCGACCCAGACCGACGCACCCTGGGGCCTGGACCGCGTCGACCAGTCCAACCTGCCGCTGAGCGGCACGTACACCTATCCGGACAGTGCCGGCGGCGGCGTGACCGTCTACGTCCTCGACACCGGTGTGCGGATCACCCACGCGCAGTTCAGCGGCCGGGCGTCGTACGGCTACGACTTCGTCGACAACGACACCACCGCGCAGGACGGCTACGGCCACGGCACACACGTCGCCACGACCGTCGCGGGCAGCACCTATGGCGTGGCCAAGAAGGCGAACATCGTGGCCGTCCGGGTGCTCGGCAATGACGGATCCGGTACCACGGCAGGCGTCATCGCGGGCGTGGACTGGATCACCGCCAACCACTCGGGCCCGTCCGTCGCCAACGTGTCACTGGGCGGTGGCGCCAGCACCTCCCTCGACAACGCGGTGACCAAGTCGATCGCTTCCGGGGTGACCTACTCCATCGCGGCCGGCAATTCCAACGCCAACGCCGCGAACTACTCCCCCGCCCGGGTGCCCACCGCCCTCACCGTGGGCGCCACCACCAACACGGACGCGCGGGCAAGCTACTCCAACTACGGCTCGACCGTGGACCTCTTCGCCCCGGGCTCGAACATCACGGCCGGCTGGAACACCTCCGACACCGCCACCTACACGGGCTCCGGCACCTCATTCGCCGCCCCGCATGTCTCGGGCGCCGCGGCGATCTACCTCTCGGGGCACACCACCGCGTCCCCGTCCGAGGTGGGGAGCGCGCTGGTGGACGGGGCCACCTCGGGGGCGCTCTCCGGCATCGGTTCGGGCTCCCCCAACAAGCTGCTGAAGATCGTGCAGTGACCCCCTGATCGCCGTACCCGGCCTTCCCTGATCACCCCAGCCGCCCGCCGGACCCCATCCGGCGGGCGGCAACTGGAACACCGAGAGGAGAAACCATGACCACCACCGCCACGGGCTTCGAGATACGGCGGGCAGGTCCGCGGTTCGGCGCGGAGGTGACCGGCATCGACCTGAGGACCGGCGTCGACGAGCGAACCGCCGAGGATCTGCGCCGGGCGTTCCGGGAGCACAAGGTGCTGGTGTTCCGCGGCCAGCACCTCACACCGGATCAGCATGTGGAGGCCGTGCGCGCCTTCGCGGAGCCCTTCGCCCACCCGACCGCGGTGAAGGACCCCGCCAATCCGCTGGTCTATCCGTACAACGTCCAGCGGACCGGCAAGGCCAGCACCTGGCACATCGGCGGGCTGTGGCGAAACCCGGTCTTCGCCATCGAGTCGCTGACGTACGAGGTCGTGCCCGCGCTGGGCGGTCATACTCTGTGGGCCGATCTTCAGGCGGCGTACGACGACCTGTCCGAGCCCTTCAAGGAGCTGCTCGAATCGGTCAACGCGGTCTACGACGCCAATGCGGAGAACTACGCACAGGGCAGCAGGCGACGCGGGGTCGAAGAGACCACCGAGCATCCGGTCGTTCTGAAGCACCCCGAGACCGGCCGGAAGGGACTGTTCATCAGCACCTCGGCGCTCGGTCTGACAGGTGTCACGGCGCAGGAGGGAAGGGTGCTGCTCGACCATCTGCTCAGGCATGCCTCGTCGCCCGACTACACGATCCGTTTCGGCTGGCAGGCCGGTGACTTCGTGCTCTGGGACAACAGGGCGACCTGGCACTACGCCGTGGACGACTACGGCGACGGCGCCCGTGTCTACCGCAAGGTCATCGGAGTGGAGCCGGTGCGCGGACCCCGCTCCTGACGACGTCCGGTGAGGTTGCCGCTCGTGGGCGCCGGTGGGATCGCCGAGGGTGCCGGGCAGACCGGAAGACGGCGGGCCGCGGCGGGTGCGGTTGTCGTGGAGCGGGGCCACCCCGGCGGCCCATCCGGCACGGTGGCCCCGCTCCGAAGGACACTTCTAGCCGGCACTCGCCCTGAGGAGCCCGCCGCCGTTTCGGCGGGCCTCGCGGCGCAGTGCGGCCTCTGCCGGGTCGAGTACGGGGACGGCCGCGAGCAGGGCCTTGGTGTAGGGGTTGTCGGGGGCGTCGTAGACCGTGTCCGCCGGGCCCTCCTCCACGACGGTGCCCTGGCGCATGACCGCCACCCGGTCGCTGGCCTGCCGCACCACCGCGAGGTCGTGGGCGATCAGCACCAGGGCGAGCCCGAGGTCGCGTTGGAGTTCGGCCAGGAGGGACAGGACCTGTGCCTGGGTGCTGACGTCGAGCGCGGAGACGGGCTCGTCGCACACGATGAGCTTCGGTCCGGGCGCGAGCGCACGGGCGATGCCGACGCGCTGGCGCTGACCGCCGCTGAACTCATGCGGATAGCGGTGGTACCAGCGCGGGTCGAGTCCGACGCGCTCCAGGAGTTCCCGCGCTCGCCGGGTGATTTCCGCGTCGGTGAGGGCCCCCGCCGCGCGCAGCGGGTCGGCGACGGACTCGCCGATGCCGCGGCGCGGGTTGAGCGAGGAGACCGGGTCCTGGAACACCATCTGAAGGTCGCTGTGGACACCGGTCAGCTCGCGCCCCCGGTAGCGGATGGAGCCGCCACTGGGTTCCAGCAGGCGGACCAGCATCCGGCCCAGTGTGGTCTTGCCGCTGCCCGACTCGCCGACGATGCCGAGGGTCTCGCCTCGCGCCACGGTCAGCGACACACCGTCCACGGCGACCGTGCGGTCCTTCCTGCGCCCGAACTCCCGGCGCACCTGTGCCGCTTCCAGCAGGACATCGCCCGGGGACGCGGACGAGAGGGCGGACGCGGCGGCCATCGGCGCACGCCGGGTCTCCACCCGGGGCACGGCGGCCAGCAGTTCGCGGGTGTACGGCTGCCGCGGGGACTTCAGAACGGTGCCGACCGGACCCCGCTCGACGGCCCGCCCGCCCCTCATGACCAGCATGTCCTCCACACTGCTCGCCACCACGCCCAGGTCGTGGGAGACCAGGACCAGGCCCATGCCGGTCTCCGCGCGCAGGTCGTGGAGCAGGTCGAGGATCTGGGCCTGGACGGTCACGTCCAGGGCGGTGGTCGGCTCGTCTGCCACCAGCACCCGCGGCGCGCAGGCGAGCGCCATCGCGATCAGGGCGCGCTGCCGCATACCGCCGCTGAACTCGTGCGGCCGGGACCGGGAGCGGCGTGCCGCGTCGGGGATGCCGACCCGGTCCAGCACGGTGATCGCACGTTGCCTGGCGTCTCGCCGGGACACCTGCGGGGTGTGAACCCGGTGGACCTCGGCGATCTGGTCGCCGATGGGCAGGTAGGGGTCGAGGGAGGACAGCGGATCCTGGAAGACCATGGCGGCGATGCCACCGCGCAGACGCCGCAGCTCCCGTACCGACGCGGTCGCCACATCGATGCCGCCGACCCGTACGGTGCCGGTCAGATGTGCTCCGGTGCCGCGGTGCAGGCCCAGCAGCGCCGCGGCGACCGTGCTCTTCCCGGAGCCGGATTCCCCCACGATGCCGAGTGCCTGCCCGGCGGTGAGCCGGAAGGACAGGTCGTCGACCGCGCGGACGGTCTCCTCACCCATGGGGAAGTCGACCGTCAGTCCCCGGACCTCGACCAGGGGTTCGGCCGTCCCGGCCGCCGGATCCATCGGCTGCCGCGATGTCATGACAGGACCACCCTTCGGTCGGCCAGGGCGTAGAGGACGTCCGCGACGGCGTTGGCGATGACCACGGCGGTCCCGATGACGAGCACCACACCGACGACGACCGGCAGGTCCACGGAGCGGACGCTGTCGACGAGGAGCCGGCCCAGCCCCGGGAGGCCGAAGAGCTGCTCGGTGAGCATCGCGCCACCCATCACCTGCCCCAGGTCCAGCGCGCTCAGGGCGATCACCGGGGGCAGCGCCCCGCGCAGCGCGTGCCGGGTGACGAGGGCGCGTTCGCTCACTCCGTAGGCGCGGAAGGTGCGGATGTGGTCCTCCGCGAGGACCTCGAGGGTGGCGGAGCGGGTGAGCCGGGCGTACTTCGCGCTCTCGAAGAGGCCGAGGGTCAGCCAGGGCAGCAGCATGTTCCAGGCCCACTGTTCGGGGTCCTGGGACAGCGGGACGTACGACGGGAACGGCAGCCACCGCAGATAGGCGCACACCGCCATGAGCAGCAGCAGACCCAGGATGAAGACGGGGGTGCCGGTTCCGGCCAGGGTGAGGACGGTGAGCACGCGTTCGGTCACCCCGCCGCGGCGCAGCGCGGACAGCAGACCGGTGCCGACACCCAGCGCAAGCCACACCACCAGCGCGCCCATGGCGAGCGAGGTGGTGGCCGGGAGCCCCGCCACGATCAACGCGGTGACCTGCTGGTCGTTCTGGTGGGACAGCCCCAGGCAGGGTGCGGCGCAGTGCTGGAGCGAGGTCCCCGTCGAGTAGTCGCGGCCCGCGAACACGCCCTGGAGGAAGTGCAGATACTGGGCGTACGCCGGTTCGTCGAGCCCCAGTTGGCCGCGCACCTGCGCCACCTGGGCCGGGTTGCAGCGTTCCCCGCACGCGAGCTGGGCGGGGTCGCCGGGGACGAGGTAGAAGAGGGCGTACAGGACGACGGAGAGCACCAGCAGTACCGTCACGGCACCCACCAGGCGCTTCGCCGCGAAGCGCAGGCCCGTAAATCGTTCAGTCACGGGTCTTCTCCTTGCGGGTGCCCACCCGCAGGCGGCTGGCCTCCCGCGGGTCGAGTGCGGTGCGCACCGCGTCGCCGAGCACGGTGAAGGCGAGGACCGTGACGAACAGCAGCCCGGACGGCAGCAGAACGTACATCGGGTCGGCACGGAACCATGTGGTCGCCGTCGACAGCATCTGCCCCCATGCGGGCGTGGGCGGCTTCACGCCGATGCCGAGGAACGACAGCGACGCCTCCAGCACGATGTTGGACGGGAGGAGGATGGCGGCGTGGGTGATGACGGGCGCCGCGAGCGAGGGCAGCATCTCCCGCCGGACCACGCGCAGCGGGCCCGAGCCGCCGAGGCGGGCCGCGGCGACGAAGTCGAGGCGGCGCAGGGTCAGGGTCTGGGCCCGTACCAGCCGGGACGTACCACCCCAGTTGAGGGCGCCCATGACCAGGATGAGCAGCAGCGGGCGCGGAAAGTCCTCGGGTACCACGGTGGTCAGCGCGATCGCCAGGACCAGCATCGGCAGCGCCACCATCACATCCGTGATCCGGCTGAGGACCTGGTCCGCCCATCTGTTGCCGAGCGCCGCGGCCAGGCCCACACTCACCCCGATCAGCACCTGGAGCAGCAGCGCCCCCGCCGCCACGAGCAGCGACACCCGGGCGCCGTACACCAGCCGGGCGAAGAGGTCGCGGCCGGTGCCGGGTTCGACACCCAGCCAGTGGGTGCCGCTGATGCCGCCGAACGCGCCGTGCGGTGCGCCGCCGCTCGCGGAGTTCACCAGCTCGTCGTGGTAGGTGTACGGGTCCTGCCCGCTGACCGCCGTGAGCAGCGGCGCGGCGAGTGCGGCCAGGAGCAGCGCGGCGAGCACCGCGCCCGCGACGACGGCCGAGGGCCGGGTGCGCAGCCTGCGCCACACACCGCGGGCCCCGGCCGCCGGCCCCGGGGCGGGCGGATCGCCCGCCCCGGGTGCCAACACGTCCTGCACCGCCATTACTTGACCGCCACCTGCGAGATGTCGAGGACGCCGGTCCAGTCGCTGATGACGACGTGTTGGATGTTCTTGCCGACCAGGCGCTGGTAGACCGGGTGGAAGAGCGGCACCGTGAGGGCCCGCTCACCGATCTTCTTGTCCAGGGCGCCCCAGCGCTCGGCCGCGGCGTCCAGGTCGGTGAGCCCGCTGATCTCGTCGATCTCCTTGTTGACCGCGGGGTCGTCGAGCTGGGCGTGGTTGAAGTTGGCGCCGTCCTTGACGATCTGCCGTCCGTCGAAGATGGGGGCGAGGAACGGGTAGCCGGCGGGCCAGTCGGCGCCCCAGCGGCTGAGGAAGAACCCGGGGGTGTCGTCGGTGTCCCAGCGCTTCTCGTTGTAGGCGTTGGTCTCCAGGCCCTTGAGCTTCACCGTGATGCCGGCCTTGGCCAGGGACTGCTGGACGGCCGCGGCGACCTTGGGGCCCATCTCGCCCTCGGCGGTGGAGTGGGTGAGGGTCACGGTGAGGCCGTCCGGGTAGCCGGCCTTCCTCAGCTCCTCCTTGGCCTTCGCGGGGTTGCCGTTCCCACCTGCCGGGAAGTGGTCGTAGGGCGTGTAGCCGAATGCCTTCTGGTTCGGCAGGAAAGTGGTGGCGGGCTCGGCGAGGGAAGAGCCGCCCACGGCGTTGATGACGCTGCCGCGGCCGATCGCGTACGAGATCGCCCGGCGTACCCCGGGCCGGTTGAACGGCTTCACCTTGGGGTTGAACGCCAGATAGTCGGTGTAGCCGAAGTGCCCGATCCCGACGCGTGACTTCAGGGCCTTGTCCTGGCCGATCTGGGCGAGTTCGGCGGGGCCGAGGTTGGTGTCCGTGGTGATGGCCGCGGCGTCGTCGCCCGAACTGGTCGACAGCCGCTGGTTGATGACCGCCGGGTCGAGCCCGGAGCGCACATCGATGGTGTCCGGGTATGCCTTGCGCTGGTCGTCGACCTTCTGGGACCAGTGCGTATTGCGCTTCAGCTGGAGCCGTTCACCGTCGTTGGTGTTCTTGACGACCTCGTACGGTCCGGAGGAGATGGGGTGTTTCTCGTAGGTGGTGCCGGTGTCCTTGTCCCGGGGCACGGGCGCGAACTGGGTCTGGGTCGCCAGGTAGGGGAAGTCGCCGACGGGTTTCTTCAGCTTGAAGACGATGGTCCGATCGTCCGGCGTCTCGATGGAGTCGAGCGTCTCCTTGCCCTTGCCGGACTTGTAGGGGCCCTGGTAGGTGTCGCCGCCTATCAGCCAGTCGCGCAGGTACGGGGCCCCGCCGGAGAGTTCTGCGGCGAAGGACCGCTCCACGCCGTACTTGATGTCGGCGGAGGTGATGGCGGAGCCGTCCTCGAACTTCAGCCCCTTCTTGAGGGTGTAGGTCCACACCGTGGCGTTCTTGCTGGGGGTGCCGAGGCCCGTGGCGAGGTCGGGGACCACCTTCGTGCCGGCGGCACCGGCCGCCCGGTTGCGGGTGGTCAGCGTACGGAAGACCAGCGAGGGGATGTTGCCTCCGCCGGAGGTGTAGAGGCGGGCCGGGTCGAAGTCCGACTGGGGCTCGGAATTGAGCACGGTGAGCTTGCCGCCCTTGGCCGCCTTCCCGTCGCCCCCTCCGGAACTCGCACCGCCGTCCTGCGGCCCGGAGCAGGCCGCGATCCCTCCGAGGAGGACCAGGCTGACGGCGGCCACGGCGGCGCGCTGGGCGAACGGTCTGGGTTCACGCATGGGGAATGGATGCCTTTCGGGGCGGAGGGCGCCGTCGGAAGGCAGCGGAAACAGCTGGAGAAGGGCGCTGAGCGCGCGAACCGCACCGACGGGCGAGAGAAGTGTTGCGCCGGATCGGGCTCGGTGGAATGACGACGCGAGGCGGGCAGCGCCTCTTCGAGCCCGTGGCTCAGCGACAGTCGACGTCGGACACCGCGTGTGCGTGCACACCGATGAGCGCCAGGCGGAAGCCGGCGTGCACGGGGACGCGGTGACTCGACATGGGGAGAAGACTGTACGAGCGTGTCGCGCGAGACAACAGCGTCTCAGCATCCGAGACGAATCGTCTCGGATTCCCGAGCAGGCCGACGACTCCGAGGGACGGGGATCCGGTCATATGGCTTGTTCTGTTGCAGACGCGTGAACAAATCTCCCGACTCTTGCATCCGACTTCGCATGCGAAGCAGTATCGGCAGCACTTCACGGGAGGAAAACCCGGACGCATCGCATCTGAGGAAGAAGAAGCCTTATGACGCACCATGTGAGTCGCCGTGACGTTCTGCGGTCCACCGGAGCGGCCGGACTGGCCCTCCTGGGTGGAGGGCTCCTCAGCGCCTGTGGCGCGCCCGGGGGCTCGTCCGGCGGCGGGACCCGGCTGACCATGTTCCGCTGGGCCGGGGCCCAGGGGGAGGTGCCGAAGGAGGTCGGGGACGCCTTCGCGAAGAAAAACGGCGTCACGGTCCGGTACATCGAGGGCACCAATGCCGAGACCTTCCCGAAACTCGTCTCCTCGGTACAGGTCAACGCCCACCGGCCCCTGCTGAACCTCGGCTTCTTCAACGCCCAGAGCTTCGCCCAGGGGGCCGCCGAGGGCCTGTGGGCCCCGGTGGACTCCAAACTGGTCCCCAACGCGGCCAAGGTGCTGCCGGAGTTCCGCCGCGATGACGGCTTGGGGGTGTACACGGTGATGGACGCCATGGGCATCCTTTACAACACCGACGTCGTCAAGAGTCCCCCGAAGTCCTGGCTCGATCTGTTCAAGCCCGAGTACCGCTCCAAGGTGACCACCTGGGACGCCCCCGCCTTCGCCGTCAACGCCGTGCCCGTCATCAACAAGCTCAAAGGCGGTGGTGAGGCGGATCTGTCCAAGGGGATCGACGTCTTCGCGGACGCCGCGAAGAAGGGCCAGTTCGCCGGGCTGGTGGCCTCCATCGACCAGCTGCGCAAGCAACTGGTCAGCGGGCAGGTCGTGATAGCCCCCGGCTTCCAGGGCGTGGCCCAGCCCTGGATCGACGCGGGTGACCCCATCGGCTTCGCGGTGCCCTCGGAAGGCGTCATGGCCTTCCCCGAGGGGTTCCAGCTGGTCAAGGGCTCCAGCTCCGAGCAGCTGAAGGAGGGCGCGAAGCTGATGAACGAGATCCTCGCGCCCGACGCCGTCAGCCGCTACAGCGCGGCCACCGCCACCATCCCGCTCATCGAGGGCGCCGAGCTGCCCGCCAGATTCCGCCGCAAGCCGGGCTTCCAGCTGACGGCGGTACGGGAATCGCTCCAGCTGGACTGGGGACGGCTCGCCAAGAGCGTCCAGCAGGCGACGGACCAGTGGAACAGCGACGTCAAGGCACATCTGTGAGCGATCATGCGATAGCCGTCCGGTCGCTCTCGAAGTCCTTCGGACGGAAGGACGTACTCAACGACATCGAACTCACCGTCCGTGCGGGTGAGTTCTTCTCCCTCCTCGGACCATCGGGGTGCGGCAAGAGCACCGCGCTGCGCATCATCGCCGGGCTCGAGCGGCCCGACCGCGGACGGGTGCTGCTGGGTGGCACCGACGTCACCGACACCCCGCCCCACCGCCGCCCCACCAATCTCGTCTTCCAGCAGGGCGCGCTGTTCCCGCACATGACCGTGTTCGACAACGTGGCCTACGGACTGCGGGCGCGCAGGACGGGACGCGCCGAGATCACCCGGCGGGTGGCCGAGATCCTCGATGTGGTCGGCATGTCGGAGTTCGCCGGGCGCGCCCCGTCGACGCTCTCCGGCGGCCAGCGCCAGCGGATCGCCATCGCCCGCGCGCTCGTCGGCCGCCCCGATGTCCTTCTGCTCGACGAGCCGCTCAGCGCGCTCGATCTCGGTCTGCAACTGCGCATGCGCCGCGAACTGCGCAGCCTCCAGCGGCAGACGGGCACGGCGTTCGTCTGCGTCACCCACAACCAGAGCGAGGCGATGGAGGTCTCGGACCGGATCGCCGTGATGAACGACGGGCGGGTGGAACAGCTCGGTACGGCCGAGGAACTCTACCGAGCCCCCGTCAGCCGGTTCGTCGCCGGGTTCATCGGCGAGAACAACCTCTTCGACACCGCGCCCGATCCCGACTCCCCCGGCCGGTCGCGGGCGGACGGCCTGACCTTCCCCGTACCCGGTGGCGGGTCACCGCTGGTGGCGGTGCGGCCGGAGTTCATCCGTGTCGTCGGGCCCTTGGACCACGGCGCCGTCGGGGACGCGGTCGTACGCTCGGTGGGCTTCCTCGGAGCGCGGATCCGCATCGTCCTGGAGACCTCGACGGGGCGGGAGGTCCTGGCCGACACCGATGCCCACGCGGCCTCCGTGACGGTCGGCGCGACCGTGGGTGTGGCGGTGGACCCCGCCCGTATCACCGTGGTGCCGGCCGACGGCCGGGCCGTCAGGGCCAAGGGGGCGGCTGGATGACCCGGAAGACGTCCGCCCCGACCGTCACCGAGGAGCGGCAGGGCGGGATACGCGGGCGGCGGGTCGCCTACGCACTGGTCGCGCCCGGGGCCGCGTATCTGGTGCTGATCTTCCTCTCGATCATCCTGCTGCTGGTGTCGTACAGCTTCCGCACCGAGCAGACCAGCTGGCTCGTCGCCCCGTTCGACACCGGCACCTGGGCCGAGGCGCTCAGCAACCCCTACAACCTCGGAGTGCTGTGGACGACGCTGCGCGTCGGAGCCGTGGTCACCCTGCTCACCGTGGTCCTCGCCTACCCGATCGCCTGGTGCCTGCTGCGGGTTCGCCGCTGGTGGGTGGCGGGTCTGCTGATGTTCATCATCTTCTCGCCGATCCTGGTCAGCGTCGTCGTCCGCTCCTACGGCTGGATGCTGCTGCTCGGCCACGGCGGATTGCTCGGCGGTGTGCTGCGCGGCTGGCTCTACCACGAACCGGGGGTCATCCTCGCCCTGGTCCATGTGGAGCTGCCGTTCGCGGTGTTCCCGCTGCTGGCCTCGCTGCGCAATCTGCCCCCGGGGGCCCTGGAGGCCGCCGCCGACCTCGGCGCGCCCCCGCTCCGCCGGCTGCGCACGGTGCTGCTGCCGCTGACCGCCTCGGGGATCGTCGCCTCCGCGCAGTTGGTCTTCGCGCTGACGGTCAGCGCCTTCGCCACCCCGTCCCTGCTGGGCGGCGGTCGCGTCACCGTCCTCGCGCAGTCGGTGTACCAGAACATCCAGCAGTTGCGCTGGCCGCTGGCCGCCGCCCAGGCGCTGCTTCTGCTGGCCATCGCGCTGGCCGTGCTGGCCCTGTTCAACCGGCTCAGCCGGTACGCGGACATACGCCACCGGAGCCCGGAAGGGGGTGGTTCGCGGTGACCCCCGCCGGACGGCGTGCCGCCGCCGCGCTGCGCGTCCTGTTCCTCGCCCTCGTGGCCGTCTTCGTCCTGCTTCCGCTGGCCGTGGTCGTCGTGTCGTCCTTCAGCGTGGACGAGACCGGAGGCGGATGGCCGAGCGGCTTCACCCTCCGGTGGTTCCAGCGGGCGCTGGACCATGAACCGTTCCGGGTGGGGCTGCTCTATTCGCTGGAGGTCGCGGGCGTGGCGACGGTCATCTCCCTGGTGTTCGGCACCATGGCCGCCTACGCCATCGCCCGCTACCGCTTCCCCGGACGGGAGCTGCTGCGCTCGGTCTTCGTGATGCCGCTGAGCCTGCCTCGGGTGGTCGCGGGATTCTGCCTGTTCGTGCTGTACGCGTCGCTGTTCCCGGCCGCGTACGGGACGGTCGGCGGGATCGCCTTCGCGCACTGTCTGCTGCTGATGCCGTTCGTCGTGGCGGTCGTCGGGGCGGCGCTGGCCGGACTCGATCCCGCTCTGGAGGAGGCGGCGCGCGACCTGGGCTCCTCCGCGGGCCGTGCCTTCTGGCACGTGACGCTGCCGCAGATCCGCTGGGCGCTGCTCGCCGCCGGGATCTTCGCGTTCATCACCTCGTTCGACGAGGTCGACACCTCGGTCTTCTTGATGCCGGCCGATACCACCACCCTGCCCGTCGCGATGTTCCTGCGCCTGGAACAGCAGCAGGACCCCACGGTCACGGCGATGTCCAGCATCCTCATCGCCGGTTCACTGCTGCTGGCGGCGGCCGCCGCCGTGGCCGCGCGCCGGACCGGCGGGGCCCTGGGCGGCGTGGACGCGACGGCCGGGGCACGGACCACCGGACCCGAGGGGTCCGCGGAAGGAGAGTCCACACCGTGACCGCGCCTCATGCACGACGGGCCCGCTACCGGCTCGGCGTCGACGTCGGCGGAACGTTCACCGACATCGTCCTCACCCACGTGGAGGACGGCACCGTGCACACCGCCAAGGTGCCCTCCGACGCGGCCAGGCCCGCCTCGGCCGTGGCGGAGGGCGTCGCCGGCGCACTGGCGCGGCACGGGGTGGACGCGGCAGAGGTGGAGCACTTCGCCCATGGCCAGACGTTCGCCCTCAACACCGTGCTTCAGCGGGCCGGAGCCCGCACCGGGCTGCTGGTGACCTCGGGCTTCCCCGATCTGCTGGAGATAGGCCGGCTGCGGCTGCGCGACCCCATCGACTTCTTCGCCGCCCCACGCCGTCCCCTCGTCGACCGCGCGGACGTCCGGGAGGTGGACGAGCGGCTCCGCGCGGACGGGAGTGTGGAGCGTCCGCTGGACGAGGGCGGGCTGCTGGCCGCCGCCGAGGCACTGGTGGCGGACGGTGTCCAGGCGCTCGCGGTGTCCTTTCTGCACGCCCATGCCCATCCCGAGCACGAGCGGCGCGCCGTGCAGCTGCTCCGCGCCGCGCACCCCGGGCTGGTCATCGTGGGCGCGGCCGAACTGTGGCCGGAGGAGAAGGAGTACGAGCGTACGACCGTCGCCGTGCTGGCGGCCCATGTGGCCGGACTGCTCGGCGGCTATCTCGGTGAGCTTTTCGACCGGCTGCGGGCGCTGGGGCTGCGCTGCCCGCTGTACATCGCCAAGTCCAACGGCGGTGTGATGTCGCTGGACACCGGGTCGGACGAGATCCTGCGCGCCGCCGTCGAGACGCTGCTCTCCGGTCCCGCCGCGGGCGTCGCCGGGGCGATCCGGCTGGCGGGCGCCACGGGGGTCGACCGGCTCATCACCATGGACATGGGCGGCACCAGCGTCGATGTCGCACTCGTCGAGGGCGACATCCCGTACTCGACCGACAGCGTGCTCGGTGACTTCCCGCTGATCATCCCCACGGTGGAGATCTCCTCCATCGGCGCGGGCGGCGGCTCGCTGGTCCGGGTCGACTCCTCGGGGGTGCTCAAGGTCGGCCCGCGCAGCGCGGGCGCCGTCCCCGGGCCCGCCGCGTATGGACGTGGTGGTACGGATCCCACGCTCACCGACGCGTATGTGGTCTGCGGTTTCATCGATCCGGAGGACTTCGCGGGCGGTGCCGTGACCATCGACCCCCGGGCCGCGTACGCGAGCCTGCGCCCCCTGGCCCGGCGGCTGAGGCTGACGGTGGAACAGGCCGCGGCCGCCACGATCGATGTGACGACCGCCATGATGCACGCCCAGCTCGTCCCGCTGCTCGCCCGCCGCGGCCTGGACGCGACAGGCTCCCATCTCGTCGCCTACGGCGGCGCCGGGCCCGTACACGCCGCGCTGCTCGCCCGCTCGCTGAACATCCGGCGGGTGCTCGTCCCCTGGTCACCCGGCACGCTCTGCGCCTTCGGCGCTCTCGCCACGGGCTTGCGCCAGGACGTGGTCGCGTCCATCGGCGAGACGACGGCGACGCTGGACGACGCCCGTTTGGAACGGGTCTGGAAGGACCTCGCCGAGCAGGCGCACGCCTGGTACGCGCGACAGCACACGGCGCCGTACCAGCGTCCCGAACTGCGCCGCTGGGCCGATGTCCAGTTGGTCGGCCAGTCCTTCACGCTCCCGGTGGTCCTGCCCGACGGCCGGCCGCCGACGGTCGAGACCTTGCGCTCGCTCTTCGCCGATGCCTACCGGGCCGCCTACGGCGTGGACGCCTCGGGCGGCGAACTGGACGTCCGCAACCTCCGGGTGACCCTGACCGCACCCGGCGATCCGCGGCTTCCGGCGGTGGCGGCGGGCCCGGCAGGGGCGCCGCGCGAGCACACCGTCCACGAATCCGGTGAGTGTCGCCGCGCGCTGCGGCTGCGCCGGGCCGAGCTGCCGGTGAACGCGACGGTCCGCGGCCCGCTGGTCGTCTCGGCCCCCGACACCACCGTCTTCGTGCCGACGGGAGCGGCGGCCCGTGCGGACGCGCTGGGAAATCTGCTGATCGACCTGGACCCGGACCGCGATCCGGCCACCGGTCGGGACAACGACACCGACGACAGGAGGGGATCGTGATGCGCAGCTCCCCCGTGACCCGGGAAATCCTTTCCCACCGGCTGACCGCCGTGGTCGAGGAGATGGCCGAGACCATCCGGCGGACCAGTTTCAGTGTGTTCGTCAAGCAGACCGCCGACTTCGGCACGTGTCTGGTGACCGCCGAGGGCGAGGTCTTCGCCGCGCCCCGGGCCATCTCGGGCAACCTGATGATCGGGATTCCCGCGCGCACCGCCATCGAATCGCTCGGCCCCTACCATCCCGGCGATGTCGGCATCAGCAACGACCCCGACGCCACGGGCGGGCTGGTCACCCATCTGCCCGACATCTGGCTGTGGACGCCGCTCTACGCGGGCGGGCGGATCATCGCGTTCGCGTTCAGCTTCGTCCACTCCTCCGACATCGGCGGCGACGTACCGGGCTCCATCTCCTGGGCACACACCGACCGCTGCCAGGAGGGGCTGCTGATCCCGCCCGCCAAGCTCCGCGAGGCGGGCCGGACCAATGAGGCGCTGCTGCGCACGATCCTGTCCAACACCCGTGTTCCGGAGCAGAACCGCGGCGACATCGAGGCGCAGCTGACCGGGCTCGCCACCGCGCAGCGCCGGATCGACGAGATCGTCACCGGGTACGGCGCCGCGGCGGTCGGCGACGCGATCGAGGACCTGCTGGACGAGGCGGCCGAGCGCGCGGCCCGGCTCGTCGACGGGCTGCGCGACGGCCGCTACCGCTTCGTCGACTATGTCGAGGGGCTGGAGGAGGACGGCGCGACGACGGTGCCGCCCACCCGGCTGAGCCTGGAGCTGACGGTCTCCGGAGGTTCCACCCATCTGTCCTTCGCCGGTACCTCCCCCCAGGTGGCGGAGGCGATCAATCTGCCCACCGGCGGCGAACCCGGTCACTACATGCTGGTGTTCGCCCTGGTGAACTACTTCTGCTCGCTCGACCCCGGGATCCCGTACAACTCGGGGCTGGTGCGCGGTATCACCGCCGAACTGCCGCCGGGTTCCATCGTCAACCCCGGGCCCGGGGCCACCTGCGGAGTGCGGGCCGCCGTCTTCTTCCGGATCATGGACTGCGTGCTGGGCTGTCTCGCCCAGGCTGCTCCCGAGTCCGCGCTCGCCACCTCCTCCGGCGCCGTGGCCATCGCGACCGTCGCCCACGCCGACCCGGTGACCGGGCGGCGCCATGTCTCCGTCGGCCAGCCACTGACCGGCGGTTCGGGGGGCCGTCCGGCCCGGGACGGGCTCAACGGGACGAGTTTCACCGGCGGGTGGCTGCGCAACGTCCCCAACGAGCTGCTGGAGCGGGACGCGCCCGTCCTCGTCGAGGAGTACCGCTACCGCCCGGACTCCGGCGGCGCGGGCCGCAGACCCGGTGGAGCGGGCATCGTGCTGCGGCTGCGTGCCCTCGCCGACGGGGTCACCCTCGCGGTACGGGGCATGGAGCGGCTGCTCTTCCAGCCGTGGGGGGTGAACGGCGGACGGCCCGGCGCTCCGGGGCGCGCCGTGCTCAACCCGGGGAGGTCCGGAGAGCGGGAGCTCGGCCGGGTCAACGTCGTCACCCTGGCCGCCGGTGATGTGCTGCTCATCGAGACCGCCGGTGGCGGCGGTCTCGGCGACCCCGCCGACCGCGCGCCGGATGAGGTGGCCGTCGACGCGGCCCGGGGACTGATCGGCCCGGAGCAGGCGCTGCGCGCCTACGGCGTGGTCCTGCGGGACGGCGCCGTCGACGCGGCGGCCACCGAACGCGACCGGGCGTCGCTGCCCGAGCGCGCGGCACTGTTCGACCTGGGGGCGGCGCGCCGGGCGTACGACGAGCGGTGGCCGCAAGCGGTACAGGAACAGCTGGTAGCGGCCGTCGAGCGGCTGCCCCGGGCACGGCGCGCCGGGGCCTACCGCGCCGCTTATCTCGCGGCACAGGCGCGGGCCGGGGCCGGTCCCGTCACCGCGGAGCTGATCAGGGACGTCATCGAGGAACAGGGCTGAGACACGACCATGACGACGACACACTTGCGATTCGGGCTGATGACCTACGAGGCCGCACCCTGGCCGGAGCTGACGGCACGGTGGCGCGCCTTCGAGGAGCAGGGCTTCGACAGCCTGTGGGCCGGCGACCACGTGTGGAGTTCCATCGACGACTCCGGCGTCACCTCCCGGCCCCGCTTCGACGCCTGGCAGCTCGCCGCGGGCATGGTCGCGGCGACCGAGCGCATCACCGTGGGGACGCTGGTCAGCGCCTTCCCGCTGCGCAACCCCGCGGTGCTCGCCAAGCAGACCATCACGCTCGACCACATGTCCGGCGGCCGTTTCGTCCCGGGCATCGGTGCCGGGGGCAATCCGAAGGACCATGCCGTGGCGGGCGTGGAGAGCCGGCCGTCCGCCGAGCGCGCGGCGCGCTTCGACGAGTACAGCGCGGTCGTCGGCGGGCTGCTGCGGCAGGACCGCTTCGACTTCTCCGGCAGCCACTACCGCGTCGAGGGAGCCGTACGCGCTCCCGCGCCGGTCGCGGCGCCCCACCCACCGCTGCTGATCGCCGCGCATGTCGAGTCGACCATCCGGATCGCGGCGCGGGACGCCGACATCTGGAGTACGTACGGCACGCTCTTCTCCCAGCTGCGGCGGGGCGTGAAGCTGAGCGAGGCGGAGAGCCTGCGGCTCACCCGGGACCGCGGGCGGCTCCTGGACGAGCACGCGGAGCGGTTCGGCCGTGACCCGGCGAGCATCCGGAAGTCGTTCATGGCCGGGTTCACCGAGGACGCGCCCTGGGAGTCGACCGAACGGTTCACCGACTTCATCGGCCGGTTCAGCGAGATCGGCATCACCGAGTTCATGTTCCCGTATCCGCTCCAGGGGCCGCACAAGGAGGGCGTCTTCGAGGAGGTCGTCGCGGAGGTACTGCCGAAGCTGCGGGCGGAGGGGATCTGATGGGGGGCCTGTTCGAGAAAGAGGCCGCCGCACTCGCCGCCGACCTGGTCGCCCTGCGCCGGTCGCTGCACACCGCCCCCGAGGTCGGGCTGCACCTGCCCGGCACCCAGGCCCTGGTGCTGGACGCGCTCGCCGGGACGGGGCTGAGCGTGCGGACGGGCGAGAACCTCAGCTCGGTGGTCGCGGTGCTGGACGGCGCCGGACCGGGGCCCACGGTAGTGCTGCGCGGTGACATGGACGCGCTTCCCGTGCGAGAGCGCACCGGGCTGCCGTTCGCCGCCGAGGGCGAGGCGATGCACGCCTGCGGCCACGATCTGCACACGGCGGGGCTCATCGGCGCGGTGCGACTGCTGGCGGCGCGCCGGGAGGAGATCTCGGGCAGCGTGGTCTTCATGTTCCAGCCCGGGGAGGAGGGGTACGACGGAGCGGGGCTGATGCTCGACGAGGGACTGCTCGATGCCACGCCCCGGCCGCCGGACGCGGCGTACGCGCTGCACGTCGTCGCCGATCTGCCCGCCGGCCGTTGCTACACCCGGCCCGGCCCGATCATGGCCTCCTACGGCGTGCTGGAGGTGACGGTCACCGGGCGGGGCGGACACGGCGGGCGGCCGCATGAGGCGCTCGATCCGATCCCGGTCGCCGCCGAGGCCGCCACCGCCCTACAGACGTATGTGACCCGCCGCTTCGACGCGTTCGAGCCGGTGGTGGTGACCGTCGGCGAGTTCCATGCCGGGACCGCGCCGAATGTGATCCCCGAGCACGCCGTCTTCCGTGCGGGGGTGCGGTCGTTCTCCGACCCGGTCACCGAGCGGCTGGCCGCCGAACTGCCGGCGCTGGTCGAGGGAATCGCCGCCGCCCATGGGGCACGGGCCGAGGCCACTTTCGAGACGGTCCTGCCCGCCACGGTCAACTCCCCTGAGCACGCGGCCCTGTTCGCCGAGACGGCCCGGGCGCTGTTCGGCGACGACCGCTTCGAGGAACTGGCCCGGCCGCGGATCGGCTCGGAGGACTTCTCCCGTGTCCTGCGGCGTGTTCCGGGGGCGTATGGCTATCTCGGGGCGGCCCCTGCGGACGCTCCCGGGCACCCGTCCGGCAACCACTCCCCGACCGCGGTGTTCGACGACTCCGTGACTCCGGACGCCGCCCGGCTGCTGGCGGCACTCGCCTGGCAGCACGTCGGCCCGTCACCGGCGCCGCCATCGACGCACCGAACAGGAGACACCCATGACTGACCTGGAATCGACCGGCCACTGTACCGCCACCGCGCCGGCGGACGACGTCCCCCGCACCGGCGGCACCCGGCCGCGCCGGGGCGCCGATGTCCTCGTCGACGCGCTGATCGCCGGTGGCGTCGACACGCTCTTCGGCGTCCCGGGCGACACCGGAGTGGCGTTCTACGACGCCCTCTACCACCGCCCCGAGGGCATCCGGCACGTCCTCGCCCGCGATGAGCGCCACGCCGGAGCCATGGCCGACGCCTATGCCCGGAGCGGCAACCGGGTCGGCGTCGTCGAGGTCTCCAGCGGCGGCGGCACCACCTATGTGGTGGGCGGGCTCGGCGACGCCTACGCCTCGGGCGTCCCCGTCCTCCTGCTGACCTCCGACATCCACGCGCGAAGCCGCGGCACCGGGGCGCTCACCGAGATCGACCAGACCGCCCTCTTCTCCGCGGTGACCAAGTGGACCCGGGTCGCCGAGAGCGCCGCGGAGATCCCGGCGCTGCTGCACGAGGCGCTGTACACCGCCGTATCGGGGCGCCCGGCCCCGGTGGCGCTGATCATCCCGGAGAACGTACTCGACGAACCCGCCGACGACATCACCCCGGTCACCGGTGTGCCCGCGCTGCCCGCCGTCCGCACCGCGGCGGATCCAACGGCCGTGGCGCGGGCCGCGGACACGCTCTCCCGCGCCGAGCGCCCCACCCTCCTCGTAGGCTCCGGTGTGCATGTCTCGGGTGCCTGGGACGTCCTGGCGGAACTCGCCGACGCGCTCGGCGCGGCCGTGGCCACGACCATCCATGGCAAGGGCGCCCTGCCCGACAGCTCCGACTGGTCGCTCGGCGTGGTCGGCAACAACGGAGGACAGCCCGGCGCCAACGCCGCCGTCCGCGACGCCGACGCCGTCCTGCTGGTGGGCACCCGGGCGAACGCCACCGACACCAACAGCTGGACCGGACCCAGCCGCGATCCTGAGGGCGGGGCCACCGTCATCCAGATCGACATCGACGCCGACCGCGCCGGGCGCAACTTCCCGGATGCGATCCGGCTCGTGGGCGACGCCGCCACCGTGCTCGGACGGCTCCTCACGCACATCACGCCGGTGGGCGCCGACGTCCGTACCGAGCGCCGCGCACGGGTGCGGGCCGCCCGCGCGGGCACGGACGACTCCCTCACCGGTGCGCCTGCCACCAGGGCCGACGGACAGCTGCTGCCCGCCGATGTCGTACGCACGGTCAACTCGGTCCTCGGCGACGGCACTCTGGTCGTGGCCGACCCCGGAACCCCCACCCCCAACGTGGCGGCGTTCTGGCGGCAGACCCGTGCCGCGCGCAGTGTGCTGATCCCGCGCGGGCACGGCCCGATGGGCTATGCCATCCCGGCCGCCGTCGGGGTGGCGATGGCCCACCCCGGCCGCGAGGTCGTCTCCTTCACCGCCGACGGCAGTTTCGCGATGGCCTGTGGGGAGCTGGAGACATCCGTGCGGCTGCGACTGCCCATCGTGCACCTACAGTTCACCAACCACAGCCTCGGCTGGATCAAGATGCTCCAGCATCTGTACACCGGACGGCGCTACTTCGGCGTCGATCCCGGCACCATCGACGCGGTCGGCGTGGCGCGGGCCTGCGGAATGCGGGCCCACCGTGTCCGGTCACTGCCCGAACTGACCCGGAGGCTGCGCTCCTTCCACGAGGACGGCGGTCCGCTCTACCTCGACATCGAGGTCCCGCACCTGATCGACCACACTCCTCCGGTGCCCGCCTGGGACACGGGCCGGGCGGGCACCGGTGAACGACCGGTTTACTAGAGCCGCCGCACACCAGTCCCCAGGCGATGAGGAATCGGAACGGATGACCCAGAATCCAGTGCAGTCGGAACCCGTGGAGCGCGCGCCCGCCGAGGCCCCCGCACGGGACGCCGCTCCGCCGCCCCGCCCGCGTACCCGGCGCTCGGAGGAGGTGTACTGGACGCTGCGCCGCGAGATCACCGCCGGTGTGCTGCGGCCCAACGCCGCGCTGGTCGAAGACGAGATCGCCGCCCGGCTGGGTGTCTCCCGTACGCCGGTGCGCGAGAGCATGCAGCGGCTGGAGGCGGACGGGCTCATCGACTCCCATCGACGGCGCTGGATCGTCCATGAGCACACCCAGGACGAGATCGTCCAGCTGTACGAGGTCAGGTGCGGGCTCGAAAGCCACGCCGCCCGCCTGGCCGGCCGACGAGCCACACCGGAACAGCTCAAGGTGATCGAGGGCTGGCGGCCGAGGATGACCGCCCACGACCCGACGGTACTGAACGACCGCGCCCGCAACAACGACAGCTTCCACGACGCGATCAACGCGGCATCGGGCAACCTCCGGCTGCTGGCGGCGATCCAGGCCAACCGTCTGTTCCACTTCAACACCCGGCTGGCGGCCCTCTACAGCCCCGATGAGCTCGCCCGCTCCTCCCGGCAGCACGACGAGCTCATCACGGCGGTATGCGCCCGTGACGCCGAACGGGCGGCGACGACCGCACGCGAACACGTGGAGTTCTCCCTGGAGCTGATCCTGCGGAAGCTGTTCTGACGGCAGGCGGGCACCCCGGCGCCGGTCTCGGACGCCGGGGCGAGTCAGCCGAATTCGGTGAGCCGCTGCGCGCGAGGGTCCGGCCGCTCGGCGGCGGCGCGGACGTACCGCGGCCATGGGAGCCCGAAGTGTTCGCGGAGTGTGCCGGCTGGATACTCCTTCCGGAAGAGTCCACGTGCCTGCGAGATCGGAGATCGTCGATCGTGATGGTGTCGTCGGGCCCGAACCTGTCCGTGGGCAGACCGAGACGGGTGGTCCTCCAGACCGAAGTTCGCCGCGGCCGCGGTGGTTCCGGTGGTCACGATGTCCACCGCGGCGCGTCCCTTGCTCACATGATCCAAGACCGCGTCGATCTTGGCGTCCTCGGCGGCCTTCGCGAGTCGGCTGAAGTGGTCGACGTCCAAGTAGGTCAGCGGATCGGCGTGCGGCAGTCGCACGGCTCCTGAAGCGGATGCCATCCGAGCAGTGGTGCGACCTCCCGGGCGGTGGCGGTGAGCAGCCGGATGTGCTCGTCGAACCCCGGCACGCCGGGGACGAAGCTGACGAGCAGGTCGGTGGCTCCGGCGAGGGACGGGTCGGCGGCTAGGGATTCGGCGATCGCCCCGGCCGGCCCGAGCAGTGCCCGGTCGCGCTCGAGGTACTCCTCGACGCCGACCTCGGTGTCAGCACGGCGCCTGGACGCCCATGACTGCCAGCGGCGTACACCGGGGGCGACAGCGCGCAGGGCACCGGCGCTGTCGGGGTGCGGATAGACCGCGCGCGAGACCTGGACACGCGGTTCGTACCCGGCCGCGGCCGCGGCCTCGCGATACGCGGCGACGACAGCCGCCTGCTGCTCGACGGTCTGCCGGCCGGTCCAGTCGCCGGCCCGGGAAAGCTGCAACCCGTCGCCGGCCCCGGCGGCCGCGATCGCCGCGTCGACGGCCCGCCCCGGGTCGCTCGTGGTCGCCTGCCACACCCGCTGCCGCACTCCGGTGCCCGGAGGGTGCAGCACCTCTCCGGCGGTGTTCACCGGGCGGCCCTCCAGGACCTCGTGGAGTTTCGCCACGTTCCGGTCGAAGAGGATCCGCTTGTCTTCGAGGCTGCGGCCGAACGCCTCCCAGGCCGTGGGGAACGGCCCCGAGCCGACGCCCAGTTCCACCCGCCCGCCGCTGAGCTCATCCAGCACGGCCACGTCCTCGGCAACGGCCAGCGGGTCGGCGAGCGGCAGGACGAGCACACCGGTGCCGAGCCGGATGCGGGTGGTGTGCTCGGCGATCGCGGCCAGCAGGACCAGTGGGGCGGAGACATGCTCGTTGCCCTGGCGGAAGTGGCGGTGTATCACCCAGCCCGAGTCGTAGCCGAGTCGTTCGGCGGCGACGAACAGCTCGATGGCCTGTCGGTAGGCCGCGGCGGGGGCGAGGTCCGAGTCGAGGTGGAGCAGGAAGGCGAGCCGGAAGGGGCGGCCGTCCGCCACCCCGGCTCCGACCGCCCCGGTCCGCTCGGAGGTCCCCTCAGACACGGACACCGGTCCCGTGGACGCCGTGCCGGTCGATGAGCGCGAGTTCCTCATCGGTCAGCGGGCTCGGGCCGATCGGGTTGCCTGCCTTGGTCGACAGGATCAGCTCGTCCCGGTGGGGTGCGAGGTCCTTCCTCAGCACCGTCCCGAAGAACTTCTCCGCGGCGCGGTGCGGCGGGCCGTAGCGGTTGACGTTGTCGAAATGGGTGATTCCGAGGTCGAAGGCGTGCGGCACGATCTCGCGCTGGGTTTCGTAGGGGTAGTCGGTCCCGAACTTCTGCCAGAGGCCGAAGGAGAAGGCGGGCAGGTCGAGGCCCGAGTCACCGGTACGTCGGTACTCCTGCTTCGTGTAGCGGTCGTCCGCCGCGTGGTGAGTGGTTTCGAAGGGTCCGGAGGCCGGCATGAACGGGTGTCCTTTCGTGGACGTGGGAAGACTTGGTAGGGGTCGCGGGCCGGGTGTGGTTTCAGAAGAGCCCGGTGGTCGGTGGTTCCTCACCGGCCAGGTGGTAGGCGCCGACCACGGCTGCCTTCCAGTCCCGGGGATTGTGGTTGGCGACGGTCCGGGCGTTGCGCCAGTGCCGGTCGAAGGCGTACTCCCGGTCGGTCGCGGAGCCTCCGCCGACGTCGAAGAGCAGCTCCCCCGCCGTGAGAGCCGACTCGATGGCGATGTACTGCGCCTGGGCGACGGCGATGGCCGCGGTCGCGCCGGCCGTGCGGACCTCGTCGTCCGGGGTGTGCCGGACCCGCTCCAGTGCCTCGGCCGCGAGGACGACGGAACCGCGGGCGGCGTGTACGCGGGCCGCCATCTGACCGACGACATGCCGGACATACGGGTCGTCGATAGTTCTGCCCGCCGTACTGTGCTTGATCGGACGGGCCTTCTCCCGGCCGAACCAGACCGCGTCGTCGAGCGCCGCGGCGGCGATACCGGCCTGGATCGAGGCCAGGTAGAGCTGGGCGAATGATCCCAGCCACGGATTGCGCAGCTCGTTCCTGTCGATGCGGACGAGTTCGTCATCGGTGACGCGGACGTCGGTCAGCCGGGTGGTTCCGCTGGCCGTGAGGCGCTGGCCGACGGCGTCGAAGTCATCGAGCCGTTCGACGCCTTCCCGATCGGTGGGAACGGTGAACTGGACGATGTCGCCGTTCTCGTCGACCGCGGTGCCGCCGAACCATGCGGCGTACAGACCGCCGGTGCTGTAGTACTTGGTGCCGTTGAGCACATGGCCGGAGCCGTCACGGCGGAGGGTGGTGGCCACGGAGCCGCTCGCGCCGCCGGTTCGCTCATTGCCGGTGGCGGCGAAGAGGTCGCCGTGTCGCAGTCGCTCCAGTGAGCGCTCCCGGTGGGGCAGGTCATGGCGTACGGCGACGCGGTTGGCGATGAGAAAGCTCGATCGCAGTGCCTGGGCGACGCTGGAATCGGCCCGGGCGAGGTCGATGACCACCTCGGCGACATCGCGCGATGTCCCGCCCGCGCCGCCGTCCTCGGAGGGAATACCGATCAGCAGCAACCGTGCCTCGGCGAGCGCGCGTACCTGCCCGAACGGGTGGTCCCGGGTATCTTCACGGTGGCGGGCGGTCGCGGCCAGCTCCGCGAGGACCGGCGCGATCGCGGCGCGGATGCCCGCCACGGTCGGCGGGGCGGCCGGGTCTGTGGCCCGGCCGGTGGCATGGAGCGTCCAGGTCATGAACCGGCTCCGATCGGTTCGGGCAGGCCGAGCGCGGCGCGCAGGGTCGCTCCGCCGGAGGGCCCGAGACGTGGCACGAGTGCTCGCAGCAGGGCGAGAAGGCGGTCGTGGTCGCCCGTCGGGACGAGTTCCAGCCCGTCGAAGTCGTACCGCTCGGCCCAGTCGGCCAACCGGGTGGCGGTCCGCTCCGCGGTGGTGTCGTCCGCCGGCAGCTCGACCCGGCCGAGCACCGCGATGTCCGCGCGCCGCCGGCCGACGCGCTCGAACGCCTCCGCCAGCCGTGCGGCCGCCTCCGGGGCCCGGGCCCGGGAGACGACGACGGCATCGGCCAGGGCCACGACATCGGCCCAGTCCAGATCGTCGCGGGCATCGGCGACGAGCACCGGCCGGCCCTGCGGTGAGGACGGTCCGTCGAGTGGCCCCGCCACGCGGTAGAACCGGCCCTCATGGTCGATCGGCTTGATGAGAGTGGACTCCGCGAAGACGCCGGTGGCCTGGTCACCGAGCAAGGCCGCGGCGGGAAAGCTCTCCCACAGACCGGTCAGGACACCCGCGTATTCGGCCCACCGCCGGTGCCGCGCCGTGGCCGTCCGGTCGGGCACCGTCGCCTCGCTGACCTCGTCACCGTCTCCCGCTCGCAGGGCCAGGCCGGTGCGGCCCCCGGTGGCGCGGTCCAGTGACAGCACCCGGCGGGCGAGGTTGTACGGCGCGTTGTGTGTCGTCGGAGCGTCGACGATCCAGTGCGACTCGGGGAAACGACCGGCCAGGTGGGCGGCGACCACCGTGGTGTCGAGTACGTCATCCGGATCGCCGTCGAGGAGGCGCACCGCGGTCACGCCCGTATCGCGGGCCACCGCGGCGATCTCGATCGCGTCGGCGGCGGAGCGGGAGGATCCGACCGCGAGGTCGAGGACGATGGTTCTGGTCATGAGGTGTTCCGGCCCTCCTGGCCTAGCGGGTGGCTCCGGGTGCGGCGGACACGTAGGACGGGCGCGGCGGACCGGGCGTCTGGAGGCCGAGGTGGCCGCGCAGTGTGGTGTCGTCGTACTCACGGCGGAAGAGACCGCGGCGCCGCAACTCGGGAATCAGCTGGTCGGCGAAGTCGTCGAATCCGGACGGCAGTACATCGGGCATGACGTTGAAGCCGTCGGCCGCGCCCTGCCGGAACCACAGCTCGATATCGTCGGCGACCTGCTCCGGAGTGCCGACCACGATCCGGTGGCCGCCACCGCCGCTCAGCTTGCGCAGCAGCCGGCCGAGCGTGGGATTCTCCTTGTCGATGATGGCTTTCACGACCCGGTAGAAGGTCTGTGAGCCACCGGCCCGGTCCGGCTCGACCAGCAGCTCGCGCGGGATGGGTTCGTCGTCCGACAGGCCCTCCAGGGAGAAGCCGAGCTGGCCCGCGAGGCGCTGTCGCGCGTAGGCGTCGGGAAGGATCTCGTCGAGCGTCTCGCGCCGCCTGCGGGCCTCTTCCTCGGTGCTGCCGAGTACGGTCGAGAGGCCGGGCAGGACGACGACGTCCTGGGGACGGCGTCCGAATTCCACCGCGCCGGCGCGGATCTCGTCACGGAACGACGTGGCGTCGTCGATGTCCTGGTCCGCGGAGAAGATCACTTCGCCGACGCGCGAAGCCAGGCGGCGTCCGTCGCTGGACCCACCGGCCTGCACCACAACGGGGCGCCCCTGCGGAGAGGCGAACGTCCGCCGGTCCGCCCACTGGGCGATGACCTGGTGGGTGAATTCCGCCGCCCGCCGGTACCGCTGCGCATGCTCGGGCTCGCCCGGCCGTCCGAAGTTGCGTGCGGCGGCGGCGCCCGCGGTGGTGACGACGTTCCATCCGACCCGGCCACCGCTGAGGTGATCCAGGTCGCCCACCCGGCGGGCGAGTTCGATCGGATCGTTGTAGCTCGACGACAGCGTTCCTATCAGCCCGATGCGCTCGGTCTGGGCGGCGATCCGCGCCAGCACGGTGGTCGGCTCCAGGTTGTTGCCGGGCCGGTGGCGGACGAGAGGCTCGAGGACCGGGCCGTCGGCGAGGAACACCGCGTCCAGCTTCGCCGCCTCCGCCTTCTTGGCGATCCTGGTGTAGTGCTCGATGGTGTAACTCGCCCGCCCGTCGGTCCCGGGGAAGCGCCACGAGCCGCCGAAGACACCGGCGTTGAGGATGTTGACGTTGATGTGCAGTTGGCGAGTCACTGTTGCCGACCTTCCTGGGACCGCCGGCCGCGGTCGTACGACGACTGCGGGGCGACACCGTTCACGACGAACGCGCCGATGACCCTGGGCTTGTATATGACCGGGTTGTGCGAGGCGAGGGTGCGGGCGTTGCGCCAGTGCCGGTCGAGGTGGGCACTCTCCCGGACCGCTGACGAGCCGCCGGCGTTGAAGGCGATGGTCGCGGCGTCGAGAACGGCCTCGACGATGGCGATCTGCGCGGCCGACACATCGATGTAGTTGGCGGTGTGCGCCTGCTGCGAACCGTCCCGGTCGGCCGTCTCAAGGCCCTCGGCGACCGTCCTGAGCAGGGAGTCCACCGTGAGGGCACGGGTGTGGAGGCGACCGACGACACCCAGCACCTCGGGGTCCTCGGTGGCCTGTTCGGACAGTGCGTGCAGGCTGGTGCGGGTGCGGGACCTCACCACGGTGACGGTCTCGTCGACCAGGCTGTGGGCGATACCGGCGAGGTTGGCCAGGTGTACGAGCTGCACGAAGGCCGGGAGGGAGCGCAGGTTCTCCTTGAACCGGCCCAGTTCCCCGTTCTCCTCGACGGGGACGCGGTCGAAGACGGTCGTACCGCTCCCGGTCAGACGCTGCCCGATTCCGTCCCAGTCCTCGGCGTGGGTGACGCCCGGATGCCGCGCGGGAACCACGGCGAACCAGCGGTTGCCGTCGTCGTCCGCGACCGCGACGCGGATGTAGTCGGCGAACAGCGAACCGGTGGAGTAGAACTTGGTGCCGCTGACCACCCTGCGGCCGTCCACCTCATGGACGCGTGTCGAGATGCCGAAGTCCGGGCTGGTGCCCGCCGCCTCGGACTGGGCATTGCCGAACACGGCGCCCTCCGCGATCCTGCGGAGCCAGTGGTCGCCGATGTCGGGGTCGTCCGCGTGCCGCAGTATCTCCACCGCGGTGAAGTGGCCCCGCAGGATCTGCGGAATGTTGGAGTCGGCCTTCCCCGCCTCGGCCAGCAGCCGGAACAGGGTGGGCAGGTCGACGCCGAAGCCTCCCTGTGCGATCGGCACGCGCAGACGGCCGAATCCGGCGTCGGCCAGTTCGCGTACGAACTCATGCGGGTGCTTACGGGACTGGTCGCGGACACCGGCCTCCGCTTCCAGCCGCTGGAAGATCCTGCGGAACTCGGCCACGGCCTCTTCCAGCGCGTGGGACGGGTCGCTCATGGGGCTCCTTCATGGATCAGCGGATGGCCAGTCGCCGGCCGGCTATGGCACCGAGCAGTTGGGCGGTGTAGGGGGAAGCGGGGCTCTCGAAGACCTGGGCGGTCTCTCCCTGCTCCACGATCCCGCCGCGCCGCATCACCGCCACCCGGTCGGAGATCGCCCGCACAACGGCCAGATCGTGCGAGATGAAGACATACGTCAGGCCGAGCTCGCTCTGGAGCCCGACCAGCAGCTCGAGGATCTGGGCCTGAACGGACACATCGAGGGCGGAGATCGGCTCGTCGAGCACCACGACCTTCGGCTCCAGCACGAGTGCGCGCGCTATCGCGACCCGCTGACGCTGTCCCCCGGACAATTCGCGGGGGTGACGATGGAGGAACGAGGCCGGCAGCGACGCCGCCTCCAGCGCCGCGACCACCCGGTCACGGTTCTCCTGTCGGCGACGCCGAGCGGAACCCGCCGGCTGGAAGGACCGCAGCGGCTCCTCGACCACCGAGAGGACGTCGAATCGCGGATCGAAGGACGCGTACGGGTTCTGGAAGACGATCTGGACATCGCGGCGCAGTGGGCGGAACGCCTTGGTGTCCAGGGTGCCGACCTCGGTTCCGAGCAGCGAGACCCGCCCCGCCGTCGCCCGGGTGAGGCCGGTGAGGATTCGTGCCGTTGTCGACTTGCCGCTGCCGGACTCCCCGACGATCGAGAAGGTCTGGCCACGCGCCACGGTGAAGGAGATGTCGTCGACCGCGGCGTGTCCGCCGTAGTGCTTGCTCAGGTGCCTCACCTCGACCGCGGGCCCCGGGTCCCCGGGGGCGGTTCCGCTGCCCCTGTCCCTGTCCCTGGTGAAGCTCAGCCGTGAGGGCACGTTGTCCAGCAGGTGCCTGCTGTACTCGTCCCGTGGGTTCTGGACGAACACCCCCGTGGGCGCGAGTTCGGCCAGCCGTCCGTCCCGGACCACACCCACGAGATCGGAACGGTCCGCGGCGACGCCGAGGTCATGGGTGATCAGCACCACCGAGGTGCCGCCGCGGCGGCGCAGGTCGTCGATGAGATCGAGTACCTGGGCCTGGACGGTCGCGTCCAGGCCGGAGGTCGGCTCGTCGGCGACGATCACATCGGGCTCGGCGGCCACGGCGGCCGCGATGAGCACCCGTTGCCGCATGCCGCCTGACAGCTCATGGGGAAACTGCCGGAAGCGCCGCTCGACGTCGTCGAATCCCACCAGCGCGAAGAGTTCGTGGACCCTTTTGCGCCGCGCCTCGCTGTCGAGGCCGGTGTGCAGGCGCAGGACGTCTTCGACCTGCGGGCCCACCCGACGGACCGGATCGAGGGAGACCGTGGGATCCTGCGGGATCAGGCTGATCGCGCGTCCCCGGAGCTCCCGCAGCTGACCACCGGGCAGGTCGCTGATGGTGCGGCCCTGAAACCTGACCGAACCGCCGAGCAGTCGGCCGTTGGCGGGCAGCAGTCCCAGGATGGCGTGTCCGATCGTGGACTTGCCGGAGCCGGACTCACCGACCAGAGCGAGGACTTGGCCCGGTTCGAGTTCGAACGAGATGTTCCGCACAGCCGTCTTGGTACTGTGCCCGAGCTGATAGCCGACGCTCAGATCCTCCACGGCCAGGACCGGACCAGGGGGTGGGGTGCCGTCTCGGGCGGCCCGCTGTGCCACGTCACCGCTCATCGTTTCTGCCTCTCTGCGAAATGGCGGGCGAGACGGTTGCCGGCCAGGACGACCGCGGCGACGGTCAGCGCCGGATAGACCACCAGGTAGGGCTTGCTCGCCAAGAAGTTGCGGCCATCGGCGACCAGGCGGCCCCACTCCGGGCTCGGCGGCTGGGCGCCGAGGCCGAGAAAGCTCAGTGAGGCGATCCAGATGATCGAGATGCCGAACTGGATGGTGACCAGCGACAGCGTCGGCCCCAGCGAGTTGGGGACCACATGGCGCAGCAGGATCGTCGACGAACGGGCGCCGCTCGCGACCGCCGCTTCCACGTACTGGCTCGTCCTGGCGCGCAGCACCTCGGAGCGGATGAGCCGGGCGAAGGCCGCCGACGATGTGAGGCCGACCGCGGCCGCCGCCTGCAAGATCCCGTAACCGAGGACGACCACGATGGTGATGGCCAGCAGGAAACCCGGAATGGACAGCACGACATCGATCAGTCGCATCACGACGGCGTCGATCCAGCGGCCGAACCAGCCGGCGAGGGCGCCGAAGACCGAGCCCACCGCGACACCGATGAGCACGGCCACCACCGAGCCCGACAGTGACGCGCGGGCGCCGTGGACGACGCGGCTGTACTGATCGCGGCCGAGCCGGTCGGTGCCGAACCAGTGCGCGCTCGACGGCGGCAGCAGCTTGTCCGTCGCCCCGATCGCCGTCGGGCTCGAATGGGCGAACCATCCGGGGACCAGCGCCCAGAGAACCGCCACTACGAGGACCGCTCCCGCCACCACGACCGACCAGTGACGGATCGACCACAGCAGTATCGCGATGGCACGGCCTCGCGACGCCTTCGCCGGCCCTGCGGTATCCCGCGCTTCGACCGAGGGCGCGGGGTTCTCGGCTGTCGTCGTCATCGCGTGGCCACCTCCTCCGGGAGCCGGGGAGAGGTCGCTTCCTCCGGGCCGGGCCGGGCCGGTATGGCCCCCTGCTCCGAACCCTTGGTCTTCTTCGGGCGCGCGGCGAGAATGTCGGCCCGGATGCGCGGATCGATGAGCGGGTGGACCACGTCGACCACGAGGTTGACCAGGACGTAGCCCGTGGTGGCGACCAGCACCACGCCCTGGACGACGGGCAGGTCCTGAGTGTTGACGGCGTTGAGGGTGATCTGACCGATTCCGTTCCGTGCGAACACCGCTTCGGTGACGACCGAGCCCGCGATCAACTCGCCTACGGCCAGGCCCAGCATGGTGAGCACCGGCAAGGACGAGTTCCTCAGGACACCGCGTCCGAAGATGTACCGCTCCCCGGCCCCCCTCGCCTGGAGGACGTGTACGAAGGGCTGTCGCCGGGTCGCCGCGATCGAGGCGCTGAATACCTGGGACAGCGGTGCCGAGACCATGATCCCCAGGGTGACCGCGGGCCCCAGCAGGGCCAGGAAGGTTCCGTCGTCGACCGCGGGGATCAGATGCAGCTGGAACGAGAAGGAGTAGAGGATCAGGATTCCGATCACAAAGCTGGGCACCGAGGCGGCCAGGGCCGGGAAGGACTGGAGAAGAGTTCGCAGCCAGTTCCACCGTGCGTAGCTCCCGACGACTCCGACTCCGGCCGCGATGACCGATCCGAAGACGAAACCGAGCGCGGTCAGCCGCAGGGTGCCGGGCAACGCGTCACCGAGCAGATCCGCCACCTTCGCCCCGCTGCTCAGCGAGTACCCGAGGTTCCCGTGGAGCAGGGCGTCCAGCGCATGGACGTACTGGACCACCACCGGATGGTCGAGGCCGTAGAACGCCTTGAGGAGCTTGCCGTCCTCCGGCGTCAGCTGGTTCTGCGGATTGTTGATCAAATTGGATATCGCGTTGCCGGGCAACGCGGTGAGCAGGATGAAAGCCAGTGTGTAGGCCGCCCAGAGAACCAGGACGGTGTGCGCCAGGCGCTTGAGTACGTAGCGGGCCATGGGTCAGGACAGCCAGGTGTTGTAGAACTGCGACCGGGCCACGGCCTCGGTCTGGAAGCCCTGGACGTTCGGCCGCAGGCCGAAGACCTGCGTCTCGTCGTACAGCGGAATGGCGAGGGCGTTCTTGAGCACATAGTCCTGGACGGCCTTGATGTCCGCCGTACGCTTCGCCGGGTCGAACTCGGCGACTTGGGCCTCGAGCAACGTGTTCAGTTCGGGGAGCTCGGTGTAGGTCGAATCGGCGAGTTCGCTGTGCCACTCGGAGCGCAGCACATCGGGTTCGGCCCGGGAGAGCTGACCTTGTGTGAAGACGGTGTTCTTGCCGATCTCCGCCTCGTACTGGCTCAGTGACGGACTCTTGAGCTTCACCTCGATCCCGGCCTTCTTCCACTGCGACTGGAGCACTTCGACCACGGCCTGGGAAACCTGGTAGTACGGCGTGACATAGAGCGTGAACGAGAGCCGCTCACCCTTCTTGGCCCGGATTCCGTCGGGGCCGGTCTTCCAGCCGGCCGCTTCCAGGAGCCGTTTGGCCTTGGCCGGGTCGTACTTCAGATAGGCGCTGCCGTCCGGCCGCTTCGGTGTGCCGTGGACGAGGATGCTCTTGGCGACCCCGTAACTGGGCGAGAGCGCGATGTTGTTGATTTCCTTGCGATCGGTCGCCGCCTGGAGCGCGCGCCGCACCTGGATGTCCCGGGTGGGCGCGTTCGCCGCCAATGAGATGTGGAGTGCGTTGCTTTCTCCCTGCGCCGGAAACGCTTCGACCTGACCGCCGGAGCTCTTGACCGTTTCCTCGTCATCCGGCGCGATGTTGCGTACGACATCGGCCTGCTGCGATTGCAGGGCGCCCACAGCGGTGCTCTGCTCCGGAACGGTCGTGTAGCGGATTTCCGACAGATACGCTTTGCCCTGGTGCTTGAAGCTCTTCGGCGCCCAGTTGTAGTCGTCGCGGCGTTTGAGGACCACATTGGTCGTGCCATTGCCTCCGGCGACGACGAAGGGGCCTGATCCGATCAGGCTGGTGAGCTTGCCCTTGTCGTTCCAGTCCTTCTTGAGATAGGACTCGGCCAGAATGCCGGTCCGGTAGATCGAGAGCACCTGGAGAAAACCGGCATTGGGCTTCGACAACGTGACCCGGACGGTCCGCGGGTCGACGACTTTCGTGCCGGCGTAGTTCGCGAAGAACTCATCCGGTGCGACGCCGAGCTTCTTGTCGCCGAAGGCATGCTGGTCGAGGTTGTGCTTGACCACCTCGGCGTCCAGCTTGCTGCCATCGCTGAACGTCACACCGGAGCGGATCGTGAAGGTGTAGGTCAGATGGTCCGGGCTGATCGTCCAACTCTTGGCGAGCCAGGGCTCGATCTTCCCGGTCTTCGGATTCTGCCATGTCAGCCGGTCGGCGAGGTTGGTCGTCACATTGCTGTTCGACCACAGGGTGTTCGTTATCTGCCATGCCTTGTAGCTCACCGGGTCGTAGAACTTCAGTGTGCCGCCGTACTGTGGCTTCCCCGCGTCACCCGACGAGTTCGCGGTGTTCTGTGTGCCGCCGCTGCAAGCCGAGAGCAGCAGGACTGCCGCCCCCAGGGCGGCGCTGCGGGGCGAAAACGCCCGGCGTTGAGAGAGTTTCATGACAGCCGGATTTCCTTCCGAGGACATGGCGGTGGTGGGCGTTGCCGGACAAGGGCGACGCGGAGGCCCATGGGGACATGAGACGGTGACGAAGCCGATCACTACGAGCACGTCCGCGACGGGACGCATGCCATGCCGGCGGCAGGCAAGAGTGGACAGCACAGATCTCTTCGGCTGTGCCGTCGGATGAAAGGGGTGACCGGCCGGGCCGCGTCAGGGCCAAGACCGTATCTGAACCCGTATCTCGGCAAACGAGATGGGTGAAAAAGTCAGAAGACTGATTCCTGGGGGCTCAAAGCGCCCAGGCCATCAACACCGCGCGCTGGAAACCCGGAGAAGGTCGACGCAGCGTTCGCTGGTCAGCAAGGGATCCGAGGTCATGGGCAGAAATTCTGTGATGGCCCGCCATTCCTGTCAACCATGTCTTGGAATACGGACGGGTAAACCGTCTCGGCATCGCGACTGCCCTGGCGGCTCCACTGCGGCAACGCGTCTTCTCGGCCGCCGAACGGGTGTCGACGGCCGAGGCCGGTGGTCGACTCTTCTGCCGCTGTGCGGCTCGGCTCAGCGGCGTCGCCACTCCTCCGCGAGCAGTTCGTAGGAGCGCACCCGGTCGGCGTGGCGGTGGGTGATGGTGGTGATGAGCAACTCGTCCGCGCCGGTGGCTTCCTGGAGTTGTTCGAGCTGGTCGGCGACGCGCGCGGGCGAGCCGACGAACTGGGTGTCCACGCGGTCGGCGACCAGTTCCCGGTCCTCGTCGGACCAGACGTGGGTACGGGCCTGTTCGGGGGTGGGGAAGGGAATGGCGCCCTCGGCCGTGCGGATGCTGCGGACCCACAAGCCGTAGCCGGTGGCGCGGTCGCGGGCGGTCGCGTCGTCCTCGGCGACCACGACATCGGCGGAGACGCTGACGTACGGCTTGTGGAGCGTCCCGGACGGCTGGAACGCGGCGCGGTACGCCTCGACGGCCTCCAGGACGGTGGCGGGGCTGACGTGGTAGTTGGCGGCGAAGCGCAGACCGCCCCGGCCCGCGACCTGGGCGCTCTGCCCGCCGCTGCTGCCGAGGATCCACACCTGCACATCGGCGTCTTCGCCGGGGACCACGTGTGCCTCCTCGCCCTCGGAGCGGTAGTCGCCGCGCAGGAGGGCGAGGATGTCGTCGATCTGCTCGCCGTAGTCCTGCGGTTCTGCGCCCGGCTGCTGGAGGAGCCGCCGCTGGAGGGCGATACGGGGCGAGCCGAGCAGCCGCTGGACGGAGAACTTGGGCGGGATGCGCAGACCGTTCGGGGTGCGACCGTCGATGACGGGTGTCGTGGTGGGCGGTGCGTCGCCGGTGCGCTCGGTGGGACGTCCACCGGAGCGGCCGAGCCCGAGGTCGAGCCGTCCGGGGTGCAGGGCGTCGATCAGGCCGAACTCCTCGACGGTGGACAGGGCGGTGCGATGGCCGAGCTGTACGGCCCCGGAGCCGAGGCGGATCGTGGAGGTGGCGGAGGCGGTCAGGGCCAGGACGACAGCGGGCGAGGTCCCGGCCACGCCCGGGTTGAGGTGGTGTTCGGCGAACCAGTAGCGCGCATAGCCGAACCGCTCGGTCTGCCGGGCGAGGTCGACGCTGTTGCGCAGTGCCTCGGCGGCGGTCGAGCCGGAGGAGATGGGCACGAGGTCCAGGACCCCGAGGGGGGTGGCGAGGGACGTCATGACGCTGCCTGTTCCGGGTGCGTATCGGTGGCGGGGTGGGCCAGGCCGAGGTGGTCGCGCAGGGTCGTGCCCTCGTACTCGGTGCGGAACACGCCGCGCTCCTGGAGCAGCGGGACGACGGTGTCGGCGAAGACGTCCAGCCCGCCGGGGGTGATGTGCGGGACGAGGATGAAGCCATCGCTGGCGTCGGCCTGGACGAAGGAGTTGATGGTCTCGGCGACCGTGGCCGGGGAGCCGATGAACGACTGGCGGTTGCCGGTCTCGATGACCAGGTCACGGATGGACCACTTGTTCGCCTCCGCCAGCTCCCGCCACTCCCGGGCGACGGCCAGCGGATCGCGGTACATCCGCACCTGGGCGCGGCCGCGGGCGACGGTGTGCTCACCGGGGTCGGGGTCGATGTCGGGGAGCGGGCCGTCCGGGTCGTACGCGGACAGATCCCGGTTCCAGACGAACTCCAGGTGTTTGATCGCGGTGGCGCCACTGACCTGCTGGCGCCGCACCTCGTGGGCCAGCTCCCGCGCCTCGGCGTCGGTGTCACCGAGGACGAAGGTGGCCGCGGGCAGGATCAGCAGCTGGTCATGGGTACGGCCATGGCGGGCGAGGCGGCCCTTGACGTCCGTGTAGAACGCCTGCCCCTCCTTGAAGGTGCTGTACCGGCTGAAGATGGCGTCGGCGCCGGCCGCGGCGAACTCCCGGCCTTCCTCGGAGTCACCGGCCTGGAAGATCACCGGGCGGCCCTGCGGGCTGCGCGGGACGTTGAACTGCCCGGCGATGTCGAAGTGCTGTCCCCGGTGGGCGAAGGCACCGGCCCGCGCGTCGTCGAGGAAGGTGCCGGTCGCCTGGTCGGCGACGATCTCGTCACCCCGCCAGGAGTCGAACAGCTCGGTGGCGGTGGCCAGGAACTCCTTGGCCCTGGAGTACCGCTGGTCCTGCGGGAGGAAGCCGCCACGCCGGAAGTTCTCCCCGGTGAAGGCGTCCCAGGAGGTGACGACGTTCCACGCGGCGCGCCCGCCCGAAAGGTGGTCCAGGCTGGCGAACTGGCGCGCCACCTCGTAGGGCTCGTTGAAGGTGGAGTTGATGGTGCCGGTGAGGCCCAGCCGTTCGGTGACGGCGGCGAGCGCGGACAGGACCGTGAAGGTGTCCGGCCGCCCCACCACGTCCAAGTCGTATATCCGGCCGCCCTGTTCGCGCAGCCGCAGCCCTTCGGCGAGGAACAGGAAGTCGAACTTGGCGCGCTCGGCGGTGCGCGCGAAGTGTGCGAACGAGCTGAACTCGATATGGCTGCCCGCCTCCGGATCGCTCCACACGGTGGTGTTGTTGACACCGGGGAAGTGGGCCGCCAGGTGGATCTGCTTGAGCGAATTGCTCATGGTCGGTGGTCCCTCCGGCTCAGATGGTGGCGTAGCGGTTGGCGGGGCGGGCGAGGCCCAGCAGCCCGCGCAGGGTGTCGGACTCGTAGGACCGGCGGAAGGCGCCGCGGCGCTGGAGTTCGGGCACCAGACCGCGGGTGATCGCCTCGAGGTCGTGGCCGATCACACCGGGGCGCAGCCGGAAGCCCGACAGTCCGGTCCGCTGCCAGGACAGCAGCAGATCCGCGAGCTGTGCGGGGGTGCCGGTGAACACCTTGGCGTCGCTGGTGTACGGCTGGCCCGCGAGGGCGTCCAAGCGCTCCAGCCGGGCGGCCGCGGCGCCCGGTTCGTCGTCGAGGAACACCACCAGGTCGCCGAAGAGGTGCAGGGGCTCCTCCGCGCGGCCCGCCGCGGCCTGGGCGGCGCGGATCTCGGCGATGACGGCGCGCGCCTGGTCCGTGTCGTGCGGGGTGAGGTAGCCGATGTCGGTGGAGGTCGCCACCAGCCGGTAGGGCACGCTCTGATGCGCCAGGGCGCTGACGACCGGCTGTCCCTGCGGTGGCCTGGGGGTGATCGAGGGGCCCTTGACGCTGAAGTGCCGGCCTTCGAAGTCGATGTAGTGCAGCTTGTCGCGGTCGATGAAGCGTCCGGTGGCCACGTCCCGGATCTCGGCGTCGTCCTCCCAGCTGTCCCAGAGGCGGCGTACCACCTCGATATAGTCGGCGGCCTCCTCGAAGAGCTCCGCGGTCAGCTCCCGGACCGCCGGGGTGTCCAGATCCTCGGGGCCGAAGCGCGGAATGGCGCGGCGGCCGAAGTGCTCCGCCTCATGGCTCCGCCTGGACACCCGGAGCCGCAGCCCCGCGCGGCCGGTGCTGACGTAGTCCAAGGTGGCGATCGCCTTGGAGATGTGGAACGGCTCGGTGTGGGTGGCGACGACGGTGGGCACCAGCCCGATGTGCCGGGTCACCGGTGCCACCCGGGAGGCGATGAGCACCGCGTCCAGCCGCCCGCGCACCTGGTCGGTGCGGCCGTCGGGCTCCGTGCGGTGCGAGGACTGGTGCGAGAGCCCGTCCTCGAAGGTCACGAAGTCGAGCAGACCGCGTTCGGCCTCGGTGACGACATCGGTCCAGTACGCGGCGTCGAACAGCTCCCGGGGCCGGGCCTGCGGCTCGCGCCACGCGGCCGGATGCCAGCCCGCCCCGTCGAGGGCGACAGCCAGGTGCAGGAGCGTGGAAGAGGACGTGGATGAGGACTCGGACACGAAGGGTGCCTCCCTGTTCAGCCATGGGTGATCGGCCCCCCTCGACGGGAGGGCACGAGGTCTTCGAGGTGATCAGGTCAGCGACGACAGAGCGCGCCGGCCACGCGCAACAGGTCGATGTGGTGCCGGGAGTACAAGCGGACACCCTCACGGAGGGCCGGAGCCGGCGCGGGCGGACGGATCATCGGCCGCATCACCATCGCCTCTCGTTCCCGTTCCCGACGGGCCTTCGGGGCCCAGGCTGGTATTTCGGAACGCTACGTGAGGCCGGTGACCTCACGCAATCATCAACTCGGACGGTGCCGCGACATATTCCCCGGACAGGTCGTGATCGCCGAATCCGTGAACCTCCTCGCCCTCACCCGCGACGCGTGGCGCGACGTCGCTGTCCGTGTCGGCGTCGCCGCCGCCGAGATCGAGATCGTCTGCTCGGATCCCGCCGAGCGCAAGAGGCGGGCGTCCCAGCGCACGGTGGAATCCCCGGCCTGCCCCTGCCCACCTGGACGGACATCACCGACCGCGCATACGAACCGTGGCATCGGGACCACCACGTGATCGACACCGCCGGACGCGGCATCGCCGACTGCTCGCTGTCGGCCGGTGTCGGCCGGTGTCGGGGCGGGTGGCGGCCGTCATGCCCGGCGCCGGCCGAGGTCGTGGGAGAAGACGGCGGTCTTCAGCGGCCTGTGCCGGTTCTCGCGCTCCTCGCGGGCGTACTGACGGACGAAGCCGAGGCGGTGGTAGACGCGCTGGGAGACGAGGTTGTCCCAGCCCGTGTCCAGGACCAGGGCGCGCATGCCCCAGGACCTGGCGCGCTCGACGCCCTCGGTGAGAAGCGCACCGCCGGCTCCGCGGCTTCGGTGTTCGGGCAGGACGGCCAGCAGGCGCAGTTCCGCCTCATCGGGCAGGGCCAGGCGGGCGTACGCGGTGCCGGGGCGCAGCAGACTCGCGGTGCCGATCAGTGTGCCGTTCGGTTCGTGCACGGCGACCAGCAGATCTCCGGCGGCCGCGCGGCCGGGCGTGTCGCGCAGCAGGGCCAGCCGTTCGGGGCGGGGTGCGCTGTTACGGCTGCGGAAGCCCTCGACGGTGACGGCCGCGACCCGCTCATGCTCATGGGCACGGGCGGTGCGGACGCGGATATCGCTCATCGGACCGAGGCCGGGGCGGGGCCCAGGCCCAGGTGGTCGCGCAGGGTGGTGCCGTGGTACTCCGTGCGGAACACCCCGCGTTCCTGGAGTTCGGGAATCACGGTGTCGACGAACTCGTCCAGACCGGTGGGGGTGAGGTGCCCGGAGATGATGAATCCGTCGCAGGCGTCGCCCTGCACATGGGTGTTGATCTCTTCGGCGACCTGGCCCGGTGTGCCGACGAAGGCGTGGCGGCCGGTCAGCTCGATGACCAGGCCGCGGATGCTCAGCTTCCTGGCCTCGGCGACCTCCCGCCAGTGGCGCGCCACCGCGAGGGGGTCGTGTTGATGACGTGCCCGGCCGCGGGTGATGCCGACGGCGTCGGCGAGCGGTTCGACGTCGGGAAGCGGTCCGTCGGGGTCATAGCCGGACAGGTCGCGTCCCCATACCTGTTCGAGCTGCGCGATCGCTCCCTGCGGGGAGACCTGCTGGTGGCGGATGTGGCGGGCGCGCTCCCGCGCCTCCTCCTCGGTGTCACCGAGCACGAAGGTGGCCTGGGGCAGGATCTTCAGATGCCCCGGAGCACGGCCGTACTTGGCGAGCCGGCCCTTGACATCGGCGTAGAAGGACCGACCCGCCGCCAGTTCGGCGTGGATGGTGTAGATCGCGTCGGCGGTCGCGGCGGCGAACTCACGGCCGTCGCCGGAGTTTCCGGCCTGGATCAGCACCGGATGGCCCTGGGGGCTGCGCGGCACCGTCGGACGCGCGGCGATGTCGAACTGCCGACCCCGATGACGTACTTCGGCGATGGCCCCGTCCTTGACGAAGACCCCGGCGGCAGGGTCGGCGGCCACCGCGTCCGGGGCCCAGGCGTCCCACAGCTCGCGAGCGACCTCGACGAACTCCGCGGCGCGGGTGTACCGGTCGGCGCGGTCCAGGAAGCCGCCCCGGCGGAAGTTGGCGCCGGTGAAGGCGTCCGAGGAGGTGACCACGTTCCATGCGGCGCGCCCGCCGGAGAGGTGATCCAGCGTCGCGAACTGCCGGGCGAGTTCGAAGGGTTCGTTGAAGGTGGCGTTCACCGTCCCGGCCAGGCCGATGCGGTCGGTGACCGCCGCCAGCGCGCTGAGCACCGGCAGGGTGTCGGGTCTGCCGACCACATCCAGATCGAAGATCTTCCCGCGGTGTTCGCGCAGCCGCAGCCCCTCGGCGAGGAAGAAGAAGTCGAACTTTCCGCGCTCGGCGGTGCGCGCGAGATGGCGGAAGGAGGAGAAGTCGATCTGGCTGCCGGAGCGCGGATCGCTCCAGACGGTGTGGTTGTTCACGCCGGGGAAAGCTGCCCCGAGGTGCACCTGCTTGGCGGGTTCGCTCATGCCGGACTCCCGGTGATGACGAGACGGAAACGGTTCACGACGCCCACGACTCCTGCCTCGGGAGCGGGGGCAAGCGTCGGCACGGCCCTTCGCTCACCGCCCCGGACGCCCGCCGCCGTCCCGGCCGCGCGCGGCTGATCCCGTATCCGGCGACGGGGGCGGGGCGGTGAGCGCAAGAGCCGTCCGTTTCGCGGGCTCAGCGCAGGAGCCGACCGGACGCACCCAGGACGTACGCGGCCACCTTCTTGCCGAGGGCGACTCCGGACTCGTCGGCGGAGCGGGTGTGGATGCCCGAGAGGATCCGCGCCTCGACGTTCTCGGCCGTCAGCCGGTGCCAGTCCGTGTACTCACGGGTGACCCCCGGCGCGGTGGGGCTGGTCAGCTCGAACGGCGCGGTGCGCGGGCCGGTGAGCGCGGACAGTATCCCCTCCGCCGCGCCCGCGAAGGTGTTGTGGCCGCTCGGATAGTCCGGGTGCGCCGGTGTGTTGTGCAACGGCGTCCAGTCGGGGTCGGGGTCGATGGCACCGGTGCGGATGGCGGTGACCGGACGCCAGCGCAGATACGCGTACTTGGAGTCGGAGGTCGCGATCTGCGTGTCCACCGACGCGATGTGGAACAGCGCCACCAGCTTCGCCCGCTCCTCCACCGACCCGGCGGAGCGGGACAGCGCGACCCGCAGCGGCTCGGTGTAGAGGGTCAGCGAGGATCCGTACCAGAAATTCGCCGTCTCCGTCTGGTGGGCGGTGCGCCGTGTGCTGTCCGCCGCGCCGTAGGCACGCACTTCGGCCAGGTCCGAACGGTACCGCCGGGAATCCAGCGCCGGCGGCGGTCCGAGCCGGAACTGGTCGGGGGCCGCCAGCACGAACGGCCGCGCGACGCGGTTGCCGTACTGCGTGGCGGGGGCATACGCGGGCGGCGTCGGCTGCCAGACACCGGGGGCGGCCGGGGGCACGGTGAACGGGGCGTCGACCGACGCCGGGTCCAGGCCGTCGCCCTCCCGGGACGCGAGGACGGACCGGGCCTCCCGCTCACCCGCCGCCACGCCGCGGTCCTCGGCCGGGCCGTCCGGGATCCCGTCGAGGGTGCGGCGGAACGCGGCGTCCAGCTGCTCGGTGCGCGTCGGCACGAGGGCGATCAGGGAACTGTGCACCGCGGAGGCCAGCGCGGCGTCCTGGTAGTCGCCCCGGTCGACGCCCGGGGGCACCTCGCGGCCGGCCCGTGCGCCGGCCAGCCAACTCACCGCCCATGTGCGGCTGTTGGTCACCTGGGTCGGCGCTCCGGCCGCCGCGATCGTCCGGGCTGTCGTGTCGTACCAGTCGAGCACCACCGATGGACGCGACTCGGCGGGCGCGGCGACGGCGGCCGGGGCCACGGCCGAGGCGGCCAGCAGCGACGCGGTTCCGAGGGCGAGCATGAACGGTCGGGTGGCTGTCGGACTCACCAGCAACTCCTCATACGTCGGGACATGCGAAAAGCTCGGTCGGGGTGCGCACGGTGACAGTCGTGTGCGCGCGGCCGACCTGCGGTGATGTGGAGGGCAGAGCGGTCAGCACGAACGGCGCGCGCCTGGGCGTGCACATTCCCGGGCGCGAGGCGTACGGCAGCGGGGCGTACGGAAGTCAGCTGGTCCCGCGGGGCGGAATTCGGCGCGATGAAGGTCTGTTCGCCGCTGGATTTCAGCTACACAGCGCGCCGGCCCTGCGCATCGGATCGACGGGGCGCCGCTGCGTGAACCGCGGAGAGATCGGCATGCCGCTGAAGCTATCCACGACGCCGAGAAGGGGTCAAGCGCGCGTTCGCCTTTCCAGCAGGCGGCAATGACGACTTCGTACGGCTGCCATGTACGCGTTACACGGCCCTCGGTGCCATGTCACGGAAGCCGAGCAGGGCGCGCACCGCCTCGATGGTGGCTGTGGTCAGGGCGGGGTCGCAGCCGACCGCGTCGGCCGGGCCCTCCCCCATGAGCCTGCGGAGAGCGGCGTCGTGGGTGCCGACGATCTGCTGGGCCTCTTCCAGAAGCCGGGTGCCGTGGGCGGTGAACCGGGCCTTCCGGGCGTCACGTTCGACGATGTGCACATCATCGTTGGACGGCCGGCTCCGGCCTCGTGCATTCTGAGGTCATGCCGCGTACAGCGTTCGTGGCGGCCGCCGGGCCGCGCACTCACCGCACCGGGTCCGGCCCGTCGGCCGCCGGACCGGTGGTGTGCCGTGCCACGAGCGCCATGCTGACACGGCGGCGCGTGGTCGATTTCGGCCGCACCGGCGCCATGCGCTGTCGCTGACTCAAGGCTTTCTTCGCCGCGCTCGCCGGGGCCTGTTCGCCGCTCCTCCGCTGCCTCCCCGCGCGCGCCTGCGCGCCCCCGCGCCGGGAAGCGCTCCCGGCGCCTCCTCCCCCGTCCACACCTCCTCACCCGCACGGCCGCTCCCCCCGCTCGCGCGTGCGGGTGGCGCCACTGTCGATGAATCGAGTTCTCATGTCCTCTGCTCAGCCTGTCCACTCCTGGGACGAACCAGCGGGAATCGCCCCGCGCGGCACGCTCGTGCTCCTCCCCGGTCGGGGTGAACACGGCGGTGTGTACGAGCGGTTCGGCCGCCGGATCTCCGCCGACGGCTATCGCGTCCGTGCCCTGGGCGACGCCTCGTCCGGCCCCGAGGCCATCGCCGAGACGGCCACCGAGCTGTTGCGCGACGAGACGCTCCCGGGCCCCCGCGTACTGGTCGGCTCCGACACCGGGGCATCCCACGCGGCGCGGCTCGCCGCCCTCGGCACCGCCGGACTCGACGGGTTGATCCTCGCCGGACTGCCGACCGGGCCGGGTCCGGCCGAAACGGCCGCTTCGGACTGGGAGGACGAGCTGGAGCGGCGCACCGCCTGCCCCACGCATCGGGGCAGGCTGACCGCCGACCCCGCGTTCCGGCGCGGCGCCCTGGCGGGGTCGCCGGCGCCGGAGTCGCCCACGCTGGAGGGGATCTCCGTTCCCGTGCTCGGGCTGCACGGTACGGAGGACACCGTCAGCCCCCTCGATGAGGTACGCCGTGCGTTCCGCGGGCTGCCCGGCGCGGAGTTGGTGAGTCTGGCCGGCACCCGGCACGACGTACTCAACGACGTGACGCACCGCACCGCCGCCGCCACGGTGGTGCTCTTCCTGGAGCGGCTGCGGCTGGCTCCCGGCCCGGCGTCCGGCCCGACGTCCGGCCCGGCTCCCGGTCTGGCGCCCATCGCCGTCACGGAGACCCTCGTATGACCGTCCCCGCCGAGCGGCCCGTATTCCGCCGCATCGGTCCGCCGCCGCGTGACCGCGGACCGAAGTGGCGGTCAGCCGCCGAGCCCTGCCGGCAGGACACCGGCGCGGGACGGCCCACGCACCGCGCTCGCGACCAGTTCGCGGACCCGCGCCGCGGGGACGGTGCTGCCGGGGTCCTCCGAGGTCCACCGGAACCAGTCCTTGGGGCCGAGTCCGGCGGGTGCCTCGCCGCGATAGGGCTCGACATACACCGGGGTGTTCGGTTCGCTGCGCCAGCTCTCGGCGAGTGTGCCGATGTCCACCGCGTCGTATCCGAGGGTGTCCAGCAGACGCGTGGCCTCTTCCTTGGCCCTTGTGTCATCGCCGGCGATGGGCAGGGCGCTGCGGTCGGGTGCCCCGGCGGGCCGGGCGAGGGTGAACAGCTGGTGGAAGCCGATGTTGTTGAACGCCTTGACCACGGACGAGCCCGTCAGATGGCGCTGGAGCAGACCGCTGGAGGTGATGTCGTCCGCGTCGAGCTCGGCCATCCGGCCGTCACGGTCGGGGTAGTAGTTCATCGTGTCCAGCACGGTCTTGCCGTTCAGCGCGTCCGCGGGGATCTGTTCGTAAGCCTTCAGCGGGATGGTCGCCACCACCAGGTCTCCGGCGTGTGCGGCTTCCGCGGGGGTGGCCGCACGGGCGTGGTCACCCAGAGTGTCCACGAGTTCGCGAAGGGTTTCGGGCCCTCGCGAGTTGCTGAGGACGACGTCGAGCCCCGCGGCGACGGCCAGCCGGGCGAGGGATGTGCCGATCGATCCACTGCCGATGAGTCCGAGTGTTCGCGTCACTGTGTGCTCCCTTCCATGCGCCGCCGGTCCAGCTCGTCATAGCGCGCCCGCATGGCCTCGCTGGCGGCCGGACCGGCGGTGAACGTGTACATCCTGCTGTCGTCGAGACGTTTGCCGGTGCGCGCGTCGACCACGACCGGTTCGGCCTCCTCGCCGGTTTCCGCGTCCACGAGGATCATGGCGCGGGCCTCGGGGGCGAGGTGCTGATTGCCCCAAGCCGCCAGGGCGACGATCACCGGCCGCAGGGAGCGCCCGCGCTCGGTGAGGACGTACTCATGGCGGACCGGGTTGGTCTGGTACGGCCGTCGCTCCAGCAGGCCGTCGGCCACGAGGGTCTTCAGCCGGGCGGTGAGCATGCTGGTGGAGATGTTCAGGCTCTGCTGGAACTGGTCGAAGCGCGTATAGCCGTCGAAGGCGTCGTGGAGTATCAGCAGCGTCCACCACTCGCCGACGTGCTGCACCGTGGTCGACAGCGGACACTCACGGTCCTCCAGCCGGATCCGGCTCGGCATGACACCCTCCCAGGGTTACTGCTAAAGTAGAAGTCACTAGCTTCTATTTTAGCAGTTGCTGGTCCGGCCGTCCTGGCCACCATGACAGCAGCGCACGCCCACCCGTTTAAGAGGCAACCCATGAAGACTTGGTTCATCACCGGCGGCACCCCCGGCGGATTCGGCATGGCCTACGCCGACACCGCCCTGGAGAGGGGTGACAACGTGGTGCTCACCGCCCGCCGCCCGCATCTGCTCGACGAGTGGGCGAAGAGCCACGGCGAGAAGGCGCTCGTGCTGCCGCTGGACGTCACCGACGCCCGGCAGATCCACGACGCCGTCACCGCCGCCGAGGAACGGTTCGGCGGCATCGACGTCCTGGTCAACAACGCAGGCCGGGGCTGGTACGGCTCCGTGGAAGGATCGCCCGACGCCGACATCCGGCGCTCCTTCGAGCTGAACTTCTTCTCCGTCACCGCGGTCCTGCGCGCCGTCCTGCCGGGCATGCGGGCCCGCCGCGGCGGGTGGATCGTCAATATGTCCTCGGTCGCGGGGCTCAGGGGCGTACCCGGCTTCGGCTACTACAGCGCCGCGAAGTTCGCCCTCGAAGGTCTCACCGAAGCGCTGCGTGAGGAAGTGACGCCGTTCGGCATCAAGGTGCTCGCCGTCGAACCGGGCGCCTTCCGCACCCGCGCGTACGCCGGATTCGCCGCCGAGCCGGTGGCCGAGACGGTCGACGCCTATGTGCCGTTCGTCGAGACCGTCCGCGACTCCATGATCGGCCAGGACGGTACGCAGCCCGGCGACCCCCACCGCGGAGTGCGGGCCGTCCTGGACGCCATGGAGCGGGACACCCCTCCTCGCCGGATCGTCCTCGGCGGCGCGGGCTACGATGCCGTCCACGACCAACTCGAAGGCATGCTCGAAGAGTTGCGCGCCTTCGAAACCGCGTCCCGCGGCGCCGACTTCCCTCCCGCGCCCGCGCGGTAGCCGCTGCGACCGAGCCCACCCAGATCCCGCCGGAGCAACACGCCTTCCTGGAGTACATGTGCCCACCGCAGACGAGCTGATCAGCCCCGACGGCATCCGCCGCCTGGCTGCCATCCTCCAGAAGTCCTCCCCCGCCCCCTCACGCTGGCAGTCCGTGGCCAACAGCTCGACGACGCTGGGGCCCCTCGGCCTCGGCGAACGGGCGCGGTCCGTGGCCGACGCGCTCCTGACCGACTGCGGCCGCGACTACGAACGCCTGGCGCACGCGGTGCGCAAGGGCCTGACGCACCCGGACCTGACGGGCTGGATGATCTGGCCGGTCGGCGAAGCCGTCGCCGTGGCGGCCACCGAGGCCGCCGACGGCCGGCACTTCGACGACGGCCTCGACCTGCTGGCGGAGCTCACCCCACGTCTGACGAGCGAGTTCGCCCTGCGGACATTCCTCAACCAGGATCTGGAACGCACGCTTGCGGCGGCGCTGGTCTGGACGGACTCCCCCGACCCGGCCGTACGACGGCTGGCGAGCGAGGGCAGCCGCCCCAAACTCCCCTGGGCGCGGCAGGTTCCCGAGCTCAACCGCGATCCCGGCGCCACCGTTCCCGTGCTGGACAAGCTGCACTCCGATATCTCGCCGGATGTGCGGCGCTCGGTGGCGAACCACGTCAATGACATCTCCCGCCTCGACGCCGAACTGGCCACCAAGGTGGCCGCCCGGTGGACGCACAACCCGGCGCCCACCACACCGGCCCTGGTGCGTCACGCCATGCGCACCCTCGTCAAGAAGGGCGATCCGGCAGCCCTGGAGCTGGTCGGTTTCCATGGCGGCCGCGAGGATCTCCAAGTGGTCGGGCCGCTGCTGACGGAGACGGCGGTCCCTCATGGCGGAACCCTCGTTTTCACCGCGAGCGTCACCAACGTCTCCGACCGGCCCGTCTCCCTCGCCATCGACTACGTCGTTCATCACCTCAAGGCGAACGGAAAGCTGGCACCCAAGGTGTTCAAGCTCACCAAACGCGACCTGGCTCCCGCGGAATCCGTTGATGTGACGCGCAGCCATTCATTTCGCCCCATCAGCACACGCGTCTACTACCCGGGCACCCACGCCGTGCAGCTTCAAGTCAACGGTCATCAATTCGGCCTGACGGAGTTCAGGCTCCTGGAGAGCGCGGAGTAGAAACCCCACGCGGGCGGGTGTGGGGGTCAGGCGCGGAACCCGCCGTCGACCGGCAGTACGGCCCCGCTGATATGGCTCGCCCGGTCGCTCAGCAGGAACGCCGCGCTCGCCCCGACCTCAGCCCCCGTTCCGGCCTTGCGCAAGGGCGTGGCCGCGATCCGTGCCTCCACGCCACCGGGGATGGCCCGCCGGGTCTCGGCGAGCATCGGGGTCTCGGTCGGGCCGGGAGCCAGCACGTTCACCCGGATTCCGAGCGGTCCGAAGTCGTGGGCGGCGGTGCGGGTCAGGCCGATGACCGCGTGTTTGGTGGCCTGGTACGCGCCCATGCCGGAGCTGCCGCGGAGACCGCCGATACTGCTCACATTGACGATCGAGCCAAAGCCCTGCCCCTCCATGACACGTATCTCTTCACGGATGCACAGCCAGGTGCCCTTCACATTCACGGCCATGATCCGGTCGAAGTCCGCTTCCGGGACCGCGTCGAGGCGCCCGCCCTGGGTCATCGCGGCGTTGTTGAACGCGCCGTGGAGCCGGCCGAACCGTGCGACGGTGGCGTCGACGAACCCGGCCACGCTCGCCGCGTCGGAGATATCGCCGGTGGTGAAGGCCACATCGTGCCCCTCGGAGGTGAGTTGCTCGGTGAGGGCGGCGAGCGGCTCCTTGGTGCGTGCGACGAGCATGAGGGCGGCGCCGTCCTCCGCGAGGACACGCGCGGCATCGGCTCCGATCCCCGCGCTGGCCCCGACGAGGAGGATGACTTTGCCGGCGAGCGGCGGAGTGCTCATGAGACCGTGCTCCTGTCGATGTCCGTGGCACCGCGCAGCGCGAGCATCGCCCGGGCGTCGGCGGGGGTGGCGATCGGCAGGTCCAACTCCTCGACAAGCGACCGGATCTTCCTGACCTGCTGGGCGTTGCTCTCCGCGAGCCGTCCCCTGCCGATCCACAGGCTGTCCTCGAGCCCCACCCGCACATGGCCGCCGAGCAGGGCGCTGTGGGTGCCGAAGCGCATCTGGTCGCGGCCAGCCGCGAAGGCGGAGAAGGAGTAGTCGTCGCCGAAGAGCTTGTCCGCGATGCGCACCATGTGGTCCAGGTTCTCATGATCGGCGCCGATGCCGCCGAGGACGCCGAACACGCCCTGGATCAGCAGGGGCGGTTTCGCCAGGCCCCGTTCCACGAAGTGGGCGAGCGAGTAGAGATGTCCGATGTCGTAGCACTCGTACTCGAACCGGGTGCCGGACTCACCGAGCGTCCGCAAGGCGTGTTCGATGGCGTCGAAGGTGTTGATGAACGGGCGGGAGTAGGACATGAGCACATGGGGCCTCTCCCAGTCGTGCTTCCAGTCGGTGACCCGGTCGGCCATCCCCGAGTACACGAAGTTCATCGAGCCCATGTTCATCGATGCGAGTTCGGGCCGGACCCGGACGGCACCCGCCAGGCGCTGCTCCATCGTCATCGCCGGTGAGCCACCGGTGGTGATGTTGATGACGGCGTCGGTCCGCGCGGTGATCCACGCGATGATCCGCTCGAAGACCTCGGGCTCGAAGGTGGGCTGCCCGTCCGGCCGCCGGGCGTGCAGATGTACGACGGCGGATCCCGCCTCGACCGACTCGACCGCGGCCCGGGCCACCTGCTCGGCGGTCAGCGGGAGGTAGGGGCTCTGGGACGGCACGTGTACGGAGCCCGTCACCGCGGTGGTGATGATGACCTTCTCGGCCGCCCGCATCAGTTCTTCTCCTCTGTGATGGTCATGTGTCGTCGTCTCCTGTCGTCCGGGTCGTGTGCGGGGGTGCGAGCGCCCGGTAGGCGTCGAGTTTGGCGTCGTCGAGCCGGCCGACCAGGCTGATGGCCACCTGGGTGGCGCCCGCGTCGTACTGCCGCCGCACCGCCTGGCGCACCTGGTCGGGTGTGCCACAGGCGACGAGGGCGTCCACGAGCCGGTCGGAGCCGGGTGGTGCGAGGTCGGCCTCGGTGAACCCGAGCCGGGTCAGCTTGGCGATCTGGTGCGGCAGCGTCAGGTAGTAGGCGAGGCGTTCGCGCGCCACATCGCGGGCCGCGGCACGGTCGCGGCCCACCACCGCCCACTGGACGACCGAGAGGAACAGGTCGTCCCCGATCGTCTCGCGCGCCCAGCGGGTGTGCTCGGGTGTGACGAGAAAGGTGATCAGGCCGTCGGCGCGTTCGGCGGCGAGGCGGGTGATCCCGGCCGAATACGCGCCGAGCACCCGTGGCACCGCCGCCCGGCTGCCGCCCCGGCGGGCGATGGTCGCGTCGACCTCGTCGAGGTAGTCGCGCAGGAAGGGCAGCGGGCCGACACCCCGCTCGCGGACCGCGCCGCTGACCCCGAGCCCCAGCACATAGCGCCCCGGGTAGCCGGCGGCGAGGTCCCGCGCCGCCGACGCGGCGGACTTCGGCACACGTTCGAGCGCACGGGCGACGCCGTTGCCCACGATCATCCGGTGTGTCGAACCGAGCGCGAGCGCCGCGGTGGTGAACGCTTCGCGCCCGGCGACCTCGGGGATCCAGACCATCCGGTGGCCGCCCTCTTCGAGGGCCCGGAGGAAACGCACCGCTCCCTCGTGGTCGAGGTCGTCCAGTTCGGCGATCGACAGCGCCGAGCGGGGCAGGGAGAGCGTCATCGGTGCCCGTCCGCTTCCCGGAACGCCGTGACCAGCCCGCGCGCGGTCTCCGCCAGCATCGAGGTGTCATTGCTGAGCAGGACGAAGTCGCAGCCGTCGCGCACCGCCCGCGCGGCGCGTTCGGGCACGCCGCCGAACGCGAGCCCGCAGAGCTTTCCCGCGGTGTGCGCGGCTTCCTCCGCCGAGCTGATCAGCTCCAGCACCTCCGGTGAGGCCGGTGTGGAGCCCATCGACATCGAAAGATCCGCGGCGCCCACGAACACCGCGTCGACGGAGTCGAGGGCCAGGATCCGCGGTGCGGCCTTGATGGCCTCGACGCTTTCGAGCTGTGGAATGCACAGCACATCGTCGTTGCCGGTGGCGAGGTAGTCGGCGCCGGGGGCCAGCCCCCACGCCCCGGCCCGGCTGGTGCCTCCGGCACCGCGCACCCCGTGGGGCGGAAACCGGCAGGCCCGCCCGACGGCCGCGGCCTCCTCGACGGTGTCGACGTGCGGCACGAGGATGCCCATGGCCCCCGCGTCGAGAATCTTCTGGATCGTCGAGGCCGTCTTGTCCGGCACCCGTACCAGGGGCACCATGCCCAGCGCGGCGGCCGAGTTGATCAGCCGGTACGCGGTCTGGAGGTCCAGCGGCGCATGCTCCAGGTCGATCACCACGAAGTCGAACCCGGCGTACGCCATGATCTCGGCCGGCTCACCCGAGGCGATCTTCAGCCAGGTGCCGAGCGGGGTGGTGGCGCGGTCCGGTGCGAACAGCCCGGCGCCCGTGCGTCGTGGCGCGCTCATGGCATCGGGTAGTCGTCGGCGTTGAGCACCCAGCCGGGTTTCTCCGAGAAGTCGGTGCGTGGCGGGCTGAAGATGTCGATCAGCTGGTTCACCTCGGGATCGCTCGCTTCGGAGGTGTGCACGGTGGGCGGCGGAATGATCGCGAGGGACGGGCTGCCGAGCCGTACATGCTCGTCGTCGCGCCACTGGGAGCTGTCGCCCAGCCAGGGGGTGCGGATGTGGTGTACGTACTGCCCCCGCACGGCCAGCGACAGCTGCTCGAAGTCGTCGTGGGTGTGCGGTGAGAGCTTGTGCGGGTCGCGCGGACCGTCCAGTTCCGGCAGGAAGTTGACCATGAAGGACCGGGTGCGGAAGATGCGGCCGAACCGAGCCGGGTCCTCCGGCACCCCGGCCAGCGGGTAGAACCGTACGGCGGGTCCGCCGACGGGCTCCGGCCACCGCTCCAGCAGTGCGACGCGCGGGTGGTCCGCCGCGTACGCCTCGGCGTTGGCGGCCCGGTCCCGCCACGCCGGCTCGGCGGCCTCGACCAGGCGGATCAGCGGGCCGTCGCCGTGCACACTGATCCGCGAGGCACCGGGCGGGACCACCACGAGTCCGGGCGTATCGATACGTGTGCTCCCCTCGCCGGTGACCACCGTGAAGGCGGGAGAGGCGCCGGTGACCACCACGGCGAGCTCACCGTCGAGCGTCCCGTTGTCGAGGTCGTCGCCGGCTCGCGCTTCGGCGTGCGCCAGCACCACGTTCTGGGCGCGGACGACCGCGGTACGGGCGTCCGGTGTCGCGGCGCCGGGCGGGGCGAGGCGGTGCAGATCGAAGTACTGGGCGGCGGCTATCGCGGCACCGCTGTCCGGCCGTGGTGCGGTCGCCGTGGCGAGCGAGGAGCGGGGGTCGTCCTTTTCGTACACCGTGGTGTCCTTTCGCTCAGGTGTCGAGGTTGAGCAGATAGGCCGGGTTGTCGCAGACCATGCGCCGCAGGTCCTTCTCCGGCAGGCCGAGGTCGAGCAGCGCCCCGGCGACCCGCAGCCACGCGTCCACCGGTTTCGGGTTGACCGCCTGGCCGAAGTCCGAGGCCAGTACGGTGTGCTCGGGGCCGAGCGCCTCGATCCAGGTCAGCAGCCGCTTCGGATCCCTTTTCTGCGTCCCCTCGGGGTCGTACATGCCGACCTCGTGCTCGATGAACGCGCCGAGTGCGATGAGCTCGCGGCACAGGTCGGGGTCGGCGCCGATCACATAGTCGGGGTGGCTGACGACCATCCGCGTCATGCCGCGGTCCTTCGCCGCCCGGAACAGCGTGCGGATGTACTCGGGGTACATATGACCGCCGTTGACGACGGCTTCCTGCTCCTTGATCTCGTCGAGTATCTCGGCCGCCTCGGGCTTCAGTTCCCCGTTCCCGTCGACGATGTCGATGCGCTCCAGGGTCAGGGGCACGGTGGTGGTCGGGAACGCCCCGTCCTCGGGGTGGCAGTCGATGTGCCGGCCCGAGGAGATGGTCGGGAACCAGACGACCTTGCCGCCCATGCGCAGACACATGCGCACCGCGTGCACATTGAGACCGCCGACGGTGCTGTTGAGGGCGATGCCACCGTAGGCGGAGGCGGCGACCCCGGCGAGGCGTCCCTTCATCGCCAGGATGTCCATCTGGGTGTTGTGATGGTGGGACTTCGCGACCATGGCGCGCATCCCGATCCTGGCGCCGTCCTGTGCGGCTTCGACATGGTCGAGGCGACGCGGAAACGGGCTGGGGCCGGAGTGGACATGCATATCGACCAGGCCGTCCAGGACGGAGGCGATGGCAGGACGTTCCCTCATAGGAAACCACCTCGGTTCGTATTGTGAATTCGCGTTTCACTGTAGACCGCAAGTCAACCCCTTGCAGCACTCTTGTGCGACTCAAGTCACAACTTTAGGGTGGTCGACAGTTCGCTTCGTGAACACGCAGTTCGCAACGCGCCGCATGTGGCACCTCAGAGCTGCGGGCAGCCAGCAACCGATCCGGAGGACGCGATGTCCCCACTGCCCCCCGCAGAGCAGCAGTCGGCGATCTTGGACGACGACGCTCACCCGAACACCCCGCACGGTCCGGACACCGCCAAGGCGCGCGCCGCGGTGCGCGGCGGGGCGTTCGCCTACTTCGTCGACCAGTTCGACATCTATCTGCCGATCGTGGTGCTCGCGCCCGCGACGGACTACTTCCAGTCGGCGCAGCTGAGCGCGAGCACCACGGCCCTGCTCGCATCGCTGGTGTTCGCGTCGACGCTCATCGGCCGCCCACTCGGCGCCATCATCTTCGGCCACTTCGCCGATACGGTCGGCCGCAAGCGCACCACACTCGTCGCGGTCGGCGGCTTCGGCGTCATCACGCTGATCACCGCATGTCTGCCGGGCCACGAGACGATCGGGACCTGGTCGGTCGGCCTGCTGATCGCGCTGAGATTCATCGACGGGATCTTCCTCGGCGGTGAGTACACCACCGCGGTGCCCCTGGCGATGGAGTGGAGCCCACGGCACAAGCGCGGGCTCTACGCCTCGGTCATCACCTCGACCTCCCCCGCCGCGTACGCGATGATCGCCGCGCTCACCCTGCTGTTGCTGCAAGCGATGCCGTCCACCGGACTGCACAGCAGCTATGTGCAGTGGGGCTGGCGGATACCCTTCCTGGTCGGCGCGGTGCTGTCGGCCCTGTTGTTCCGCTACTACCTCAAGCAGGTGCACGAGCCGCCGCCCGAGTACACCGGGGAGCGGCACAAACTGCCGTTGGTCCAGCTCCTTGTGCGCTATCCGAAATCGCTGGCCCAGGTGTTCGTGCTGATGACCGGCACCTGGCTGGCCACCAATATGGAGGCCGCCGTGACCCCCGGACAGCTCAAGGAGCACCTTGCGCTGTCGAGCAAGCAGGTCACGCTGACCATGCTCGTGATCAACGCGTCCGCCGCGCTGTGCTACCCCCTCTTCGGACTGCTCTCCCAGCGCATCGGGCGGCGGCGGTTCTACATCGGCTACGGGCTGTCGGTCATGGTGATCGGCGCCGGGTCATACGCGCTGCTGATGGTGTCCGACGGCGGCCTGGGCGCGGCCGTCGGCTGGGGTGTCATGATCGGCGTCTTCACCGTCGGCACATTCGGCCCGATCGCCGCGTATCTGACCGAGCGGTTCCCGGCGAGCATCCGTTCCACGGGCTACGGCGTCGGGTACAGCCTCGCGCTGATCGCGCCCGCGTTCTACCAGTTCTATCTGCGGCAATTCGACGGCGTCATGCCATCACACCTCGCCCCGGCCGTCCTGATCGCGCTCGCCGGCGCACTGATCGCGTTCGGTGGCTTCCTCGGCCCGGAGACGAAGGACGTCGACATGGCCGATGACAGCTCGATCCCGAAATTGGCCTGACCCGGCACCACCCGGCTCGGCGCCACCCGGCCCGGCCCCGTACGACCAGCGGCCGCTCTACACCGCCCGCTGGTCGAGGTCGTCGGGCCGGTAGTGGCCGCCGAGTTCCTGGGTGAGGGCACGCGCGGTGTCGACGACGACGCGCAGCTCGGGGGTGTCATCGGCCATCGACAGGGTGTTGTCCGGGCCGACGACCGCGATGGTGGCGCAGATGCCGTACTCGTCGAAGACGGGCGCGCCCACCGCGACGACACCGGGAGTGCTCATCGCGGAGCAGTGTCCCACCGTGCGCACCCGCTCGACATCGGCGCGCAGTTCCTCCCGCGCCTGGCCCGGCAGATTCGCCATCAGCCGTTCCATCGACAGCTGGTCGGCGTGGTACGCGAGGAAGACCTTGCTCTGCGCCGAATCCAGCGGCAGATGGCTGCCCACCCGCACGGACACCACGACCACGGCGGAGATGTTCTCCTCGACCCGGGAGACCACCGGTCCGGTGAGGCCCCAGAGGCTGAGCACCACGGTCGTCTGCGTGGCGCGCGCGAGCGCCCTCATATGGCGCGGGGCGAGGTTGATGACACTGCGGTGGCCGATGGCGAAGGCACCGAGTTGCAGCAGCAGACCACCGGGCACATAGCTGCCCTCGGCGTTGCGCTCGAGCAGCCCCGCCGCGACGAGGGATGTGCAGTACCGGTATGCGGTGGTGCGGTTCAGGCCGAGCCGCTCGGCCACCTCGACGGCGGTCATTTCCGGAGTGGCGGGCTCGAACAGCGACAGGATCTGGCTGACCCGGCTCACCGCCTGGATATCGGCTTGGTCGCCACGGTCCGCGCGCGTGGCGTCGGACGACCGTGTCGACTTGCTCATGGGGAGCCTCCGCCGGATGGTGATCGAGAGCCTGACAGCGTGTTCACTTCGTGAACCTGAGTCTGTTCACGAAGTGAACCTGATGGTCAGGCTACCCGAGTCGACCACGGTTCGTCGCTGAAGGGCAGCGCTCCCGGCCACCGCCGAACTCAACGGGAGTTCGGACCGGTTCGCGTTCAGGAGACGGGTGCGTGGTGGTAGTCCGCGGTGGCGAACGCCTTGCCCAGCTTGACCAGGGACTCCGGGGCGTCCAGGCGCTCCATGACCGCCTCGACGAACACGAGCCGGTCGCGGTTGCTCCTGGCCGCCGCGAACGCGGCGGCGAGTGTGTCCTCGGTGTTCGCCTTGGCGGTGATGGCCAGGTCCTGGGGGTCGAATGCCTCGACCAGTCGGTCGTAGCGCCAGGTGGCGATGTCGTTGTAGCTCGCGTCCGCGCCGAGGATGCAGCGCTCGACCGTGTAGCCGTCGTTGTTGATCAGGATGATGACGGGGTGCAGCCCGTTCCGCAGCAGCGTGGAGAGCTCCTGCGCGGTCAGCTGGAAGGAGCCGTCGCCGATCAGCAGGATGTGGCGGCGGCCGGGCGCGGCGAGCATGGTTCCCAGCAGCGCCGGAAGCGTATAGCCGATCGACCCCCACAGCGGCTGGCCCACGAAGGTGCAGTCGTGCGGAAGAGGCAGTTCGGCGCATCCGTAGTACGCGGTGCCCTGGTCGGCGATCACCACGTCGCCGGGCTCGAGGAACGCCTGGAACTGCTCCCAGAAGCGCTCCTGGACCAGCCGGGCCGAGCGGACGGGCTCATACGCCTGCCCCCTGGCGCGGCGCTGGAGGAGCGAGGCGATGGCGGAGGGCTTGTGGACGCCGGTGCCGGCGAGGGCCAGCAAGGCGTCCTTCATCGACACATGGGCGTACTGGGTGTTGCCGACGGCGGCGCCCGTCGGATGCAGTGCGATGACCCGTGACGGGTCGATGTTCTGGGAGAACCCGCCGGTCACCGAGTCGGTGAACTGGGTGCCGAGGGCCAGCAGGCAGTCCGCGTTCTCGATGGACTCCCTGACGTAGGCGTCGCTGAGCTTGCCCGCGTATCCGCCGATGAACTGGTCGTGGTCCTCCGGGAAGACACCCTTGGCGTTGCTGAGGCAGGCGACCGGGCAGGCGATCCTCTCGGCGAGTTCCATCAGCTGGCCGGTGAGGTGGTAGCGGTCGACTTCGGGGCCGACCAGCACGGCCACCGACCGGGCCGCACGCAGCGCATCCCGCGCCCGGCCCGCGAACTTCTCCAGCTTGCGGGGGTCGCTGGAGGGCTCCAGGAGGGCGAGGGGGTCGGCCGGTGCCTCGATCGTCTCGTAGGCGACGTCCGAGGGCACCATGATGTACACGGGACGCTTGAGCAGCCAGCAGAAGCGCAGCACCCGGTCGATCTCCGAGGCGGCGTTGTCACGGGTCAGGATCGCCTGGGCGACGGTGTACTCACCGGCACACTTCGCGGCACGGGTGAAGTCGCCGTCGCCGGCCGTGTGGTGGACCTTCTGCTTGCCCTCCACGACGAAGGTGGCCGGTGTCCCCACGATGGACACGACGGGCACCGATTCGGCGTACGCGCCGGCGACGCCGTTCAGGGCGCTCAGCTCGCCCACGCCGAAGGTGGTCACCAGCGCGGCGATCCCGTTCAGCCGGCCGTAGCCGTCCGCGGCGTAGGCGGCGTTGAGCTCGTTGCAGTTCCCGACCCAGTCGATGCCGTCCATCGCCTCGACCTGGTCCAGGAATTCGAGTTGGTAGTCGCCGGGCACTCCGAAGACATGCCTGACTCCGATCTCCTGTAGACGGCGCAGGAGATAGTCACCCACGGTGCATACGCCCATGACGCGACCTTTCTTGATGCGTCTTGTCGTGCCACGCCGGCTTGCCAGTGCCGATGCTGTCACCGGTGACTTCGCCGGGCCACCGGGCCCCGGGACACGCCCCGCCGAACGGGTGAGCACCGGGCTCGCGCTTCCGGGCGGCCCGGCCGGGCAGGACCGCTGACCGCCGGATGCACACCTTGGATTCCACGGGAGACGGCCGGTTCGAACCGTGAAACAACTGTCCCGGTTGTTCACGTTCCCGGCCGGACTCGTTGGCCATCGGCAGGTTGTCCGGACGAGTGGGCCGATCACAGTTCCCGGTGTGAGTGCGACCAGGTATCTGGAGATCGCGGAGCGGTTGTCCGCCGAGCTGGCCGAGTGTGCCCGTGGCACCCGGGTGGCCAGCGAGGCCGAGATCGCCCGGCGGTTCGGCGTGGGCCGGGCCGCCGCACGGGCGGCCGTTCAGGAATTGGAGCGCCGGTTCGTCGTGCGCCGGACCCAGGGGTCGGGCACGTTCGTCAACCGGCGGATCGACTACGTCATCTCGCGCAGCGTCCCGCCGTCGTGGTCCGCCACGATCGCCGCGGCCGGCGCCACACCTCGCGCCCTGGTCAAGTCGGTGCGCACGATCCCCCTGCCCGCCCACCTGGCGGACAGGTTCGAGCGGCCGGCCGGCTCGCCGGTGCACGAGGTGGTGCGCGAGTTCTACATCGACGACCTCCTCGCCTCCTGGGTCCATGAGTGGATCCCGGTGGACGAGGTGCCCCATCTGGATCTGGCGCTGCACGCGGTCGACTCGGTCGACCAGGTGCTCCGTCAGACGGTGCGGGTGCGGCCGATGCGGGCCTGGTGCCGGGTCAGCATCGACGTCCCGCCGACGGAGGTCCTGCGCGTCCTGCGCATGGAGAGCAGCCAGCCCGCCTGGCTGGTGGAGAGCGTCAGCCGGGACGAGGCGATCGGCGACGTCCTGATGTGCAGCCGTACCTGGACCCGCGCCGACGCCGTCCGTGTCGTGGTCGAACTCGACGAACGGGCGGCCACCGGTGCCGACGCCGGCACACCACGGAGAGCCATCACACCGCAATGAACCAGGAGAACCAGGAGAAGTAGTGACATACGTCATGAGCAGGGAGCATCGCTGTGCCCTGCTGGCCGAGGCCGAGAGGGCCGAACTGATCGAACTGGCCGACGCCTGCATCGCCGACGGCGCGCGGGTACGGGTGCTGGTGGGACCCGAGGTCGGCTGTGTGACCGCGCAGGTCCGCGAGCCGGTCCTGGACCAGCGGTTCCTGCTCGGTGACGTGCTGGCCTGCCGGGCCGAGGTGGAGCTGGCCGGCCACCGCGGCTGGGCCATGCGCCTCGGGGACGACCGCGCGGCCGTGCTGGCCGCCGCGGTGCTCGACGCCGAGGCGCACTCGGGCCGTCCCCGCGCCGCCGACATCGACCTGCTGTGCGAGCGGGTCGCGGGGCGCCGGGAGCTGCGGGAGAGCCAGGAGTGGGCGGAGCTCGCCCCGACCGTCGTCGAATTCGAGGAGCTGACGTGACCGCCGTGGAGATGGTTCCGGCACCCGCCGCGGGCGCCTCCGGCACCGCGGAGCTGGTGACCGCGGCCAAGCTGCGCCCCGCCCAGGCTCAGGGTGTCTTCCGCGCCGTGCTCGACGCCCTGGCGCGGCCGGGCACGGTGGCGCGGTTCCCCTCGGACGTCCCCGGCGCGGTGCCGCCCGCGCTGCTGCCGCTCCTCGCGCTCGCGGACCTGGGCACCGGTGTCCACGTCCTGGAGGAGGACGGCTCACGGCGCTGGTCCGACGTGGTGAGCGTGGCCACCGACGCCCCCGCGGTGGCGCTGGAGAAGGCCCGGCTCGCCGCCGCCGTACGGCCCGTCGCGGCCGAGGAGATCCTGCGGCTGCCCCGGGGCACCGCCGACGCGCCGGAGGACGGCGCCGTGCTGTGCCTGCCGGTGACCGCGCTGGAGGGCGGGCCGTCCGTGTGGCGGCTCTCCGGGCCCGGTGTGCCGGGCGAACGGGACGTCGCACCGCAGGGCGTCCCGGACGGGTTCGTGGCGGCGCGCGCCGAGGCCGTCGCCGGCTTCCCCGCGGGGGCCGATCTGCTGCTCGCCACGCCCGACGGCCGCGTCATGGGCCTGCCGCGCAGCACGACCATCACGATCGTGGCCGACGCGGTGGCCGGCACCGCTACCGGTGCCATGGCCGAGGAGGAGGACTGATGGGGTACTCGGGAGCACGTGGAGGACTCGAGGCGATTCTCGCCGCCGAGGACCTGGTCCGCCGCAAGCGCGACCACGCGTCCGCGCCCTGGGCGTCCACCGAGCAGATCGCCGCCCGTTTCCGGCTGGCCGTCGACCGGGTGATGGGCGAGGCCGGGCTGTACCACGAGCCCACCGCGGCCGACGCCTTCCGGCAGGCCGAGGGCGACACCCTGGAGGCGTCGCACCTGCTGCGCGCGCAGCGGTCCACCCTGCCGCGGCTGGCGGTCAGCGAACCCGTGGACCCGGGCGAGATGACCGTACTGCGCCGCATCGTGCCGGCGTTCCGCCAGCCGGACGGGCCTCAGCTGCTCGGCCGTACCTCCGACTACACCGGCCGGCTGCTGGAGCGGCCCGAGGGCCCGCCGGAGCCGCCGCACGAGAACACCGCCCTTGTCGGGAACGGCACGGAGCGCACCGAGGAGCAGCGCAACCCCCGCCGGTTCCTGGACCTCCTCCGGAAGCTGGACCTGGTCGCGGAGGGACGGACCGCGGACGATCCGGAGCCGCACGACATCACCCGCAAGCCCGCCCGGCCGCCCGCCGACCGGTCCGCCGTCCTGGCCGCCATGGCCCGCGCCGAGTCCGGTGCGCTGGTGGCGCTGTGGTACCGCTCGATCCTCGGGCCGGACGGCGATGTGCACGAGATCACCCTGGGCGATCTGCGGCACGGCAGGCTGCCGCTGCGGGTCCGCCACCCGCACACGGGAAACCCCGTCACCGTCGGCGAGTTCCGGGTCACCGAGGCCGAGGCCATCGAGGACCTGGACGGCGCGGACGAGGACCGTACGCGGTTCGACATCGGCTACGGCCTGTGCTTCGGGCACAACGAGCGCAAGGCGATCGCCATGGCCAACCTGGACATCGCCAACCGCCGCTTCGGGCGCAACGGGCCGCTGGAGCAACTGCTGCTGCTCACCATCGACGGACTCGACTCGGGCGGCTTCCTGGAGCACCTGAAGCTCCCCCACTACGTCACCTTCCGCTCGATGGCCGAGCGCAAGCAAGCCATGCGGGCCGCCGCCGAGGCGGGAGAGGAACCGCCCGTACGGGCCGCCGAGCCCGCCGGAAAGGACTGCCGATGAGCACCGCGTACGACACCCCGCGGGCGTCCGGGATCGACACGCTCGTGGCCGACGCGCAGGCGGGCAGCCCGCCCGCCGGGATCCTCGACGAGGACGCCAAGCGGGAGATCCGCCGGGCCGCGCTCGCCGCGGTCTGCGTACCCGGCTACCAAGTCCCGTTCGGCTCCCGGGAGATGCCCGTGGCGCGCGGCTGGGGCTCGGGCGGGTTGCAGGTCACCCTGGGGGTGATCGGCGCGGGCGACACGGTGAAGGTGATCGACCAGGGCGATGACGCCGGGGTCAACGCCACCAATCTGCGCCGGATGATCGCGCGGACCACCGGGTGCGGCGAATCCGCCGACACCCGGGAGGCCACGGTCGTACAGACCCGCCACCGCATCCCCGAGGAGGCCCTGGGCGCCCACCATGTGCTGGTCTACCAGGTGCCGGTGCCCGAGCCGCTGCGCGGTGTGCAGAAGTCGGTGGCCGAATGCGCCCGGATGCACGCCGAGGGCGACTACGCCGCGATGTGGGTGAGCCTCTACGAGGACATCGTCCGCAATGGCATGATCACCGCGAGCACCGGCTACCCGGTGCTGGTCGGCGGCCGCTATGTGATGGCGACCAGCCCCATTCCGCGCTGGGACGTGCCCCGGCTCCACCAGGCCGAGCACCTCAACCTCTTCGGCGCGGGCCGCGAGAAGCGGCTCTACGCGGTGCCCCCGCACACCGATGTCCGCCCCCTCACCTTCGACGACGTGCCGTTCGAGGTCGAGCACGAGCCGGGCGCGCGCTGCACGTTCTGCGGCGGCGACGACGTCTTCCTCGTCAACGCGGGCACCGAGGGCGCCTACGCGTGCAGCGACACCGAGTGGTGCGCCCGGGTCCAGGCGGGGGACGCCGACACCGCCGCCCACCGGGAGCGCGCGCCACTGGCCCTGCTGCCCGATCCGCGGGCCCGCGCGGGACGCCGCGACACGCCCGTGGCCCCTGCCGCCGCGGCGGACGACACGCCCGCACCCGCCCGTAGGGCGAGGACCGGTGGCCCCGACTGGGCCCTGCGCGTCGACGGCATCGGCAAGGTGCACGGCGCGGGCGGTGCCTCGGCCGTACCCGGCACGGGTCCCGAGCACGGCACCGCGATCAGCCCGGCCACCGGTGCGGTGGTGGCCGCCTGGGACGTCTCCTTCGACGTGGCGCCGGGCGAGGCCCTGGGCCTGATCGGCGAGTCGGGCTCCGGCAAGTCCACCGTGCTGCGCTGTGTCGTCGGCGACGAACCGGCCACCGCCGGGCAGGTGCACCTGGCCTCGGTGGACGGCGGCGGGTCCGAAGTGCTCGCACTGCCCGCGGCCGTACGGCGGCGGCTGCGGATCGACTCGATGGCCGTGGTCTACCAGGACCCGGCCGCCGGGCTCGACCTGCGTGTCTCCGCCGGAGGCAACATCGCCGAGCGGCTGACCGCGGCGGGCTGGCGCGGCTATCACGCCATCCGGCGCCGCGCGGCGGAGCTGCTGGACCGGGTCGAGGTGCCGCTGTCCCGCATGGACGACCCGGTGCACACCTTCTCCGGCGGTATGCGGCAGCGTGTGCAGATCGCCAAGGCCCTGGCCACCGAACCGCCGGTACTGCTGCTCGACGAGCCCACCACCGGTCTCGACGCCTCCGTCGCCGCCGGTGTGCTCGATCTGCTGCGGAGCCTGCTCTCCGAGCGGGACGTCGCCGCCGTGGTCGTCAGCCACGACTTCTCCGTGATCGAGGCGCTGACCGACCGCACGCTGGTCATGCAGACGGGCCGGGTCGTCGAACACGGCCTGACCGACCAGCTCTTCCACGACCCCCACCACCCCTACACCCAGCGGCTCGTCGCCGCGGCCCGGAGGTGAGCCCGGTGAACACATCACACCCCCCGTCCGAGACCCAGGACGCCGTCCTCTCCGTACGCGCCCTGTACAAGTCCTTCACCCTGCACAGCATCGACGGGCGGACCGTCCCGTCGCTGCGCGGTGTCGACCTCGATGTGCACACCGGCGAACACGTGGCCCTCGCCGGCCCCAGCGGTGCGGGCAAGTCCTCGCTGCTGCGCTGTGTGTACCGCACCTATCTGCCGGACTCCGGTTCCGTCCGGCTGCGCACGGCGGCCGGGACGGTCGAGCTGACCACCCTGCCCGACCGGGAGATGGCCCGGCTGCGCGGCCGCCAGTTCGGCTATGTCTCGCAGTTCCTGGCCGCCCCGCCGCGCACCGGCCCGCTGGAGGTGGTGGCCGCGACCGCCCGGCGGCGCGGGCTCGACCGTGGCGCGGCGAGGGAGGCCGCCGTGGCCGCGCTGCGCCGGCTGAACCTCGACGAGGCGCTGTGGGACGTGGACTGCGGTGTCCTCTCCGGCGGTGAGCGCCAGCGGGTGAACCTCGCCGCGGGAACGGTACAGCCGCCCCGGCTGCTGCTGCTCGACGAGCCGGTCTCCGCGCTGGACCCGGCCAATCGGGAGGCCGCGCTGGAGCTGATCGACTCACTGGCGGGGCAGGGCGTGGCCGTCCTCGCCGTCTTCCACGACATGGACGCCATCCGGCGGCTGGCGTCCCGGGTGGTGTTCGTCGGGGACGGCCGGATCGCCCGGCAGGGCGCACCGGATCAGATGCTGGAGGCAGCGGCATGAGCACGGGTCTGGTGAGCGGGGGGCCGGCCGAGGCGCCGGCCCAGGGCTGGACACTGGGCGGCCCGCCCTCGGACTACGTGCTGGGGCACGTACGGGCGGTGCTGCCGGATCAGGTGCTGGACGACGCGCTGGTCGCGGTCCGGGACGGCAGGATCGCGGCGGTCGAACCCCACCCGGCCGGTGTGGAGGCCGACGTCGACGGACAGGGCATGCTGTGTCTGCCCGGTCTGGTGGATGTGCACAGCGACGGTCTCGAGAAGGAGCAGCTGCCCCGGCCCGGGGCCGAACTGCCCCTGGAATTCGCGCTGTTGTCCTTCGAGGGCAAGCTGCGCGCGGCCGGTGTCACCACCGCGTTCCACGGCGCGGCGTTCGAGGAGAGCGGCGGCCGCGGGATGCGCCGCACCCTGGAGAACGCGCGGCGGATCTGCGCGGCCGTGGCGAGCCGCGGCGACGACGGTCTGGTGGACCACCGGATCCTGCACCGGCTGGACGTCCGCTGTCCGGAGGGGCTGGCCGGGCTGCGGCAGCGGCTGGAGGAGATCGGTGGCACCGCTGGCGGCCCGCTCCTGGTGTCGCACGAGGACCACACCCCGGGCCAGGGGCAGTACGCGGACCGCGGCTACTACGAGCGGTATCTGATGGGTACCCGCGGGGTCACCGAGGAGGAGGCGCGCGCCTACGTCGACCGGCTGATCGAGGACCGGGACGGCCGGCTCGACGTCCGCGAGGAGGCGCTGGACTGGCTGGGCGAGCAGGCCCGGGCGGGCCGGATCCGGCTGCTCGGCCATGACCCCGGCTCGCCGGAAGAGGTCGAGGAGCTGTGCGACCGGGGCGGCGCGGTCGCGGAGTTCCCCACGACGGCGGAGGCCGCGAAGTCCGCACGCGAGCACGCCATGCCGGTCGTGATGGGCGCGCCGAACGTCCTGCGCGGCCACTCGCACAACGGCAACGCCTCCGGCCGTGAGCTGGTCGGCCGTGGCCTGGTCACCGCGCTCGCCTCCGACTATCTGCCGTCGGGGCTGCTCGGGGCGGCGCTGCTGCTCGCCGAGGAGGGGCTGACGACGCTGCCCGCGGCGGTCGGCCTGGTCACCGGCGGCGCCGCGTACGTCGCCGGTCTCCACGACCGCGGCCGGCTCGAGGCGGGCCTGCGGGCCGATCTGGTGCTGGCCGAACCGGGCCGTCCCTGGCCGGTCGTGGCGGCCGTGCTGCGCGCGGGCTCGGGGGGTGAGGCGGCATGAGCGGCCGGATCCTGTGGCCGGTGCCCGAACCGCTGCTGCCCTCCGGTGTCCACCCGGCGCTGGCCGCGGCGACCCGGGCCGCCGTGGACGCGTTCCGCGCCGCGCGCGAGAGGTACGACCGGGCCCAGCTGGCCGAGAAGGTGCGGGTCGGCGCGGACGGTACGCCCACGATGCGCCTCGACATCCTGGTGGACACCGCGATCGCCGAGGTCGTGAACGCGCACCGGGTCAATCTGCTCAGCGAGGAGCTGGGCAGCATCGACAACGGGTCCGCCGTCACGCTGGTCACCGACCCGGTGGACGGCACGGCGAACGCCGCCTCCGGTGTCCCCCTGTCCGCGTTCGCGGGCGTCATCGCGGTGGACGGCGTGCCCAAGGAGGCGCTGACCTGCTGGCTGGACACCGGGCGCTGCTGGCACACGGTGGCAGGGCAGCCCTCGCCATACCGCACCAACGGCCGTACGGAGCTGGACGGCGCCGCGGTGAGTCTGCTGCGGCCGCAGGCCCGTATCGCCGACGCGTGGTGGCGGGTGGCGACGCGGGCGGCCAGGATCCGCATCCTGTCCACGAGTTGCCTGGAAGCGGTGCTGGTGGCCGAGGGCTCCACGGACGCGTTCGCCGACGCGGGTTCCGACACCCACCGGATCGTGGACCTGGCGGCCGCGATGGTGACGGTCCCGGCGGCGGGCGGCGCGGTGATCGATGTGCACGGCCGCCCGCTGGAGATCGACCCCGACCTCACCCGCCGCTGGTCGGGCGTGGTCGCGGCCACCCCGCGGCTGGCGGAGGAACTCGCGGACACCATCCGCGGAACGGAGGACCGATGACCACCCCCACCCCGCTCACGGGCGAGGAACTGACCGCACTCGTCGACGGCCTCGCGGGCCTGCCGTACGGCGGGGAGCCCGTCGACCAGCGGACGCACGCGCTCCAGACGGCCTGGCTGGCGATGGACGCGGGCGCGGACGACGAACTGGTGGTGGCCGCGGCGCTGCACGACATCGGCCGGGCCCGGCCGGTCCGGGCCGAACACCCCGGCCTGCCGCACGAGGTGGCGGGCGCCGAGTTCGCCCGGCGCCGGGTGGGCGAACGGGCGGCGTGGGTCATCGCCCGGCACGTACCGGCCAAGCGCTATCTGGTGGCGACCGATCCCGCGTACCACGCCCTGCTCAGCCCGGCGTCGGTCGCGTCCCTCAAGGTCCAGGGCGGCCCGATGGACGAGCGCGAGGTGGCGGAGTTCGCGGCGCATCCGCTGGCCGCGGACGCGGTCGCGCTGCGCCGCTGGGACGACGCGGCAAAGGATCCGGACGGGCCGCGGCTCGCGATGCCGACCCTGCTGGCGGCCCACGCCCGCTGCGTCGCCGCGCGCCGGGTCTGACGGGCGTTGGCGCCCCGGGGGCGGGCCGCACGGCCTGCCCCCGGGGCGACCCGGCACCGTACTCCCCTTCCCAGGGGCGGCCGTTGACAAAGCGGAACCACGCTCCGCATCTTAATCGGAACGATGATCCGCTTTCGGCGTGGCAAACAATGCCCCTGAAGGGAAATTTCGCACAACATGAGTGAATCCACTTACACAGCCGATATCTCCGGCCCACCCGCCCCCGTCCTCTCGGTCAGCCCGGTCGTACTGCCGGCTCCCGACCGGGCCGTGGACCTCCAGCTGCGAGTCTCCGCACCGGTGACCGGGAGCGACCTGCCGGTCATCCTTCTCTCGCACGGCCAGGGCTACTCGAACCACCTCTCCTCCCTGAACGGATACGCGCCGCTCGCCAACTTCTGGGCGGCGCACGGCTTCGTGGTGATCCAGCCCACCCATCTCAGCTCGAGGACGCTGAGCCTGGACCCCGCTACCCCCGGGGCGCCCCTGCACTGGCGGTCGCGGGCCGAGGACATGAAGCGCATCCTCGACCAGCTCGATGTGATCGAGGCCGCCGTGCCGCAGCTCCTCGGGCGCGTGGACCGCGGCAAGGTCGCCGTGGCCGGGCATTCGATGGGCGGGCACACCGCGAGCCTGCTGCTGGGCGCCCGGCTCACCGATCCGGCGGACGGTACGGAAGTGGACCTGGTCGAGCCCCGGATCACGGCGGGTGTACTGCTCGCCGCGCCCGGCAGGGGCGGCGACGCCCTCACCGAGTCCACGGCCCAGAACTTCCCCTTCTTCCTGACCACGGACTTCTCCAAGATGACGACGCCCACGCTCGTGGTCGCCGGCGACAAGGACGCCTCGCCCGGTCTGACGGTTCGGGGCGCGGAATGGCACACCGATCCGTACACCCTCTCCCCCGGCCCCAAGTCGCTGCTCACCCTGTTCGACGCGGAGCACGGGCTCGGCGGGGTCTCGGGATATGACGTCGCCGAGACGACGGACGAGAACCCCGAGCGGGTGTCCGTGGTCCAGCGGCTCACCTGCGCCTACCTCCGCACACAGCTCTCCCCGGGGGATTCCGCTTGGCAGACGGCGTGCGAGGCACTGACGGCCGGTCCCGACCCGCTCGGACGAGTCGAGTCCAAGTAGAGCCGTCAGGAGCGACCGCCGGATGGGATCACATCATCCCGGGCGAGAAGCCGGAACACGCGGTCCCGCCAGGGGATGTCAGCAGCCGCGCGGCGTCAGCGAGCGCTGCCGAGGTTCCGGTCGGCGTCGGCGCCCTCGATCATGAGGGTGGTCTCCTCGATACGGCGGAAGCGCCCGTCGGGGGCGAACTCACCGAAGAGGTAGACCTCCGTACGCACGGTGGAGCCGTCGGTCTTGGCGACGTCGATGATGTGACGGTCCGCGTAGCGGTCGCCCTGGGCGAGTTCGTCGAGGACCTGGACCGAGCCACTGGCGACGATCGTGCGCAGATGTGCGATGTGGGCCATGAACTCACCTCGGTCGTCCCAGCGGCCGTCGGTGCGCTGACGGTAGTCGGGAGCGAAGTGCCGGTCGACGGCCTCGGTCAGTTCGAGGCCGGGCGTGAGGAGCAGATCGGTGAGGGCGGCGGCGATGTTGGTGCGAGCGGCGGGGGCGGAGGTGGCCATGAGGGTGCCCTTCGGTATCGGAAGCGGAAAACCGCGTGCGTCGAGCACGCATCCGCACCGTACCGCATATTGCGTGCCCCGCGCACGCTAATCTTGGTGTCATGCCGAACGATGTGGGACACGAGATCGCCGACGCGCTGGGAACGCTGCTCAAGCGCAGCACCCGTGAGCAGATCCACCGACGCCTGACCGAGGGCCTGGGCGAGGCCGTGGACGAGGTCACCTACCCCGTTCTCAGCGGACTCGCCCGCACCGGGCCGCGTAGCGCCGCGGGCCTCGCCGACGAGATCGGCCTGGACCGCTCCGGCGTCACCCGCCGCGCGACCCGCCTGGAGGAAGCCGGCCTGCTCAGCCGGGAACCCGACCCCGGCGACCGGCGCGCCACCCTGCTCACCCTGACCGAAGCCGGGCGGCAGGCGGTCGAAACCACCCGGCAGCGCCTCGCCGCGCATATCGAGGACTCCCTCGCCGCCTGGCCACCCGGCGAGGCTCGGGCTTTCGCCCGGCAGCTCCACCGTTTCGTCGACCACGGGCCCTTCACGCCATAGCGTGAGGAGGGTGCGGGGGGTTCAGGAGAGCCAGTCGGCGTAGCGGGTGGCGGCGAGGTGGGCGTCCATGTCGGTGAGGACGTCACCCTTGACGGCGGCGAACATACCGGCGGTGGGGTCGATGACGACGGGGCGGTCATCGCCCTTGTGGGACAGGGTGATCCGGCCCAGTTCGTCCAGGGGGAAGATCTCGGGGCCCGCGATATTGCGAATGCCACGCAGCGGGGTGCCCGCGGCGACCTCCGCCACCGCGGCGGCCACATCCTTGGCGGCGATGGGCTGGATCGGCGTGGCGGGCAGCCGGACGGTGTCACTGTCGGCGGTCCAGGACAGGACCGACTCCATGAATTCCATGAACTGCGTCGCCCGGACGATCGAGTAGGGGATCGGCCCGGCGGCGAGGATCTCCTCCTGGAGCGTCTTGGCCCGGTAGTAGTCCAGCTCGGGCACCTGGTCCACGCCGACGATCGAGAGGATCACGAAGTGGCCGACCCCGGCCTTCTGGGCCGCGGCCAGGAGGTTGTCCATCGAGGTCTGGAAGAAGGCCGGGGAGGCTTCGTCGAAGGTCGGGGAGTTCGTCAGATTGACGACGACATCGGCCCCCGCCACCGCCTCGTCCACTCCCTGGCCGCTGATGACGTCGACTCCGGTGGACTGCGAGTGCGGTACCGCCTCATGTCCGGCGGCGTTCAGATTCTTGACGACCTGCGACCCGATCAGCCCGGTACCGCCCATGACCGCGAACTTCATGACACGCCCTTCGTCGAGGTATGTCTGCGACATGACGTAATGCCCCGATACAGGCATTGCATGCACCGCATACCGGAGCAATTCGACCGCCCAAGGTCAACGAGCGGAAGCGGACGCGATGTGCGCACGGTGGGGATAGCGTCGCGGGCTCTCCTGGTCCGGGCTCATCCGGCCCGGACTCTTATGGTCCGGGCTCGCCGGGCGGCACACGCATGAATCCGCACATGGGGAGAGCATCATGGCCAACAGCACCGCACCGACTCCCGCCACTCCAGGCGCCCTGGTGGATCCACTCCTCAACCATGGCGCGGCGTTCACGCAGCCGGAGCGGGACGAGTTGGGCCTGACCGGGCGGCTGCCGTCCCGGGTGCTGACGCTGGAGCAGCAGGCGCAGCGCGCCTATCAGCAGTTGGAGGCTCAGGGCAGCGACTTGGCGAAGAACGTGTATCTGGAGCAACTGCACGACCGCAACGAGACCCTCTACTACAAAATACTCGGCGAGCATCTCGTGGAGCTGTTGCCGATCGTGTACGACCCCACGGTGGGCGAGGCGATCGAGAAGTACTCCCATGAGTACCGCCGCCCCCGGGGCGTCTTCCTCTCGATCGACCAGGCGGACGCCATGGAGAAGGCTTTCGCCACGCTTCAGCTCGGGCCCGAGGACGTGGATCTGATCGTGTGCACCGACGCCGAGCAGATCCTGGGCATCGGGGACTGGGGCGTCGGCGGGATCCAGATCTCGGTCGGCAAACTGGCGGTCTACACCGCGGCGGCCGGTATCGATCCACACCGTGTCATCGCCGTGTCGCTGGATGTGGGAACGGACCGTGAGTCACTGCTGAAGGACCCGCTGTACCTGGGCAACCGGCACCGCCGGGTCCGCGGTGCCGACTACGACGCGTTCATCGAGAAGTATCTGCGGACGGCCTCGTCGATGTTCCCGCGCGCGCTGTTGCACTTCGAGGACTTCGGGCCCAGCAACGCCCGGCGGATCCTGGAGACGTACGGCGGCACCTACCGGATCTTCAACGACGATATGCAGGGCACCGGTGCGATCACCCTGGCCGCGGCCCTGTCGGCGGTCAAGGTCAGCGGTGTGCCGATGCGCGACCAGAAACTCGTGGTCTTCGGCGCGGGCACCGCCGGGGTGGGCATCGCCGACCAGCTCCGCGATGCCATGATCCGCGACGGGGCGAGCCCCCAGCAGGCCACCGCACAGGTCTGGCTGATCGACCGGCAGGGCCTGCTCACCCGTGGCATGCCCGATCTGCGGGACTTCCAGCGGCCCTATCTGCGCGACCCGGCGGAGGTCGCCGGCTGGGCGGGCGACGGCGGCGCGATCTCGCTGCTGGAGACGGTGCGCCAGGTCGAGCCGACGATCCTGCTGGGCACCTCCACCGTGCACGGGGCGTTCACCCGCCAGGTGATCGAGGCCATGGCCGCGGGCACCGAGCGCCCGATCGTCTTCCCGCTCTCCAACCCGAACTCGCGCATCGAGGCCATGCCCGCCGACATCATCGCCTGGTCGAAGGGCAAGGCCCTGATAGCGACCGGCATCCCCGTCCCGCCCGTGGAGTACGACGGGGTGACGTACCGGATCGCACAGGCCAACAACGCGCTGCTGTACCCCGGGCTGGGCCTGGGCACGATCGTCTCCGGAGCGTCGACGGTGACCGCGGCCATGCTGCTCGCGGCAGCTCAAGCGGTGGCCGACCAGGTCGATCTCACACAACCGGGCGCTTCCCTGCTGCCGCCGGTGGCGAGCCTGCGGGAGTCCTCGGAGGTCACCGCGGCCGCCGTGGTCAAGGCGGCGGTCGGCGAGGGGGTCGCCACCAGCACGTCGGCCGATCCCGCCCAGGCCGTCCACCAGGCCATGTGGGAGCCGGTCTACGTCGGCGGAGCGGCGTGATGACCGCGCGGCAGCCCGCCTCTGGCGGGGGCGACGGCGCCCCGGAGATCCTCGACCTGCCCATCGGCCTGCACACGACCGGCACCCGCCGGGAGACCGACTCGATGGGCGCCATCGACGTCCCGGCGGACCGGTACTGGGGTGCGCAGACACAGCGGTCCCTGATCCACTTCTCCATCGGGGACGACCGGATGCCCAAGGCCGTCTACCACGCCTACGGGCACGTCAAGAAGGCCGCCGCGATCGTCAACGGGCGGGCCGGGCGGCTGCCGGCCTGGAAGGCGGAGCTGATCGGAAAGGTGGCCGACGAGGTCATCGCGGGCAAGCTGGACGATCACTTCCCGCTGTACGTATGGCAGACCGGGTCCGGGACGCAGTCCAACATGAACACCAACGAGGTGATCAGCAACCGCGCGATCCAGCTGGTCGGCGGCGAGTTGGGCAGCAAGACACCCATCCACCCCAACGACCACGTCAATATGGGGCAGTCCTCGAACGACACCTTCCCCACCGCCATGCACATCGCCGCGGTCCAGACGGTCCACGAACGTCTGCTGCCCAGCGTGCGGGCGCTTCGGCGGGCGATCGAGGCCAAGGTGGACCAGTGGCACGACGTGGTGAAGATCGGCCGCACCCATCTGGAGGACGCGGTCCCGCTCACGGTCGGACAGCAGTGGTCCGGCTACGCCCACCAACTGGCCCAGGGAGCCGGCCGGGTGGCCCGGTGCGCGGAAGGGCTGCATGAGCTCGCCGCGGGCGGTACGGCGGTCGGCACGGGGCTGAACGCGCCACCGGAGTACGGCGAGCGGATCGCCGCCGAGATCGCCGCGGCGACCGGCTATCCGTTCACCACCGCCGACAACAAGTTCGCGGCCCAAGGCGGTCTGGACGCCATGGTCGACGCCTCGGCCGGGCTGCGGGCCCTCGCCGTGCCGCTGATGAAGATCGCCAATGACATCCGGTGGCTGGCCTCGGGGCCCCGCTGCGGCCTGGGCGAACTGGACCTCCCGGCGAACGAGCCGGGATCCTCGATCATGCCGGGCAAGGTCAACCCGACCCAGTGCGAGGCCATGGTCATGGTCTGCATCCAGGTGCTGTCCGAGGACCAGGCCATCGCCTTCGCCGGTTCACAGGGCAATTTCGAGCTCAACGCCATGCGCCCGGTCATCATCAACAACTTCCTGCACGCGGCCACCATCCTGGCCGACGCCTGCGACAAGCTGCGCGAGTACTGCATCGAGGGCGCCGAGCTCAACCGCGACCAGATCGACGATTACGTCAACCGGTCCCTGATGCTGGTCACCGCGCTCTCCCCGGCCATCGGCTACGACAGAGCCTCGACCATCGCGCACAAGGCCGACGAGGAGGGCACCACGCTGCGCGAGGCCGCGCTGGCCTCGGGTTTTGTCAGCGCGGAGGATTTCGACCGCATCGCCGACCCCGCCGCCATGGCACGAAGCTCCTCCTCCTGATCCAAGCCGTCGCCCCCCCTGATCCCGGCCGCCGACGAAGGCCGTTACGACGGCCGTCACGACGGCCTCACAACGCCCGGACCGCCTCGCTCGTGCGGGCCGTCGAGTTCCGGTTGTAGATATATGCGACTGTGTTGCTCGGAAGGTGCGATTCCGGACCTATGTCGTGCCACACTATGAGTGGCCCTCACCGCATCCCCCGTCGGTGAGGGCCACTTCATGTCCGGATGTCCGGCCAGCGCTGGGCAGTGAAGTCTGGCACCGCTGGGCGCGGAGCCCGTCGAGAATGATCGCCAGATAGCGTCGCCACAGCTCGGAGGGGCGTTCGCCCGGCAGAGCCATGACGGCGTCGATCATTGCGGCGATCGGCGCGATATCGGTCTCGGTGACCCCGTCCCGCAATGCGCCTTGGGCGCGGGCCCGTGCCACCAGAGCCTCACAGTGGGATGCGACCTGCCGCCGCGCCCGAGCGAGGCCGGTGCCCTCGACCGCGCCATGGCGCATCAACTCGCGCAGCCCACGGTTGTGCGCGGCCAGCCCCAGGGCTCTCTCGAGGAAGCCGGCAAGCGCCGCGAAGCCGTCGTCCTCGGCCAGCGCCTTTCGCGCCATCGCCGCGATCTCGTCCAGCTCTTCGGTGAAGACGGCCTCGGCGAGCGCCCGCTTGTCGGGGAATTTCCGGTAGACGGTGCCGACTCCGAGCCCGGCATGGTGCGCGACATCGTTGAGTGTGGCCTGAAGTCCGCGTGCGGCGAAGACCTCGCGCCCGGCCCGGAGGATGCGCTGACGATTGAGTTCGGCATCCCGCCTCAGCGGACGCGCCCCCGCCGCGGCAGGTTCCCCGCCGCCCCTCTGTCCGCCCATGGACTGCCCTTCCGATGACACGACCGATCCATAACCGGATACAGCATATCCGTTTCATGCTACGGTCCTGTCCCCGAAGAAGCGGATACCAGATATCCGGATCATGGTTCTGGAAAGGGCCAGGGATGCAGACTGTGGTCATCACCGGAGGAACCGACGGGCTCGGAAAAGGGCTCGCACTGCACTACCTGCACCGAGGAGCGCGTGTGCTCGCCGTGGGCAGCACACCCGCCAAGGGCGAGGCACTTCTGGCCCAGGCGGCGACCATCTCGGCCGCCGGCCGCGCGGTCTTCCTGCAAGCCGATCTGACGTCGGTCGCGGCGACCAGGGACCTGGTCGCCACGGTGGAGAGCGCCTGCTCCTCGGTGGACAAACTCATCCTGTGCGCCCAGCGATACCGGCTCTTCGGCTCCCGTACCGTCACCCGCGAGGGGTTCGAGCACAGCTTCGCCCTCGCGTACTTGAGCCGCTACGTCCTCGGCCACGGCCTGCGCACGGCACTGGAATCCGCGCCACAGCCGGTCATCATGAACGTGGCGACCCCCGGTGTCCCGTTGGGCCGGATCCACTGGGACGATCCCCAACTGGCGCGCCGCTACAGCGGCTTCAAGGCCACGTTGCAGTCCTTCCGCGCCAACGACCTGCTCGGCGTGGCCTTCGCCGCACTGCACGCCGACACCCCGATCCGCTACGTCGGCTACAACCCGGGCATGGTGTCGACCGGCATGCCCGACCACCTCCCACAACCGCTCCGCACCCTCACCAAGGCATCCTTCACCCTGCTCGCCACTTCCGTGCCCAAGGCCGTCACACCGATGGCCCGCCTCCTGGACGAACCGCCGGGCGACCGCTTCAGCGCCTACCGCACCACACGCCGACTGCCCTTGAAAGGCCCGGCATTCGACCAGGCCGACGCACTGCGCCTGCACCACCTCACCCACGACCTGATCAACGCGGTGTGAGGATACGGACCAGCAAAAGCGCCTTGGAATCGCGGCCGTACACACTCCGCGCCCGCACGGTTCAAGGGGTCAGTTGGGTTTGGGCCGCCGCCGTGGGGACGAGGTCGCCCCAGCCCACGGTGGCGGCCCTGTCGGGCTACTCCCTGGGGGCTGATCGGGGAGCTCGCCGAAGCGGGCGCGGTGCGGGAGAAGGCGGTGGAGATCGCCGCGGAGCTGGCGGCGCAGCCGCCGTTCGCCGTGTCGGTCGCCAAGCAGGTGATCACGGCGGCCACCGACGCTCCGCGCGAGGCGGCCCTGCTGCTGGAGCAGCTCGCCGAGGACGCGCATCTCGCCACCATCGCCACCGGCATGATCGGTGTGGCGCTCGGCGGCAATCTGATCCTGTCGCCTACGCCGGTCTCGACCCGGACTCCGCCGGACACCGGGCGGAGTCCGGACACCATGCCTGACCGGGGGCGTCCGGGGTCAGTGCACGGGTCGGTGCTCGTGGTCGTGGCCGTGGTCATGGCCGTGGTCATGGCCGTCCCGGTGGTCGTGGCCCGGGGAACGTCGCGCCAAGGCATGGGTGCGTGCGCTGACTTCATCGGTGGACACGGCGCGCAGACCGACGAGCACGTCCTCCAGGGCGGCCAGCCAGAGCGCGTAGTAGCGATAGGGCTCGTCGGGTGGCGGAGCGCTCTCCCAGGCCGCGATCCGGGCGATCAGCGCGGCCTGGAACCGCGGCCAGGTGAACGCCCCCGCCTCGTAGAGGCCGACGGCCATGCCGAAGGCGCGGCTCTCCCAGGGCTCGGCGAACACCAACTCGCCGTTGGAGCGCGGTGGTGCGACGGGGCCCGCCACGTCCAGCGGCGCGGTCACGGCGCCACCACCTTGGCCACGCCGACCATCGCGTCCCGGGTCACCAGTGGCACCAGCCGCTCTTCGGTCAGGTGCTGGGTGCCGGCCGGACGTTCGGGCAGCACCAGCCAGCGCACCTCGCTGGTGGAGTCGTGGACGGTGATCTCCACGTCGTCGTCGAGTTCGAGTCCCATCTCGGACAGCACCGTGCGGGGCTCCTTCACCACACGTGCGCGGTAGGCGGGGTCCTTGTACCAGCTCGGTGGCAGCCCGAGCACCGGCCACGGGTAGCACGAGCACAGGGTGCACACCACCACATGGTGAGTGGTCGCGGTGTTCTCCACGACGACGATGTGCTCGCCCTGCGGCCCCGAGAAGCCGAGTTCCTTGATGGCCGCCGTGCCATCGTCGAGCAGCCGCCGCCGGTACTCCGGGTCGGTCCAGGCCCTGGCGACGACCTTGGCCCCGTTGAGCGGGCCCACGTTCGTCTCGTAGGTGGTGATGATCTTATCCAGCGCCTTCGGGTCGATCAGGCCGCGTTCGGTGAGCAGTTGCTCGAGCGCCTCGGTGCGCAGGGCCACGGGAAGGGTCTCCTCGGGGCCGCCATCGGTGATGGTCATGGGGTGGGCTCCAGGTAGCTCTCGAACAGCTCAACGGTGAGCGCGAAGGGTTCGGCGTCGGCGCCCCACAGCTCGCGCGAGGCGAATCGCACGGAGTAGACGTGTTGCGGGTTCTCGCCCTGGAAGTGGGCGTTGGTGTCCGGCAGCACGGAAGCGGGCCGCACGGCCTCCACAATTCCGATGTGTCCCCGTACGTAGCCCGGCAGCCGGGTGTGCCCGGGCACCGACATGGCCCTGGCCCGTACGCGACGGCCGACGGCGAAGGCCGGCGCGGTGTCCACGGAACGCAGCGATCCCTCGGCGGTAGGCGTGTAGTCGGGTACCGCGGGCTCGGGGATCGGCGGCTCCGCCACGTGTTCGCCCCGCAGATTGCGGGCGCGGGCGTCGACCGCCCCGGGCGCCAGGATGGCGCTGTCGGTGAGCATCAGCTCCCCGCCGTTGAGCCAGCGCCCGAAGTAGCCGTCGTCCAGGTAGGCCGCCCGGTCCAGACGCTCCAGCGCGTGCCGGAAGGCATCCGTATTGGCTCCGCCGCACGCGACGCGGCCGGAGAGAATCGCCAGCGCGAAGGCACGTCCCTGCCAGGGCTCGTCGAAGACCGGCTCATCATGTCTCGGTGGATGAACGGCGCCCCATCCCGGGGTGCCGCCCATATCGGCAATGCCCTCCATGACACCACTCCACAAATAACCGCATAGCGGACTGATTGCCACGAATCGTATACGCCGGGCGTCACCCTTGCCGCGATGACGTCGCGGCGCGTATGCCGGGCCAGTGGGCCACGCGACCGATCGCCGCCACCGATCGGGCACACGGCGCCCCGGGCGCGGCCATTCACCGAGGAGCGAAAAAGGGACGGGCAATCCATGCCGCTGACATCGCAAAGATTTTGCCGTGACCCACATCACAGGCAACAACTCTCTATTCCTGTGGAAGGATGCCACCGTATTGGCGTCGGGCGGCGGTATGACACATTACCGCTTCAAGGTTTTGGCCGACCGCAATCGGGGGATAAAAGAATGCCAACGATGATCGTCATCGGATACCGGGACGGGCTGGACGAGGCGCTGGAGCGCCGGGGCCTGGAGCCCTTCTATATCGTGCAGCCGCCGGTGCGCACGCCGAAGGGCCGGGGCTTCAGGTGTGTCACGGACATGGAGAACGCCCAGGAAATCCTGCGGGCGGTGCTGTCCGCGCGTCTCGACGATATAGCGGGAGTGCTGACCGTTCATGAAATGGGCGTATTCGGGGCCGCCTATCTGCGGCAGCAGCTGAACCTTCCCGGCAATACGGATTCAAAGACCACTCTCCACTTCCGGGACAAGTGTCTACAGAAGAGCAAGTTGCCGCCTCATATCAAGCGAGCGCGCTGCCGATACGTACCCAGGGGTACGTCGTTCACGGATCTCGCCGACGAGCTGGGGGATGTCTTCGTGGTCAAGCCGGCCACCGGAGCCGGCGCTCTCCGTACGAACATCATCCGGTCTCCGGAAGACTATGGACGAGCCTTGAAGCTGTTCACAGGGCTGTCGGATGTCGAGATCGTCGCCGAGTCCTTCATAGACGCCTCGGAAGTCTATATGGACGGCATCTGGCAGAGCGGCGAGCTGCAATGGTCGTCCATGAGCCGCAACCATATTTCACCGCTGAGTGCCGTACAGGGCGGCGTTCTGGCCGCCCATATATTGGACAGAAGGCGGTATGAAGCACTGTTCCAGCAGGCGGAGACGCTCGCCGGACAGGCACTCGCAAGCCTTGACGCCCCTGATTGCGTATTCCATCTGGAAGCGTTCACGGAAGACACGGGACTCACCTTCGGCGAGTGCGCCATCCGTCTCCCGGGCGCCCTCTCCCCTCAGGTCAACAGGCTGACATTCGGCGTCGATCTCTTTGACGTCGAAATCAGCCTGGCGCTCGGGGAAGAGGTGCCCCGGACGCTGAACGGCGGCGCCCCCGAACGCTTCTACGGGTACATCCTTCTACGCCGTCCGAAAGTCGGCAATGTGACCCAGGAGGACTTCGAGCGCAACTTCCGTTTCGATGAGATCCAATATGCTTCGTCGCCCGATGCGCCGGTCGGTCCGTACGGCCGCGTGGGGCAGGCGATCGTATCCGACCCTGATGAGCCGAAGCTCCAGCGGACGATCGAGGAAATCGTACGGTTCAATGAAGCCGGTGGCGGATGCGGCCCCGTGAAGAATTGACCGCGACGAGAGGGACCAGCATGGCGGACGAGCAGACCAGCACACCGGACAGCACCGCGGTGCGAGTCGCCCTCTGGCGGGCGATGCACGTCCAGGTCGACCCGCCGCCACATGTGCTCCAGGACGAGATCGGACTGCGGCTGGCGGCGCCCGACGACGACTGGCGCGGCCGCCCCGACATGGACCCGGACACCACCCGTGGGTTCCGGGCGGCCGTCGTGGCCCGTGCCCGCTTCATCGAGGACCTGGTCGCCGAGCAGGCCGACCGCGGCGTCACCCAGTACGTCATCCTGGGGGCCGGTATGGACACCTTCGCCCAGCGCAGGCCGGAGATCGCCTCCCGGCTGCGGATCTTCGAGGTCGACCAGCCCGGCCCCCAGGCATGGAAGCGCCACCGCCTGGTCGAACTCGGCTACGGCATCCCCGAGTGGCTGCACCTGGTGCCGGTCGACTTCGAGGCGAGCGAGTCCTGGCTGGAGCGGCTGACCGCCGCCGGATTCGACCCCGCCCAACCGGCGGTCATCGTCTCCACCGGGGTCACCATGTACCTCACCGAGGACGCCACCGCGGCCACCCTGCGCCAGATCGCGGGGCTCGCGCCCGGCTCGACGCTCGCCATGACCTTCCTGCTGCCGGCCGAACTCCTCGACGACGCCGATCGTCCCGGGCTCCGGAAGAGCAAGGAAGGCGCGCAAGCGGCCGGAACACCGTTCATCAGCTTCTACGCCCCGCAGGACATGCTGGCGCTGGCCCGCGAAGCGGGCTTCAAGGACGTCCGGCATGTGTCCGGCGCTTCGCACGCCGAGCGCTACTTCGCCGGTCGCGCCGATGGCCTCCGTCCGTCGAGCGGGGAAGACCTGTTGCTGGCCACCACCTGACCCGTCGCGCCGAGGCCGAGCGTGCCTCGGCCGACCCGGGTCCCGGGCCTCGCGTACCGGGTCCCGATAGGCCGTACCGCCGTTCTGCTACGTCGTCGTACCGCCGTTCTGCTACGCCATGCCGCGCTTCTTCTACGCCGCGCCCGATCCGCGCCGTGACCTCGGTGGTACGCGGCGGTGGCTGGTGTCGCACCACGGGTAGCGGGCGCTGCGGCCGCACTGGCACACGGCCACCATGAAGCGGTCGGAGCGGACCACGCCGCCATCGGGGAGGGTGATCTCGACCGGTCCCTCGATCAGCATCGGGCCGTCGGTCCCCAGCCGCACCCTCACCGCGCGATCATGTTCGTCGTTCGGCACGGATCACCACCAGCTCTTCCTCCGTCTCGCCCGGGGCGATCAGCCCATGGGACTCCAGCCAGGGCGTCTGCTCGCGCAGCACCGGCCCGAAGGGGATCGTGCGGCGGTCGGTCACCGCCGCCCGCAGCCCGGCCCCCGTCAACTGCTCCACCGTACGATCCGCGCCGCACAGCCCCGAATGGACCAGGAGCAGCGCACCGCCGGGGCGCAGCAGCGGTGGCGCGTCGCGGCAGATCCGATCGAGCAGCGCCCGCCCGTCGGCACCGGCCTGCCAGGCCACACCGCGGCCCCGCCGGAGCCGTCGCTCCGCCATCGGCACATAGGGCGGGTTGGTGACGATGAGATCGAACCTGCGGTCCGCGACCGGTGTCAGCAGATCGCCCTGGAGAACACGCACCGTGAGCCCTTTGAGACGGGCCCGCAGCCAGGTGGCGCTCACGGCGAGCGGTGAGACATCGACGGCGGTCACCTGGGCCGCACCGCGCCCAGCCGCGACGAGGGCCAGGGCCCCGCTGCCCGTCCCCACGTCGAGAACCGCCGTATCGGCCCCGATGTTCTCCCGCAGCAGGGCGCCGGCCAGCAGCCATGTGTCGTCCTGCGGCGCGTACACACCCGGAGGGGTCTTGAACACCATCAGTGGCGAGTACCCGCGAGGGGCCGTTGTGCGCGTGTGCGATGTGGTGCGAGCACTGGATGTGGTCCGAGGAACGTCAGAGGCACCTTCGGCGCTACAGTGCTGTGTCATGCGGGAGACGCGCCTCGACACTGCTCGGATCCGGGCGGCTCGCCGCGTGATCGACCCGGTTTTTCTCGACACTCCGCTGTACCGCTGCGAGGCGCTGGAGCCCGCCCTCGGGTGCACGGTGAGCATCAAGCTCGAAACGGCGAACCCGGTCCGCAGCTTCAAGGCCCGCGGCACCGAGGTGGTCGCGAGCCTCCTCGCCGACAGTGGCTCGCGAGCCGTGGTCTGCGCCAGTGCGGGCAACCTCGGCCAAGCCCTCGCCTGGTCCGGTCGCGGCCGGGGGCTCGACGTCACCGTCGTGGCGTCCCGCTTCGCGACCGCGGCCAAGCTCGATCGCATCCGCGCACTGGACGCCAGGCTGGAACTGGTCGACGGCGACCACGAGATGGCTCGCGAGCGGGCGGCGGCCATCGCGCGGTACGACGGCATCCGGCTTCTCGAGGACAGCCTGGACATCGAGACCTGCGAGGGCGCGGCGACCATCGGCCTGGAACTGGTGGACACCACGCCGTCGTTCGACACCGTCCTGATCGCCCTCGGCGGCGGAGCGCTGGCCACCGGTGTGGGTCATGTGGTGAAGGCGTGGGCGCCCGAAGTCGAGGTGATCTGCGTCCAGCCGCTGGGCGCCCCGGCGATGACACGCTCGTGGCACCAACGGCGCGTCGTCACCACCGACTCGACCAACACCATCGCTGACGGCGTGGCCGGCCGGCGTCCCATCCCGGCCGTCCTGGACGACCTTCTCCTGGTCGCTGACGACGCCGTCCTGGTCCAGGAGTCGTCGATCACGGCCGGTATGCGGATGCTCCTCGACCATGCCGGTCTCATCGTCGAACCGTCGGCCGCGCTGGGCATCGCGGCGCTCCTCGAAGACCCTGACCGCTTCGCCGGCCGGCACATCGTCACCATCGTGTGCGGCAGCAACGTCGACGTAGACGCCTATCACCGCTGGGTCGGTGCGGCGCCCGCCCGCAAATCTTGACAAGGTTCGCCGCCGCGCCCGCGGGCGCCTTCCATGATGTGCGCGGATCCGCACGAATCATCACGGCGGCCATGGGCACCCGGCGGTGCTGGGGCCTTCACGGCCGGGACACGGCAAGATGAAAGGGTGAAGGAGCGCAAAGCCGACACGACGCGGATGGAGCGGCTGGCTCTGCTGACAGAGGCGTGGGCCGCGCTGGCCAGCACGCTGGACCTGTCCGAGGGGTTGCGGCGGGTGTGCCGGATCCTGACCAGGCGGCTGGGCGACTGGTGCGTGGTGGACCTGCTCCGCGAGCCGGGCCGTCTGGACCGTGTGAGCGTCGTGCACCGTACCCCCGAGGTGCTGCCTCCGGGAAGATACGAAGGCCGGCTCCCGCCGGTGCCGGAGGACGCCGTGGGCCCGCTGCCACGGGTGCTGCGGGGCGCCGGGCCGCTGCTGCTCACCGACATTCCCCCGCCGAGCCAGGCCGTGAACCCGCTCCACGCCCGCCAGCTGGAGCTTTTCCATCAATTGGAGGCGCGTAGCGCGATCGTCTCCCCGTTGCGGGCCCGCCGGGAGGTTCTCGGCGCCCTGACCGTCTCCCGCACCGATCCGTGCCATCCGTTCACGGAAGAAGACGTCCCCCTGGTCGAAGACCTGGTCCGTGGCCTGGCGATCCAGGTGGACAACGCACGGCTCCATCAGGAGACCCAGCACATCGCCGAACGTTTCCAGCGCGCCCTGCTGCCCGCGCTCCCGGAGATCGGCCACCTCCAGATGGCCGCCCGCTACGCTCCCTCGCGCACCACCGCACAGGTCGGGGGCGACTGGTACGACTGCTTCGTCCTCCCCAAGGGCGACACCGTGCTGGTGATCGGCGACGTCACCGGCCATGACCTGCAAGCGGCCGTCGCGATGAGCGCCCTGCGCCATATGCTGCGCGGTATCGCCGTCGACCGTCAGGAGCCCCCGGGTGACGTTCTGCGCCGACTGGACATGGCCAATCACACGCTGTACCAGAACGCCACAGCCACCTGCATCTACGCCCTGATCAAGGGGGAGGAGCAAGGCCCCTGGTGGTTGGAGCACGCTTCGGCCGGACACCTGCCGCCCCTGCTGACCACCCGCGAGGGCGACACCCGATATCTCGAAGGCGGCGGAGGGGGGCTGCTGCTCGGCATGAATCCCGAGTTGCCGCGTCCGACCGGCCGCGATCCGCTACCGGCCCACTCCACCCTGTTGCTGTTCACCGACGGCTTGATCGAGCGCCATGGAGAATCCCTCTCCCACGGCCAGACCCGGCTCCGCCAGCACACCGCGGCGCTGGCCCGCGCGCCCCTCGACGTCTTCTGCGACGAACTGGTCGGCGGGCTGGTCACCGACGGCACCGATGACATCGCCCTCCTCGCCCTGCGCCCCACCCCTTAGCCCTGCCCCGCTGCGAGCGGCAGGCCGGTGCCGCCCCGGCGCTCGTAGCGGGACAGGGCGGACCCGGTCGGCCGGTGGTGGAAACCGGTGACTCGACGGCCGCCACGCCGCCTCCCGCCCTTCAGCGCGGTAGCCGATCGGTATCGGGGCACCCGGGAGGGGATCGCGGCCGGGAAGCGGATCGGGAGAGGAGCCGACGATGACGAGTCTTCCCACCGGGTACGCGCCCTCGTCGTACTGGATGTCATCAGCGCCGGGAGCCTCCTACCCGGCCCTGGAGCCGGGCTGGGAGGGCACCGCTCCCGATGTCGAGGTCGCCGTGGTGGGCGGGGGCATCGCGGGCATCTGCACGGCTTGGGAGCTGGCGCGCGCCGGACGCCGGGTGGCGCTGGTGGAGGCGGACCGGCTGGCCGCCGGGGCCACCGGCCACACCACGGCCAAGCTCTCGGCCCTCCAGGGGCTCGCGTACCAGGACATCCGGGCGGCGCGGGGTGAGGAGGCGGCCCGGCGCTACGCCCGCTCGCAGACCGATGCCATCGACCGGGTAAGGGAGGTGACCGCCGAGCTGGGGATCGACTGCGATCTGGAGGAGGCGCCCGCCGCCACCTACGCCGAGGGCGAGGAGGCCCTGGCGAAGGTGCGGGCCGAGGCGGGGGCCGCCGCGGAGGCTGGGCTGGACGCCACGTTCACCACCGCCACCGATCTGCCCTTCCCCGTCGCGGGGGCGGTCGAGGTGGCGGGCCAGGCGCAGTTCCACCCCCGGAAGTACCTGCTGGCGCTGGTGGCGGACCTGATCGCGCGGGGAGGTCTGGTCTTCGAGCGCTCGCGGGTGGTGAGTCTCGCCGAAGGCCATCCGTGTCGTCTCACCACCGACCGCGGAGCGCGGGTGCGCGCCCGGGACGTGGTGGTCGCCACGGCCTACCCGGTCTTCGACCGGGCCCTGCTCTTCCCCCGGCTGGAAGTGCGGCGTGAGCTGGTCGTCGCCGCGGTGCTCCGCTCCGACCGCGCCCCGCGCGGTATGTACCTCACGCCCGAGGACGGCACCCGCTCGGTGCGCACCGCGCCGTATGGGCAGGGGCAGCGGTTGCTCATCGTCACCGGGGAGAAGTTCACCCCCGGCGGCGGTGATGTCGAGCGGCGCTATGAGCGGCTGATGGACTGGACGCGGGACCGCTTCCCCGACGCCGAACCCGCCTTCCGCTGGGCGGCGCAGGACAACTGGACCACCGACCACGTGCCCTATGTGGGCCCACTGCACCCCGCCTCCCGCCACGCCTTCGTGGCCACGGGGTTCGCCGGGTGGGGCATGACCGGTGGCGTACTCGCTGGCAGGCTGCTGGCCGCGCGACTCACGGGACGGCCCCTGCCCTGGGAGAGCCTGTACGATCCGCGACGGCTGAATCCGGTGCGCGAGGCGCCCGCGCTGCTGCGCGTCCAGGCCACGGCCGCGCGCCACTTCATCGGCGACCGGCTGTCCGGCGACGGCGCCGACGCGGAACGGGACATCCCGCCCGGCGACGGGGCGGTCGTCCGCCTCGGTGGCCGGCAGCGGGCCGTCCACCGTGACGAGAAGGGCCGGTTGCGTTCGCTGTCCGCCCGCTGCACCCATCTGGGCTGCCTGGTGCGGTTCAACGACGCCGAGCGGACCTGGGAATGCCCCTGCCACGGCTCACGGTTCGCCGTCGACGGCAGTGTCCTCCAGGGGCCGGCGGTACGCCCGCTGAAGCGGATCGAGGACCACGAACACCCGGCGCGCGAGACCGAGCACGGCGGAGAAGCCACGGAGTGACCCGCGAAGACATCGCTGGGCCGCATCGCGCGATGCGTCCTGGACGACGAACGTCCCAGCCCCCGGGCACGGGCCACACGTCCGCTGGGCGCGGAGGCTATGTCATCCGCGATCCGGTTGTGGGTGGAGCAGGAGCAGGGCGATGTCATCGCTGCGGGGATCGGTGTGCGGGTCGTGGTGGATGAGGGTGTCGGCGAGGGTGGCCATGGGCTGGTCCTGGGCCTGTGCGAGCTGGTCGGCGAGGTTGGCGGTCGCGTCGTCGAGGTCGACGTCGGGACTTTCGACGAGGCCGTCGGTGTAGAGGGCCAGCACGGCGCCGGGCGGCAGGGGGATCTCGGTGGCCGGGTAGTCGGCGTCGGGATCGATGCCCAGCAGGAGGCCGGGTGGCAGATGGAGGACCTCGGTGTGCCCGTCGGGATGGCGCAGGAGTGGGGGCAGATGACCGGCGGTGGCCAGGTGGGCAAGGTGGTGTGCCAGGTCGATATGGGCGTAGAGACAGCTGGTGAACAGCCCGGGGTCGAGGTCGGTGAGCAGGCGGTTGGTGCGGGCCAGGACTTCGCCGGGAGGCGCGCCGGCGGTGGCGTGGACGGCGGTGCGGACCTGCCCCATGAGGACGGCGGCGTTGACGCTGTGGCCTTGGACGTCGCCGATGGCCGCGGCGACGGTGGTGGCGTCGCAGCGGATGAGGTCGTAGAAGTCCCCGCCGATGTCCATGCCGCACGCCGTGGGCAGATAGCGGGCCGCCACCTCCAGTCCGGGCACGGTGGGGAGGGTGGCGGGGAGCAGGCCGCTCTGCAAACTACGGGCGAGCTGGTGCTCGGCGTCGTAGAGGCGGGCGCGATCGAGGGCCTGGGCGATCAGTCCGGCGAGAGAGGTCAGAACGGCGCGTTCGTCGGGGGTGAAGTCGTGGGGCTGGTCGTAGGAGACCACGCAGCAGCCGACCGGGCGGCTGGAGGCCAGTAGCGGCAGGAAGGCCCAGGCCGCCCGCTTGGTCAGCCGTGGGATCTCGGGGGCGAGCTGTGCCATTTCGCGGCGGGAGGCGAAGAAGAGGGGTACTCCCATGGTCACCGCGCGCACGGTAGGGGCCGACTCGTCCCGGAAGGGCGGGAGGTCGAGGGCGCTGATGACCTTGGCCGAGTAGCCACGGTGGCCGACGACACGCAACCGGTCGCCCTCGGCGACGGACAGGACGAAGCCCTGGGCGCCGAAGGCCGGCAGGACCAGGTCGGCGGTCAGCTCGACCACGTCCCGCACGCTGACGGCCTTGGTGAGCGCACCGGCCACATGCATCAGGTCGTACAGCGTGCCGGCCCGCGCCGGTGTGGCGGTGCCCGCTCCGTGCCCCGGCCCCGGGTGGTCCACCGGGGTGGTGCGCTCGGTGGGGGAAACGCGCACGCTGACGCCGGAGGCGTCCGGACGGAGCTGGAAGGACAACCACCGGTCCGGTGGGCGCAGGGCGGTGAAGGACGTGGGCCGGCGGCCGAGCACCGCGGCCCGGTAGCGGTCTTCGAAGACCGGGTCGTCCAGCCATGGCAGTGCCTCCCACAGCGGTGCACCGAGCAGCTCCGGGACGCCGCCACCGACCAGGTCGGCGGCGGTGGCGCTGATGAAGGCGATCCGGCCCTCCGCGTCCAGCACACAACAGCCCTCCGCGGGGCGGTCGCCGAAGTCCACCGCGGTCCGCGCGCCGGTCCGGGCCCGCGGTGGGTCCGCCATATGCGGCTCCTCGGGTGATATCGGGTGTCCGTCCTCGGCGGCGTGCTGGAGGAACGCACCCGTACGGTCGCAGGTGGAGCGGATCACCGCGCGCTCCTGCGCGCTCAGGTGCGATGGGCGCGATTCGGGCCACAGCAGCACCAGTCCGCCCCGAACAGGGGCGCCGGAGGTGACCGGTGCGGCGGCCAGCGCCACGGGGTAGGGCAATACCAGCGCTGCCCTCGGGTAGCGGCGCACCAGCGCCGCCTGGCTGGCGAGCCACACCAGGCGCCGTTCCCGCACCGCGTCCGCCACCGGACCCGAAGCCGGAAGCAGCAGCCGTTCCCACAGTGCGGTGACCTTGGATGGCACTCCGGTCATGGTGGCCAGCCGCAGCACCTGCCCGGACGGCGACAGCAGGTACACCATGCCCGCGGACGCGCCTGTTTCCCGTACCGCCTGACGCAGGATCGTATCCAGGAACTCCATACCGGAGCAGACAGCGGACGTGGCGTCATCGCGCGGCCCCCGATCCTCCCCCGAGAGATCCCGCACATGCCCGAAGCGGCGCCTGGCCGCCTCGCCACTGGTCCCCAGGGCGGCGCCGATCCGTGCCCAGCCGGCTCCGGCCTGCCGATCGGCGAGCACCGCGTACCGCACCAACCGCTCGGCCAGCCCGGGGACCTCCGCCACCGCGTCACAGTGACAGCCCACCGCGGCCTCCCGCTCCGGGGCCGGATCACCCGTCTGCCGCGCCACCGCCTGAACTCGGGCCAGCAGGTCCACACCCGCGAGCATCATCGCCTGCCGCGTCTGGGCCGCCGCCGACCATCGATGCCGCGCCCGCCAGGCCGCCTGTCGGTGAGCCGGGCTGCAATACCGCCGGTTGCGGCCGACCTGATCCGGTAGCGATGCATCGCACCATTGGCACCGGACATCACCCATATAGACACATTACGCCCGCATGGAGTGACGGCAGCGGGCCCGGATCCCGTCCGCTGAATACGGTCCCACCACCAGCGCCCCAGGCGACCCGGTGCGTTACCACGATCCGGATGTCCACGGCGTCCGCGACGGTACGCAGATAGCGCGGCGTCTCGTCGAACGTGAGCGGCTCGTAGTACGGGGTGACCACCATCAGCACCGAGGCCCCGGCGGCCTGTGCGTGGCGGGAGAGTTCGACCGCTTCCCCGGTGCTCAGCGCACCGGTCTGCGCGACGACCGGCACGCGCCCGGGGGAACCGCGGGGCGCGGCACCCCGACACGGCGGACTCACCGGCCGCACGGCGAAGGGCACCGGCGGGCACGACCTCTTCGACCGGGTCGTGGGTCAGATGACGCCGCGGATCGCCGCCTCGAACCCTTCGACGTGTCCGGCGGCGAGAGTGGCGGCCTTCTCCGCATCGCCGTCGATGACGGCGCGCAGCAGGGGCCCGTGCTCGTGCACATGGCCCGCCAGGCCCGGCAGCCGGTCGAGGAACAGGCACCAGATCCGCGTGGCCAGGTTGTCGTACCTGATCAGGGTGTCCTCAAGGTAGGGATTCCGGGTCGCGGCGTAGATGGCGCGGTGCACGGCCATATCGAGCCGGATCAGTTCCGTGCCGCCGCCGGACACCTTCGCCAGCCGCACCAGCAGCCGCTCGAGGTCACCGCGATCGGCCCGGCCGGCGCGTCGGGCGGCCAAGCCCGCGGCGAGGGGCTCGAGTTGCTCACGGACTTCCGAGATGTGTCCGAGATCGGCGATCTGCACCTCGGTGGCGAAGGTTCCGCGCCGCGGGTAGGCGACGATGAGGCGCTCGTGCTCCAGCCGCTTGAGGGCCTCACGGACCGGAGTGCGCCCGAAGCCGAGTTCGGCGGCGATCCGCTCATCGTTGATCGGCTCTCCGGGGCGGATCCGGAGAGTCACAAGACGGTCCGAGATGGAGCGATAGGCCCGATCGGCCAGGGTTCCATCGCCCTGACCGGCGACGGTCGACGCGGTCACCCGAAACCCCTCTCTTGACGCGAGCCGAAGCGTGCTCTTAGCGTATCGCAACAGCAGGTTGATATATCAGTCGCCTTTTAGTTGCTCCTCAGGGAGTTCTCATGACTGCCCACACCCCCGCCCAGCGAGCCGCCCACCGCTCGGTTCTCGACGCCCAGCTCGCGGACTTCGACCCGGAGATCGCCACGGCGATCGACGCGGAGCTCGCCCGCCAGCGCGACACCCTGGAGATGATCGCGAGCGAGAACTTCGCACCGCTCGCGGTCATGCAGGCCCAGGGCTCGGTCCTGACCAACAAGTACGCCGAGGGCTACCCGGGCCGCCGCTACTACGGCGGCTGCGAGCACATCGACACCATCGAGCAGATCGCCATCGACCGCATCAAGCGACTGTTCGGAGCCGAGGCCGCCAATGTGCAGCCCCACTCGGGCGCGCAGGCCAACGCGGCGGTCATGGCCGCCCTGCTGAAGCCCGGCGACACGATTCTCGGGCTGGACCTGGCCCACGGCGGCCACCTCACCCACGGCATGCGCCTCAACTTCTCCGGGCGCCTGTACCAGGTGGCGGCCTATCAGGTAGGCGAACGCGACCACCGCGTCGACGTGGAGCGGGTCCGCGCACTCGCCCATGAGCACCGGCCGAAGCTGATCGTGGCCGGCTGGTCGGCCTACCCCCGCCACCTGGACTTCGCGGAGTTCCGCCGCATAGCGGACGAGGTGGGCGCCTACCTGATGGTCGACATGGCCCACTTCGCGGGGCTGGTCGCCGCCGGACTGCACCCCTCCCCCGTGCCGCACGCTCACGTCGTGACCACCACCACCCACAAGACGCTGGGCGGCCCCCGCGGCGGTGTGATCCTCTCCACCGCCGAGCTGGCCAAGAAGATCAACTCCTCAGTCTTCCCGGGCCAGCAGGGCGGTCCCCTCGAACACGTCATCGCGGCGAAGGCCGTCGCGTTCAAGATGGCCGCCCAGCCCGAGTTCGCGGGCCGCCAGCGCCGCACCCTGGAGGGAGCGGCGATCCTGGCCGAGCGGCTGCTGGCCGGGGACACGAAGGCGGCCGGGGTCAGCGTGCTGACCGGGGGCACCGATGTGCACCTGGTCCTGGTGGACCTACGCGACTCCGAGCTGGACGGCAAGCAGGCCGAGGACCGGCTGCATCAGGTCGGCATCACCGTCAACCGCAACGCCGTCCCCTTCGACCCCCGCCCGCCCATGGTCAGCTCCGGTGTCCGGATCGGCACCCCCGCCCTGGCCGCCCGCGGCTTCGGGGCGGAGGAGTTCACGGAGGTCGCGGACATCGTCGCCACGGCGTTCCTGCCCGGCTTCGACGACCAGGTCGCCGCCGCGCTTCGCCGCCGCGTCCAGGTCCTGACCGACCGCTTCCCGCTCTACCCCGTCGATCCGCGGCCCGTGGCCCAGGAGGCTGCCCAATGACGCCCCCGCGCGACAACGCTCCCGCCCGCCCGTCTCCCGCCACCACCCTCAACCGAGCTTCGCACCCCGACGCCGGGCCCGGCGACGCCCTGCCGGATCACCCCGACTTCCTGTGGCGCAACCCCGAACCGAGGCGGTCGTACGACGTCGTGATCGTGGGCGGCGGCGGGCACGGCCTGGCCACCGCCTACTACCTGGCCAAGAACCACGGCATCACCAATGTCGCCGTCCTGGAGAAGGGCTGGCTCGCGGGCGGCAACATGGCCCGCAACACCACCATCATCCGCTCCAACTACCTGTGGGACGAGAGCTCGGGCATCTACGAGCACTCGCTGAAACTGTGGGAGACCCTGGAAGAGGATCTCGACTACCCGATCCTCTTCAGCCAGCGCGGCGTGCTCAACCTCGCCCACAGCCTTCAGGACATCCGCGACAGCAAGCGCCGTGTCCACGCCAACCAGCTCAACGGCATCGACGCCGAGTGGCTGGAGCCGGACGAGGTCGCCAAGGTCTGTCCCATCGTCAACGTCTCCCCCGATGTGCGCTATCCGGTGCTCGGCGCCACCTACCAGCCGCGCGCGGGCATCGCCAAGCACGACTACGTGGCGTGGGGCTTCGCCCGCAGGGCCGATGTCCACGGCATCGATCTGATCCAGGACTGCGAGGTCACCGGCCTCGACATCCAGGGCGGCCGCATACGAGGCGTGCGGACCACACGGGGCCCCATCGCCGCAGGAAAGGTCGCGCTCGCGGGCGCCGGGCACTCCTCCGTGCTGGCTTCCATGGCGGGCCTGCGGCTGCCGCTCCAGAGCCATCCGCTTCAGGCCCTGGTCTCGGAGCTCCTCGAACCGGTGCACCCGACCGTGGTGATGTCGAACGCCGTGCATGTGTACGTCTCCCAGGCCCACAAGGGCGAGCTCGTCATGGGCGCCGGCATCGACAGCTACAACGGCTACGGACAGCGCGGCGCGTTCCACATCCTGGAGCGCCAGATGGCCGCCGCCCTGGAGCTCTTCCCCGTCTTCGCACGCGCCCACATGCTGCGCACCTGGGCCGGCATCGTCGACGTCACCCCGGACGCCTCCCCCATCGTCGGCCTGACCCCCGTCGAGGACCTCTACCTCAACTGCGGCTGGGGCACCGGCGGTTTCAAGGCCACACCGGGCGTCGGCTGGTGTTACGCGCACACCATCGCCACCGGCGAACCCCACCCCTACAACGCGCCCTTCACGCTCGACCGCTTCACCACCGGCGCCCTGGTCGACGAACACGGCGCGGCCGCCGTCGCCCACTGACCACCGCTCCAGCGAGGAGATCGTCATGCAGCTCATAGCCTGCCCCTGGTGCGGTGAGCGCGAGGAGAACGAATTCCACTACGGCGGTCAGGCACACGTCGCCTACCCCCACGACCCCTACGCGCTCGATGACGAGCAGTGGGCCCAGTACGTCTTCTTCCGCGACAACACCAAGGGTCCGTTCGCCGAGCGCTGGGTGCATGCGGCGGGCTGCCGGCGCTGGTTCAACGCCCTGCGCGACACCGTCACCCACGAGTTCCTCGCGGTCTACGACGCCCGCGCGAAGCACCCTCCCACCACGAGCGCCGCACCCGCCGCACCGCGGCGGAAGGATCAGGAGGCCAGCCGATGAACACGCCGTTCCGCGCCCACGGCCACGGTCATGTCGACCGCGACACCACCCTGTCCTTCACCTTCGACGGCATCGCCCACACCGGACACCCCGGCGACACCCTCGCCTCGGCCCTGCTGGCCAACGGCGTGCACCGCGTGGCCGGCAGCATCAAGTACGGACGCCCGCGCGGCGTCCTGGCCGCGGGAGCCGAAGAGCCCAACGCGCTCGTGCAGATCGAGGCGCCCTTCCCCGAGCCCATGCTCACGGCCACCACCGTGGAGCTGTACGACGGCCTCGTCGCGCGGGGCCTGTCCGGCCAGGGCCGGCTGAGCAACCGCTCGGACCCGGCCCGCTACGACACCATGCACGCCCACTGCGACCTGCTGGTCGTCGGCGCGGGCCCGGCAGGGCTGGCCACCACGCTGGCGGCCGCCCGGGCCGGCGCCCGCGTGATCCTCATCGACGAACTCCCGCGGCCCGGCGGGTCGCTGCTCGGCGGCCAGGAACTGCTGGACGGCGCACCGGCGACCGTATGGGCCGACGAGGTCGCCGCCGAACTCGACGCCCACGCCGACGTGCAGGTGCTGAGGCGCACCACCGCCTTCGGCCACTATGACGACGGGCTCGTCCTGGCCCTGGAGAAGCGCACGGACCACCTCGGTGCCATGGCGCCCGCCCACATCTCGCGACAACGGGTCTGGCGCATCCGCGCCAAGCAGGTCGTGTACGCCACCGGCGCCTACGAGCGTCCGGTCGCCTTCGACAACAACGACCGCCCCGGCATCATGCTGGCCGGCTCCGCCCGCACCTACCTGAACCGCTTCGGCGTCCTGCCCGGACGGCGGGCCGTCGTGTTCACCACCAACGACAGCGCCTACCCGGCCGCACTCGAACTGGCCGACGCGGGCATCCGGATCGCCGCGGTGATCGACGCGCGCGAGGAGGTGCCGGAGCACTGGCGCGTCGCCTGCGACGAACGTGGCATCGACGTCCGCGCGGGCCACGTGGTCACCGGCACCAGCGGTGTCGAGCGCGTCACCCGTGCCCATGTCGCCGCCTTCGGCCGGGGACGCCTCGGCGAGCGGCAGGGCATCGGCTGCGATCTGCTGCTGGTCTCCGGCGGCTGGAACCCCGCGGTGGCCCTGTTCAGCCAGGCCCGCGGCACCCTGCGCTACGACGCCGGAATCGGAGCGTTCGTCCCCGCGCATGCGCTGGACGGCGTCCGTACGGCGGGATCGGCGAGCGGTACGTTCACGCTGGCCGGCGCTCTCGCCGACGGTGTGGACGCCGCCCGGCGGGCCCTGTCGGCCATCGGCAGGACCTACCGGACGACCGCCCTGCCGAGCCCCGCTCCGCTCCCGGACGCGGCGCCCGCCCAAGTGCTCTGGCGGGTCCCGAGTCCGCAGGACGATCAGGACGGCGCGAAGCAGTTCGTCGACTTGCAGCGGGACGCCCTCGTCTCCGATGTGCTGCGGGCGACCGGAGCGGGTCTGCGGTCCGTGGAACACGTCAAGCGCTACACCACGATCGGCACCGCCCACGACCAGGGCCGCACATCGGGCGTGATGACCTCGGGCATCGTCGCCGAGGCCCTCGGGGTGGACGTCGCCGACCTCGGCACCACACGCTCGCGTCCGCCCGCGCTGCCGGTGGCCTTCGCCGCCCTCGCGGGCCGTAACCGCGGCGACCTGTTCGACCCCATCAGGGTGACCGCGCTGCACCCCTGGCACGTCGAGCACGGCGCCCTGTTCGAGGACGTCGGCCAGTGGAAGCGTCCCTGGTACTACCCCCGGGCCGACGAGACCATGGACGAGGCGGTACTGCGCGAGTGCCGGGCGGCTCGCACCGGCGTCGCGATGATGGACGGCTCCACACTCGGCAAGATCAATGTGCAGGGCCCGGACGCGGGCGTACTGCTGGACCGGCTCTACACGAACATGATGAGCACCCTCAAGGTGGGCCGGATCCGCTACGGGGTGATGTGCGGCGTCGACGGCATGGCCATCGACGACGGCACCGTGATCCGTGTGGCCGAGCGGGAGTTCCTGCTGACCACGACGACCGGCAACGCGGCCAAGGTCCTCGCGTGGATGGAGGAGTGGCTCCAGACGGAGTGGCCCGACCTGCGCGTGCACCTCACCTCCGTCACCGAGCACTGGGTGACGATCCCTCTGGTCGGTCCCCGCTCCCGCGATGTGCTGGCCCTGGTCGCCCCGGGCCTGGACGTCGGCAAGGACGCCTTTCCGTTCATGTCCTGGCGGGATGCCACCGTCGCCGGGGTGGCGGCGCGTGTGTGCCGGATCAGTTTCTCCGGTGAACTCGCCTACGAGATCAATGTGCCCGCGTGGGACGGCATCACGGTGTGGCAGGCCCTGCACACGGCCGGTGGCGCGTTCGGCATCACGCCGTACGGCACCGAGACGATGCATGTACTGCGCGCGGAGAAGGCGTACCCGATCATCGGGCAGGACACCGACGGCACCGTCACCCCGCAGGACCTGGGCATGTCGTGGGTCGTGTCCAAGAAGAAGCCGGACTTCGTCGGCAAGCGGTCCTTCGCCCGTGCGGAGAACCAGCGCGGCGACCGCAAGCAGCTCGTGGGCCTGCTGCCGGCCGACGAGCGGGTCCTGCTGCCCGAAGGCGCCCAGATCATCGCCACCAGCGAGATCCCGGCGCCACCGGTACCCATGCTCGGCCACATCACGTCCAGCTACCGCAGTGACGCCCTGCGACGGACGTTCGCCCTGGCTCTGGTGCGCTCGGGAACCCAGCGCATCGGCGAGACCCTCTACGTCCCGCTGGACGGCCGGACCGTACCGGTGACCGTGACCGAGCCCGTGCTCTTCGACAAGGAGGGAACTCGCCGTGACGGTTGAGACGCCCGCTCGCTTCAGCCCGCTGTCCCAGTGGCGGGACAGCTTCGCGCAGCTGCCGACCGGAGTGCGGGTCCGGGAGCTGCCCTGCCCGACCCAGCTCACCCTTCGAGCTGAGCCCGGCAGCACCGCGGCGAGGTCCATCGAGGCTTCGCTGGATATCACGCTGCCGGGCCCCCTGCGCGCCGAGGTGTCAAAGGACGTCGAGGTGCTGTGGATGGGCCCGGACGAATGGCTGCTGGTGGCTCCCGAGGACAGCCGGCACGATCTCCTCGCGCGGCTGCGATCCGCCATCGGGGACGAGTTCGCCACTGTCACCGACGTCTCGGCGCAGCGCACCACGCTGGCCCTGTCCGGGCATCTCGTACGCGAGGTACTGGCGCGGGGCTGTGCCATCGATCTGGACCCGCGGGTGACACCGGTCGGCTCCTGCCTGACCACGCTGCTGGCCCAGGCCCCGATCACCCTCGTGGTGCGAGGCGAAGGAGCGTCCAGCGTCTGGCTGCTGGTCCGCGCGTCGTTCGCCTCCTATCTGGCCACCTGGCTGCTCGACGCCTGCACCGAGTACCGGGGCAGCTGAATGGGCATCAGCGCCTTCGGAGGCGCGGTCCTGCTCGACGGCTGCCGCATCCGAGGGGACGCGCCGAACCGTCCAGGGATCAGCGGGCCGCGACGAGTCCGCGGCGGTACCGCACACCGGGGCGTCCACCAACTGTGACGTCTCCCACGAGGGTGAAGCCATTGCGGCCGAGCACGGTCATGGAGGCCACATTGTCGAGGGTGGTGACCGCGGTGAGGGAGTCGAGCCGGTACTCCGTGGCGGCCATCCGGCACATCTCCTCGACCGCCGCGGTTGCCACCCCCCGGCCCGCTGTCCGCTCGCCGATCCGGTAGCCGAGTTCGGCGTCCCCGTCCTCGACGTCCATGAGATTGACGCGGCCGATCAGCTCCCCCTCGTCGTCCACGACGACATGGAAATGACACACCCCGGCGTCCTGCTCGGCGAGCAGGGCACGGTGACGGGAAGCGAACTCCACGAAGTACGCGTCCCCGCGGTCGGGAACGGTCCGAGCGAAGTACTCCCGGTTCTCACGTTCGAAGGCCAACAGGGCCGGTGCATGGTCGGCCCTCAGCCGCTCCAACCTCAACATGCCCAAAAGCATACGTAACGATGGCGGCGTCCGCCCCTGGTTTCCTGGCCCACCGGCATTCGACGCGGAATTCTCCCCGAGGCGCCCTCAGCCGGCGAAGGCAAACCGCAATTTGCTTGTGTATCACGCCTATCCCTCAAGTATCCACGCCGAGTAGCCTGTTCTCCCGTCGATACTGTAGTACTGAGGGGGCTGAGAGCCTGTGATCGTACTCGGTTACAACGGATTCAGCAGAGGTGCGGAGCTTTTCGGGCGCCTCTACGGGGCGACTGGTGTCGGTCGTAACCTTTTGGTGGGTCATGATGCCGCGGCGGCTCTGGCGATCGACGGCGAAGTGGTCGCGGCGGTCGAGGAGGAGCGGCTCAGCCGGGTCAAGAAGACCTCCGATTTTCCGGCCCACGCGATCACATGGTGTCTGAACTCCGCGGGCGTCGACCTCGACCAGGTGGACGTTTTCGCTTTCCCCTGGCGGTTTTCGCCGACGGTGGCCGAGGAGATGATTTCGCAGATATGTGACTCCGACATGCCGGTCACGGCGAAGTTCGACGCCCTGCGCGGCACGGGCGAGCTCTACAACGGCATGATCAGCCGCGACGCGGTGTACGACGACTTCGTCCGGCGGACCGGCTATGAGCTGGATCCCAACAAGCTCGTACTGGTCCCCCACCATCTGGCCCATCTCATGTGCGGCGCCTATCTGGCCGGCGGGGGCGACGCCGCGTTCCTGGTGAGCGACGGCCGGGCGGAGACCCTGTCCGCCGTCATGGGCGAGCTGCGGAACGGCGTGGTCAGCGTGTTCGAGGAGAGCTCGGTCCCCATGACCAGCTCGCTGGGCGTGGCGTTCGGGAGGATCACCCGCTACCTGGGGTTCGTGCCGAACAACGATGAGTACAAGGTGATGGGCCTGGCCGCGTACGGCCCGCCGCCGCACCACAACCCGCTGCTGGAACGCGTGGTGCGGCTGCATGAGAACGGCTCGTACACCATCACCACCCCCCGGGACACAGGAGCGTATTACGCCCTGTTCGACAGCCTCTTCGGCGGCGACAGCGAGAAGCGCGAGCAGTTCGACTTCCGCGTCAAGGTCGCCGGGCTGGCACAGCACATGGTCGAGGCCATCACCGCGCATCAGCTGCGGACGCTGACCGCGCGCTCCGATCTGGACCACCTGCTCTTCGAGGGTGGCCTGGCGCTGAACTGCGTAGCCAATACGAAGATGCTGGAGAGGTCGCCGTTCACCGGTATGGAGGTCAGCTTCGGGGCCAGCGATCCGGGGGTCGCCATCGGCGCGGCCGTGTACGCCGCAGGTCTCAGGAATCGGCCCGCCGACGCGGTCACCACCCCCTACCTGGGGCCTTCCTACGATGAGCGGCAGGTCCTGGAGACGCTGGCGGAGTACGCGGACCGGGTGGAGTGGCAGGAGGAGCCCGATGCCGCCTCGGTCGCCGAACGGACGGCGGAGCTGCTGGCCGGGAAGAACGTCGTGGGCTGGTTCCAGGGCCGGAGCGAGTTCGGACCGCGCGCCCTGGGCAACCGCAGCATCCTCGCCAATCCGGCCTTCCCCGACATCAAGGACATCATCAATCTCCGGGTGAAACACCGGGAGCCCTTCCGTCCGTTCGCGCCCGTCATCCTCGAATCCGAGGCCCCGCGCGTCTTCGAGATGGGCAAGAAGACCTCGTCCCCCTATATGACGTTTGTCTTCCCGGTGCGGAAGGAGTACCAGGAGCGGATCCCCGGTGCCTGTCACGTGGACGGCACGGCGCGGGCCCAGACGGTGGACGAGCGGCAGAACCCCGCGCTCGCACGGCTGTTGCGCGCCTTCACGGCACGGACGGATGTGCCCTGCCTCCTGAACACGTCCTTCAACGTGGCCGGTGAACCCATCGTCTGCTCGCCGCGGGACGCGGTGGAGTGCTTCCTCGCCACCGAAATCGACTACCTGGTCATCGACCGGTTCGTGGTCACCAAGAAGGCTGGCTGAGCCGTCGGCCCGCGGGGCGCACTCGCCCCGCGGGCCGAACGTCCCTCATGCCTCGGGCAGCTGAATGGGCTCGTTCGGCCCGCCCTTTGTCTCGATGGTCAAGAACGACAGAACATCGTCGCCGATATTCTTCAGGTCGTGAAGGTGGTATCGCCCTTCGGGACAACAGAAATGCCGGGACTGTCCACGGGCATAAGAGATTTCATGAGTGGTGCCATCGCTTGAGTGCTGGCGGGCCCGGCCGCCGGTGAGGGCTATCCAGAAGTAGTCCAGCACATGCCGATGGACGGGAATCCGCTCTCCCGGTCGGAGGTGGGTCTCCCAGATGCGCAACGCATCGGTCTCCTGTACCAGCGACTGGCCGATCCAGCCGTTATCGGCATTGTTGTCGAATTCCTTTCGCAGCTCCGGGCTCCAGCGAGCAAACCCCTCGGCGACAACGGTGCTCGACAAAGGGAGATCGGAGTGAGAATGATGACCCACGACACCGGATCCTTTCGGCTGGACGACAGGGCTCGATATGGCTCACAGGGCGGAGGAGAGTGCTTCGAGCAGGGCGGTGTTAGCGCGCCGGTCGCCGATGGTGATACGGCATGTGTCCGGGATCACGCGCCCGGTGTCGGCGACGAGGATCCCCGCGCCCCGAAGCCGGTCCATCACGCGTTCGTGCTTGTGCAGTCGGACGAACAGGAAGTTGGTCTCCGAGGGGAACACCCGGGCCACCGCGGGGTGCTCGGCCAGCACCGAGGCCATCCGGTCACGTTCGGCACGGATGCGCTGGACACCGGCGAGCACCGGCCGCGAGTTGGTCAGCCGATCCCGCACGGCGTGCTGGGAGGCGTTGGTGAACCCGAAGGGCACCTGCACCCGCCGCAGCGCCTCGATGATGCCGGGCTGGGCCAGCGCGATTCCGCAGCGCGCACTGGCCAGTCCCCATGCCTTGGACAGCGTCCTGAGCACGATGAGGTTCTCGTACCGTCCGATCAGCCCGGCGTACGAGGGATTCTCGCTGAACTCGACATAGGCTTCGTCGATCACCACCAGCCCACGGCCGCGGACCAGCAGGTCGCGTACCTGCTCGGGATCGTGCCTGGTGCCGACGGGGTTGTTGGGGTCGCACAGGATGGTCACCCGGGGATCGGCCGCCAGGATGCGCTCGGTGTCCAGCTGGGTCAAATCGTCGCCGTACAGCGGCACTTCGACGACCGGCAGACGCAGCAGGTGGGCGAAGTGGCCGTAGAGCGGGAAGGTGGGCGGTGTGACGCAGACTCGCTCACCGGGTGACGTCAGCGCCGTCAGGAGCAGCATGACGCCGTCCACCGATCCGCTGCTGAACAGCAGATGATCCGGCCCCAGCGCCTCGACGCCACCGTGGCCTGGCAACGTCGAGATGGTGTTCAGGTAGGTGGCGGCCAGCTCCGTCGTATCGAGGTGCGGATACTCGCCCGCGACCCCCAGGAACGGGCTGGTGTTGCTGGACAGGTCGATGGTGTCGAACCGCGGCACGTGGCGGAAGCGGGCCGGGCCCGGGACCGGCACCCCCGTGACGGGAGGAGCCGCGAACTCCGACAGCTCCGGTTCCGCTCCCCCGTCCTCCGGGGGCACCAGATCGGGGGCGCGCAGCCAGTGGTCGAGGGGGATGAACAGATCGGCTCCGAGGCGGCGCATGTGGTGGACATCGCCCCTGCCGAGGTGGACCCACTCCAGACCGGAGCGCCGGGCGTCGAGGCACAGCCGGTACACGGTCGCGGCGCGGAGGTCGCGCCGTACGGCGGGATCGTCGTGGGCGACGGCCTGTGTGAGGGAGTAGATCCCCCGGCCGGTGTGGGACATGGCGATGAGTCCGGCCTGGAGGACGGTGTTCTCGCGACGGCGTACGAGCATCTCGGTGCGGTCCGCCAGCGCGCCGTGTGCCAGGGCGTCGAGGGCTTCGGCGTTGTAGAGGCAGCCGTGGCCGCCGTCGCGCCCGGCCCGCCGCTGGTGGAGCCTGACGAAGGCGTCCCGCGCCCAAGGACTCCCGTCGAGCTCACTCAGCGGGATCCGCTCCCAGGTGGCCTCACGGGAGAGCGCGAGGTCACGCCGGCGGAGGTCCTGGAGTCGTTCGGCACCGACGCGGGCCCGTAGGACCTCGTCCACGTCCCCGGTCAGCCGGACGACGCCCTCGCTCTCGGTGGCGAGGGGCACGAACCCCGCCGCCCGCAGCGCGCCGGTGTCATCACCGCGGCGCACATGGGGCACCAGGATCTGGGCCACGTCCAACTCCTCGGCGCGGCGGACCAGTTCATCGAGGGCGTGGGGGGTGGGGGCGGGGCTGCTCGGGTGGTACGGGGCCCCGCCGCCGATCAGGGTGGGGCGCTCGAACACCGCGGGATCCAGTGCGGCGAAGGAGCCCGTGTCGTGGCCCAGTCGGGCCAGGGGGCACACGGGCGCGCCTGGCCCGAGGGCGGCGGACAGCACATGCTGAAGCGCGTCGATATCTGCGGACCTGCGCATGCTCGTTCTCCACTCCTCGGTGTCACTTGGCTGTCCCGGCCCCGCGCGCGTCCATGTACGCGTCGATGCGGTCGCGGTACTCCTCGAACAAGTCGGCCAGGGTGCGGGCGATCCCGGCCCTCCAGTCCACCGAGCAGTCGCCGATCAGACCGCGGCGGACACCGTGGTCGAAGACGGCCGTTTCCCGGCTGTAGTCGCCGCGGTCCAACTGAACCGGCACTCCGGTGAGCGCGGACATGTACTCCAGCAGATCGGTGATGCCGACCTCCTCGTCACCGCCCCAGTTCACCACCCGCGCGGGCACCCGTGCCGCGTCCCACAACAAGGGCACCTGGCGGACGACATCATCGGTGTGCAGCAGATTGCAGTAGTTCTGCCCCTCGCGGGGCACCGCGCAGGGCTGCCCCGCGCGCATCTGGTTGAACAGGATCATCGGCACACCGCCGTGGCCGTACGGCCCGTACGCGATGTTGAGGCGGGCCGTCACCGTCGGCAGCTCGAGGGCTTCGGCCAGACCGCGCACCACACCTTCGGCGGTGATCTTGGCGATGGGGTAGGTCGGCAGCCATGGCGCCGCGCCGCCCAGAGGGTCGCTCTCCCGGTACCGGTGGGTGCGATCGGCTCGGTTGTAGACCACCCCGGACGAGACATACAGGAACGACTCGGCGGCGGAGCAGTGTGTCATCAGCCGTGCGGTGCCGACAGCGTTGACGCGCGCGGTCTCCTCGAAGTCCCTGCCGTCGCCCCGGTGCACCGCCGAGTGCAGCACATGGGTGAAGTCGCGCGACAGGCCCTCCAGGTCATCGGTGGCCATGTCCCAGACGGCGGTGTGGACGCCCAGTTCCTGGAGTGCCTTGCGGGCGTGTGGGTCGCCGAACCGGCCCAGGCACCACACCTCGTTGTCGATGGCGAGCGCTTCGGCGACGGGCCTGGCGACCTGTCCGGTCCCACCGGTGATGAGTATCTTCTTGCCTCGCATGATCGGCGGCTCCTGGTGGTGTCAGCGGTTGCCCTGCCCGCTCTCAGCCGAGCGCACGGGCCAGTTCATGCCGCAGCGTTGCCTGGAAGGTCTGCACATGCCGCGGGCTCATCAAGGTGTAGTGCTCCCCGTCGACCTCGATATAGGTGTTGGGCTCACGGGTGAACCGGTCCCAGTGGCTCAGCTGGTTGTCCAGCCACTCCTCCTTGGTGCCGCGCAGCGGAGTGCAGTAGAAGACCTTCACCTGCCCGACCGAGCCCGACGGTTCGTAGCTGCGGCCCAGGTGGACCATGCTCTGCGCGAGGTGAACCCAGGCGGTGAACCGCTCCAGGGAGAGGTCAAGTTCGCTCAGGCGCCGCCGCGGCGCGTGGTCGATCAGATGGGCCAGCTGATCGGCCTCGGGCAGCGGCCGGAGTGTGCTGGTCAGCCGCTCGACATCGGTGTCGTCGATCAATTCGAGGAACAGCGCCAGGTTGATGGCGCCATCGGTGAAGGTGATCTCGTTCATGCGGTCGGAGATCCGCGGCGGCAGGTTGAAGATGCCCACGAAGTCGACCTTGTCGCCGTCGGCTTCCAGCCGCTTGGCGATCTCGAACGCCACCGCCCCGCCGTAGGAGTACCCCGCGACGGCGTACGGGCCGCCGGGCCGCGCCCGCCGGATGGCCGCCACATAGGTGGAGACCATGTCGTCGAACGACCCGAAGTGGGTCTCGCCCGGCCCGAAGCCACGGGCCCGCAGCGCGTAGAAGGGCCGCTCGCCGGTGAAGTACTTGGCGAGGTTGACGAACACCAGCACCTCCCCCAGGCCGGGGTGGACGCAGAAGAGCGGCGTCCCGTCCCCGGTGACCTGGAGCGGCACCAGCGGATCGTAGGCGGTGTCTCCGCCGGCGCCCTGCCCGGCGGTCAGCCGCCCGGCCAGGGCTCGCACGGCCGGGGCCTGGAGGAGCGTGGACATCGGCACGTCCTCGATGCCGAACTCGGTCTGGATCTCCAGCTTGAGCCGCAATACGTCCAGCGAGGTACCGCCCAGGTCGAAGAAGCCGGCGGTGGCCGACACCGTCCCGGTGTCCAGGACGCGGGCGTAGATCCCGGCCAGTGCGGTCTCGACCTCGCCCTCCGGCGCCACATGGCCGCCGAGGAAGCGGGCGCTCACCTCGTCCGACCGGCGGGCCGCCGCGTCCAGCCGCCCGTCCTCGACGGCCGCGCGCAGCCGCGACCGCTGGATCTTGCCAAGGTTGCCGCGGGGGATCTCGTCCTCTGCCACGGGGAGGATCAGCTGGGGGCGGAACCCCCAGTGCATCACCGTGGAGCTCCGGATCGCCACGATGGCCCGGTACACCGCGGTGTCGTCGGCGAGGTCGCCCGCCGGGACGAACGCGATGGCGAGCTGTTCGGTATCGGCCCCCTCGGGCCGTATCGGAAACGCGGCGACATGTCCGCGCCTAACCCCGTCCAGCTCGTCCAGGACCGCTTCCAGGTCGTGGCTGTGGTAGTTGACACCGCTGACGATGATGGAGTCCTTGGTGCGGCCGACCAGCATCAGCCGGCCCTCGGAGTCGAGGTGGCCCAGGTCCCCGGTGCGGAACCAGCCGTCGGGGGTGAACGCCCGTGCGGTGGCCCGCTCATCGCCGAAGTAGCCGTCGGAGACCATCGGACCGTACAGCTGCACCTCGCCCGGCTCGGCCGATCCGGGCCGGTCGGTGGAGGCCGACACCTTGCCGTCGTCGTCGGTGATACGAATCCGCAGACCCCGCACCGGGCGCCCCAGCGAGGGGAACTCCGTCTCCAGGTCATGGGTGGCGAAGTCGCGGTTGAACACGCTGCCCGCGCAGGTCTCGGTCATGCCGAAGGCGGGCACGATCACATCTCCGCGCAACCCGTAGTGGGAGAGCGTGTCCAGGAAGGCCCGTACGGTGGCGGTCACGGTGGCCTCACCGCCGGAGATGATGTGCCGCACAGAGGACAGGTCCACCTCCCGCTCCGAGGCGGGCCGCCCGGCGAGGGCCTGGTTGATCTGCCCGAACAGGAAGTTGGGGGTGAACGTCACCCTCACCCGGTGTGCCGTGAGCAGCCTGAGGAACTCCACGGGGTCCGCGAGCACCGTGGCCGGCGTCGTCATGACCTGGTCGGCGCCGTTGAACATCGGCAACAGGTGTGCCTCGATCGCGGCGATGTGATCGACCGAGATCCAGTTCAACGAGGTGTCGTCGGGCCCGAGTTCCAGCGCCCCCGCCTTACCGGCCTGGGCCGCCAGCAGATTGGCGTGGGTGAGCCTGACCGCCTTGCTCGATCCGGTGGACCCGGAGGTGAGCATCAGCAGGGCGAGATCGTCGGGCGCGGGCGTATGGAGCTGATCGGGCTCGGCCGCGGCATGACTCAGCTCCTCGATCGTCACGGTCCGCAGCCCGGCCTCGGGGAGGTCTCCGTGAGCCGTCTTCGACACGATCACCAAGGGATCGCCCAGGAGGGTGCGCAGATGCTCCAGCTGTGCGTGCAGCCGGGAAGGATCGGCCGGCGGCGCGAACGGGCACGGCACCGCGCCGGTGAGCACGCACCCCCAGAAGGCGCGGAAGAAGAGCTCCGGATCGTTGGCCGCGATGAGCACCCGGTCGCCCGGGGCGGTGCCGCGGTCGCGCAGCCCTTGCGAAATCCGGCAGGCGCACTCCCGCAATTCGGCGTAGGTCAGAAACGGGCCGCCGATGAACGTGATGCCTTGAGCCGTGTCGGAGGCCGCACGCTCGAGCAGCTGCGGAAGCGTCGAAACATGATGTGGATCGGGCATGGGGGAAGTCCTCCGATCAAAAGGGACGGAAAACCATGAAGAGCGGAGCTCGGGGCACGCCACGCCGGAGAAGGGCACCAGGGCCGGGCTGCGATATCGCCGACGACGGTGATGCGGATCCCGGGCGGGTCGCGGTCGCATGCGCCGGGGCGGAGCGTGGCGCCGACGGCACGTTTGATCGAGGTGAGGCGATTTCTTTTACGCGGGGGTATCCCGGGCCGGTGGCTCGGTCCGGACCGGCCGTCAGATCAGGTGGATCCGACCTCGTTGAATCGCACGATGCCCTCGATCGTCTTCCGCGGTTTCAGCTCATCCGGGTCGGATACGATGGCCTGTCCCACCCGGCCGTACGGACCGACCGGTGCGTCAGGCGATGAATCGTAGTCGATCTCATCGAAGAGGAAACGGCGCTCGAAATCCGTTCGTACGGAGAGCACCGGCTCCGGTCGCCGGCTTGTTCGGCTGCTGCCGTAAATAGGCTGCCCCGAATTCGCCTCTATAGCCGATAACAACCATCGTCGGCATTCCTGTTTCCCCCGTTACGGCTAGCTCGAACTTGAAGAAGTCACTTGCCGTACTGCCGCCCGAAGTGGATTCGGGCGATCGGTGGTCCGGTGCTGTCTCGCGATGGACTACTTCGTCGAGGCCAGCACCGAGGCATCGTTTCACAGGGATCCGAAAATGTGATCCATTGCGGATGGGCTTGTGATGCAAGTCACAAGTCGAACAATGGAACGGGAATGGAGTTACTCATTCCATTCGTGTTCGCGGAGTGCATTCACCGCGCCGGGTATGCCTCATATAGCACTACATAGAGAAATTGGAGCCGCTGGCACGAACGGTGAGGGGCCGGTCCGTTCCGGCCCCTCACCGTTCGGTCAGCCGGTGCGCTCAGTCGCGCGCGAGCAGTTCGAGCGTGTCGATGACGCGGTTCGAGAAGCCCCACTCGTTGTCGTACCAGGCCACCACCTTGATGTGCTTGCCGTCGACGCGAGTGAGGGCGGCGTCGAAGATCGACGACGCGGGCCGGCGGGTGATGTCGCTGGAGACGAGCGGCTCGTCGGAGTATTCGAGGATGCCCTTGAGCCTGCCGTCGGCGGCGGCGCGGTAGGCCGCGAGCACCTCGTCACGGCTGACCTCCCGTGAGACCGCGGTGTTCAGCTCCACGATCGAACCCACCGGGACGGGCACGCGGATCGAGTCGCCCGACAGCTTGCCGTCGAGATTCGGCAGCACCAGCCCGATGGCCTTGGCGGCCCCGGTGGTGGTGGGCACGATGTTCACCCCGGCGGCGCGGGCGCGGCGCAGGTCGCGGTGGGGGCCGTCCTGGAGGTTCTGCTCCTGGGTGTAGGCGTGCACCGTGGTCATGAAGCCGTGCTCGATACCGGCCAGGTCGTCCAGTACGGCCGCCAGCGGAGCCAGCGCGTTCGTGGTGCACGAGGCGTTCGAGACGATCACATGCTCGGCGGGGTCGTAGACATCCGTGTTCACGCCGTAGGCGAGCGTGACATCGGCGCCCGCGGAGGGGGCGCTCACCAGCACCCGCCGGGCACCCGCGTCGAGGTGTGCGCGAGCGGCGTCCGCCGAGGTGAAGCGACCGGTGGACTCGAGGACGATACCGACGCCGAGCTCGGCCCACGGCAACTTGGCGGGCTCGCGCTCGGCGAGCACCTTGATACGGCGGCCGTCGACCACGAGATCGGTCCCGTCGACCTCGACGGAGCGGCCGAGTGGACCGAGCGCGCTGTCGTACTTGAGCAGATGGGCGAGGGACTCGGGCGCGGTGAGGTCGTTGACGGCGACGATTTCGAGGTCGCTGTCGCGTTCGAGCAGGGCCCGGAGGGTGTTGCGTCCGATGCGGCCGAATCCATTGATGGCGATGCGGGTCATGGAGATTCCTTTCGTTCCGCACCCCATGTTCGGTATCCGGACCCCCGGCCGAAAGCGGCATGAACGCCACCACACGCAAGGATCTCGCCACAGCCTCGGCGGCCCGCGTACGGACGATGCTCGGGGTGCCCGTGGTGCCCGGCGTACGCGGGGCGCTCAGGCCGAGAACGTGTGGCGGTACTCCGTCGGTGAGGTGCCGAGAATGCGGTGGAAGTGCAGACGCAGATTCGCGCCGGTGCCGAGCCCGACCCGGTCGGCGATCTGCTCCACGCCCAGATCGGTGCGTTCCAGCAGCTCGCGCGCCAGGTCCACCCGTGCCCGGAGCACCCACTGCATCGGTGTGTAGCCGGTGTCCTCCACGAACCGCCGGGAGAAGGTGCGCGCCGACACCCGCGCGTTGCGGGCGAGCTCCTCGAGGGTCAGCGGTTCGGCGAGGTGGGCCAGGGCCCACTCCCGGGTGCTCGCGAACAGGTCGCCGAGCGGCTCGGGCACACTTCGCGGAACGTACTGCGCCTGTCCCCCGCTGCGGTAGGGCGCCGCCACCAGCCGTCTGGCCACGTGGTTGGAGAGCCCGACGCCATGGTCGCGGCGCACCAGGTGCAGACACAGGTCGATACCGGATGCCGCGCCCGCCGAGGTGAGCACATCGCCCTCGTCCACGAACAACACATTCTCGTCCACCCGTACGCGCGGATGTCTCTCGGCGAGGGCCTTCGTGTAGTGCCAGTGGGTCGTCGCCCGCTTGCCGTCGAGCAACCCCGTAGCCGCCAGCGCGAACGCCCCCGTGGAGATGGCCGCGAGCCGGGTCCCGCGCTCATGGGCGGCCGTCAGCGCGCTGACGACCGCGGCCGGCGGCTCCGTGGTGGCGGGCTCCCGATAGCCGGGGATGAAGATGGTGTCGGCGTGCTCGAACGCCTCCAGACCCTCGGCCACGTGGTACGACAGGCCCTCGCCACCGGTCACCGGCCCGGGCGCGGCACCGCACACCCGCAGCTCGTACGGCATGCTCGGCCGGTTGGAGAACACCTGCGCGGGGATGCCGACGTCGAGTGGCTTCGCACCTTCCAGCACGAGCACGGCGACATGGTGGTGCTTACGGCTCATCGGGCTCCTTCGGCTCTCCCGCGATCGCACGGGCATCCGCGCACCCGTGACCTCGAAGACGACTACCGCAAGCATCCTGCCACTGGCTACCGGGGCGGCTCGCCGCCCAGCACCCAGCTGAGGTCGTGCTCCGTGTGCTCCCGCGACCGGGCGCTGAGCTGGTCGCCGATCCACATCTTGGTGGGCTGTGGCACCCGTGGATGGGCGACAAGTGCTTCCAGATCCTGGTGGGTCGCCGCGTACGCGCGGCGGACCGCGCAGCTCACCAGCCCCAGGGCGTACCGCTCCGGAAAGACCACCCGGTCCGCGTCGTCCTCCGGGCCACGCTCCTCGAGGTGCTCCCACAGCCTCCGGTACACGACCGGGGATCCGTGGTCGAAGATGCTGTCCATCGCGCCGCGGAGCGCCTTCGCGAGGTGATTCTCCGCGGCGCGGCCCAGTTGGGCGGCCACGGCCGCGCCGATGACACGGATCAGCAGCTCGGCGGCGGGTGCCGCGCCGTGCGCGGCGCTGAGCCGGCGCACCAGCTGGCCGAGCCCGCTGATCAGCCCGGCGTCGGTCGGTGGGGCGAAGGCCAGGTCGAGGGCGGTGGCGAGGGCCGTCCCGGTGAGGGGGCCGGATTCGCAGGCGGCGTGGAGCAGGGCCTTGCGGGCGGCGTTCCGGGTGCCGGCCGATGCGTCGTCGAGGCGGGGGATGGCGCCCGTGGTGTCGAACACCAGCTCCGAGAGGAAGGTGTGTGCCGTGGTGTACTGGCCGGGTTCGCGCGCCGCGATGGTGCCCACCAGCCCGAGGAAGGCCGCGCGGGTCTTCTGGTCGGAGAAGGTGCCGTACCGCGGCAGCAGTTCGGTCAGGCCGGGCACGGGGAGAACACCGGCCGACACGGAACACTCCCAGAGTGTGAGCGCCTGACGCTGCCGCTTTCCGCTGTTGCCCTCGGCCACTTCGTCCGCGATGAGTCCGGTGAGGGCCGATGCCGATGCCCGGAGCGCGCCGAGCACCCGCTCATGGGCGAGGGGCGGCAGCGGGCCGGTGCCCTTCTTGGCCCGGCCGGTGGTGATGGCTTCCAGGAGCACGGTGTCGGCGTCCATCAGCGACAGGTCCACCAGCAGGCCGATATGGCGCTCGGTGTGGAGACCGGCGTCCGTGACCGCCCGGTGCAGCGAGCGGCGGACGAGGTCCCGGGCGGCCGCGGGGGCGGTCGTCGCCTTCTCGACCCTGCTCACGGCGGTGGGGTGGCCGCCGAGCGCGGCCGGCAGGAGCAACGTCGCCAGGCCGTCCCGGGACAGCCACAGGTCGGAGTCGGCGTCGAAGCCGGAGTGTTCCAGGACCTGCCGGACGCGGTGCGGAGGCACCTCCCGGTGGGCGAGGATCCGGCGGGCGACCAGCGCGAACCGTTGCGACGGCGGGACGGGCCGATTCTCGGGGCAGGGCAGGGCCCTCAGCATGGCCGCCAGCCGGTGTACGAGGCTTTCCGCGGCGGCGCAGTCGGTGCCGAGCAGCAGGGGGAAGACCATCCGGTGCTGGAGTGCGTGCGGCGCTCCCGGCCCGGTCATCTCCAGACAGCGGTCGAGGGTGGCCTCGATGGCCCAGTGGCCGTGCGGCAGAGTGGTCAGGATCGCCGTGGCGGCGATGAGCCCGGCGTTGCCCGCGGTGTCGTGGTCGTCCGCTTCGAGGAGCGCCACGGCGGTGTCGAGGCGACGCGTCCAGGGGTGTGCCCCGGCGGCCGGACCGCCGTCGGTGCCGTCGCCGTCGCCGGGGAACGCGTGGTCCCCGGGAAGCCCGTGGTCATGGGTCCAGGAGGCGGCCAGCACCCTGGCCAGGGCCGTTTGGAAAACCTCGACGTCGTGTGACTTCGGCGCGATGCGCACACGCCGGAGCCGCTCCTGGACGGCCGCGGCCCACTCCGGCGAGCCGAGTGTCTCCCAGTGCCGGGCCCACAGGGTCATGAGGCCGGATGCCAGCTCCGCCAGCCCCCGGTTCAGGGCGAAGTCGAGCATCTCCATGAGGCCGTTCCGCGCGGCTGCCTCATCGATGTGTGACGTCAGCACCAGCAGCCGGGGCAGGACGTCGATACCCGCGCCGGCCGTACGGCGGCCGGTCAGTTCCCGTACGCAGCCCCACTCGGCCAGGGCGGCGTGGACCGCGAGCGAGTCCTGGGCGGCCAGCCGTTCCAGCGCTTCGAGCACCGCCTCCTCGAGGCTGGGCTCCTTCCGCTCCCACAGCCCGCGCAGCCGCGGGAGGAGGGCGTCGACATCCGTGTCGCGCACGGTCGGGGCCAGGACCGCGTACCGTCGGGCGACGCCGTGCGGCGCCGTCGCGAGCAGCGGCTCGACGGGCACGCCCACGGCCGGGTTCCGGGCCGCCACGGCCACGGCCACGGTGTGCAGGATCATGGCGTCCTCGTGCGCCGCCATCCGCATCAGCGTGTCCCGTACCGGGTCGTGATACCTCTCGGACGCCGCGGCGAGCATGAGGAGTTGTTCGAGGATCGCCCCGACGAAGAAGTCACGGGGATGGGACCCGATCCACGCACACAGCGACAGTGGCGCTTGCGCCCCGGTGAGGTGCAGCAGGCCGCGCGCGGCCGCGTACTCGAACAGGGTCTGGTGGAAGAAGTGGATACCGTCCGAGGCTCCCCTGGCCAGCACACCCCGGTCGATCAGCAGCTCCAGGGATGTCCGGACGCGCGCCGGTTCGTACGGCCACGAAGGGCCGCCGTGCGCCGAGGTGAGCCGCTCGATCAGATCCTCGCGTGACAGCTCGGTCCGGCCGGCCGACATCAGCACGACGGCGATCGCGCCGGTGACCGAGGAGAGGTCCTCCGGTGCCGTGGCGCGCTGGTGGCCGTGATGGCGCCGGTCGGTGACGACCCGGTGGTCCCAGTAGCGGCGGTAGAGGCCGGTGGCGTCGATCTCGGCGCTGGGGAACGCCCCGTCGTCCCGGGCGAGTTCGAACAGCAGCCGCAGCTGGAGGGGGCTTCGGCACACCTCGCGCACCGGCAGCCCGCGAGCGACGGGCTCCATCAGCCTCCGCACCCGCGCCTCGTCGTCCCGGGGAACGGCGTCGGGGCAGTAGAGCGCGGCATGTCCTCGGATGGCGTGCGGGATCTCGCTGTCGTCGTACGGGCCCAGCGACATCCGGACGAAACCGGTCCGCAGCCGGTTCGCCTCCTCCGGCCGGGAGGTCAGCACCAGGCGGACACCGGCGGCGGCGAGGTCCTCGCACAGATCGAGCAGCGCCATCTCGTGGTAGTCGTCGTGCAGCAGCAGATCGGCGGTGTCGAGGAGGACCACGGGTGTGCGCCCGTGTGTGCGGGCGTGGGTCGCTCCGGACACCACCGCCCCGGGGGTCAGCATGGGGGCCGCCGAGGCGCCGCTCGGAGGGCGCAGCAGCCAGGCGGCGTTCACCAGGAAGACCTCGGCGTCCTCCAGGGCGGTCAGGTCCCGGGCGAGGCCCCACAACAGGCTGCTCTTGCCGTTCCCGGCGTCCCCGGTCACCAGGACCGCCTTCGGGTCGCCGTCGTAGAGGGCCTCCACGAGCCGGTCCTGGATGGCGCGCCGCACATACAGCCCGCCGCTGAGCTGCGGCGGGGAGGCGGTGCCGCCATCCGGCCGCGGGGAGTCCACGAGATCCAGGTCGTCCGCGAACCGCCGTGCCCAGCGGAGCAGTTGGCGATGTGCGGCCGGTCCGGTGTCCGGTGGGGTTTCCGCGTCGGGGTGTCTCACGGGGGCTGGGGGCGGGCTCGCGGGCTGATCCGGCACCGGGGCCGTCGGGCCTTGCGGGAATCCCGGCACCGGGCCCGTGGGAGTACCCGGCCCGGGTGGTGCCGGGCCGCGTGCGGGTGGCAGCTCGCGGAGGACGGCGAAGGCGAAGGCGGCGGCGTGGCGCGCCGCGAGGGACTGCCAACCCTCGGCATCGGCGTCGTACTTCTTCCCGTCGGCCCGGTCGCTGATTCCGCGGACGATCAGGGCGGGTAACGCGGCGTTGAGATGGGCGGCCTGCGCCACTCCCGCGCCCTCCATCTCGATGGCGGCGGCGTCCTGGTAGATCCGGCGCAGTTGCCGTCTCAGGGGCGAGTCCGCCGAGTTGAGGACGACTTCCCCGGCGGCCACGGGCTTGAGGTGGACGGCCGGACGGGAGGCGCCGGGCGGGCAGGAGCCACCGGTCTGTCGGGAGGTGCCGGGCGGGCAGGAGGTGCCCGGCGGGCCTTCAGGCAGCAGGCCGGTCCATGAACCGGACCTGCGGATGTAGCGGGCCAGCTGGTCGAGTTCCTGACGCACCGGCCAGACTCTGGGGCGGGAGTGGAACTCGCCCTCCTCGTCCTTGCCGCCGTGATACGCGTACACATGTGTGGCGACGACGACGTCCCCGAGCTCGATATCGTCCTTGAGTGCCCCGGCCACGCCGACGAATGCCACGGCGCGCGGCTGGAACATGGCGATCGCCCGCTCGGTCAGCACGGCCGCCCCCTGGTTGCCGTCGCCGAGCTCGGCAAGGGCCACCCGCCATGGCGTACCGTCGAGCCGTCCGACCTCGAACAGGGTTCCGGACGGGTGGAGTTGGGGCCGTGGATCGACCAGGTGTGCGCGCACCGCCGCGTACTCCACGTCCAGTGCGGTCAGCACGACGAGTGAGTCGCTGTGTTGCCCGGTGCTGTCCACGCCTCCCCCCGGCCACGGTCGACCCTCGTTGCGGCCCGCAGCCGAAATGCTACCGTTCGCCGATCTCCCGGGGCCGGAGCCACCGGGAGCGGCGAACCGCGGCGGGAGTACGGTCGCCGGACCCGCCGATACCCTCGGGCAGCACCGGATGCTTGGATGCCCGGTATGGATCTCTCCCCCACAGGCACTTCCGCTCCGAGACCGACGCCGGTGCCGCCCTTCGATCCCGAACTGAGTGTCGCGCTGGAATCCCTGGGCAACGGACCGCGGGCGCCGGTCACTCCGGAGAACCTCGCGGCCCGGCAGGAGCGGGACGCCGCGACCCGACCCAGGCCGACGGCCGAGGACCTCCGGGCGGACGGCCGTTTCGAGGTGGCGGAGCTGTCTGTTCCGGCGCTGCGGGACGGGCCCGACGTCACGCTGGTGAGCGTGAGACCCGCCGGACGGGAAGGGCCGCTGCCGCTGCTGTACTACATGCACGGTGGCGCGATGATCATGGGCAACGCATGGTCGGTACTGCCGCGGATCCAGCGCGAGTGGGTCCTTCCGCTGGACATGTGCGTCATATCGGTCGAGTACCGGCTGGCACCGCAGACGCGCTACCCCGGACCGCTGGAGGACTGCTACGCGGGACTCCTCTGGGCCACCGAACACGCGGCCGAACTGGGCATCGACACGGACCGGGTCATCATCGGCGGCAAGAGCGCGGGCGGTGGTCTGGCCGCGGCCCTCGCCCTGCTGGTCCGTGACCGCGGCGTTCCCGACGTCCTCGGGCAGTTGCTGCTGTGCCCGATGCTCGACGACCGCGGACACACCTTCTCCAGCCACCAGATGTCGGGCCTCGGCATGTGGGACCTCATCTCCAACGAGACCGCCTGGAAGGCGCTGCTGGGCGACCGCCACGGCGCGGCGGACGTACCGCCCTACGCGGCCCCCGCCCGCGCCACCGACCTCTCCGGTCTCCCTCCGGCCTTCATCGACGTCGGCTCGGCGGAGATGTTCCGCGACGAGGACGTGGCGTACGCGAACGCGATCTGGCGGAGCGGCGGCCAGGCCGAACTGCACGTATGGCCCGGCGCCTACCACGGCTTCGACGGCTTGGCACCGCAGGCGGCCATCAGCAAGGACGCGCGCGACGCCCGCACCCGCTGGCTCAGGCGGCTCCTCACACACTCCAGGAGCACGGAGCCCCGGCCGGCCGGATGAGCCGGGCGGGCCGGGACCCGTCGGCCCCCAAAATCAGTGGACATCGCGTATCCCAGCGGTGAATGGTGGCGCCATGAACCAGGAGGAGATCTGGGACGTCGACGCCGCACAGCGCTATGACACGCCCGGCACGGGCATGTTCGCACCCGAGATCCTGGGGCCGGCCGTGGACCGTCTGGCCGAGCTCGCGGGCGGCGGAGCGGCGCTGGAGTTCGCCATCGGCACCGGCCGAGTGGCCGTCCCGCTCGCCGGACGAGGGGTCCCCGTCACCGGTATCGAGCTGTCGCTTCCGATGATCCGGCAACTGCGTACGAGGGCGGACGAAGCGACGATCCCCGTGATCGTGGGCGACATGGCCACGTCCGTGGCCCCCGGGGAGTACACACTCGTCTATCTCGTCTACAACACCGTCTCCAATCTGCTCACCCAGGCCGAGCAGGTCGAGTGCTTCCGCAATGCCGCCCGCCACCTCGGGCCCGGTGGCAGGTTCGTGATCGAGCTCTGGGTGCCCGAGCTGCGCAAGCTGCCGCCGGGCCAGAAGGCCACGGTCTGGGAAACCGAGCCCGGCTACATCGGCTTGGACACCTACGACGTGCTGCGCCAGCAGGTCGTCTCGCACCACTTCCGGTTCGACGAGAGCAAACAGGCCCCGCTGACCCGCACTCCGCACCGCTACATCTGGCCGGCCGAGCTCGACCTGATGGCCCAGCTGGCGGGATTCGAGTTGGAGAGCAGGCACGCGGACTGGTCCGGCGCCGAATTCACCGCCGAGTCGCGCTCGCACGTCTCCGTCTACCGAATCCCGCCGAACCGGTAGCCCCGCACCTGATCAGGGCGCGCCAAGTCCTGATCACCGAAGAGGGGCGCGCCCACCTTGACCGGGCCCGGCAGCGGCTCTCCCTCGCCGAGGCGCGTCTGCTCGCCGACCTCGACGAGGACGACGCCCGCCAACTGCGCCGTCTCCTGACGCGCGTCGCCCGGACCGCTCAGCGCGAGGCGCCGGGCCCCGAGTCCAACTGCTGAGAAGGCTCAGCCGACCCGTGGGGCGGTGCCGACGTAGTCGCGGGCAGTGACCCTGGCGAGCCACCACGCGAAGCACACCGGCCAGGCTACGAGCCCATGGAGTCGGCCAGGGACTCCAGGGCGGGCAGCGCGGCGTACAGCGTTCGCCGCTCCTCGGGACTCAGCTTCTCGATCCGTGCGGCGAGCCGGGTGGCGGCCTCGCGGCGCACGGTGCGGAGGAGTTCACGACCCGGGTCGGTGAGGGCGATCAGGCTGGCGCGGCGGTCCTCGGGGTCGGGGGTGCGCTCGATCCAGCCGGAGGCGTCGAGCAGATCGACCATGCGGGACGTGGTCGGCAGGGCGATGCCCAGCCGGGTCGCGAGGGCGCTGATGCGCATCGGGCCCTGGGTGGCGAGCGCTCCCAGGGCCGCCTGGCGGCTGGGGGTGAGATCACCGTGTTCGCCCCGGGCACCCCGCAGGGCCGGGAGCAGATCCTGGATGGCGATACGGAGTCGTTCGGCCAGCTCCGCGGGTTCCGGAACGGCGGGACGGGCTACATGGCCCGGGGCCATGGGGCCCGGAGTGGCGGGGCCCGGAGTGACAGGGCCGGGGGCGGTCGGATCGAGCGCGGTCATCTCGGCTCCTCGGGTGGTGGGCCCGGCCCGCGGCCGGGCGGGGACGGAGGCGGTGACGGTGGTGGCTGTGGCCGTGGCTGTGACGGCTGTGGCCGTGATGGTGGTCCGGACTCCGGTGGGGGTACCGGCCGGGGTGCGGGCGCCGGGTGGCGGGAAGTGTCCTCGGGGCGCGCGGTGCACGCGACGTGCTCGGTGTGCTTGAAGTCGGCGGTGTGCTCGGTGTCGGCGACGTGCCCGGTGTGCTCGGTGCTCGCGGCCTGCTCGGTGTGCTCGGTGCCGGGGCCCGCCGTGCCGCCCGGGGCGGCCGCCACCACCGCCGGTGCGGCGGCCTTCGGCCCCGCCGTGGGCCCGCCCTGGTGCACATAGCGCCCGCCGCGCAGCAGCGATGCCACGGCGGCCACCAGACACGCCGCGATGGCGAAGTCGAACGCCGCGGACAGGCCCTGGGCGAACGGCGGGGAGATCAGCGCCGGGAAGAAGCCGCGCCCGGTGAGATAGGCGGCGTGGTGGGCGGGCAGATGGCCGAGCACCTGCGGTCCGAGCAGAGTTTTCACCGGGTTGTAGCCGAGCAGCGAGGCGAACAGCACCCCGACCGGTGGCAGGGCGGCGACCCGGGCCGCGTCGGCGGGCGGAACCCCCTGCGCGGTCAGGCCGTGGGTGAGGGCGCCGGGGAGCGAACCGGCGAGCCCGGCGATCATCAAGGAGAAGAAGATGCCGATGGACAGAACAGTGGCCGAGTTCTGGAACGTGGTACTGATCCCGGCGCCGACCCCGCGCTGGTCGGGTGGCAGGCTGTTCATGATGGCCGCCCGGTTCGGGGAGCTGAACAGGCCCATGGCGATGCCGTTGACCAGCAGGATCCCGGCGAACACCGGATAGCCGAAGTTCACCGGCAGCTCCTCCAGCGCCACGAAGGTGGCGGCGGCCAGCAGCATTCCGCCGGTGGCGAAGGTACGGGCGCCGAACCGGTCGGAGGCCCAGCCGGAGAAGGGGCCCGCGAGCAGGAACCCGATGGTCAGCGGCAGCATATAGATGCCCGCCCACAGCGGGGTCTCCTCGAAGCCGTAGCCGTGGCGGGGCAGCCAGATGCCCTGCAACCAGATGATCAGGATGAACATCAGGCCACCGCGGCCCAGCGCCGCCAGCAGACTGGCCACGTTCCCCGCGGTGAACGCGCGGATACGGAACAGGCCCAGGTGGAACATGGGCTGCGCGACCCGGTTCTCGATCACACAGAACACGCCCAGCACCGCCACTCCCCCGGCGATCGCGGCGATCACCGCGGGGTTGCCCCAGCCCATGGTCTGGCCACCGTAGGGCTGGATGCCGTACGTGATGCCGGACAGCACGGCGATCAGGCCGATGGCGAAGGTGACATTGCCCCACCAGTCCAGCCGGGCGGGGGTGCGCACACCGGTGTCCCGCAGCTTCAGATACGCCCACACCGTGCCGAACACCCCGATGGGGACGGAGACCAGGAACACCAGGCGCCAGTCGAGCGGACCGAGCAGCCCGCCCAGGATCAGCCCGATGAAGGATCCGGCGATGCCCGCCACCTGGTTCAGCCCCAGGGCGAGACCGCGCTGATCGGCGGGGAAGGCGTCGGTGAGGATGGCATTGGAGTTGGCCATCAGCATGGCGCCGCCCACACCCTGGAGCACTCGCATCCCGATCAGCCATAGAGCGCCGGACGTGCCCTGCATCCAGGTCACGGAGAGCAGCACGGAGAACACGGTGAAGACCGCGAACCCCAGGTTGTACATCCGCACCCGGCCGAACATGTCCCCCAGCCGCCCGAAGCTCACCACGAGCACGGCGGTGACCACCATGTAGCTCATGATCAGCCACAGCAGCAGGCTGGTGTTCCCGGGGCGCAGCGGATCCACGCCGATGCCACGGAAGATGTCCGGCAGCGCGATCAGCATGATCGAGATGTTGATCGTCGCGATGAGAACGCCCAGCGTGGTATTGGACAGGGCGATCCACTTGTATCGCGACCCCGCGCCGCCGTCCGCATAAGGCCGTACGGCCCCCTCGGCTCCGGCCGTACGCCGCTCGGTCATCCCACCCACCGAGCATCACTCCCATCGGGAGTTGGTTGCTTGACATCAACCAACCTAATCCCGACATGTCCCATCTCCAAATGGGATCATGAGGCGCCCGCCGACCGCCGATTCACCCGGACGGTCGCCGGGCGGGCGGCGTGGCAGGACAACGGCCCGATCGCGGCGAAATACTCCTATGGAGCCCTGACCTGGTCAGCGGCGCGCGGGGGATTCGGCTGGTGGCCGAGACGACCGGACCCATGAGCGAAGGACGCAGACGTGAGTGAACGCCCGCTGCATACGACCACGGATGCCGGTTCTCCCGTCGGCAGCGACGAGTACTCACTCACCGTCGGCGCCGGCGGTCCCGTCCTGCTCCAGGACACCTATCTGATCGAAAAGCTGGCCCACTTCGTCCGCGAGCGCGTCCCCGATCGCGTGTACCACGTGAAGGGCGGCGGTGCGTTCGGCTACTTCGAGGTGACCGCCGATGTCACCGAGTGGACCAAGGCCGCCTTCCTGAACGAGGTCGGCAAGCGCACTCCGGTGCTGCTCCGCTTTTCGTCGGTGGCCGGCGAGGAGGGATACCCGGATTCCGACCGCGATGTGCGCGGCTGGGCCATGAGGTTCTATACGGAGCAGGGCAACTACGACCTCGTCGGCAACAACACCCCCGTCTTCTTCGTACGCGACCCCATGAAGTTCCCGGACTTCATCCATTCACAGGAGCGGATGCCCGCCACCGGTCTGCGCAGCAACAACATGCAGTGGGATTTCTGGACCCTTTCCCCGGAGTCCGCCCATCAGGTCACGGTCCTGATGAGCGATCGCGGCACCCCGCGCACCTGGCGGCATATGAACGGCTACAGCAGCGACACGTATATGTGGGAGAACGCCGCGGGCAAGAAGTTCTGGGTCAAGTACCACTTCAAGACCGAGCAGGGAATTGAGAACTTCACCGACGCAGAGGCCAAGGCGATGCGCGCCGAAGATCTCGACTGTCACCGCCGTGATCTGTGGGACGCGATCGCCCGCGAGGAATATCCGTCATGGCGCCTCGAAATGCAGATCATGCCCTATGAGGAAGCGGCGGACTACCGCTTCAACCCGTTCGACATCACCAAGGTCTGGCCGCATGCGGACTATCCGCCCATGACCGTCGGCCGCCTGGTGCTCGACCGCAACCCCGAGAACTTCTTCGCCCAGATCGTGCAGGCCGGATTCGACGTGGCGAACTTCGTCCCGGGAATCGGGCCCAGCCCGGACCGGATGGTATTGGCGCGGATGTTCGCCTACGGGGATTCGAGCCGCTATCGCACCGGCCCGAACTATGCGCAGCTCCCCGTCAACCAACCGCTCAGCGGGGTGCACAACTACAACAAAGACGGCCCGATGCGCTACCACCACAGCGGGAATCAGCCGGTCTACGCACCGAACAGCTACGGCGGCCCCAAGGCCGACCCCCAGCGCTTCCGCGACCCCAGCTGGTTCACGGAGGCCGCCGAGATCATGCGCGCGGCCTATGAGGCGCACCCGGAAGACGACGACTTCGTCCAGCCCGGCATGCTCTACCGCCAGGTGATGACGCAGACCGATCGAGACCATCTAGTCGACAACATCGTCGCGCATCTGAGCCAGGGCGTGGAGCGGTCCATGCAGGAACGGGCGGTCGGCGACTACTGGACGAGAGTGGACTCCGACCTCGGCGCGCGCATCGCACGGAGCCTGGGCCTGAAACCTTGAACGCGGACGGCGGGGGCGCTTGGGCGCGGGGCCGCGTGGCCACCGGGCTTCCGGCCCAGGATGACGAATGGCGTCCGCGGTACCCACTTATTTGTGGGTACTTGGCAGCGACGGGCGGCCGAGCGAATCTTGTTGCGGGCGGCCGGCGGGGCCGCCGGATCGGATGAGACGGAGGTGGTGTCGCGTCAGAGGCCCGGCTGGGCCTCGGCCAGCTTCTCCAGACGGCGATGGCCCCAATCGGACAGGGGAGCCAACGCCTCGGAGAGGTCACGGCCGAACGCGGTCAGGGAGTAGACGGTCTTCAGCGGCAGCACATCGTGCACTTCCCGGTGCACCAGGCCATCCGTCTCCATCTCACGGAGCGCCTGAGTCAGCACCTTCTCACTGAGGCCCGGCAGCCGCCGGCGCAGCTCGCCGGGGCGATGCGGACCGGATTCCAACGCCCAGAGCAGGGCGGTCTTCCACTTGCCGTCGATCACGGCGATCGCGGCGGTCACTCCACAGACGTTGGTGTCCTGGGCACGGCTGCGCGTCATCGTCACCCTATTTCTTGTGTGTCATCACTTACACGTATATGTATACGGGAGTTGAGCCATGTCCATGCACTCCGAACAGTCTGCCGTCACCGTGCTCGGTCTGGGGCCGATGGGCCGCGCCCTGGCCGGTGCGTTCCTGGACGCCGGGCTGCGGACCACGGTCTGGAACCGGACCCCGGGCAGGGACCGGGAGCTGATCGAGCGGGGCGCGGTCGGCGCGCCATCGGCGGAAGAGGCGGTCGCCGCCAGCGAGTTGACCGTGGTCTGCGTGGTGAACTACGACGCGTCGGATGCGATCCTGCGGCGCGACGCGGTCACCGACGCGCTCAAGGGACGCACCGTCGTGAGTCTGACCGCGGACACTCCGGACCGGGCCCGGGACACATCGGAATGGGCCGCCGGGCACGGTATCCGGTACCTCGATGGCGCGATCATGACGCCTACCACCACCATCGGAACCCCTGCCTCGGTGTTCATCCACAGCGGCCCGGCGGAGCTCTACCAGGAGCACCGGCCCGTGCTGGAGGCGCTGGGCGGCACCCATACCCACCTCGGCGAGGAGATCGGCCGGGCGGCGGCCTACGACATCGCGCTGCTCGACATCTTCTGGACGGCGATGGCGGGCTACGCACACGCCCTGGCGGTGGCGCGGGCGGAGGGAATCAGCGCTCGGGAGCTGGCGCCCTTCGCCAAGGGCATCGGCGCGATCCTCCCGCCGCTCTTCGAGGAGACCGCGGAGGAAGTGGACCGAGGCGGTTTCTCCGGTGAAGGCAACCCGATCACCTCGGCGGTATCGTCCATGGCCCATATCGTCCACACCTCCGAGGGCCACGGCATCGACGCGGGTGTGATGCGCGCGGCGGAAGGCATGGCCCGCCGGGCCATCGGGCTGGGCCATGGCACCGATGGGTTCATCCGCGTCGCCGAGGTGCTGGGCCGCCGCTGAGAACCCTCGGTTCGCGGGATATCCACGCAAACCAGGTACCGCTCCGCCGCCGTTGTTCGACGAGGGCTGGTGCAGCCGCCGGAGTGTACGAGATTCTGATCCACTCAGGCGGGTCCTCAGCCGACGGAGGCTACGAACATGGCGACACCAAACGCGGCGGAGCGGTCCTCACCGGCCGCGGGCAGCTACGAGATCGATCCGGCGGCATCGACCGTTCGCTTCGAAACGCGCGCCTTCGGGCTGCTCCCGGTCCATGGGACGTTCACCATCGGACAAGGCCGGATCACCGTCGCCGAGACGCCGGAGGAGTCGTCGGTGGACGTCGAGTTGGACGCGGCCAGCTTCGCGTCCGGCATTCAGCGGCGCGACGACCACGTACGGTCGTCCGACTTCCTGGACGTGGAGCGACATCCCACGATCCACTTCGGGTGCAGCGGCCTGGAGCGGACCGCCCAAGGCGATGTGCTGCAAGGAGAGTTGACCGTCTGCGAAGTGACCCGGCCGGTGGTTGTCACGATCGGCTCCGTGGTGGCCGAAGGCAAGCGGATCACGGCCAATGGCACCGCCTCGATCGACCGATACGCCTTCGGTGTCAGCAAGTCCAAAGGCATGGTGGGTCGCCGACTGAAGATCACCTTGGACATCGTCGCCGGCCGCTGAGCACATCGGGTGTACGGTCCGGCCGACGAGCGCGCCCGACTCCGGCTCACCGGCCGAGAGACCGGCCACCGTCCTCTTCGCGCCCGCGCCGGGCGCGCCGTTCGAGCACCACGACGTCGCGCCCGGTGCCGATGACCACTTCTTGTCCGGGTCCCATGCACAGCCGCCGGTGGACGGGTCCTCCCCCGTCGAAAACCGCCAGCTCGGCCGTGGTGCGAAGGTCGAAGATTCGGACGGTCAGGTCGTAACCGGCGGTGATGGCCACGGGCCGACCGTCGATCACACCACAGACCACTTCGACCACCCACGATTGGCCGAGCGTGGCACGGACATCACCGGTGGTCAGATCCCATACCCGCACCGGGTCACGCCCGGCGGTGACCGCCACGGGACGACCGTCAACGCTCGCGCACGCCACCGCGTCCAGCCCTTGGGCGAGGCCGGAGAGGGTGGTGCGCAGGTCGCCCGTGGTCAGATCCCACACCCGCAGCCTGGTGTGGTCGCCCACGACGGCCACGGGACGGCCGTCGACCGTCGTACACGCCAGCGTGGCGCTCCAGGCCCCCTCATGGGGCAGGGTCATGCGCGGTGTGAACGCGGTCAGGTCCCACACCCGTACGGCGTCACGGCCCGCGGTGACGGCCACGGGGCGATCGTCGACTGTCGTGCACACCACCGCGTCCACCGTGTCGGTGTGGCCGGTGAGAGTGGCTCGGAGGGCGCCGGTCGTCAGGTCCCAGACCCGTACCGTCCTTTCCCATCCGGCTGTGATCGCCAGGGAACGGCCCTGGACGGTGGCACAGGCCACCGCCCGCAGGGGGCCGCGGTGCCCGGCGAGGGTCGTGCGGAGGGCGCCGGTGGCCAGATCCCAGACGTGCACGGCGGCGTCACGGCCGGCGGTGACGGCGACCGCGCCGCTGTCCACGATGCCGCACGCCACCTCGGCGATGTCATCGGTGTGGCCGTCGTCCGGCATGTTCCCCCCGGCCGCGCCCGCCAGGTCCCACACCCGCAGCATCGCGTTTCCACTGGTCGTCACGGCCACGGGCCGGCCGTCGACCGTGGCGCAGGCCAGCGCCTCCACCGAATCGCCTTCGCCGTCGAGGGCGGCGACGAAGGCGGCGTACAGAGCACCGGAGGTCAGATCCCACACCCGCACCCCGTCGTGGCCCGCGGTGGCCGCCACGGGCCGGCCGTCGACCTCCGTGCACGCCACCGAGCTCACCTCGCCGCTGTGCCCCGTCAGAGTGGCGCGCGGGGCTCCCGTGGTCAGATCCCACACCCGCACCGCCAGGTCCTTGGCGATGACCGCCACGGGGCGCCCGTCGACGGTGGCGCACGCCACCGACCTCATGTGTTCACCGTCGTCCTGGTCGTCGGCGGAGGCGACGGGGAAGTCGATATGGAGGGTGTGGGTGGTCAGGTCCCACACCCGCGCCACGTCCTCATCGCTGACGGTGACAGCCATGGGTCGGCCGCCCACGGTGGTGCAGGCCACCGCCTGCACCCAGGTGTCGCGGCCCGAGAGAGTGGCGCGGAGGGCGCCGGTGGCCAGGTCCCACACCCGCAGGGCCCGGCCGCTGCTGGTGACGGCCACGGCCCTGCCGTCGACGGTCGCACACGCCACCGCGAACAGATGCCAGTCGTCGCCCGTGAGGGTCGCCCGCAGAGTGCCGTCGGCCAGATCCCAGACCAGCGCCTGCTTATCGCAGCCGACGACGGCCACGGGAGCGCCGTCGACACTGGCACAGGCCACCGCGGAGGCACCGAAGCCATGGCCGTGCAGGGTGGTGTGGAGGGCGCCGGTGGCCAGGTCCCACACTCGCACCGCGTCGTCGTGGCCGCCTACGACGGCCATGGGCCGGCCGTCGATCGTGGTGCGGGCCACCGTGTTCATCGAGCCCTCGTCACCGGGGACACTGGCGTACAGGGCCGGGGAGGTCTGCTGCCCGGTGGCCCAGCGGGGGCGCCATTCGAGCGGCTCCGCGAGCGCGGCACACAGCCGGCCGGCCGCGAACCTGGCGGCGTCGGTGGCGAGTACATGGCGCCGGCGGCGGGGGCTGAGCGGTCGGTGCACCGTGGCGGACGCCCGGTAGACGGCGGCGGTGAGCCGCCCTTCGTCCGTGTGGACGTCGCGCAGCGCGAGGAGCAGTTCATCGGGTTCGGCGTGGACCAGGTAGCCGGCGTCCATGAGGAGATCGTCCAGCAGTCCGCACCGCCCGGCGTGGGTCGCCAGATGCCGCAGCGCGTAAGGGTGGGCGCGGGTCCAGTCCCGCGCACCGTCGAGCCCGGGAGGCACCCGTGCGAGCAGCACCCGCGTGAACGCGCGGTGGACGGTGGCCTCGTCCGCACCGTCGCGGAGATGCTCGGCCAGCGCCTGGTGGTAGAGGCGGTAGGCGGAGCGGCCCGCCGCGGGCGCCTCGACGACGTAGGAGCCGGCGCGGCGGCGCAGCCGGAGCAGGTCGTCGTCGGTGTAGGTCACTCCGGCGATACGGGAGGCGAGCAGGGCCCAGATGTCCTCCCACGGCAGCCCCTGACCTTCGGCGAAGGCGAGCGGAAGGAGCAGATCCCGCACCCGCGCGGCGTCCGGGCCCAGCCGGGCCTCCAGGTCCTGGCGCATCGCGTCGCTGGGCAGCCGCGGAAGGCTCCGGCGCCATACGGGGTCCCGCGGATCGGGCACGGCGGGGTCGGCGGCGAGGGTGCCACTGGTGATCCGGGCCACCAGGAACGACGGCTCGGACGCCTCCGCCACCGCCCGTGCGACGGCCCGGAGCGCCGGGGCGGGCTGACGCCGGTAGGGGCTGTCGGCGGCGGAGTCGAGCAGACCGCGGGCGGCGTAGCCGGTCAGGGCGTCGAGGTCGGCGTAGCGCGGGGCGTCGAGATCGATGCTGCTCTCACGCTGGAGGCCGAGGTCCTTCAGCAGATGCGGACGGGTGCCGACCAGCAGCCGCAGCCGGCCGCACGCGTGGTCGACCAGGGGCCGCAGCAGACGCCGGACCAGGTGCTCGGGGTCTCCCGCCTCGTCCAGGGCGTCGATGAGGACGGTCAGCGGAACCGAGCGCCCGGACAGGGCCTCCAGCAGACTTCCGGGCGTGTCCGCGTCGGTGCGGGCGGCCGCGGAGATCCCGCGCAGCACCTGATCCGTCGTCAGGCCCTGTGCGTAGAGCGCCACATCGGCCGCACCGGCCGGCGGGACCGCCGCGGGCGGCAGTCCCAGGGCGTGCAGGGGTACGGTCGCCCGGCGGTCGGGGTCGGCGAGGGCCGCGATCAGGCCCAGTACGGCGGTCTTGCCCGATCCGGGGGCGGCGGTCACCGCCAGCAGGGGCCGCCCCGGGTCCGGGTTGGCCAGCCATCGGGTGATGTCGGTCAGCGCCGCGTGGCGCCCCAGGAACCACCATCCGCGGGCCGGTCCCTGGTATCCCATCGCCCGGGTCAGCAGCCGCGTCCGGTACTCGACGGCACGCCGTTCATCCTGGGCCTCCCAGTCACCGGCCCGCTGGATCGCCAGGTCCACCTCGGTCGGCCGGGACCGGTGCCGGGGGTTGGGCAGGAACGGCGGCACCCCGCCGGTCAGGAGGGACAGGCTGGCGCTGATCGTCTGGAACCCGGGCCGCTCGGAGTCGGCGTTCATCGCCGAAACCACCGCGTCCACCGCCAGCGTCGAGGGGGCGTGGCCGGCCGTGGGCAGGCCGTCCACCGCCCTCCGCAGCAGATGGGGGAAGGCGCCGGTCCGGGCCTGCTCGGCGGGCTGGGCGGAGGTGACCACGGCCAGGCCGGATCCCGACGTACGCTCCCAGCTGTGGGCCATCCGGGTCAGCGCCGCGGCGGTGAGTTCGTTGCCGCCGCGTCCGGAGTAGCAGGTGTCGAGCATCAGCAGCACCCGCCGCACCCGGGTGCCGAGCAGCATCTTGCGGGCCAGCTCGGCGGTGGGCAGCGCGTCGGCGATGTCCTCGGGGTCGGTGTCGGCGGTGAGCAGGACATGCTCCTCGCTGCCTTCGAGCACCTCGCCATGGCAGGCGATGTAGACCGTGAGCAGATCCGTGGGCCGCCGTTCCGGGGAGCGGCAGAACTCCCGCAGCCGCGTGGTCAGTTGCTCACGCGTCGGGTCCAGTCCAAGCTCATTGACGTGCTCGTACCCCATGGGGCCGGTGAACAGGTCGATGATCTCCTCGCGGGCGGCGGCCAGGCCGGGGCGGTTCCACCCGGGCTCGTGGCGGTGGTTCGCCACGGCGGTGGCGATCAGGAATCGCCTCTCGGTGTCGCTCCCCTCGACGCGGCTCCCCTCGCGGTCGGTGTCATGGAGCACGCAGACCCCCGGCGATCGCTTCGCCCGTGTGCGCCTCGGTCAGATAGGCGGTGACATCGTGGGCATGCGCCCCGTTGTGGACGATCGCGTTGCGCACCCGGTCACCGAACCGGGGGCGGAGGTCCTTCTCGAGCGCCACCACATCCCCGTGGTCGGCGATATTGGTCCACATCATCCGCTCCGTCCCGGGCCACCGGCCGCGCCCCTCCTCCGGCGCGGGGTCGAGGCGGTGGAAGACCAGATGGGCGATGCCCAGCGGGGAACCGAGTGTGACCAGGGCCCGTACGGGGTGCTCCGGCAGCGCGCACAGCGCCTCATAGGCCACGACCGACCCCAGCGAATGGGCGACCACCACTTCGGTGTCCGCCGTGATCCGGTCCATCACCCGCTGCCGGGCGGCCCGCCGCACCTCGGCGTCGAGGAGGTAGCGGCTAACCTGTTTGAGGTCGAAGACCAGGGCGCGCAGCGCGACCCCGGCGAAGAACCTCGAACGGGACAGCTGTCGCAGCGCCGCCTGCACCGACACCGGTGTACGCACCAGGGTGTCCGCGTCCGGTGGGGCCACCGTCTCGTCCACCGCCGCGGCCTGCCGCCACCAGGCCAGCAGCAACTCCCGCTCCAGTCCGGGGGCGACGTCCGCCGCGGTGAGAACCGGATCGCCGACGGCGAGCAGCTCCCCGGGCGGACGGAACAGATCCCCGTAGAAGGCCATCGCGACCTCCGCGTCGGCCACAGGGGCGTGGGCGGCACGGGTCAGACCGTCGGCCAGCGCCGGCCGCCACGCGCTGAGCAGGACCTGCTCGCCCTTCATCTGTTGGGCGATGCCATGCACACCCACGACACGAGCCATGCCGCTCCTCAGCTCCGCACCGAACCCTCACCCCTCGACCCTACTGACCGCACCACAGCCCAACTGGAGTGCGTCACCGCACAGTTGTGCGGTTGATGAAAGCAGCCGGGGCTCACAGGTCGACCTCGATGTAGTCGATGTCGGTGAACTCCACCAGCAGGCCCTGGGCGCGGCGGCCACGGTCCTTGAAGTAGATCTCCTGGAGGCCCTCGGCCGCGATGTCGATGAGCTGCTGTTCGGCCGCGCCCTGCTCCTGGGCGTCGAAGAGCCGGGCCGCGTACCGCGGTGGCAGCGCCTGGGTGATGTGGCGCAGCCGGGCGTCGTCGGTGGTGCCGGGGGCGGCGGTGAAGCCGAAGCGGGCGCGGGTGTCGAGGACGAGACCGCCCGTGGTGGCGGCGTGCTGCTTGGCCTTGGCGCGGATCTGCGGCTGCCACCGCTTCCTCACCTCGCGCTCCATCCGGGTGGCGAGGGGCTGACGCGGCCGCTTGAGCTGGTCCTTGACGTAGCGCTCGACGGTGCGCTGGGAGATGCCGAGCAGATCGGCCACCGGCCGGGTGCCCTTGAGCTGCCTGACCAGATAACGCATCCGCGCACCCGCCGACTTGGGGATGGGGCGGGTGAAGGCGCCCTCCACCGCCTTGTCCAGGCCCTCCGCCAGCTTGCCCATCGTCTTCTACTCTCCGTTGTCCGGGCCGGTGACCTGGCCGTCCTTGATGTACCGGGCGAGGTTGAGGTCATCGCCGTGCTCCTCGCGCACGCCCTCGGCCCACAGTGTCGTCTGGGTGCCCTCATGCTTGACCATCCCCGGACTCACACCGATCCGGAAGCCGCCCGGCAGCGGTTTGCCGTCCTTATGGGGCAGAAAGTCCAGTGGGCCGGGCCCGTCGGAGGGGTAGACGGCGCAGTCCGAGAGGACCGCCACCGGGTACTGGCCGGTGACCGCCGCCATCTTGAGCATCTTGCGGTGCATATTGATCCGTGCCTTGGAGATGACCGCCGCGCGGATGTCCGGCCGCCAGGTCGGGCGCTGGAGCGCCGGCCACGGCTGACCGGGGCGCCAGCCACCGCCACGGGGACGCTCCCGCAGCTTGCCGATGCCGCCCTTGACGGTCGCCTTGATCGCGGAGAGGACGATCGCCATCCGCGGGTCGGCCTGCCGGTGGCCGTCCATCGCGGCCAGGAACTCCCGCGGCCCCATGCCGGTGGTGACCCCCAGGTCGGCCATCGTGGCGACATAGGCGTCCCGCAGCCGTGAGTACCAGGCGTCCAGATAGCGGCCGTTGTCCGGGCGGAGGTACGCCTCGACGGGGGCGACGCCGTAGCCGAGCTCGACGGCGTAGGCGACGGTCGGCGTGGCGTACCAGGCGGGTCCCGACGGCCGCTCCCCGGTCGGGGTGAAGGGGCTCGGCAGGCGTGGATCGAGTGCGATGTGGGAGAGGTCCACCAGCCAGGAGCCGGGGACCTTCGGGTCGAACGGCGGCCGCTTGACGTGCACGGGCTCGCCGAGGCCGAAGACGGTGCCGTTGGCGGCCGCGGCGAAGGCCATGTTGACGTCGATGCCGACCACATAGCGCTTGGCGCATTCGTCGTCGGTGAGCGGCCGCGCCCAGTCGTACGCCTCCTCCACCAGGACCTCGTCGGGGGTGCGCTGGTGGAAGCGCGGCAGATGCGCCAGCAGGGGGTGGCCGTCCGGGGCCTCGGGCGGGGCGCACCGCACCGGCTGGGTGCCCAGCGAGCCGGGGTTGCGCTCGCCGTGCCGCCGGCCGCTGTCGTCCGGCTCACCGGCGCGGGTGGGCGGGTGCAGAGCGGTCATCAGCTCCAGGCCGGTGACGGCGGTGGAGCCGCAGGGGGTCATGACGCGGTCGGCGTAGGTGCCCAGCAGATGCGCCAGATCGGCGGGCGGCAACTGCGCGGCCCCGCCCCAGGAGCGCGCGTCGAGGGCGTCCCAGCCCAGCACGCACAGCTGGACGCAGGCGCGCCGCGAGCCCTCGGCGGGGCGGTAGATCCGCGCCCACGGGCCGAGCCCACGCCGGGTGAGCCGCCAGTCGGCCCGCTCCAGCTGCTCGAGGACCTTGTGGCCCTCGGACAGCCTCCCGGCCCGGCGCTCCTCGTCGGTCAGCCGGGCCGGGAGGCCGAAGCGCACCGCGGCCGCGTCGGTGAGCACCACCACCGGGTCGGCGTCCCTGCCGTTGCGGTTCAGCCGAGGCGCGCCCAGCCGCGCCTCGGCCAGAGTCCACTCCACGAGGGACGGGAGGGACTTGGCCGGGGTGTCCAGCACCAGTCCGCCGGGGCAGTACGCCCGGACCTCGCCATCGGCGACATCCACGACCGCCAGGGGGCCGTTGGCGAAGCGCGGGTCCACGGCGGGGGCCGCCGTGGTGGTGTCGGCCGCCGCCGTCGCGGGCTTCCTCGCATCCGGGCGGCGCGACGCGGACGGCCGGGGCGGGTGGGACCGCTGCGTCGGGGGCGTGGTGGGTCGCCGGGGCGCGCCCTGTGCTGGGGGCGCCCCGGGGCCCTCGTGACTCCGCGCCGGGGAATGGTCCCGCCCGGGGGAAGGACCCTGGCCCGGGTGCGGGGGTCGTGTCGGTGTGGGCCGGGCGGAAGGTGACGACTCGGGGGCGGCGGGGGCCGGACCCGCCCCCGCCCCCGGCGCCTCCGCGGCCGGGGTGGGAAAGCGGGCGGCCAGGCCCTTCAGAAGCCGGGCGTAGGCGGCACGCTTCGGCTGCCGGGGCTCGGTTTTGCCGGATTCCCAATTGCCCACCGCTTCCCGGCGGATGTCCAGCGCCCTGGAGATCTCGGCCTGGCTCAGTCCCGCGGCCTCGCGCAGCCTCTTGCGCTCCGCGGGCGGCGGAAGATCGTCCTGGGCGACCTGTTCCAGGAGCGCGTCAACAGCGCTGAACAACTCGTCCTCAGCGGGCACGGGGCTCACCTCCGGCCAGACCCTATCCCAATCGCTCTCTGTAGCGCATACTCCATCGCACCCTCAACCGCTCCTTCCGCAAAGGCGGTAGCGGTCCGGAGACCTGAGTCGTTCCGGGCCGCGGAGGGCGGCGGAGGGCCGCGGAGGGCGGCGGAGGGCGGCGGGCCGGCCGAAAGGCACGGCCGACCCTGTGAGCGGCGGCGCAGCCGGAGCTGATTAATCGTCAACGCACTTGGGGTACTTCGAGCCCCGGTTGCAGTCGTGATAGTCATACTTACTGACACGGAACTTCTTCTCATTACCCCCCTTGGCCGGATTGACGACCAAGTAGAACTTCTTCCCGTCCTTGACCTTGTCGGTGACCTGGCCGTCGGGGCCCCGGTCGAAATCCTGCGCGCAGCCGGCGAGCGAGGCAAAAGCGGTCAATACCAAAAGGGCGGCGGCAAGGCGACGCATAAGGTGCTCCGATCAACTTGGGGACCGGCACAGTCTAGGAGAGACACACCACCGACAGCACCGCCCGGGATACCCATGGCCGGCAACGACAGCACGTCCGACAAAAGCTCCGAAGAATGACCGGCGAACACCCTCGCCCCCTCCACCAAAACATCACACTTCAGGGGGTACGGGTTCCAAAGAGTTCGAAATCCCTTCCCCCGACAGCTCGGTGGCCGTCAGCCCCATTTCGGCTGGCGTTTCTTGCGTAAGCCGTCTTCTCCCGCCTTGGACCGGTACGCGGTGTGGCGCTGCTACGCGGTCACCTTGGCGAGGAACGCGGCGACGTTCGCCACGGTCCGCTGGATCTTCTCCTCCAGCGTGAGGGACTCGGGGGGCCGCGATCCGGAGCCCGCGTCCTTCTTGCCCCGCACATACAGCGAGCAGGCGAGGTCGCTGCATATGTAGGCACCCACCGAATTGCCCTGCTGCCTGGCCTTGCCCGCCTTCGGCGCGACCATCAGGGAGACGCCGCCGGTGTGGGCGGTCAGGCACATCGAGCACATGCTGCGCCGCGCCTGCCAGGAGGCGGGGGCGGGGCAGCGCAGCGCGAGCGCGGTCGGGCGGCCGTCCAGCTCGGTGACGAGGTAGGCGCGGCCGGGGGCCTGGGGATCTCGCCAGCCCAGGTAGTCCAGATCGTCCCAGGGCCGGTCGGCCAGGTCGCGGGGGACGGAGAGGCGCTTCGCCTCGCCCTTGGTGCAGTTCACGAACGCGGCACGGATCTCTTGCTCAGTCAGCGGCTTCATATACCGCAGGCTAATTTGCCTAAAGGGGTTAGGCAAATGCATAATCGGCTCTGGCGAGGGAGAGGACAGCTATGGCACGGGTGGGACTGACCACGGAACGCCTGACCCGGGCGGGGGCGGAGCTGGCCGACGAGGTCGGCTTCGACCAGGTGACCGTCTCGGCGCTGGCCAGGCGGTTCGACGTCAAGGTCGCGAGTCTGTACTCGCATGTGAAGAACTCCCAGGACCTCAAGACCAGGATCGCCCTGCTCGCCCTGGAGGAGCTCGCCGACCTGGCCGCCGACGCCCTGGCCGGGCGGGCCGGAAAGGACGCCCTGGTCGCCTTCGCGAACGTCTACCGCGACTACGCCCGCGAGCATCCCGGCCGCTACACCGCGGCCCGGCTCAGGCTCGACCCGGAGACGGCGGCCGCCAGCGCCGCTGTCAGGCACTCGCAGATGACGCGGGCGATCCTGCGCGGCTACGACCTGGCCGAGCCGGACCAGACGCACGCGGTCCGGCTGCTGGGCAGCGTCTTCCACGGCTACGTCAGCCTCGAACTGGCGGGCGGGTTCAGCCACAGCGCCCCCGACAGCCAGGAGAGCTGGTCGCGCGCCCTGGACGCCCTCGACGCCCTGCTGCGGCACTGGCCCGCCCCCTGACCGTGGCCCGCCCCTGACCGGCGGATACGGCGTCGAGCCCGAGGCGGTCGGCCCCGCCGCGCACCGGCGCATCCGCACCATCAGTCCATCCGTACATCTGTGATCAACAGGCTGGAACCATGCACACCACCGAGCACGACTGGATCACCACCCCCATCACCGCGGACATCCTGCGGGGCGCCCTGGACCTGGAGCACACCGCGCACGGCGTACTGCCGCACCGGCTGCCCGCCTGGGCCCGCGCCCAGAACACCGACGGGCAGCTCGCCATGGCGGAGGCCCAGCCCTCCGGCGTACGGCTGGCCTTCCGTACCCGGGCCACCGCCGTCGAACTGGACACACTCCCCACCAAGCGGGTCTACGCGGGCGCCCCGCCCCGCCCGGACGGCGTGTACGACCTGCTCGTCGACGGCCGCCTGGCCGGGCAGTCCACGGTGACCGGCGGCAACACCCTGGCCATCGACCTTGCCACCGGGACCGCCGAGAACCACCCCGGCCCGGCGGGCACCGTCCGCTTCACCGATCTGCCCGACGGCGTCAAGAACGTCGAGATCTGGCTGCCGCACAACGAGACCACCGAGCTCGTCGCCCTGCGCACCGACGCCCCCGTCGAGCCCGTACCGGCCCGGGGCCGCAAGGTCTGGCTGCACCACGGCAGTTCGATCAGCCATGGCTCCGACGCCGCCAGCCCCACCGCCATCTGGCCCGCGCTCGCGGCCTCCCTCGGCGGCGTGGAGCTGATCAACCTGGGCATGGGCGGCAGCGCCCTGCTCGATCCGTTCACCGCCCGGACGATGCGGGACATCCCCGCCGACCTGATCAGCATCAAGATCGGCATCAATCTGGTCAACGCCGATCTGATGCGGCTGCGCGCCTTCACCCCGGCGGTGCACGGCTTCCTCGACACGATCCGCGAGGGGCATCCCACCACGCCACTGCTGGTCGTCTCGCCCATCCTGTGCCCCATCCACGAGGACACGCCCGGCCCCGCGGCCTTCGACATCAGCGCGCTCGGCGCCGGAAAGCTGCGGTTCCAGGCCACCGGCGACCCCGCCGAGCGGGCCGCCGGGAAGCTGACGCTGCGCGTCATCCGGGAGGAGCTGTCGCGGATCGTCAAGCAGCGGGCGGCCGACGACCCCCACCTCCACTACCTCGACGGCCTCGAACTCTACGGCGAGGCCGACGCCGCCGAGCTGCCGCTGCCCGACGAGCTCCACCCGGACGCGGCCACCCACCGCCGTATGGGGGAGCGTTTCGCCGCGCTGGCCTTCACCGCCGATGGTCCGTTCGCGGGCCACGGCGTCTGACCCCGGGCTCCGTCCGGTACAACGAGAGGGTCCGGTCGCTCGGCAGGAGGAAGCGGCGCGCCACAGGAGGAGGAAGCCGTGATGGTGGACGCGGAACAGCGGTGCCGCCGCGAGGGGCGGCGGTGATGACGCCCGATGTGTGGGTGCGGGTGAACAGCGCGGCGTTCGGCGGCCGCATGGTGCGCTCCGACACCATCGAGCAGGTCAGATGGGACCGGAAGACGCCCCAGCATCTGATCCTGACCCTGCACAACGGCGACGAGGTCCATCAGGACGTGCGGGGCGGCGCGCCGATCGACGACATGGACGACGCCGAGGGCGACGAACTCGCCGAGCACCTGGTGAGCGCGATCGCGAGGGCCTCGGACCGGCCCGGTGGCCACATCCTGGATCTGAGGCGCGATGAGGCCACCGGACGCATGGGATGGTTCCGGACACCGCTGGTGGACAAGCCCTGGGCGGAGTGAGCGGGGCGCGGGCCCGGGTCATCCCGGGCGACCCGACCGCTGCGGTACCGCGAGGCCAGGCCCTACCCTGGTGGCCGTGCACATCTGCTTTGTCTGCACCGGGAACATCTGCCGGTCGCCGTCCGCCGCGCTGGTCTTCGCCGAGCATCTGCGCCGGGCCGGCCTCGATGGCGCGGTACGGGTCAGCAGCGCCGGTATCGGCCCCTGGCACGCCGGTGAACCCATCGACGAACGGGCCGGGGCGCTGCTGGCCCGGCACGGCTACCCGGTCGGGCATGTCGCGGCCCAGCTCGGCGCCGAGCACCGGGACGCCGAGCTGTTCCTGGCGATGGACCGCGGCCATGAGAAGGCGCTGCGGCGGCTGGTGGACGATCCGTCCCACATCAGAATGTTGCGGTCCTTCGACCCGGACGCGACCGGTGACCTGGACGTACCCGACCCGTACTACGGCGGCCCGAAGGGGTTCGACGAGGTGCTGGCCATGATCGAAGCCGCGGTGCCCGGCCTGCTGGGCTGGGTGCGCGAGCGCCTCGGCTCATGAGCGCCCGTCCGGCGGCCGGGACGGGCGAGGACCCCGGTGCCGCGGCGGCCCGGCTCACCGGCCGTCCGGTGACCCGCCAACGGCCGCTGTCCGCGACGCTCACCGAGGTCACCCTGGACGGCGGGCGGACGGTGATGGTCAAACGGGGTGACGGCCCCGGCGCGGTGCGGGCCGAGGCGGCCGGGCTGCGCTGGCTGGCCGACGCGGACACGGTCCGTGTCCCGGCGGTGCACGGCCACGACCGGCACTGGCTGGTCACCGGCCAGGTGCCGGTCGGCCGGCCGAGCGCCCGGGCGGCGGCCCGGCTCGGCCGCGACCTGGCCGCCCTGCACACCGTCGGCGCGCCCGCGTTCGGCGCCCCGCCGCCCGACGGGCCCACGGACGCGTACATCGGGCTGGCCCCGATGCGCAACGTACCGGGCACCGACTGGCCGCACTGGTACGCCGAACACCGGGTGCTGCCCTATCTGCGCCGCGCCGTCGACGACGGCACGGTGGGCCGCGGCGAGGCCGAGTTGGTCGAACGCGCATGTGAGCGGCTGCCGGAGCTGGCCGGACCCGCCGAGCCGCCCGCCCGGCTGCACGGCGATCTGTGGAACGGCAATGTCCTGTGGGGCACCGACGGGCAGGCGTGGCTGATCGACCCGGCCGCGCACGGCGGCCACCGGGAGACCGATCTGGCGATGCTCCATCTGTTCGGCTGCCCGCATCTCGACCGGGTGCTGGAGGGCTACCAGGAGGTGGCCCCGCTCGCCGCGGGCTGGGCCGACCGCGTCGGACTGCACCAGCTCTTCCCGCTGCTGGTGCACACCGTGCTGTTCGGCCGCGGCTACGCCGGGCAGGCGCTCACGGTGGCCCGGACGGCCCTGGCCCGGTGAGGGCCCGGACGGCCCTGGCCCGGTGAGCTACCGCAGCTCCTCGCGCAGCCCTTCCAGAGCGGTGTGGTCGTCGTCCGTGCCGGTGTGCGGGGCGGCGAACCAGTGCGCGTACTCGACGATCTCGGAGAGGCGCCAGTCCAGGGCGAAGAGCTCCACCATCGCCGGGTCGGGGCGCAGCCGGTCGCCCGCCCCGGCCTCGATCAGATCCGCGTAGTCCCGCTCCCGTGGCGCGAGGGCCAGCGACTCCCAGTCGACCAGCTTCAGCCCGCACGCGCCCACGACCTGGTTACCGTTGTGCGGTTCGCCATGGGTCGGCACCCACGTCTCCCGGCGGGAGAGGGCGAGGTCCGCGAGTTCGAGGTAGCGGTCCGTCCAGCGGGCGATCGCGGCATCGTGCGCGGCGATCGCGGCCCGCGCCTCCTCCCCCAGCGGTCCTGACGTCCAGGGCCGGGCGGTCCGCGCCCGCAGCTCCCCGGCGAACTCCGGGCCGACCCGCGGGGTCCACCGCCGCAGCCCGGGTGGCGGCGCGGCGCGGTGCAGCGCGGCCAGCGCGGCCTCGACCTCACGGACGTGGCGGGGCCCGCGCGCCTCCTCCTCGGTGGGACTCCGCCCGTCCAGCCACGGCGTCACGCTCAGCGCCCCCGCCTGGACGCCGACGGTGAACCGGCCGGACGACCGGGCGGGCAGCGGCGCGCACACCACGTCCACACCGGCCGCGGCCAGCGCCGCCGCCCCCGCGTAGGCGGCCTCCAGCGTCGCCGCGGTGTGCCGCGGCTCCAGCTGGTCCAACGTCACGAACAAGACCGTGCCGCCACCGGCCGCCACCCGCCAGTGGTGGGCGCCGAAACCCCAGGGCAGATAGGCGATTTCGGCGACGTCGGGCAGCCAGTGGGCGGCGACGGCATGCGCGATCGCTTCGTCGCCGATGAAGGAGGGACGGGAGAACACAAGATCCGATCCTAGGAAGCGCGCGGGCCGCCGTCACCGGAATTTCGCCGCTCGCCGCCCAAACCGATTCGCCCGGTGGCTCGTCTTGGCAGACGAGGACGAACGGAGGGGAAGCCATGGTGGAGCGGGTGGACAGCGGTGCGACGCCGCCGATGCGGGCGGCAGCGCCTCGGCGGGCGGGGCGCCGGGTGGTGCGGTGGGCTCGGGGCGAGGACGCGCGGGGCCGGTCGGCCTGGGCGCGGGGGCGGGTGCTCGCCGTACTGGCCGTGCTGACGGCCGGGCTGCTGGCGTTCCACCGGGCGGTGCCCAACTCCGTGGGGCGGCTGGGCAGTTTACTGGAAGCGTTCCTGCCGTGGCTCGGCCTGGTGGTCGTGGTGCTGCTCGGCCTGGCGCTGCTGCGCCGTTCGGCCATTGCCCTGGTGGCCCTGCTCCTGCCGGTGGCGGCCTGGACGTACCTCTTCGGCGGGCTGTTCCTGCCCGGGGCGGAACCGGGCGCTCATGACCTGGTCGTGGTGCAGCACAACGTCAGCGATGAGAACACCGACCCGGCGGGGACGGCCCGAGCCCTGGCCGACGCCGGGCCCGATCTCATCGCGCTGGAGGAGCTGGTGCCCACGGCGCTGCCGGTGTACGAGAAGACCCTCGCCCGGGACTACCCGTATCACGCCGTCCGGGGCACGGTCGGGCTCTGGTCGAAGCATCCGCTCACCGATACCCGGCCGTTGGACATCAAACCCCGGGGGATCACGGAGGCATGGAACCGCGGACTGCGGACCGCCGTCCACACGCCACGTGGCGAGATCGCGGCGTATGTCGCGCATCTGCCCTCGGTCCGCGTCCGGGCGAGCGGCCTCGCGTCCTCCTGGCGTGACGAGAGCGCCGGCCTGCTGGGCAGGGCCATCGCAGCGGAGAAGCGGAATCCGGTGATCCTGCTGGGCGACCTCAACGGCACGGTCGACGACCGAGGGCTCGCGCCGCTGACGTCTCGGATGAACGTGGCGGAGCGGGGCTTCGCCTTCAGCTTCCCCGCCGGCTTCCCGCTGGCCCGGATCGACCAGGTCATGGCCCGCTCGGCGACCGTCGGCCACATCCGCGCCCTGTCCGCCACCGGCAGCGACCATCTGCCGGTCGCGGCGCGGATCACACTGGACTGATGGGCGTACCAGATGCTGCGCCGTGAGGCACAGGGACACCTGGCCTTCGGAAACGACGGTCTTCTGGTGCAGACCGCGCGGGCTCGTCGGTCGGGCGGCTGGTGACGGGCCTGGCCCAGTTCCACGACCTGGCGCTTGTCAACGTCGTCCGGAGCGAGCGCGGCGCCGCCGAGCCGCGCAAGCGGTTCCCGGACGTACCGGTCGTGTCGGACAGCCGCCGCCACCGCCGCGGCCGGGACACCGCACCACGGTCAGGCACCTCCTCGGGAACGGTCCCGGGACCCGCGGGTTAGAAAAGCCGCGCACGAGTTCCCCGACACAGGAGGTCCAACTGATGGGTACCGGTATGCGCTGGAGGACCACGACGGCCGCGCTGACCACAACTCTGGCGAGCACGCTGGGACTCGGCCTGATGTCACCGGTGGCACACGCCGCCGGCCACGGGCCCTGCTACGACGGGCGGTGCAAGACCACCGTGTCGAGGCCCACGAGCATCAAGGTCGACAGCCACCGGTTCGGGTTCGGGAAGCTGCGGATCACCCACATCAGCTCCCGGTCCGTGAAGATGTCGGCCACCACGACGGGCGGCGCGCGCCTGAGCGGCAGCACCAGTCCGGGCGGCACCGTCAGGCTCAACAACCTGAGCATCCGGGTGCAGTCGGCCTCCGGCCACAAGGCCAAGCTCGTCCTGACGCCCGCCTCCTGACACCCGCGTCCTGACGCCCCGTCCGCACGCATTGCGAACCCGTCGTCGGAGCCCCGGCGCATCCGTTCCGCGCCGGGGCTCCGACGACGGGCGGCGACAGACGGGACGCCTCCGCCGCTGCCCGTACGCGGCCCCTGGGCCACCACCGGACAGCCGATCAACCATGTTCGGCGGGGCGCCTCACAGCGGCGCGTCCGCCTCCTCGACGGCCGCGGCGCGCAGCGCCTCGGCGACGCGTACCGCCGCTTCCTCGGGCGGATCGGGGAGCCGGGCGAGGACGAGGCGGCGCTGCTCCCGTGGGCCGCCGCGCACGGGCAGGATGCGTACCCCCTCGGGGGCGGCCGGGGCGAGCGAGGCCCCGACCGTGGTGAGGCCGCAGCCCGCGGCGACCAGGCTGAGCTTGGCCAGCCAGTCACGGGTGGTGTGGACGATCTCGGGCCGCTCGTCCAGACCGGGCCACACGCCCATCAGCCGGTCCTCGCCGGATGGCGGTGCCGCGATCCAGCGCTGCCCCCGCAGATCGGCGATGTCCACGTAGTCCCGGCGGGCCAGGGGGTGGGACGCGGGCACGGCGAGCCGCAGGCCGCGCTCGGTCAGGGTCCGGGACACCAGCGGTGGCGATTCGGTGTCCAACGGCCGGAACGGGGGTGCGGAGCTGAGCAGCGCGAGGTGGATGCCACCGCTGCGCAGCGCCCGGACGAGCGCGGCCGTGGTGCCCTCACGGCTGGTGACGGTGATGGCGGGATGCGTGGTGCGCAACGCGGCGACGGCCCGTGGCAGCAGTGCGGCACCCACGCTGGGGACCCAGCCCACGCGCACGGTCCCGCCCTGGTCCGGGAGCCCGGACAGCTCCCGGGCCGCCGAATCGATCTGGTCGAGGGCGGCGGTGGCGCGCCGCAGTACGAGGTGGCCGACGGCGGTCAGACGCACTCCCTCTCGCCGCCGCTCCAGCAGCTTCACCCCGGCGGCCCGCTCGATGGAGGCGATCTGGCGGGAGACGGCCGACTGGGTGTAGCCGAGGGACACCGCCGCTGCCGTGAAGGTGCCCTGCTCGGCGACCGCACGGAAGACCCGCAGGGCGGTGAGTGAGACATCCCGGAAATCCATGACGTCAACGCATACCACGTGTGCCGAAGTTTCGCTGGCCTCATAGATGACCGGCTTCTACGGTGAGGTGGCGGACGCCCCCGCGCGGCACGGTCCCGCCGGTGCGACACGGCGTCCGGGCCGCGCCCACCGTCGGGTCGCACTCCATTGCCCGGAGTGCGCCCCATGAGGGGGCCGCGGATGCGCAACCCCCGCCGAAGCACCACGAGGAGTTCCACATGAGCACCATCACGACCCCCTTCGGGTTCTCCAGCACCGCCGCCGAGGTGGCGGCGGGCATCGATCTCACGGGACGGCGCGCCATCGTCACCGGCGGCGCCTCGGGCATCGGCGTGGAGACGGCGCGCACGCTCGCAGACCGCGGTGCGGAGGTCGTCCTGGCGGTCCGCGACATGGCCGCGGGCGAACGGGTGGCCAAGGACATCGCCACGACGACCGGCAACCAGGCGGTGCACACCGCGCCCCTCGATCTGACGGACCCCGCCTCGGTGAGCGCCTTCGTGGCCGCGTGGCAGGGCCCGCTGCACATCCTGGTGAACAACGCGGGAGTGATGGCGTGCCCCGAGCGCCACACCCGGCAGGGCTGGGAGTGGCAGTTCGCCACCAACCACCTGGGCCACTTCGCGCTGGCCACCGGTCTGCACGGCGCACTCGCCGCGGGCGGCGCCGCGCGCGTCGTGTCGGTGAGCTCCTCCGGGCACCAGCGGTCGCCCGTGGTCTTCGACGACATCGACTTCACCTTCCGCCCTTACGACCCGTGGCTGGCCTACGCACAGTCCAAGACGGCCAATGTGCTCTTCGCGGTGGAGGCGACCCGCCGGTGGGCAGCCGACGGCATCACGGCCAACGCCCTGATGCCGGGCGCCATCAGGACCAACCTCCAGCGCCACATCGGCGACGGCGGCGGCCGGGTGCGGCCCGACCAGATGAAGTCGGTGGAGCAGGGCGCCGCCACGTCGGTGCTGCTCGCCACGTCGCCGCTGCTCGACGGGGTCGGCGGCCGCTACTTCGCCGACTGCGACGAGGCCGAGGTCGTCGACCGTCCCACGGGCAACCTGCGAGGAGTCGCCCGCTACGCCGTCGACGCCGACAACGCACGGCGCCTGTGGACGGTGTCCGAGGCCCTGCTCGCCGACGCCGGCTGACAATCCGTCGGCACGCGGCTTCACCACGTCCCACCTGGCTCCGCCACACGCCCCTCCACACTTTGTGACGGACGTCACAGCATGCGGGAACCTTATCTTCAGGTCATCATATGACCCGATCGCCACCAGGCAGCCGGGGCCGATCACGCCACCGGACCGCACGGCAAGGGCAGCGGCGCTCCCCCATGGGCACAGCAAGGGACGAGGAGGGGCATGAGCGACCAGGACAGGCCGGTACGGCCGCGCGTGGGCGTGGTGGGGCTCGGGGCCATGGGACTCGGCATGGCGCACAGCCTGCGGAGGGCTGGCTACGACGTCGGGGTCCACGATCTGCGACCGGAGGTGGCCGAGGACTTCGCCCGCGACGGCGGGACGGCGTTCGCCACCCCCGGCGACCTGGCGGCCGCGGTGGACGTCGTGGTCAGCGTGGTGGTCAACGCGGCGCAGGTCGAGTCGGTGCTGTTCGGCGCCGATGGAGCCGCCGCCCGGCTCCGCCCCGGAGCCGTCTTCGTGATGTGCTCCACGGTCGACCCGGGCTGGTCCGCGCAGCTCGGTGCGCGCCTGGCCGGGAGCGGTGTGCTCTACCTGGACGCCCCCATCTCCGGTGGTGCCGTGCGTGCCGCGGCCGGTGAGCTGACCATGATGACGTCGGGATCCCCCGAGGCGTACGCGGTCGCCGATCCGGTGCTGGAGGCCATGAGCGGCACGGTCTACCGCCTGGGCGAGCAGGCCGGTCTCGGCTCGAAGGTGAAGATCGTGAACCAGCTGCTCGCGGGGGTGCATATCGCCGCGGCGGCCGAGGCGATGGCCCTGGGCCTGAAGGCCGGTGTTCCGGCCGAGGCGCTCTATGAGGTCATCACGCACAGCGCCGGCAACTCATGGATGTTCGAGAACCGGATGGCGCATGTGCTCGCCGGTGACTACACACCCCTCTCCGCGGTCGACATCTTCGTCAAGGACCTGGGGCTCGTGCTCGACTCCGCACGGCCGGAGAGGTTCCCGCTCCCCCTGGCCGCCACCGCTCACCAGATGTTCCTCCAGGCGTCGGCGTCCGGTCTGGGCGCCGAGGACGACAGCGCGGTCATCAAGATCTTCCCCGGGATCGATCTGCCCCGGCCGGCGGGTGGCTGACATGGGAATCCGACTCGGCTGTATCGCCGACGACTTCACCGGTGCCACGGACCTGGCCAACAACCTGGTGCGCGCGGGCATGCGCGTGGTCCAGCTGATCGACGTACCGCCGCCGGGCGCCGAGCCGCCGGTGGACGCGGACGCCGTGGTCATCGCGCTCAAGTCGCGGACCGTTCCGGCCGCCGACGCGGTCGACACGTCGCTGCGGGCCCTCGCCCGACTGCGCGCCGCGGGCGCCGAGCAGATCTACTTCAAGTACTGCTCCACCTTCGACTCGACACCGGCCGGCAACATCGGGCCGGTCACCGAGGCCCTGATGGACGCCCTCGGCACCGGCTTCACGATCGCGACACCTGCGTTCCCCGACAACGGGCGCACGGTCTTCAAGGGCCATCTCTTCGTCGGCGATGTGCTGCTCAGCGAGAGTGGTATGCGCCACCATCCGCTCACCCCGATGACCGACCCCGATCTGGTCTCGGTCCTCGGTGCGCAGACCACACGGGCGGTCGGCCTGATCGACCATACGGTCGTCGGCCACGACGCCGAGGCGGTCCGGGCCCGGATCGACGAACTGCGCGAGCAGGGGGTCGGAATCGCCATCGCCGACGCCGTCTCCAATGACGATCTGCTGCGCCTCGGCGCGGCGGTCCAGGGGATGCCCCTGGTGACGGCGGGCTCGGGCCTGGCCATCGGCCTGCCCGCGAACTGGGGGTTCACACCGTCCGCGGCCGCCGCGCGGCTGCCACCGCCGAGTGGCCACCAAGCCGTCATCTCCGGATCGGTCTCCGCCGCCACCCATCAGCAGGTCCTGGAGTTCCTGCGCGGTGGCCGGCCCGCGTTCCGCGTGGATCCGCTGCGTGTCGCGGCCGGTGAGGACGTGGCGGGCCAGGCCCTCGCCTTCGCCGAGTCGCGGCTGGCCGACGGACCTGTCCTCTTCTACTCCACCGAGCCGCCCGAGGCGGTGCGGACCGTCCAGAGCAGGCTCGGCGCCGCCGAGGCCGGCGAACTCGTGGAGCGGACCCTGGCCCGCGTGGCCCAGGGCCTGGTGGAGCGCGGTGTCCGCCAACTCGTCGTCGCCGGAGGCGAAACCTCGGGGGCGGTCGTCCGGGCGCTCGGCATCACCGCACTGCGGCTCGGCCCGCAGATCGACCCCGGTGTGCCCTGGTGCGCGGCGGCGCTTCCCGGCGAGGGCACGCTCCGGCTTCCCGGCGGCGACACGCTCCATATCGCGCTGAAGTCCGGCAACTTCGGCGGCCCCGGCTTCTTCACCGACTCGTTCGCCCTGCTCGGCCCCGACCGGGAGACCTCATGACGACCGAGCTCCCCGACACCGCCGTGGACAAGGCGCGCAACGAGATCGTCCGGGTGGGTACGAGCCTGTTCAACAGGGGCTATGTCCACGCCAGCGCCGGGAACATCAGCGCCAGGGTCGGCGACGGCCATCTGATCACCCCCACCGACGCCGCCCTGGGCTTCCTAGATCGCCACCGCCTGGCACTGGTGGACGCCAACGGCGAGCGGATCGCGGGCGACCGCGCGAGCAAGACCCTGACGCTCCATCGACGCGTCTACGCGGCCGACCCCACGGCCCGGTTCATCATCCACACCCACTCCACCCATCTGGTCGCGCTCTGGATCGCCCCCATCATGATCAGCTGGGGCCTGGTCTCGGCGGCGTTCATGTTCGTCACCGACAAGGCGACGTTCTACGTACTCAGGTTTCTGCCCGGTGCGGCGGAGGCGGGGTTCTACCCGGGTGTGATCCTGTACTGCACCGAGAAGGCCGTGGTCGAGCGGGCGGTCGCCGATGACACCGCGCACCAGACGGTGCGGAGCCGGGTCCGGAACGCCTTCCGTGAGCCCAGGGTGTGGCTGATGTGCCTCATCGACTTCTGCTTCGTGATGGGCCAGAACGCACTGACCTTCTGGATGCCCTCGTTCGTGGAGTCCACCGGCATCGAGGGCAACTTCGCGATCGGCGTGCTCAGCGCCGTGCCGTTCCTGGCCACGCTCGTCGCCATGAACGTGTTCGGCCGTTCGGCGGACAGGCGCCGCGAGCGCCGCTGGCACCTGGTCATACCGAGCCTCATGGGCGCCGTCGGGTTCTCGCCGGCCGCCGTCCGGAACGGATCGACCGCGCTGTCCCTGACCGCGCTGTCCGTCGCCGCGGCCGGGGTGCTGACCTGCGCTCCGCTGTTCTGGTCGCTCCCCACCGCGTTCCTGGGCGGCACCGCGGCCGCGGCGGGACTCGCCATCATCAACTCGGTGGGCAACCTCGCCGGTTTCGTCAGTCCCTACATGATCGGCGCGATCAAGGACGCCACCGGTTCGGCGTCGATCCCGATGTACGTCCTGGCGTTCACCCTCGTCGCCGGCGCCGCCGGGGTGCTCACCACCAACAAGCACGTCGTCAATCGCTGACCGGGACGGTCCCGGCCCGAACGCAGGAGCCAGCATGCCGAGGTTCGCCGCGAACCTGTCCATGATGTACACCGAGCACGGCTTCCTCGACCGCTTCGCCGCGGCGTCGGCGGACGGCTTCGAGGCCGTGGAGTACCTCTTCCCGTACCCGTACGACGCCACCGAGCTGCGCCGCAGGCTCGACGACCACGGTCTGCGGCAGGTGCTCTTCAACGCGCCTCCGGGCGCCTGGGAGTCCGGAGAGCGCGGGCTCGCGGCGCTGCCCGGACGTGAGGCGGAGTTGCGCTCGGGGATCGACCGGGCGCTGGAGTACGCGGCCGAGCTCGGCTGCCCGCGGGTGCATGTGATGGCCGGGCTGGTGGGACCGGCGGGCGCCACACCGGCGGAGCCGGCCGAGCCGGTTGAGGCGGCCGAGCACCGTGACACCTACCTGGCCAACCTCGGCTGGGCCGCGGAGCGGGCCGCCGCGGCGGGCGTGGACATCCTGATCGAACCGATCAACCGCCGTGATATGCCCGGCTACTTCCTGAACCGCCAGTCCGAAGCGCACACCGTGGTACGGGAGGTGGCGGCCCCGAACCTCAAGGTGCAGCTCGACCTCTACCACTGCCAGATCGTCGAGGGCGACCTGACCACGACCCTGCGCCGGGACCTGCCCACCGGCCGGGTCGGTCACCTTCAGATCGCGGGCGTACCCGATCGCCATGAGCCCGACCGGGGCGAGCTCAACATCCGTCATCTGTTCGGTGTCATCGACGACCTGGGCTTCGACGGGTGGATCGGCTGTGAGTACATCCCCCGCGCCGGCACGAGCGAGGGCCTCGGCTGGCGCCACGACTACCGAGGAGACAACGCATGAGGATCGTCATCACGGGTGGCTTCGGCTTCCTGGGGCAGCGGGTCGCCGAGGCGCTGCTCACCACACGGACGTTCCGTGGTGCGCCGATCGACCGGCTGGTGCTCGCCGACCGTGTCGCGCCGTCCGGCTCGGCCGCGGCCGACCCCCTCGTGGACGTCGTACGGGGCGACCTGGCCGACCGGCTCGACGAGGTGTTCACGGAACCGGTGGATGTGCTGATCCACCTCGCCTCCGCGGTCTCGGCCGAATGCGAGGCCGACTTCGACCTCGGGATGCGCACCAATGTGGACACCACCCGCGCGCTGCTCGAGGCCGCGCGGGCCCAGTCGGCCGCCGGCGGGCCGACGCCACGGGTGGTGTTCTCCAGCAGCGTCGCCGTCTACGGCTCCGATCCCGCGCTGCCGCTGCCGCCGGTCGTCAGCGAGTCCACCCTGCCCACACCGCGGTCGAGCTATGGGATCCAGAAGCTCATCTGCGAGCAGCTGATCGCGGACCACACCCGCCGCGGCTTCCTCGACGGGCGCGTCGCCCGCCTGATGACCGTGTCCGTACGGCCGGGCAAGCCGAACGCGGCGGCCTCCGGCTTTCTGTCCGGCATCATCCGCGAACCGCTCGCGGGCCTCCCCTCCGTCTGTCCGGTCCACCCAGATCTGAAAGTGGCCCTGGCCTCGCCACGGCGCACCGTCGCGGGCATCCTCCGCGTGGCCGAGGTGGAGCGCGGCGCCGGGCCCGGCCGGATCGACGGCGCGGTCCCGGTCAACCTTCCGGCGCTCACGGTCTCGGTCGCCGACATGCTGAGCACACTGCGGCGGGTGGCCGGAGACGCCGTCGCCGACCTGGTGTCCATCGCGCCCGATCCCGGTGTCGAGGCCATAGTGGGCTCGTGGCCCGCCGCGTTCGACAACGCCCGAGCCGCCGCGCTCGGCCTGGCCCCCGACCCGGACTTCGCATCGGTGGTGCGCGACTACCTCGAAGACCACGCCGACGCGGTCGCGGGCGGTCCGCACCCCTACGACGGACCCTAGGGTCTGTCGTCAAAGGGGGCGCCCTGCTCCCGACGCCTGGCACGGCCGCTCGCCGCGTTGTCGCGTCACCCGAGTACGTCCAGTACGAGGGCGACGCTCCGCCTTGCGATCGACCGCACCAGCCGCCGCTCGCGGCCGGGCGCCCCCTTTGACGACAGACCCTAGCGGCCGGGGCTGTGCCGATGAGCGGTGCCGATAAACTGAAGACCATGTTCTCCAAGGTGAGCGGTCCCGTGCGGCTCGCGGATCGGGTCGCGTCGATACTCTCGGAAGAGATCGAGTCGGGGCGGCTGGCCGAGGGCGACAAGCTCCCGACCGAGGTGGAGCTGGTCAAGCAGCTGGGCGTCAGCCGTACCGTCGTGCGCGAGGCCGTGTCCAGGCTCCGTAACGCGGGCCTGGTGGAAGCGCGCCAGGGGCTCGGTGTGTTCGTGATGCCGCGCCGCACCCGGCCGCTCGACCTGGAGGCCGAGACCGCCGAGGACACCAAGTCCAAGGTGCGGCAGATCGTGGAGGTGCGCCGCCCCATCGAGGGCGAGGCGGCGTACCTCGCCGCCACCCGCGCCACCCCGGCCGACCTCGTCCGGATGCGTCAGGCCCTGGAGGCCATCGACGTGGCGGTGGCGGCCGGTGGCGACGGCGTGGACGAGGATCTCGCCTTCCACCGCTCCATCGCCGAATCGACCGGCAACGCGGTGATGCTCTCGACGCTGCGCTACCTCGGCGAGGTGCTGCGCGGCGGAATCCGCGTCACGCGCGCGAACGAAGCGCGCCGCGGCGACTTCCTCGAAGCGGTCCGGCAGGAGCATCACGCGATCCTGGCCGCCATCGAGGCGCGCCACGCCGAGGCGGCGCGCGACGCGGCGCTGCTCCATCTGAGGCACGCGGCGTCCCGACTCCAGGACGCGGACGACGGGTTCTGGACCGAGACCGAGAACCTCGAGGTGGATCTCGACGCCGCGCCCTGACGCGATGCGCTGCTGAGACGCGATGCGTTGCCGGGGCCCGATGCGCTACTGAGGCCCGATGAACGGCACGCTCCCGAGGCACGATGCCCGGCGCTCATCGCTCATCGCCCATCGCTCATCGGCTCGAAGGTGGCGGCGTGGGTTCGGCGGGTCCGCCCGCCGCGTCGGCGTAGCGGCGGGCCAGATGGGCGAAGGCGGCCTTGAGTTCGGCCGGCCCGACGACCTCGATATCGGCGTCGAACCTGCCGATGGTGGCGGCCAGTCCGGGCCATGACCACGCGCCCAGGACGAGCCGGCAGCGGTCCGGGCCGAGTTCCTCCACGACTCCGTCGTGGGCGAAGGGGGAGACGTCGGCGGCGGGGAGGTCGAGGATCACCTCGCCACGGCAGGGCCAGTCGCCGGGGCCGTCGGAGCCCCGGAACCGGCCGGCCACGAAGGCGGCCACCTCCCCTCCGGGCACTTCACGCGGGGTGAAGCGGGGCCCGGTGGGGGTGCGCGGGGTGATGCGGTCGACGCGGAAGGTGCGCCAGTCCTCGCGGTCGAGGTCCCATGCGACGAGATACCAGCGCCCGCCCCGGGTGACGAGGTGGTGCGGCTGTGCCCGGCGCGGTGGCGCCGTGGCGGGGCCGTCGTCGCCGACCCGGGCCGATGTGTAGTCGAAGCGCAGCACCTCGTGGGCGCGGACGGCCGCGCTGAGTGTCATCAGAACCCGCGGGTCGACCCGCGGTTGCGGCCGGACCCCCGCGTGTTCGACGGCGGTGATCCGGAGGGCGTCGACGCGATGGCGCAGCCGTGCGGGCATCACCTGCCGGACGGTGCTCAGCGCACGGGCCGCCGCCTCCTCGATTCCCGCCCCGGTGGCGGTGGCGGTCTGAAGCGCCACCGTCAGCGCCACGGCCTGGTCGTCGTCGAACAGCAGCGGTGGCAGTTCCGTACCGGCGCCGAGCCGGTAACCCCCGTCGGGGCCCTTGGTGGCCACGATGGGGTAGCCGAGCTCGCGCAGCCGGTCGACATCGCGGCGCACGGTGCGCGGGCTGACCTCCAGCCGCTCGGCCAGCAGCTGCCCCGGCCAGTCCCGGCGCGCCTGGAGCAGCGAGAGCAGGGAGAGCAGTCGCGCTGAGGTCTTCTGCATGACTCCCATTCTGCCGCCAGTAGCGGCCACAACCTGTCCGCTTCCCCTGCCACTGTTGTCTCCGTCAGACCAACCGGAACGACCAGAAGGACCCGATCACCGTGACCGCAACCACCACACCCTCCGCCGAGCTCGACAGCGAGCGGGCCGATCTGCTCGCCGAGCTCGCCGCCGCGCGATCCGCCCTCACCAAGACGGTGCGCGGGCTCGGCGACCAGCAGGCCGGCGAGCGCCCGACGGTCAGCGCGCTGTGCCTGGGCGGGCTGATCAAGCACGTCGCGGCCATCGAGGAAGGATGGCTGCGCTTCGTACTCGAAGGCCCGTCGGCGCTCCGCTTCGACCTGCCCGACGGTGTCACCTGGGCCGACCTCGCGGCCGGTACCGCACGGGAGATCCCGCAGTGGGCGATCGACAACCAGAACAACTTCCAGATGCTGCCCGGTGACACGCTGGCCGGGATCCTCCAGCGCTACGAGGAGGTCGCCGCCCGGAGCGAGGAGATCATCACCACCGTGCCCGATCTGTCGGCGACGCATCCGCTGCCGGAGGCGCCCTGGAACGAGCCGGGGGCGGCGCACAGCGTGCGCCGGGTGCTGATGCACGTCATCGCGGAGACCGCCCAGCACGCCGGACACGCGGACCTCATCCGCGAGTCGCTCGACGGACAGAAGTCCAGCTGACCGACAACCGGAGCTCCTCGGAGCCGCGCCCCTGACCGGCGGCAACCGCAACGACGGCG